>NZ_CP014608.1:1879423-2505898 GCF_001586165.1 Obesumbacterium proteus | reverse complement strand
TATCAATCACTCTCCCATCATCCAAGCGCAGCAGGAACTCTCCGGTTTCGTCGCTGATATTAATCAGATTGTCAGTCATCTTACAGATTAATCCCTTAAGCTCATCGCGAGCGATAAAGCGCTCAGGCTGACGCAGTAATGGACTATGTTTTACCGGATATACGAGCATGGGAACTCCCTTAATTAATTCAGAAAATAATTCAAATTCATTTCACTGTGTCATTTCGCTGCGCCGTGCGGATTAGGCATTTTTTAATATATGCAACGCCTTAGGCGCAGGTTTGTCACGGTTGAGATAGCCAATATTGTTGTTACCCCATAACGATTCATATGGCATACCTGCCAGCAGTTCGACGGTCGCTTTCGCCTCTGGCGTGATTTGCTCTGGCACGATATGCCCTGCCTCGCGCATTTTGATGGTTTCTTCGCGCAGCACGCTGTGCGTTTGCAGGTTGAGTTTGAAACGTAAGGAGATATAAAAACCGACGCACAGTACACAAACGGTGCCTACGCTGAGGATCATGAGAATGGTATGGCTGACTGCGGAAGCCTGCTGTGCTTGACCAGATACAAAACCGGAAAGCTGCATTACAATCCCGACTAACATCACCGCACAGGCCTGAGAGGCTTTACGGGTGAGCGTCATAATGCCGGCAAAAATACCTTCACGGCGTTGCCCTGTGATGACTTCATCAACGTCAGCAATATAGGTGTAGGTATTCCACGGCACATAGTTGATACCACCGCGCCCCAACCCTGCTACCGCGGAAATCAGCAACAACAGCGACATCGCGTCATTCATGCCCGCGTAATACAGCACGCCGTAAGACAAGGCGCTCAGACCGAACAGCACCACCACCAAACGATATGAAGGTGCGGGGCCAAAACGGATACACAGCGGGATCATGCCGATGACCGCAATAAACTGCATGATGGCCATGGTTCCCATCAAACTAGACGCCACGGTAGCGCTTTGCATCAACACAAACACCACGTAGTAGGTGAACACCGCGTTGAATACGTCCTGCGCGATATATCCACCGAGGTACATCCCCAGATGCTGACGGAAGATGCGAATACGCAGCGTTGAGGTCAGTTCCACGTTTAAACGCTTCAGGCTTTGTAGCAAGGTGAGTTTTTGCTTTTCTTGCTCGGCTCTGAGTTGAGCTTCAGACATCTCTTCGCGTGGTCGTTCCCAGGTATAGAAATAGACCAGCGTTAACACGCCCGCGCAGATAACGGAGAACACTAAACTGGCGTAGAAAAAAGAGATGGCGTTATCTTTGCCAAAATAAGCCAGCAGAATGCCCGGTAGAAACGCCGCCAATATGGCAGAGAGCTGTGCCAAGGCAATTCGAGCGCCGGAAAATTTGGTTTTCTGTTTAAAGTCATCGGTCATTTCCGGTACCAGCGTTTCGTATGGCACCAAAATCATCGAGTAAACAACGTCAAAGAAAAGGTAGGTCAGCAGGTAGTACCAATAATGCATCTCGCCAACCCACATCAGGCTGTAGCTGAACACTAATGGAATACCGAGCAGAATAAAGAACTTACGGCGGCCAAAGCGCTTACCCAAACGCGTTGAGCCAAAGTTGTCGGTTAAAAAGCCCATTAAAGGACTCACTACCGCATCAAGTACTCTCGCCATGGCAAAAATAAACGTGGCTTCAATTGGACTTAGGCCACAAAACGTGGTGTAAAAATAGAGGAGCCAGGCCGCCGTCAGGGCCGTGGTGCCCGCACCGAGAAAATCTCCGGAGCCGTAGGCTAAATAATTCATCAGCCCTATTTTGCGTGTCTTTTGCAATGGCATCGTCATCACTTTCGTTCCCCGTAGTGTCTTATCTGAGCACCCCATCGATATTTCTGTCACTCACGAAATCGCGGAGGGCACTCTTCCTATGGGTCTAAAGTAGGTTTATGACCGACTGAAAACCTTTGTGCTTTTGCCACCTGATGACGGTGAATGGCAAAAATATAAAGAGATTACCGATCAACCTCTCCGTTTTTATAAAACAGCGTTTTGTTTTTATCAAAGCGGATATTCAAAAATGCAATGCGAGGCGCAAAAATAGCGGGAAATAGAAGAGAAAAACGGCAATGGCAGGATAAAAAAGTGCCGCCCCGTATTCGCGGGGCGGCATAAGTTATGACTTGATTAACAACGATTAAGCCAGCAGTAAATCGTTCACACGTTTAATGAACTGGTTCGGATCTTCTAAGCTACCGCGTTCAGCCAACAGTGACTGATCCAGCAGCAGCTCAATCCATTCACCAAAGCGGGCTTCATCTTGCTCGTCAGCGGCACGTTTCACCAGCGCATGGTCAGGATTCAGCTCAAAGATATATTTAATTTCAGGCGCATCCTGACCCGCAGCGGCAAACAGTTTTGCCATCTGAGTGGTCATTTCATCCGCGTCGGTAGTGACTACCGCAGGGGTTTCGGTCAAACGATGCGTCAGACGCACGTCTTTCACACGATCGCCCAGCAGGGTTTTCACGCGCTCAACGAACGGTTCCAGCGCCTTTTCAGCTTCTTTCTGTTCGCTAGTTTCTTCATCAGCCAGCTTATCCAGAGATTCATCTTTTTTGCTGACGGATTGGAATGGCTTACCATCGAACTCGGTCAGGTAGCTCATCATCCATTCGTCGATGCGATCGGAAAGCAGCAGGACCTCGATGCCTTTCTTACGCAGCAGCTCCAGATGTGGGCTGCTCTTCGCTGCGGCATAGCTGTCAGCCGTGATGTAGTAAATCTTCTCTTGGCCTTCCACCATGCGGCTGATGTAGTCGGTCAGAGAGACGTTCTGCACGGCGCTGTCATTGTGAGTTGATGCAAAGCGCAGCAGCTTAGCAATGGCTTCAGCATTGCTACCGTCTTCGGCTGGACCTTCTTTCAGCACCAGACCAAACTGCTGCCAGAATTTCTGGTATTTCTCAGCATCGTCTTTGGCCAGTTTATCCAGCATCTGCAACACACGTTTGGTCAGCGCAGCACGCAGGCTTTGCGTCACGC
Source organism: Obesumbacterium proteus (assembly GCF_001586165.1). Lineage (NCBI taxonomy): Bacteria > Pseudomonadati > Pseudomonadota > Gammaproteobacteria > Enterobacterales > Hafniaceae > Obesumbacterium > Obesumbacterium proteus. The sequence continues at coordinate 2,502,882 of NZ_CP014608.1, read as the reverse complement.
GGCTATCTTGCAGAATTTCACGCGAAACGTTTAATGGCAGATCGTTAGAATCTATCAGACCACGCACAAAGCGCAGATAGTTCGGCATGAACTGTTCAGCGTCATCCATAATGAATACGCGCTGCACATACAGTTTCAGCCCGTGTTTATGGTCGCGATTGAACAGATCCCACGGTGCCTGCGCAGGGATGTACAGCAGGCTGGTGTATTCCTGCTTACCTTCAACGCGGTTGTGACTCCAAGTGACCGGATCAGTAAAGTCATGGGCAATGTGCTTGTAGAACTCTTTGTACTCTTCGTCGGTAACTTCAGACTTGGTTCGCGTCCACAAAGCCTGCGCTTTGTTGATTTTTTCCCACTTCTGCTCGCCGTCTTCACCTTCAGTAGTCAGGATCTCAACCGGCAGTGTGATATGGTCAGAGTATTTGCTGATGATATTGCGCAGACGCCAATCATCCAGGAACTCATCTTCGCCTTCGCGCAGATGCAGCGTGATCTCAGTACCGCGCTCGACTTTTTCGATATCAGCGATGGTGTAATCACCCTCGCCTTCTGACTCCCAGAATACCGCTTGATCGGCGTTAGCACCGGCTGAACGCGTGCGAACGGTAACTTTGTCTGCCACGATGAAAGCAGAATAGAAACCAACACCAAACTGACCAATCAGCTGGCTGTCTTTAGCTTGATCGGAACCGATAGACTCCAAGAATGCCTTAGTGCCCGATTTAGCGATTGTCCCCAAGTTGTCGATAACTTCGTCACGAGTCATCCCGATACCGTTATCGCTCAGAGTCAGGGTGCGCTTTTCTTTGTCTGCTGAAATGCGAACGTGCAGATTACCGTCGCCTTCATACAGCTCAGGGCTTGATAACGCGCGGAAGCGCAGTTTATCGGCCGCGTCGGATGCGTTGGAAATCAGCTCACGCAGGAAAATTTCTTTGTTTGAATAGAGTGAGTGGATCATCAAATGCAGAAGCTGTTTGACTTCTGACTGGAAGCCACGGGTTTCTTGGCCTTTCATAATTTTGCTTTTACCTCAATGGATAGCACTCAGACAAAATGTTTTCCCTTCATTGTTCAAGCTGTATGTGCGTTAGCTGCGTTTATTCGCCCAAGTCACATAGTTATCTATGCGCCTAGGGACTCATAAGCTTGCTGCCTTCCTACAACTTGAACTATTTTGGGTAGAGTGGTTAAAAAATGGGGATGGGATGTTGAATTTCAAGGGTAAAAAATACAATCGAGGAAAAAAGAAATACGGCGTGTAACTTAGATCACTTTATCAGTGGCTAAATTACACGCCGGTCAGGCAGAGGTTAAAAACGAACGGGGTTACGTCCGGCCAGAGAGTGTGACAGCGTGGTGCCGTCAACCATCTCAAGCTCACCGCCAACGGGGACACCGTGGGCAATGCGGGAAGCCAATACGCCGTGAGCATTGCACATTTCAGCAATGTAGTTCGCGGTGGCTTCGCCTTCAACCGTTGGGTTAGTGGCCAAAATCACCTCGGTGAGTGACTCCTGCCCCAAACGCTCTTCCAAGCGATCTAAACCGATATCCTGTGGGCCGATGCCGTCCAGCGGAGACAAATGCCCCATCAGAACAAAGTAACGACCTGAGAATTGCCCGGTTTGCTCTATCGCATGGATGTCTGCTGGGCTTTCGACCACGCAGATTTGTCCATTTTCTTTACGACGCGAGTTAGAACAAATCGTACATACATCCTGTTCGGTAAATGTACGACAGTCTTCACAATGGCCGATTTCCGACATCGCTCGGGTGAGCGCCTGCGCCAGACGCATTCCACCGCTGCGATCGCGCTGCAGCATGTGGAATGCCATGCGCTGCGCCGACTTCGGGCCAACGCCCGGCAGGCAGCGCAGTGCTTCCATTAATGATTCAAGAAGCGGGCTGGTTTGCATCAGAATGGCATCTTGAAGCCCGGCGGCAACTGCATACCGCTGGAAACTGAAGCCATTTTTTCTTTCTGAGTTTCTTCAATACGGCGCGCCGCATCGTTGAACGCCGCAGCGATCAGATCTTCCAGCATCTCTTTATCGTCTTCCATCAGGCTTGGATCGATTTCGATACGACGACAGTTATGCGCACCGTTAATGGTCACTTTTACCAGACCCGCGCCAGATTCGCCGGTCACTTCCAGCTGAGCGATCTCTTCCTGCACTTTCGCCATTTTGTCTTGCATTTGCTGGGCTTGCTTCATCAGGTTGCCCAATCCGCCTTTACCAAACATAGTGTTCTCTCTTTGCGTGGGGCTGTGTCGGCCTCGTGCTGACACAGCGGTTAAACAGGGCGGATGCTCTCTTCATCCAGTTCGGCGTCAAAGAAACGTCGCAAAGTCTGGATGTTGCTATCCGCAGCAATGGACTGGCGAGCCTGCGCCAGTTTTTCTTCGTAAATCGCCTGCCGCCATTCCAGCGGCGTGAGTCGTTCTGGGTTATCGTCTTCGATAATCGTCAGTTCAACCGGGCGACCATAATGTTCACTCAGCGCCTGAGACAAAGTCTGCTGCGCAGAAGCGGAGTTTAAATGACGTTGCGAAGAACGTAAATGCAGAAGCACTTTGCCCTCTTCTGCCGGTTCACGAAACGCATTCAACGCCAGCTGCTGAACCAGTTTTGGCAGGCGTAGCTGATTTAGCTCGGCCGCCCATTCATCACGGGTCAACGACTCCTCAGCCAGTTTAGCGGCCAGCTCAGGCGTTTTTTCATACTCTAGCGCGGTGCGCAACGCTTTCGGCGTAGCAATTTCCTCGCGCTTGGCTTCTACCGCCTTGGTTTGTGCTTTCCAGCGATAGGCTTCTTTCTTCGGCGGTTTCGCTTCTGCCGCGGCAGCTTGACGCTGCTGGCTGCGCTCCGTCACTGATGCCAAACGCTCCAGTGCTGAGCTTGCCGGCCGCGCGGTTACTGGCGCTGCCGGCTCATTCTTTTTTGGGTCAGTTCCCCCACCCGCCTTCTGCCGTAGCTGACTTCGAGCCTGCAATAGTTGGGCGGTGGCATCCGAAAGCCCAGTCGGTTTTGCCGCAGGTTGTGCCGGAGTCACGTTCTGTGATTGAAACTGCCCAGCTGGCGGCATGGTATTCTGCTGTGGTGCCGTATTTTGTGCTGGCATGTAGCCAGACGCCGAATGAGCTCCGCCTTGCGCAGGCATAGTTGGCAACGCCGTTTGCGGTGCGGCAACAGGTTCAGCAATCACAGCTTTGGGATGAAACGCCAGCGCGCGCAGCAGCGTCATTTCCACGCCCATGCGACGATCTGGCGCATAGGTTAATTCTTTGCGGCCTGTCAGTAACACCTGATAGAACAGCTGTAAATCTGACGGCGGCAGCGTTCGTGCCAATTCACGCAGGCGTTGCTCTACGGAAATATAATGGCTATCTAACGCATTCGGCAGCAGTTGCAACATCGCGATGCGGTGCAGCAGAGTCAGGGTTTCAATCAGCAGGTTTTCCCAATCCACTCCGCGTGAAGCCGCCTGCTCAACCAGCGCCATGACTTTTTCGCCATCGGCATCCACCAGCGCTTCAATAATCGCAAGTGGCTGCTCGTCATCTAAGGTGCCGAGCATTTGGCCAACGGTTTCTGCCGTGACTTGCCCCAGCCCCATCGCAATCGCCTGATCGGTAAGGCTTAGCGCATCACGCATACTGCCTTCGGCGGCACGCGCCAATAGCTGCAACGCGCGCGGCTCGGCGGTAAATCCTTCCGCGGTGGAAATTTTTTCCAGCTGGGTGCGGATCTGCTCAACGTCCAAGGCTTTGAGATGAAACTGTAGGCAGCGAGACAAAATCGTTACCGGTAGTTTTTGAGGATCCGTCGTCGCCAGCAGGAATTTGACATGCGGAGGCGGCTCTTCCAGCGTTTTCAACAGCGCATTAAAGCTGTGGCGGGAAAGCATGTGCACTTCGTCAATCAAATAGACTTTAAAACGGCCACGCGCAGGCGCGTACTGAACGTTATCCAGCAGATCGCGGGTATCTTCAACCTTGGTTCGCGAGGCGGCGTCGATCTCCAGCAAATCGACAAAACGGCCCTGCTCGATCTCACGGCAGTTATCACACACGCCGCAAGGCGTTGAGGTGATGCCGGTTTCGCAGTTAAGCCCTTTCGCCAATAGGCGCGCGATGCTGGTTTTACCCACGCCGCGGGTGCCGGAAAACAGATAGGCGTGATGAATACGCCCTAAAGAAAGGCCGTTTGCTAGCGCGGTCAGAACATGTTCCTGACCCACGACGTCAGAAAACGTTTGTGGACGCCACTTACGGGCAAGTACCTGATAGCTCATTGATACTCATCATTGATTTGTAAGGGGTAATTTCAGTATGACTGCAAAAACCGCGATGCTGATCGGGGTTATCATATACCGACCGGGGGTTCATTCTGTTCAACGAACTCGTTATATATGGCGTTAAACAGAAAGATCTCAACTTATGATTACGCTCAGCCGCATTATGACGAGCTATCTTTGTATTGTAACAGCAGCTTTATGCTGATTCCTAATTACTTTCGGCGCGGTGAACGAGAGGTTTTTGTAGCCTGACGCGTTCTGTCTATCTCACTGTCTGAAAAATACAAAAGCCCCGTATTAACGGGGCTTTATCTCAGCAATTGTCGAAGCCTGTCACCGGTAATTAATGACCGGCAAAGTCAACGAGGCTATAGCAGTTGATGCCTTGCGCAGTCAGACGTGCTTCGCCGCCCAATTCTGGCAAATCAATGATAAACGCTGCATCGGTCACCACGCCGCCTAAACGACGGATCAGTTTCACCGTGGCTTCGATGGTGCCACCGGTTGCCAGCAGATCGTCAATCACCAAAACGTTATCGCCAGGCTGGATGGCATCCTGATGGATTTCCAGCGTGTCGGTACCGTATTCCAGTTCATAGCTTTCGCTTAACGTAGCACGCGGCAGCTTGCCCGGCTTACGCACAGGAACAAAGCCTACGCCCAACGCCAGCGCCACAGGAGCTCCGAACAGGAAACCACGGGCTTCGGTGCCCACGACTTTGGTTACACCGGTGTTACGGTAGCGTTCAACAAGCAGCTCGATGCTCAGTGCATAGGCTTTTGGGTCTTCCAGCATGCTGGTGACGTCGCGGAACAAAATCCCTGGTTTTGGGTAGTCCGGGATAGTCTTAATGCTTTCTCTAAGGAATTCGATTTGTTGTGCTGTAGCGGTCATAAAATTGTTGCCTGATAAAACAGCGGGTCCGGGCTAACGCAAGCCACCTGAACTTCCCCCGATACGTGGCCTGTAGTCTCAGACCTGCGGTGTTCGGTATATAGAGCAAAGGGACAGGGAGGTAACCCGCGCACGAAAACGCTCAAATCTATTGAAACTGGCGAACAAATGCAACTGTAGAGTTCATTTCACGGTGTTTTTTCTTGCTCTGCATCAATTACCGGCAGGCGCCACATAAAGAATAGCAGGCAGGCCAAAATCACCAGCAGCAAAATGCGTACCCACCACATGTTCACCAACCACAACGAAAGCGCGAAGGTCAGAATAATAAAAATAATGGCCTTTGGCTTAGCTCCTGATGGCAAACCACGATGTTTTTGCCAGTGACGTAAGTAGCTGCCAAACCAAGAGTTATACAATAACCAATGGTGAAAACGCGGCGACGAACGGGAAAAACACCAAGCCGCCACCAGCAGGAACGGCGTGGTCGGTAATAAAGGCAAAATGGCGCCTAGGCAAGCCAGACCAAATGCGATCCAGCCCAAAACAATGAGTAATATGCGTTGCATGATGTCTCTTGCCCTACTCCCCACGACTCCATTACCATCTGATGTTACATGAGCATTGCACCGAAAGTCATGGGTGATAACCATCCCGCCCTCCTCTCTAAGCCCGATAATCACCGCTAAGGTATCTCTGATGTCAAGCCAACAGCTTCTACAGGTGTTAGAACAGCGCATCATCCAGCTGGAACTCTCGCTGAAAAATAGCGGTTATATACCGACCCGACAGCCACGCTTTGACCGTGCTCTTTTTGCCAGCGCCGAAACAGGCCTGAAAGATTATTTACATGAGCTGCGCGGTAATTTTGCAAAACTCACGGATGCCGTAAAGCGTAACCATCCACAGCAGGTCAATTTTTTAGCTGAGCGGTTAGTTGCCCAGATTGAAGCGCTGCAGCGGGAGCTCGCCACACAGCAGTTACGCCGCCAAGATGCTAAAAGTCGGCGCTCACCGCTTGCCATTATGCAACAGAAACTGGCAGAAAATCAGGGCTATGAGCGCCGCTTAAATGACATGCTCTATGAACGTGAAAGCCAGCTTGGACAGTGTCAAACGTTGCAGCAGCAACAAGGGATTCAGCAAGAACTCGTGGCCTTAGAGGGACGTTTAAGTCGCTGTCGCCAAGCGCTGAAAAAATTGAAAAACAAATAGAACAAATGGAGCTCGGGTTTTCCTAAAATTCTGAAAATAAGCCATTTATGCAGAAAGTCGTTCTATTCATCCTACAAACAAATAAAATGATGTGGCCTTCATTGTGAGGGCTTATTTCTATCTATAATTATCAAAGCTTTCTTCTCTGATATCGCATTCGATGTCATCAGAGCTAACGCTAAATGTTTGTTTAAGGGAGACGTATCATGGGCATTATTTCTTGGGTCATTCTTGGTCTTATTGTCGGCATTTTGGCTAAATGGTTCATGCCGGGTAAAGATGGCGGCGGTTTCTTTATGACCGTTATTTTGGGTATCGCAGGTGCATTAGTCGGCGGCTACATTAGCTCATTCTTTGGAATGGGAAGCGTCACTGGTTTTAATTTCGTGAGCCTGATCATTTCAATTTTGGGTGCTATGCTGCTGCTGTTCATCTATCGCAAATTGAAAAACTAAGGAAAGGTTATGTCACTCGAGAAAGCAGCACCTGAAGTGCAACTTGCCGTCGATTTGATCTATCTGCTGGAAAGCAACGATCTTGGTCCTGAAGTCGTGTTAGCAGCCTTAGAAATCGTCCAAAACGACTATAAAGCTAAACTCTTGCTCAAAAAACAGCAGACAATTTCGCCACTCAGCAACGTATAGCATCTCGAGTCATATTGTAAGGAGCCAAATGGCTCCTTTTTTATTGTAGAATAATCCGAATTAAATTATCTTATTATAATTAATATATTTCTTGGTTTGTTTTTATAAAAATCCTATTTATTTATACCATTAACACTTATTGGTTATATTATATTTATCATGCTAACCATAGTGAGAAATATCTTATTACCCTTAATTTTTTACCTTGGAAAAGAAACTTCCTAATCACGTTTATTTTCTGGGAAGAAGTCATTCCATAGGCCTAATTAATGCAGGAATATTTGCTTCCTTGATACGTTAACTTGATTTCCCTCAAGATCATTTTATGATCGATGAAATATTATTATTCATGTTGATATATTCATTACTCCTATAAAGTTTTATTATAAAAGTGTTTTATTTATTTTGGTAAAGGACTTACCTCCAGAGAGCTATTCTGGTTACTCAATGCAACATAAGCCTCTTAATTTATGATTTCTACTTTGCAAAAACCATGGTCAGTTAAAAAGCAGGTTCACTTAGCGATTCTCACGCTAGCACTTCCACTGATCGTTCTTTATGTTTGGTTCTATCAGCACGTGAAGCAAGAGACGTATCATAATATCGATGAAACATTAGCCTTCATTGCGCACAATACGGCTATGCAGTCAGTCGATCGTCAAATAAAAGATATCAAAAATAGCGCTATTGCGCTTGCGACCCAAGCATCACCCAGCGAATCACTGATGTTCGTTAATTCAGATGAGAGCAATCTAAAGAAAATTGTTGCTTATGCCATTAATGCTAATCGCCATTTTACCAATATCCTGGTGTGGGTAGAGGGTGCAGGGTTTAACAGTATCCCTAAAATAGAATCTCCATCATACGATCCTAAAGAGCGCCCTTGGTTTCCACGCGATACCCTAAAGAACAATTGGGTGCGTTTCTCGATGCCCTATAGTGATGAGTTTACTCATCATAATGTTTTGACTATCTCGAAAAATCTGAACGACGAGCAGGGTGTTCGGTATGGCGCGTTATCGATGGATTTAGATCTGGCCGCAATGAGCCTGCCGTTAAAAGAGATCGCCTTACCCTTAAATGGAAAATTGGCCGTAGTCCATCATTCTGGGCAGATTGTCATGCACGCGAATCCGCAAGAGATTACCTTGCAGATTGCTCATCCAGAATGGTTGAAGCAAATGACTGATGCTGAAGGCTATTTTTATGACGAAAAAGCAGGCATTCATGTTTACTATCACTCGTTTACCAACCCAGATTGGCACCTTATTCTTACGGTAGAAGAGAATAAGATTGAGGCTTTAATTGCTGAGTCGACGCAACCCATGCTGATCTTGGCGATTGTCACTGTGATGCTCTATATCACCGTGGCGGTACTTTGGAATACGAGTCTGCAACGCATGCTAAGCGAGCTACTAGCCACAATACGCAGTGGCAGCATGGATGAAAAAACCTCCGATCTTGCCAGCGTCTATTCTGAAATTAAAAAGCAGCACCGAGCCAGAGCTGAAGCAAATAAAGCCGCGATTGAGGACAGCCTGACAGGATTGTTTAATCGCCGCTATTTTGATGAGCGCTTACCGAGCCTGATTGAAAATAGAGTTCCTTTCTTTTTGGCCATGGTTGATATTGATAACTTTAAACAAATCAACGATCGCTTTGGTCATCCCGTGGGCGATGAAGTTTTAAAATATATCGGTAAAACAGGCCAAGAGATTGTGGGGCCTCAAGGATTGCTGTGCCGCTATGGCGGTGAGGAATTAGTGATGCTGATTTTGAATAGCGATACCAGCAGCGTGGTACATCTACTCGATAAATGGCGTATCGCCATTGAAAAGAAACAATGGCACGAGGCAGGATTGCATGTCACCTTCAGCGGTGGACTCACTCAATGGCAGGGTGAAACCGCAGAGGAAATATTGAAAATCGCTGACGACTATTTATATACCGCGAAGCATAACGGAAAGAACAATATTGTCACTAAGGCCTAATCCTTAAATATAGTTCTCAAGTTACGCACTCAGTTAACAATCGAAGCTTATAGCGTTAATTAAGCGTGCTATTCAATGCTTAGACAAACGCTGTAAGCTTCCATTAAAACCAGCAGAGCCGAAATCAAATCATAATAGCAACGTGATTATGCCAATGATTCATCGTTGGCTTTGCCGTCCAGATCTTTTTTAATTACCTGAACTTCTTTGCCTTCTTGATTATGCAGATACACTTCCAACTGATTAAACGCGATATTAATGTCATTTTCACGACACAGCTGATCGATTCGGCGATTCAACTCGTCAACCGTATAGCTGCGGTCGCGAAGTTCACGGACGTATAAACGCAGCTCATGATCTAATGTGCTCGCCCCAAACGCCAAGAAAAACACCTGCGGTTCAGGATCGGTCATTACGCGTGGGTTTTCTTTGGCCGCTTGCAGGAGAACATGCTTCACTTTATCCAGATCGGAACCATAGGCAACGCCCACTTTTATCAATAAGCGGGTGGTGGTATCAGATAATGACCAGTTAATCAGCCGTTCAGTCACAAACGCCTTGTTCGGGATAATCACCTCTTTACGGTCAAAATCGATGATTGTGGTGGCGCGAATACGAATTCGGCTTACCGTGCCTGAGAACGTCCCGATAGTAATGGTATCGCCAATGCGAATTGGGCGTTCAAAGAGGATGATTAGGCCAGAGATAAAGTTTCCGAAAATTTCCTGCAAACCAAAGCCCAGACCAACCGATAACCCTGCGGCAAGGAACTGTAGCTTGTCCCATGACACCCCCAGCGACCCGAAGAAGATTATCGTCCCTACCACAATGATCAGATAGGTCAGAACCGTGGTGATGGCATAGGAAGAGCCTTGGCGCATTTGGATACGCGAGAGCACCAGCACTTCGAGAAGACCGGGTAAGTTGCGCGTTAAGATATAGGCAATAACCACCGATACCAAAGCAAAGAGCACGCTGCCTAACGTCACGGCCTGTAAGGTCTGATTTGCACCTGAACCGCTGCTGTAATGCCACAGAGTGATGCTGTCGAGGTAGGAGATCACCGTAACCAAATCGGACCAAATCCAATACAAAACACAGCCAAAGATGAGGAATAGCACCATTGTCGTCAAGCGCAATGATTGGCTATTAATCTGATCAATCGCCAGTGGCGGCTCTTCCACCGGCTCTGAACCCTCCGCGCCTTCACGTGCGGTATTTTGCTGACGGCGAGCCAAAGCACGTCGATAGGCTAAACGCCGTGCGGCAACGCTTAGTCCACGGATAGCCGCCGCATAAATAATGGTCCACAGGATCATTAAATAGAGGCTGTCGAGCCAGCGCAGGCCTAGACTGAGCGTTGTATAGAGGTAGCCGAACGCGGTAAGAACCATCAGCACCAGCGGCGTCATGGCTAATAACGTCACCATGATGAGTCGTACTGTGTGAGAGTTTTTCTCCCGCCATGCGTCGCGGCAAATGGGGAAAACAAAAGCGGTAATCAGCGCTAGGGTGATGAGCACCGCAACTTGACCAATCACATCTTCACTCAGACGCAACGGTGCTTTTTCACCCAATACACACCAGAAAATCAGCGGAATTAACGTTACCCCAACTCGACGTGTTACGCGGCGATAGTGCGCGCACAGCAGCGGAGAGAGATTAAAATGTTTTTCCGACACGCCTTCCGGCGCTAAAAGGCGATATGTTGTGCTGATAACCATCCAGAACATGGCAAACTGCAACGACAGCGCCCACATAAAATTATTAATACTAATATCTGAGCGATAGAACCAAAAACCCACCGCCAGTATCAATAGCGTACCGGGTAATCCTTTCACCATCAGCAGCCCGATGGCTTTTGGCGTATGCAGCTGTGTGTCCCGTTTCAACTGGCCGACTTCGTTACCAAGCTTTTCCAGAAGCTCATTAATTCGACGATAGCGCCAACGGAAAAGGCCAAAGAGGATCAGCAAGGGAATGAAAACGAACATGGAGCTCAGAGCGCCTTCCGCCAGCGCTCCCGGCTTGAGATCGAAGTGCAGGGATTGGGCCTGAACTTTTAACGCATTAGGAAGATCCATAAACCAATTGAGGTTCATGGGCTTATTACTGCTCACCCAGAAAATTTGCTGAGTCAGCGTATGCTGAAGGTATTCATTTACGCTCAGCAGCTGTTGCTGATTGATTTGCAGGCTAATGGCTAGGGTTAACTGGCTGCCGAGCTGCTTATTGAGCTGATCCAGCAGTTCACGGCGAGCATCAACAATATCTTCGAGCGCGCTAACCACATCATCAGACGGCTTATCCTTATTTTGGCTCAGCAACTGAGTGACGTAATCCGTTCCTTGGAACAGCGCATCTCGCTTTTCGTTGATGTCGAACTGTTCCAAACGGAGATCGGCAATCTGCGTAGCAACATCGTTGGTCAGTTTTTCCGTAGGCAGATTTTGTTGCTGCTGGTAGAGAATGCGCGACAGCAGCAAGCTGCCCTTCAGCACCGTTATCTGCTCTTTCAAATTACGCTCTGCCTGTAGAGAGCGATCTAGCCAGTTTTTGATGCGGATATTTTCCTGAACCAGCGTGTTCACGCCTTCAGTCGCTTCAATTAACCGCTTACTCAATTGGCGGTTAATATCGAGTTCACGCCCAATAATAGGATCCTGCTGAATATCTTGAGTCGCATCATCGGGATTTTGCGCTTCCTGCGCCGTCTTTTCAGACTGCGTTAACCGCTTGCCGTTTTCTACCTCGCGAACCAGTTGAACCATGTGCTCTAACTGATTGATTCGGGCATTGGCATAGTCACGCTGCTTTTGCAGCGAGTCTTGTAACGCGGTATTAGCCGATAAGCTTTGGCGCTGGTAGTCGAGTGACATATTCAGCATCGCCATCTGCGTATTCAGCATATTTTGCTGCGTTGGACGCATATTGCTGGGATCGGATAGCGCGTTTCGGATTTGCTGAATCTGCTGTGACGTCGCCATCATGCTGCTTTGCGCACGCTCTGGCTGGGTCTGTAGGGAAATAAGCTGACTATTAAAATTCGCTAAATCTTCCTGCGCGCTTTGCAGATCATCCAGCGTGCTGCCCATTCTGTTTTCTAGCTGGCGCAGAGAAAGCGTCGACAGCGACGAACGCGTAACGGCTTCGCTATCGGCTTGCTGAATAGATTCTAACCCACTGAGTGCCTGATTTAGCTTGAGTGGAGCCTGCTGGATCTGCTGTTTGAGCTGCTGGCTTTCTTGCTTGATACGATCGATACCGTCGAGGTACTCGAGCGTTTTCATCAAATCCTGCTGCGAGAGCTTTTCTCCCGGCGACAAAGATTTCTGTTTACCTAAAGAATCTAACTGATTCTGTACTTCAGCCCGCGTCGATATATCGCCACTCAGCGCTAAAGCATAATCAGGAACCAATAAGATAAGCACGCTAATAATTAGTGAAATTAAATAAAACTGTGCGCGCCGAGTTAATTGAACAGAGCGTAACGTAATGCAGCCAGCCATCATGGAAAGAGATCGTTTAACGGGAAGAGTAGATTAGCGTAGCACGAAGATATTAAGACAATGAATAGGCAAAGACCGAAAATGAAATCTATTTTTTGTACAATAAATAAGGACGATATTTATGTGGGAATTAACCCCTATCGTCCCCATGACGGTTCAATATAAAATTAGAACGTAAGCACCTTATCTGCGGCTAGCGTCCACTGGGCCAGCTCAACCAGCGTGCCAATCTCAACGCCATCAATCAAAGGTAACGTACTGATTCCACGACCATCGGCGCAGGTTTTACACAGTTTAAAAGGCACCTGCTGAGCGGTCAGAATTTCAATCATCTGCTGGAGATTATAGCCCTCATGCGGCTTCTGTCCGGCTAAACCCGATGTGACGGCATCAGACATCAAAAAGATTTTCAGCGCGATCTCGCCCTGCTGTTCTTTCATCGCAATAGCCAAGCGCAGCGCATTAAACAACGATTCTTGGCCATAACCGGCCCCATTGGCGATCAAAACAATTTTCTGCATCAGGATTTCCCTCTGTTAAGCGGCGTCATCGCCACCGCACATGCCGGCGCTTCAAACGGCATGCTAACAGCGCCATGCAGGAGATGTTCGCTGTACTTGATCATGTCGATAAAGCTGTCGACCATAAATGAAGCTTCTGCTTTTAAATCAAAGCTTTCTGGCAAAAATAACCAGCTTTCCATTATACCTGTTATATACGAGCGCATCATTACCGCTGTGCGCCGAGTGTTAAGTTCAGCGGGCAACTGTTGACACTCAATACAGTTACGTAGCACATTTTCAATGCGCTCAAAATTTTCGAGGTACAAAATCTTGCGAATATCAGCTAAAGAACGCATCTCGCCGACAAATTCGCATTTATGAAATATAATTTCCATCAACGCTTTACGGCGTGGGTCGTCCACGGTTGCGACCAAGATGTAAATTAGGATTTCGCGTAAAATCCTAAGTGGATTATCTGGATACTTTGCTTGATACTCTATCTCTAAGTCACTGACTTTTGATTCGGTCAGGTTCCAGACTTCATTAAAAAGGTCTACTTTATTTTTAAAGTGCCAATAAATCGCGCCACGCGTTACACCAGCCGCGTTGGCAATATCCGTTAGCGAGGTAGCGGACACACCGCGTGCGGAAAACTCACATACTGCCGCTTCAAGTATTTGCAGTCGGGTTGCTTGAGCTTGCTCTTTGGTTTTTCGTGCCATGGCGTTATATTTTTAATGTGCTTTGATTTACATACATTCATGAATGTATGTACCATAACATGCAGTTTTAATTAGCGCAGCAATGGGTTTTCACAAATGAATCAATACCCATTTAACAATCGAACTCTTGAGGTTATCTATGAATAAAAACAGAGGGTTAACGCCTCTGGCGGCCGCGCTAATGTTTTCTGGTAGTTTACTTCTTACAGGATGTAACGACGAAAACGAGCAAAAAGGTCAGCAAAGCGCACCTGAGGTGGGTGTTGTGACGCTGAAAGCTGAGCCGTTGAACGTCACCACTGAGCTTCCTGGACGTACATCTGCATATCGCATCGCAGAAGTTCGCCCACAGGTTGGCGGCATCATCCTTAAGCGTAACTTCGTGGAAGGCAGCGACATTAAGGCCGGTTCTTCCCTGTATCAAATCGATCCAGCAACTTATCAGGCCGCTTATGACAGCGCGCGTGGCGATTTGGCTAAAGCTGAAGCCGCTGCAAACATCGCTCACCTGACAGTAAATCGCTATAAGACATTAGTCGGTACTAAGTACATCAGTCAGCAAGAATACGATACAGCTGTTGCCGATGCGCGTCAGGCCGATGCAGCCGTTACCGCTGCAAAAGCCGCAGTAGAAACTGCACGTATCAATCTGGCGTATACCAAAGTGACTTCACCAATCAGCGGTCGTATTGGTAAATCCAGCGTGACCGAGGGTGCTTTGGTGACTTCAAATCAGGCTAATGCGCTGGCAACCGTTCAGCAACTTGACCCGATTTATGTCGACGTCACTCAGTCAAGCAACGACTTCCTGCGTTTAAAAGAAGAGCTGGCTAACGGTACTTTAGAACAGGAAGGCGGTAAGGCTAAGGCTGAACTGGTATTGGAAAATGGTCAGGTCTACGCACAGAAAGGCTCTCTGGAGTTTTCTGACGTCACCGTTGATGAAAGCACGGGCTCAATCACTATTCGCGCCGTGTTCCCGAATCCTAAAGGCGATTTGTTGCCTGGCATGTTTGTGCGCGCTCGTCTGGATGAAGGTATCAAAAACAATGCGTTGCTCGTTCCTCAGCAAGGCGTCACCCGTAATCCTCGCGGTGAAGCAACCGTCATGTTAGTCGGTGCTGACAACAAAGTTGAAAACCGTACCGTAACCGCAGCGCAAGCCATCGGTGACAAATGGTTGGTGACTGATGGTCTGAAATCCGGTGACAAAGTGATTGTGACTGGCTTGCAGAAAGTTCGTCCAGGCGTGCAAGTGAAAGTAGAAGAAGCTTCTGCAGGGAACGCTTCAACAAAAGATGCAGCGGCTAGCGAACCGAAGAAGTCTTAAGTGATGCTCGTTGCTGATACATTGATAAAAAGGAGCCAGTAATTCATGGCTAAGTTTTTTATAGATCGACCTATATTCGCCTGGGTTATCGCCATCATAATCATGCTGGCCGGTACGCTAGCGATTATGAAACTACCGGTGGCGCAATATCCAACGATTGCCCCGCCGGCGGTGTCGATCTCCGCAGTCTACCCTGGTGCTGATGCGCAAACGGTGCAGGACACGGTCACACAGATTATCGAACAGAACATGAACGGTATCGATAATCTGATGTACATGTCCTCAACCAGCGACTCATCGGGTAGCGTGTCGATCACGCTTACCTTCCAGTCTGGTACTGACCCGGATATCGCACAGGTTCAGGTGCAGAACAAATTGCAGCTAGCAACGCCGTTGCTGCCGCAAGAAGTTCAGCAGCAAGGGATCAGCGTTGAGAAATCCAGTAGTAGCTTCCTGATGGTTGCTGGCTTTATTTCTGAAGACGGAAGCATGTCTCAGGATGATATCGCCGACTACGTGGCTTCCAACATTAAAGATCCGATCAGCCGTTCCGAAGGGATTGGTGACGTGCAGCTGTTTGGTGCCCAGTACGCGATGCGTATCTGGTTAGACCCAAATAAGCTGAACAACTACCAGATGACTCCTCTGGACGTGATCAACCAGATCAAAATCCAGAACAACCAGATTGCAGCTGGCCAATTGGGTGGCGCTCCTCCGGTTCCTGGGCAGCAGTTGAACGCCTCAATCATTGCGCAAACGCGCTTACAGACACCGGAAGAATTCGGCAAGATCCTGATGAAGGTTCAAACCGACGGTTCTCGCGTGCTGCTGCGTGACGTAGCCAAGATTGAGCTAGGCGGCGAAAACTATAACGTTATCGCTCGCTTTAACGGCAAACCTGCCGCAGGTCTGGGGATTAAACTGGCAACCGGCGCTAACGCATTGGATGCCGCTGAAGGGGTCAAAAAAGAGCTGGCTAAGTTACAGCCCTTCTTCCCTGCCAGCATGAAGGTTGTTTATCCATACGACACCACGCCGTTCGTTAAGATTTCCATCAACGAAGTTGTGAAAACGTTGCTGGAAGCTATCGTGCTGGTGTTCTTGGTTATGTATCTGTTCTTGCAGAACATTCGTGCAACCCTGATCCCAACCATCGCGGTTCCGGTGGTTCTGTTAGGGACCTTTGCTGTGCTATCGGCCTTTGGCTATTCGATAAACACCCTAACCATGTTTGGTATGGTGCTTGCGATAGGCCTCTTGGTGGATGACGCCATCGTTGTGGTGGAAAACGTTGAGCGTGTTATGGCCGAAGAGGGCCTACCACCAAAAGAAGCAACGCGTAAATCCATGGAGCAGATTCAGGGCGCCTTGGTGGGGATTGCGATGGTACTGTCCGCAGTATTTATCCCAATGGCATTCTTCGGTGGCTCAACCGGTGCGATTTACCGTCAGTTCTCCATCACTATCGTTTCCGCGATGGTGCTGTCAGTACTGGTGGCGATGATCCTGACACCGGCTCTGTGTGCCACCATGCTCAAACCGATCGAAAAAGGCGGCCACGGTAAAACCACCGGCTTCTTTGGTTGGTTTAACAACATGTTCGATAAGAGCACCGAGCACTATACGAATTCCGTTGCGGGCATTCTGCGTGGTACCGGTCGTTATCTGCTGATTTACCTGATTATCGTTGTCGGTATGGGCCTGCTGTTTGTCCGTATGCCAACGTCATTCTTACCGGATGAAGATCAGGGTATTGCTCTGACCATGGTTCAGTTACCGGCTGGTGCAACGCAAGAACGTACCAACAAGGTTCTGGCAGAAGTCACTGATTACTTCTTGGATAAAGAAAAAGCTAACGTTCAATCCGTCTTTACCGTCAGCGGCTTCGGCTTCAGCGGTCAAGGCCAGAACAACGGCTTGGCCTTCGTCAGCTTGAAACCTTGGGATGAGCGTACCGGTGCCGATAATAAGGTTCCGGCCATTATCGCCCGTGCAACTGGCGCATTCAGTAAGATTAAAGATGGCTTGGTGTTCCCATTCAACCTGCCAGCGATTATCGAACTGGGTACGGCAACCGGCTTTGACTTTGAACTTATCGATCAGGCTGGCCTTGGCCACGAAAAACTGACCGAAGCGCGTAATCAGCTGTTAGGCATGGCCGCACAGCATCCCGACACCGTGGTTCGTGTACGTCCAAACGGTTTGGAAGATACGCCGCAGTTCAAGATCATCGTCGATCAGGAAAAAGCACAGGCGTTAGGCGTTTCGATTTCAGACATCAACCAAACGCTGTCTACCGCGCTGGGTGGTACTTATGTGAACGACTTCATCGACCGTGGTCGTGTGAAGAAAGTTTACGTACAGGCTGATGCGCCATATCGTATGCTGCCGAACGATATCAATAACTACTACGTCCGTGGTGATGCAGGACAAATGGTACCGTTCTCAGCGTTCTCATCATCAAAATGGGAATATGGTTCTCCGCGTCTGGAACGTTATAACGGCCTGCCATCCATGGAAATCCTTGGGGAAGCTGCATCGGGTAAAAGTACCGGTGAAGCCATGGCTCTGATGGAAGATTTGGTCACCAAGCTGCCTACCGGTATCGGTTTTGACTGGACAGGAATGTCCTATCAGGAACGTCTATCAGGTAACCAGGCTCCGGCGCTGTATGCCATCTCGCTCATCGTGGTCTTCCTGTGTCTGGCAGCATTGTATGAAAGCTGGTCAATTCCGTTCTCCGTTATGCTCGTCGTTCCATTGGGCGTTATCGGTGCACTGTTGGTAGCAACGATGCGTGGTATGAACAACGACGTTTACTTCCAGGTAGGCTTGTTGACGACCATCGGGCTTTCGGCCAAGAACGCCATACTTATCGTCGAGTTTGCTAAAGACTTGATGGATAAAGAAGGTAAAGGGCTGATTGAAGCGACGTTAGAAGCGGTACGCATGCGTCTACGTCCAATCTTGATGACGTCTCTGGCATTTATGCTGGGTGTTCTGCCATTGGCTATCAGTACGGGTGCAGGTTCTGGCGCACAGAATGCGGTAGGTACAGGCGTAATGGGCGGTATGGTTACAGCAACCATTCTGGCTATCTTCTTCGTACCGATGTTCTTTGTGGTTGTTCGTCGTCGCTTTAATAAAGGCGGTGAAGATATCGAACATAGCCACCCTGTTGACCATCAGGTGAAATAGTTTATTTCCCTGAGTCGTCCTCGATAGGCTGATATTTTTCAGCCTGATAAAACGCCCGATGAATCTCATCGGGCGTTTTTTTATATTGAAAACGTCACCGCTATTTACCGGCAAATCGGAGACATAAAAAAAGCGCCGTTAAAGGCGCTTTTTAGAATTTCTGAAGAGCTTATTTGGCGCTAGCGAGCACGGCACTCACAATATCCACCGCTTCTTTCTCGATTCGCTGGCGATGCTCAGCACCCAAGAAACTTTCGCAGTAAATTTTGTAGGCTTCTTCTGTGCCAGACGGACGTGCGGCAAACCAGCCGTTGTCAGTCATCACTTTCAGCCCGCCGATAGACGCGTTGTTGCCCGGTGCTTTAGTCAAACGCGCGGTAATCGGATCGCCCGCCAGTTTGTCCGCTTTAACCATCTCAGGAGAGAGCTTCGACAGTGCATCTTTCTGCGCATGCGTAGCCGGTGCCTGAATGCGGTTATAGCTTGGCGCACCAAAACGTTCAGCCAGCTTATTGTAATGCTGCTGTGGGTTTTCGCCGGTTACCGCGGTGATCTCAGCGGCAAGCAGGCACATAATGATGCCGTCTTTATCCGTTGACCACGGCGTACCGTTAAAGCGCAGGAAGGAAGCACCCGCGCTTTCTTCGCCACCAAAACCAAAGCTGCCGTCAAACAGACCATCAACAAACCATTTAAAGCCGACAGGAACTTCCACCAGCTTGCGGCCTAAATCATTTACAACGCGGTCAATCATGGCGCTGGATACCAGCGTTTTACCTACGGCAACATCAGCGCCCCACTGAGGGCGATGCTGGAACAGATAATTGATAGCAACCGCTAAGTAGTGATTCGGATTCATCAGGCCTGAAGGCGTAACAATACCGTGGCGATCGTAGTCTGGGTCGTTAGCGAACGCTAAATCAAACTGATCGCGCAGCGCCAGCAAGCCCGCCATAGCGCTTTCCGATGAGCAGTCCATACGGATCACGCCATCGTGATCTAAATGCATGAAGCGGAATGACGGATCGACGTGATCGTTCACCAAGGTCAGATCAAGTTTGTAATGCTCACCAATTCGCTGCCAGTATTCGATGCCGGAACCGCCTAATGGATCGACGCCTAAATGCAGGCCTGAGCGCTGAATGGCTGGCATATCAACGATATCAACCAAACCTTCAATGTAAGGCTGCACCAGATCTTTGGCATGCACCAAGCCGCTTTTCCACGCTGCGTCGAGTGTTTGGCGCTTCACGCCCTGCAAGTTAAGGCTTAACAGTTCATTGGCGCGCTGCTCAATCACCTTGGTGAGGTCGGTATCTGCCGGTCCACCATTTGGCGGATTGTATTTGATACCACCGTCTTCAGGCGGGTTATGCGAAGGCGTAATGACGATACCGTCAGCCAATGCCGCATTCTTGTTGCTGTTGTGAGTCAGAATAGCGTGAGAAACCGCAGGTGTTGGCGTGAAACCGTTATCCTGCTGTACCACGACATCCACGCCGTTTGCCGTCAGAACTTCCAGCACGCTGATAAACGCAGGTTCAGATAAACCATGGGTATCTTTACCCACGATACACGGACCTTCGATGCCATTCGCTTTACGCACTTCAACAATTGCCTGCGCAATAGCTAAAATGTGCGCTTCGTTAAAGCTATGGCGCTGAGCGCTGCCACGGTGACCAGAAGTCCCGAATTTTACCGCATGCGACGTGTTACCCACTTCCGGCGTCAATACATAGTATTGAGAAACCAGTTGAGCCACGTTAATCAAATCGCTCTGCTGGGCAGGCTGCCCGGCACGGGGGTGATTTGCCATGGTCACTACTCCCTACGCTATTACGCTTATATGGTTGAGTGCCTAATCGCGCAGCTAATACTTGCGATTAGGCAGTTCTTGAATTAGATGGTCCCGCAAACTTTTTCAATCAGTTCGGCTGGGAACTGCATCGCCTGCATGATGTGTTCAATCATGCTGCGCTTGCGATCGGTGTTGGTGTTGGTGATCACCCAGTAAGGCGTGCCCGCAACATGTTTAGGCTTGGTATGCGTGCCGTTTTGCAGCAGCGTTTGCTGATCGCCTGCGAAATAGACACGCGTGCGGCCATGCAAGGATTCCGTTGCCGCAGCGAATCCTTGGTTATCAATAGAGTAAAGCGTTGAAAGTACCAGCATGAAGCGGTTTACCGCTTTGTTCTGCTCTGCATATTCATCAGACAGCAACAGCTCACGCATGGTACGAACGCGGTCTACCGGACGGGTAGACACCGGAGCAGCCACTGGCGCAGCGATGACGGCAGGCGTCACAGCCGGAGCAGCAGTCGCTTTATGTTCAGAGACTTTCAGCAGGCGGCGCAATATGTCAGAAGCACTCTCACCGATACTTTGCGTGTGGCTTGCAATGTAGCGGTACAGCTCCTCGTCGACTTCAATAGTTTTCATCATTATCCAATACAGGTTTACGACTTAATCAGCAGGATTATAAAGTCAAACGCCTCATGCGGATAGCGTAAACCCGATGCTCTGATCAATTCAGTGAGTTTTTTCCCAAACTTATGGAAAGAATACCCTTAATTTTTGCTGGATAACACTCGGTGACTAACAATCATGCTTAGTCGTGGTAACCTATTTGTTACAACATAAGATTCTTCGCACTCTCTCTTGCCGCATGTTTAGCGCATGGGTTCATGCGAATAGACGCAACGAATAGACTTAACGATATGAAACTCAACTACCGCGAACATATTCCGGCTCAACAAGCCCTGTTTCCACCGGCATTACTGATCCACGGCTTATTCGGCAGTTTGGATAATCTTGGCATATTAGGCCGAGATTTGCGCAACGATCGCCGTGTGATTCAGGTTGATATGCGCAATCACGGGCACTCACCGCGCTCAGAGCGCATGGATTATGCCGCGATGGCCGAGGATTTACTGGCGCTGATTGACGATCTTTCTTTGTCACAGTTGGATGTCATTGGGCACTCAATGGGTGGAAAAGCCGCCATGACGCTGGCCGCGCTTGCTCCCGAACGTATTCGTCGCCTTGCCTTGCTGGACATTGCGCCCGTTGATTATCAGGTTCGTCGTCACGATACGATTTTTGCTGCCATCAACGCGGTGACGGAGGCACAGGTGGCGCGCCGCCAAGAGGCCGCTGAAATCATGCGCGGCTATATCAACGAAGAAGGCGTGATACAGTTTTTGCTGAAGTCTTTTCAGGATGGCGAGTGGCTATTTAACGTGCCGGTGCTGTGGGATCAATACGAAAATATCGTCGGCTGGCAAGAAGTCACGCCTTACCAAGGCCCTGCGATGTTTATCAAAGGTGGCTCATCGCCCTATATTCAAGATATTCATCGCGCAGCCATTGCTCGCCAGTTTCCCCATGCCAGAGCTCACGTGATTGCCGGTACGGGCCACTGGCTGCATGCGGAAAAACCCGAGCTGGTGCTACGCACGCTGCATCGTTTTCTCGACAGCGATGAATAAGCCAAACCACTTAATTTGTCGTCTTCACGACCTAACTTAACCCAAACTTCAGCCTCACCGCCGCCTCACTGTAGAAAAAAACACCATTCATCAGTGAGGTAAGTAAGATTAAGGATTGTCGCGGCTGGGGGCGCTAGGGTATTATGGCGCGCTATTATTCTGGCAGGCAGTTTTGCTGTTCAAGGATAGTGCCGGTAAAGGGTGAATGGCCCTAGTATGTTAATCATGATCTGATTCGTTACGCAGATTCAAAATTCTCCTTGTAGTACCGCTACCTGATATGGCCAAAGAACAAACGGACCGCACGACTCTGGATCTGTTCGCAGATGAACGTCGTCCGGGTCGCCCGAAAACCAACCCGTTATCTCGGGATGAACAGCTAAGAATTAACAAACGCAACCAACTGCGCCGCGATAAAGTGAAAGGACTGCGTCGCGTCGAGCTAAAAATTAACGAAGAAGCGGTTGAAATGCTGAATCGTTTGGCTCAAGAACAAAACATTAGCCGCAGTGAATTGATTGAACAAATTTTACTCAATCAGATTTTAAAATCTTAACGCCACCAGCACACAATGACGACAAATCGATACGGTTTAAAGTGCTATAGTGCGTAAAGTACGTACTGGTCTTTCTCAAGATTCTAGTTTAATTATTTGATATAAAAGGTATAAACGCGACATGGCAATCGTAGGCATTTTCTTTGGCAGCGACACGGGCAACACGGAAAACATCGCTAAGATGATCCAAAAGCAACTCGGAAAAGACGTTGCTGAAGTTCATGACATTGCCAAAAGCAGCAAAGAAGACATCGAAGCATTCGATATTCTTCTGCTTGGCATCCCAACATGGTATTACGGCGAAGCTCAGTGTGACTGGGATGATTTCTTCCCTTCTCTGGAAGAGATCGACTTCAACGGTAAACTGGTTGCTCTGTTTGGCTGCGGCGACCAAGAAGACTATGCAGAGTACTTCTGCGACGCAATGGGCACCATCCGTGATTTGATCGAGCCACGCGGCGCGACCATCGTTGGTCACTGGCCAACTGCGGGTTACCATTTTGAAGCGTCTAAAGCGCTGGTTGATGACAAAACCTTCGTTGGTTTGGCTATTGACGAAGATCGCCAGCCTGAACTCACCGCAACGCGTGTTGATGCGTGGGTGAAACAAATCTCCGAAGAGATGAGCTTGGCTGAACTGGCTGGCTAACATGAAATTGAACCCGCTGACTGCATAAGCCAGCGGGTATTTCAGCGATTGGCGAAAGCAATTTGCAACATCTATGTAACTCATTTTTCTCGCTCTAGCCCCCGCCACCAGCAGAGTTACATATTTGTCAGTGTGTTACGTTTTATTTCCACCCTGTAGTTCCGTCCAAGTTGTTAACACACTGCGGTTTCCATTTACCGCCATCAGCTTTATAATGAATCTCAATTATATTTTCAGTTCGGTGACAATTAGGGCAACGCTGGCAGCAAATGCAGGCTATCCTAAACGTCTTCGAGCTAAGTAACGGGACAGAATCCGAATGACAGATAACAACACTCCTTTAAAGAAGGCTGGACTTAAAGTCACGCTTCCGCGTCTTAAGATTCTGGAAGTTCTGCAAGATCCAACTTGCCATCACGTCAGCGCAGAAGACCTGTATAAGAAGCTGATCGATATGGGTGAAGAAATCGGCTTAGCCACCGTTTACCGTGTACTGAACCAGTTCGACGAGGCTGGAATTGTGACTCGTCACAATTTTGAAGGCGGAAAATCTGTATTTGAACTGACCCAACAGCATCACCATGATCATCTGATCTGCTTAGACTGCGGTAAAGTGATCGAGTTTAGCGACGATTCCATCGAAAAACGTCAGCACGAAATTGCTAAAAAATATGGTATCCAGCTGACCAACCACAGCCTGTACCTGTATGGTCACTGCGCTGAGGGTGATTGCCGCGAAGACGAAAGTCTGCACGATGGCAGAGAGTAAAAACACGCGAGTGTAAATGAGGCGACCTGAGGGTCGCTTTTTTATTGCCTGAAATCCAAAGAATCCGTTTTCTCGGCAAAAAACAGACAAAAAAAAGCCCCTCAGGCAGGGGGCTAAGCAACTCACAACTAAATCACTCATATGGCTTCGGCAGATACCATAGCAACAATAATGATGATGAAACGGTATTAAGAACCACTGCATTAATACGTTATTGCGCTATTCCCTACCCCACCGGGGCAGGAAATACCGAACTTACCTATTTGGATATCACGCCTGTACCGGTTCTACGCGGCTATAGCGTTTACCATCTGGGCTCACTGAACGAATTTGAACGTCACCAGAAACGGTCGGTTGAGCTTTAGCATCATAACGCTGCCACTGCTTGCCGCCGTCTACGGAGTATTCAATCCCCAGCCCTGGCAGCGCAATGTTGGCTTCCAATTTCCCGCCCACGACTTTTGCCCCAGGAACCGGCAGGCGATATTCCACACCGGCTTTATCCATTTTCGCCAGCTCACGCTGCCCCATCAGGTTTGCAAAGCGCTGCCAATCGCTCAGCAGAGATTTTTTATCTACCAGATTGGTTTCACCGCCTTTATATTCGCGGCCCGCTTTGTAGTCCTGCTCCCAGCCCGCGCGATGCCATCCACGCTCCGCCACCGTCATAACGCGAGGATAGATTTTATACTCCATCATTTCGTCAGTGCGCGTAGTTTCACTCCACAGCTGCGCTGAGAGTCCATAAACGCCCGGCCATGGCTTATCGCTTTTCGCGGTAAAGAAATTGCCGTCACGGTCTACGGAAGTTTCCGCGTTCTGTGGCATGTTGTCTGGCGCGAAGCTGAAGATCTTACGCTCATCGTTAAAGCGAGTTCCCCAGTAGTAGCCATTTTCCTGTGGATTCACCTCATACGGGAAATCCATGTAGACGTAGTCTGGGTTAGAAACCGTTACTTCGTAGCCTTTGTTCGCCCAGTCGTTGACGGTATCAAAACCGCCCCAATAGAGCGTATCCCAGAAGTTGACGCCCACGCGCTTGGTGGCAAATGCCTTCGCATCTTTGGCATCTTTCAGACCATCCTGCCACGCCTGCATTTTTTCAATGCCGTGCTTATTGACGATCTGGCTAACTTCAATCGCAAAGTGGCTTGGGAGATGTTCCATATCTTCCACTTTGCCGCTCTTGATTAGGGTCTGACAAACCTGAGACTGCGCCCATGGTTTATCTTCTTTGCTTTGATCGATAATGCCTTTACCCGGCTCAATCTTGCCATTCTTATCCTGATAACCCGGCCCTAAGCGGATGTTTTTAGCTTCATCACCGCCGAAGTGCCACGTGGTTAACGGCTGCCCCGCCTCTTTGTGCATCTGCGCTACTTCGCCAATCACTTTATCGACAAAGCGCTTAGAAGAATCTAAGCATGGGTTCAAATAGCTCTTACGATCGTAGAACTGCACAGACGTGGTGTTTGACGTATCCGTTGGATCAACCAAACGGAATTCGTTAGCGCCCTTCTCGTCACCAGCGGCTTTCAGTTTGTCATAACGCGCTTCCATTGAAATCACAGCGGCACGCGCATGCGCAGGCATATCGATTTCAGGGATCACTTCAATCTGACGCGCCTGAGCATATTTCACGATATCGATATATTCGGCGCGGGTCAGATGGCCAGTGCCATTATTGTTAGCATCAGGCCCAGAACCTAGCTGTGGTAGCAGGCACTCTTTTTCGCTCAGGTCGTGACAGCGTTTTGAGCCCACATCGATAAGCTCTGGCAGACCGGGGATCTCAATACGCCAGCCTTCATCGTCGGTCAGATGGAAGTGGAATTTGTTCATCTTATACGCCGCCATCTGATCTAGCAGACGGTGTACCGCTTCTTTGGAATGGAAGTTACGCCCGATGTCCAAGAAAATGCCACGGTATTGGAAACGCGGCGCGTCTTTCGCATCTAAGGTTGCAATCTTCATGCTGCCATCGCTTGGCACCAGCGAAAGAATGGACTGTAAGCCGTAGAATACGCCAGCCTGATCGTAACCAATAACTTCTGCGCCCTTCGGCCCAATCATCAGCTCGTAAGCCCCTGGAACCGCTAAATCGCCTTTGAAGTTATTAACCGCAATCGCCGTTTTGATTGGGTAGCCTTTGGCATCGCTTTTCACACCTAACAAGGCGAAACGCTGCTGCGCGGCTTCTGCCGTGGCGTTGTTCAGAACGGTAAGATCCAGCGCGACGCCTTTGCTGAGGTCAACGTCCTGCTGATGGATTTTTACTTCCATCGGCGTTGGCATAATTTGGCCACGCAGGCTCTGCGCTGGCAGTTCTTTCACATCGGCGTTTTTGTCGAAGCGGGTTTCAGGCACCATCAGAACATTTTTGTCGTCTTTGGTACGCTTCCACAGATCGCCCGCAAACGGCGTCACAAACTGGCGCAAATCTTCCGTATCGGTGCTGGCAATCACTTTAGGCTTAGCATCCTGAGAAGTGACGTACCAACGCGGCATAATGTCACTTTCAAACAACTGCCAGTATTCACCAATCAGAGGAATTTCCACCGATTGACCGGCAGTAAACCCTTTAAATTTATCGGTAGGTTCAATTTTGTGTAGGTCACCGGTCACAAACGTAATTTTGAACTGTTCGCTTTTCACGTCTAGAACCTGACGTGGGTTATGGAAATAGATCGCCCAGTCGTTGCCTTTAATATCGCTATCGCTGGTTAACGTAATAACGGATTGATTACACGACGCCCAATCAGCACCCAGCGCGGCACAATCTACGCCATTCTCTGCCGCACGGTTATCGGTGACTTTCACGTTAACTTTTAGCTGACTCAGTTGGTCAACGATTTGCTGATCTGCCTGACTTGCTGCGGAAAATCCGAGCATGCCCAGTGCAGAAACGGCAACGGCCAACGTGTTTAATTTAAATTTGCTCATCCTAAAGCCCCATCCTTAATCAGTTATTGTTGCTGCGAATTTCCTGCCAAACTTTGCCACAGGCCTGCTGGTAGTTATCTCCAGCACCGGTTTTAGCCGCCTGAATACAGTTTTGGTAATCAAATACGCGCACGCTTTCCTTTTCGGCAAAGGCCTGATGCGTCTTACTTTGCTTCAACACGTCCAGCACTGATTGGCAGGCTGAGATTTTATCTGGGTTGCCTTCAGCGGTATTAATGCAGTTGCTGTAGGCTTGTTTTAATTTTGCATCTTCTTGAGGGGCAGTAGATTGCTGTACACAGGCACTTAGCCCAACAACGGCAGCGACAACCAATAGAATTTTTTTCATGTTTTTATCTCGTCAAAGTGACTCGGCATGTTTAGCTCAACATGCCGAGTCTTTGGCTTAGAAAATGGTGAACGGTGCGATAACGATGAACTTAACATCACGTTCGTCTTGGAACATGTTGCCGTAACCGCCGCCCCAGCTTGGGTTGTCTGAATGGTTGTCGTACTGAGTGAAGTGCAGTTTGAACAGCGTGCCTTTCGCACGGCCGTCCTGAATGGTGTACATCGCATCCAGACTGTAGGCGCTTTCTTTCACGCGCTGGCTTTGATCGTACTGAGGATCGGTGCTTGGTTTAGCATCCCATGCGTAGACATAAGAACCACCGATAGCGAAGCCAGGCATATCCCACTTGCTCAGGTCATACATCACGCCGCCGAAAATGGCTTTTTCGCCGTTGGCGTTAAAGTCAGAGCGGTTATCCCACCAAATATCCAAACGTCCGTTTGAAGAGGCGTAGGTTGGAGTCATACGCTGTAAGAAGTAACCCTGATTACCTTCAGCTTTGACGTAAGTACCTTCCAAGCGGAAGTCGAACTGTCCAACTTTGTAGCCCAGAGTCAGCGCCTGCAACCATGCGGTGCCGTCGTAAAGATCGTTCACGCCACCGTCATGTACGCGGTCACGCGTGCCATAGAATTGGTAGCTAGTTGTCATCGGATTACCCGCGACATCAAACTTGTAGGAGCCTTTAGCAAAGTATTGATCGACATAGCCTTCAGCCTGACCAAAGGCCGCTTCCAGTATGAAATCATTTTTGAAGTCATACTTGGCGCCTAATGAGTGCAGATAAGAAACGCCGGTTTTTTTGTCGTTTTGATAGAAACCGTCAACTTCGGTATGCCATGGTGCTTTATATTTGTCGGTCCACATGTAGGAGAAGCTCAGCGCACCCGCATCACCGTAGTCAAAGTTTGCACCGGCCTCAGCACCTTGATAGGTACCAGGCATAAAGCTCCAGTGTGGTGCCAGTAAAGTTTGGCCTGTTGGCTGAATGTAGCCAGCACGCGCCCAGACAGGGCCGTACTTAAATTTCGCAGCAGCTTTGTACAGGCTTATGCCACTCTTATCGCCCGAGTAGTCTTCGTCGTAGCCTTTGTTTTTCGAGGAGAAAGCAATTTCGTTTGGATGTCCGCTATCATGGTTCTCTGCCATTTCGATTGCGGTAAATGCGGCAACATCAATACCAAACATGTCGGCTGCATAGCCGGATGAGAAATCTAGGTTGGCGTTCCACGTGGAATGATTAAGGTTGGTTTCGTAGTTTCCAGTGGTGACATCTTTACGGTCACGCTCACGTTGCCAGTAGTAAACACCACCCGTCAGCGTTGAATCATCAACAAAACCTTCAGCCTTAGCTTCTGGCATTGCATAAAAACCACTACCCAACAACACCCCAGTTATGGCGAGCGTTAGCGCGTTGCGCTTCAAACGATGCGTAACCATAAAATCGATCCTCTTTGACTTTGAAAAACGCGACCCTCGACGTTCACCGGTCTAGGACGCAAAACCCCTAAAATGGGGAAAAGTTAATTCGTAGTAGAGTAAATAACTCAATTGCTCATCTACCGTCTTAGACTATTTTTCGCGACGCGAATTATCAAATGAAAAGTAAAACAATTGTGTCAATTCTTGACCGAGTGCACATATTTTAATGTTTTGTTACATGTGACACACTTTTGCTGTGAGCAACTAAAAATATCTTTTAAAAACAGCAATATATTTATAAATGCATTGTAAATTCAGAGGAAAATGCTTAGAAAACAAACGCTGATGGGATAACTATTTTTATATCGAGGTAAATCTCTGGCAATTAATTAATTCGTGAAACGAATATTCAGAGTGTGTTTATGCACTTCGAGAAATAACATCGTATTACTAAACTATTTACAATTAGGATTTAAAAACTGATGGGGAATGTTGGAGACAGGTATAAAAAAAGCCACTTACAGAATAGGTAAGCGGCTTTTTAATGACTGCAATTTAGCGAGGACTATCTCGGGTTATGCACCCACTTTTGCCCACGTATCACGCAGACCCACAGTGCGGTTAAACACTAAATGGTCTGGCGCGGAATAGCGGCAATCAGCGCAGAAGTAGCCTTCACGTTCGAACTGATAGGTGACTTCTGAAGTCGCTACAGCAAGACTTGGTTCAACAAAGCCTTTACGGATAACCAATGACTCAGGGTTGATCGTAGACAGGAAGTCTTCCGCTGCGCCTGGGTTGGCAACGCTGAACAAGCGATCGTACAGATGGAATTCAGCAGGTACTGCGTGGTTTGCAGATACCCAATGAATAACGCCTTTCACTTTACGACCATCAGCAGGATCTTTGCTCAACGTATCCGCATCGTAGGTGCAATAAATGGTAGTGATTTCACCGTCAGCGTCTTTCTCAACGCGCTCGGCTTTAATCACGTAGGCATTACGCAGACGAACTTCTTTGCCCAATACCAAACGCTTGTATTGTTTGTTGGCTTCTTCGCGGAAATCGGCACGATCGATATAGATTTCGTTGCTAAACGGCACTTCGCGTTTGCCCATTTCTGGCTTGTTTGGATGGTTTGGCATCGCCAGCATTTCTACGCTATCCGCAGACATGTTTTCAATAACCACTTTAACCGGATCCAGAACCGCCATCGCACGCGGTGCGATTTCATTCAGGTCATCACGCACACAAGATTCTAACGCCGCCATTTCAACGTTGTTATCTTGCTTGGTCACGCCAATACGCAGGCAGAATTCACGAATAGAAGCCGCCGTGTATCCGCGACGACGCAGACCAGAAATCGTTGGCATACGTGGATCATCCCAACCTTCCACAATCTTCTCGGTCACCAGCTGGTTCAGCTTACGCTTAGACATGATGGCATATTCGAGGTTCAGACGAGAAAACTCGTACTGACGTGGATGCGTTGGAATAGTGATGTTATCCAAAACCCAGTCGTAGAGACGGCGGTTATCTTGGAATTCCAGCGTACACAGTGAATGGGTGATCCCTTCCAGCGCATCGGAAATGCAGTGGGTGAAATCGTACATCGGATAGATGCACCATTTGTTGCCGGTCTGGTGATGTTCAGCAAACTTAATACGGTACAGAACCGGATCGCGCATCACGATGAACGGAGAAGCCATATCAATTTTGGCGCGCAGGCACGCGGTGCCTTCGGCAAATTCGCCGTTACGCATTTTTTCGAACAGTGCCAAGTTCTCTTCAACGCTACGATCGCGATACGGGCTATTTTTGCCCGGAGAAGTCAGGGTACCGCGATATTCACGGATCTGTTCAGGAGTAAGCTCATCAACGTAAGCCAGACCCTTGCTAATCAGCTCTACGGCGTACTGGTGCAGTTGATCGAAGTAATCAGAAGAGTAACGCACTGCGCCGCTCCACTCAAAACCTAGCCACTGTACGTCGCGTTTAATTGACTCAACGTATTCAATGTCTTCTTTCACCGGGTTGGTGTCATCAAAGCGCAGATTGCACTGGCCTTGATAGTCTTTGGCAATGCCAAAGTTCAGGCAAATGGATTTGGCGTGGCCAATATGCAGGTAGCCGTTTGGCTCCGGCGGAAAACGGGTATGAACTGAATTATGTTTACCTGAGGCCAGATCTTCATCGATGATCTGACGGATAAAGTTACTTGGGCGGGCTTCAGCCTCACTCATTTTCTATTCCTCTATGCCTAAAAACGCGACTCATAACCAGTAATGATCTTACAACCTGTGGCGGGAAACAACCGTTTGTTGCCATTATCACGGCGTTTTTTCCATGGTTATGTCAAAAGATGACAGATCTGCTAAGTGACACTGTATATCAGCGGACGCCAAAAACAAAAAAACGGAGAAAGGTCACCCCTTCTCCGTTCTGCTTGCTTAAAACAGTTTCTGATAAATCAGTTAACCGTTCACCGACAAGTTATTTTGCAGTGATGTCATACAGCTTGGTTTCACCCGCCACGACATGACCCGCCGCCAGCGCTTTCAGACCACCGAAATCATCGATGTTGCTGACAACAACTGGGCTAATCATTGAGCGTGCATTGGCGTTCAGATATTCCAAATCCATTTCTAGGATTGGCTGACCCGCTTTCACTTCTGCACCCTCTTCAACGAGGCGTTTGAAGCCTTGACCATTCAACGCCACGGTGTCGATGCCCATATGAACAACGACTTCCGCACCTTCATCCGTTTCTAAACAGAACGCATGGTTGGTGTTGAAGATCTTAACGATAGTGCCACGTGCTGGGGAAACCACGGTTTTATCCGTTGGGCGAACCGCCACACCGTCACCCACGGCTTTGCTAGCGAACGCTTCATCAGGAACCTGATCCAGCGCAACCACTTCACCGGTGATTGGAGAAACCAGCGTCGCTTTGACTACCGCAGCGGCGTTTGGCGTTGCCTGTGCTTTTGCTTCAGCGGCTGCTGGAGCAGCATGTGCAGTGGCAGCCTCAATTGGGCCAGATGCCATCACGCCACGCATTGCGGTCGCAATTGCTTCGGCACGTGTACCCACGATGACCTGCACGCTTTGTTTGTTCAAGCGAATAACACCAGAGGCACCCAAACGTTTAGCCAAGCTATCGTTGACGATAGCAGAGTCTTTAACGCTCAGACGCAGACGTGTGATACAAGCATCAATACCGGTGATGTTGGCAGAGCCACCAACAGCGGCAATGTAGTTGCGTGCCAGATTTGCCGTTTCGTTACCACCTTTCGCATTGTCCAGATCCAGATCGTAACCATCAGCGCTTTCGTCAGCGTCGGTAGCCAGTTCACGGCCTGGAGTCAGCAGGTTGAATTTGGTGATAGTGAAACGGAACACCACGTAGTAAATCACGAAGAACACCAGACCCTGAGGGATCAGCATGTACCAGTGAGTTGCCAGCGGGTTACGTGAAGACAGCACCATATCCACCAGACCGGCGCTGAAGCCGAAGCCCGCAATCCAGTGCATAGAAGCTGCGATGAATACGGAAATACCGGTCAGGAATGCATGCAGAACATACAGTACTGGTGCCACGAACATGAAGGAGAATTCCAACGGTTCGGTAATACCGGTGAAGAAGGCTGCAAACGCAGCGGCCATCATGATACCAGCCACTTTGGCTTTGTTTTCTGGACGTGCGCAGTGGTAAATCGCCAGCGCAGCACCCGGTAAACCAAACATCATGATTGGGAAGAAACCAGCCTGATAACGACCAGTGATACCCACAACGGCTTTACCCGCTTCGATAGACTGTGCGCCACCCAGGAAGTTAGGAATGTCGTTGATACCTGCAACGTCAAACCAGAATACGGAGTTCAAGGCGTGATGCAGACCCACTGGGATCAGCAAGCGGTTGAAGAACGCGTAGATACCTGCGCCAACAGAGCCCATTTTCTGAATGTGTTCACCGAAGTTAACCAGTCCGTCAAAGATTAACGGCCAGATGTACATCAGGATGAACGCCACCAGAATCATGACGAAGGAGGTCAGAATTGGCACCAAACGACGGCCGCTGAAGAAGGACAGCGCCTTCGGCAGCTCAACGCCGCTGAAGCGGTTGTACAGTTCGGCAGAGATAATACCAACCAAGATACCCACGAACTGGTTGTTAATCTTACCGAATGCAGCTGGAACCTGATCCGCAGGGATTTTCTGGATCATGGCTACCGCGGCCGGAGAGCACAGCGTAGTCAGTACCAAGAAGCCAACAAAGCCAGTTAATGCGGCAGCGCCGTCTTTATCTTTTGACATACCGTAAGCGACACCGATCGCAAACAGTACTGACATGTTGTCGATAATGGCAGAGCCCGACTTGATGAAGAAGGCCGCTAACGCATTATCGCCCCCCCAACCTACCGGGTCGATCCAGTAACCGACACCCATTAATATCGCGGCAGCCGGTAGCGTCGCCACCGGTACCATCAGCGCACGGCCGACTTTTTGCAGATAACCTAAAATACTCACCATTTCCCCCTTGTGGACCCGTCATTGCTCGAATTGGCACTGCTCATGGTCACGTCATAACTGACTTAATTATTAAGTTGACAGTATGGACTACAATCAGGAGTGTAAAAAAATTATTTTTCTCCGCAAATTAAAACCTCCAGTTTTGTGATAAATATCACCAAAGGAGGCTCTAAACATGCCTAATTGCTAGCCATCATACAAAACTTATTTTATCATTCGAAAAATCAAAGCGGCGTTAGGTCACACATTAGTCGTTAGCAAGCATTACGCCTTATACTCTGAGCAAAGAGCAATGTGGACCCCCGTTTATAATATAGATTTATATTCACTAAAGGTGCCCTATGAGACTTATCCCTCTAAGTAATGCTGCAGACGTTGGCTTGTGGTCTGCCCGTCATATTGTTAACCGTATCAATGCGTTCAAACCAACGGCTGAGCGTCCATTTGTTCTCGGTCTGCCAACCGGCGGCACCCCTCTGCAAACCTACAAACGTTTGATCGAGCTGCACAAGGCTGGCGAAATCAGCTTTAAAAACGTTGTTACGTTCAACATGGACGAATACATCGGCCTGCCAGAAGAGCATCCAGAAAGCTACCATAGCTTCATGTATAATAATTTCTTCAATCACGTGGATATCCCACGCGAAAACATTAACTTGCTGAACGGCAATGCGCCTGACGTTGATACCGAATGTCGCCGCTACGAAGAAAAGATAAAATCCTACGGCAGAATCAATCTGTTTATGGGTGGTGTAGGTAACGATGGACATATTGCTTTTAACGAACCAGCATCATCTTTAGCTTCTCGCACTCGCATCAAAACGCTGACCGAAGAAACTCGTATTGCAAACTCTCGTTTCTTTGATGGCGACATGACGAAAGTGCCAAAATACGCGCTCACCGTTGGCGTTGGCACATTGTTGGACGCTGAAGAAGTGATGATTTTGGTCACTGGCCACGCGAAAGCGCTGTCCCTGCAGGCCGCCGTTGAAGGCAGCGTCAACCACATGTGGACGATCAGCGCTCTGCAACTTCATCCGAAGTCCGTCATCGTATGCGATGAGCCTTCAACGATGGAGCTGAAAGTCAAAACAGTTAAGTACTTCCGCGAGTTAGAAGCGGAAAACATGAAGAATCTGTAATTTTCAACCTGTAACCAGGGGTATGTGATGTACGCTTTGACCCATTGTCGGATTTATACCGGCCACGATATTCTCGACGACCATGCAGTAATGATCGCCAATGGCTTAATTGAAAAGATCTGTCCTGTCGCTGAACTTCCGTCAGGCATTGAAACTCACGATCTAGGCGGGGCAATCCTTGCTCCTGGTTTCATCGATCTGCAACTTAATGGCTGTGGCGGCGTTCAGTTTAATGATTCTGTCGAAGCGGTTTCGGAAGAAACGCTCGAAATCATGCAGCACGCCAACGAGAAATCAGGCTGTACCAGCTATTTACCTACGCTTATCACCAGTGCTGACGATTTAATGAAGCACGGTATCGATGTGATGCGCAGCTATCTGACCAAGCACCAGAATCAGGCGCTAGGTCTGCATATTGAAGGCCCATACATCAGCTTAGAAAAGAAAGGCACGCACAATCCGAAATACATCCGTAAACCGGATCATGAAATGATCGATTTCATGTGCGAGCACGCAGACGCCATCACCAAAGTGACGATGGCTCCAGAAGTCGCGACTCAGGAATCTATCCAGCAGCTGAAAGCCGCCGGAATCGTGGTTTCTGCAGGTCACTCCAACGCTACCTATGAAGAAGCGCGTAAAGGCTTCGCCGCAGGCATGAGCTTTGCGACTCACCTTTATAACGCGATGCCAGCCATTTCTGGCCGTGCTCCGGGTCTGATGGGTGCTATTTTCGATACCCCGGAAGTGTACACCGGCATCATCGCCGATGGTCACCACGTTGCTTGGCCAAGCATTCGTCTGGCTAAACGTTTGAAAGGCGAACATCTGGTGCTGGTCACCGATGCAACTGCTCCGGCAGGCGCTAACATAGATCACTTCATTTTCGCCGGAAAAACAGTATATTACCGCAACGGTTTAGTCGTTGATGAAAACGGTACGCTGAGCGGTTCTGCGCTGACCATGATCGACGCCGTCAAAAACAGCGTTGAGCACATCGGTATTGCTCTGGATGAAGCATTGCGTATGGCAACGCTCTATCCATCGCGCGCGGTGGGTGTTGATAGCCGTCTGGGCAGCATCGAAGCGGGTAAAGTGGCAAACTTAACCGCTTTCACTTCAGACTATCGCGTGATCAAAACCATCGTGAACGGCGAAACGGTTTACGAAAATAAATAAGAGAGAACGTACATCAGTCTGCGCGCTTTCTTTATTAACTTGAGCTCTATTTTTATAAGCGGGTAATAAATTGATGACCACAGGCGGACAAGGACAAATTGGTAACGTAGATCTGGTTAAACAACTTAACAGCGCCGCTGTTTACCGTTTGATCGATCTGCAAGGCCCTATTTCGCGCATTCAGATTGCCGAGCTGAGCCAGCTTGCTCCCGCCAGCGTCACCAAAATTACCCGCCAGCTACTGGAGCGCGGGCTGATCAAAGAAGTCGATCAGCAAGCGTCTACCGGTGGCCGTCGTGCCATTTCCATTGTGACAGAAACCCGCCTCTTCAATACCATTGCCATCCGCTTAGGGCGTCACGACGCCACCATCACGCTGTACGATATGAGTGGAAAGTCGCTGGCCGAAGAGCACTACCCGTTACCTGAACGCACTCAGGAAACAGTGGAAAATGCACTGCTGAATAACATTGAGCAGTTCATGCTCACCTATCAGCGTAAAATCCGCGAGCTGATTGCCATTGCGGTGATCCTGCCCGGATTAGTCGATCCTCAACATGGGATCGTGCGCTACATGCCGCATATTACCGTTAATGATTGGCCGTTGGTTAATGCGCTGGAAGATCGATTTAACGTCACCAGCTTTGTGGGTCACGATATTCGTAGCCTTGCTTTAGCTGAACACTATTTCGGTGCCACCCGCGACTGTGAAGATTCAATGCTGGTACGCCTACACCGAGGAACCGGTGCGGGTATCATCGTGAATGAAAAAATATTTCTCGGCAGCAAGGGAAACGTTGGTGAGATTGGTCACATCCAAATCGATCCATTAGGCGAACGTTGCCACTGCGGTAATTTCGGTTGTTTGGAAACCGTGGCCGCCAACGCCGCCATTGAACAACGCGTTCGTCATCTGCTCGAACAAGGCTATCCAAGCAAACTCACGCTGGACGATTGCAGCATCAGCGCAATCTGCAAAGCGGCAAACAAAGGCGACGCGCTAGCAACAGAAGTGATTGAATTGGTTGGCCGCTATCTGGGTCGCGCCATTGCGATTGCGATTAACATGTTTAACCCGCAGAAAGTGGTTATCGCAGGCGAAATTATTGAAGCAGAAAAAACGCTGCTGCCTGCGATTCAAAGCTGCATCAATACTCAGGCGTTGAAGAATTTCCGCATTAATCTACCGGTGGTCACCTCTGAATTAGATCATCGTTCAGCCATTGGGGCATTTGCGCTGGTGAAACGAGCCATGCTCAACGGTGTATTGCTTCAGCGCCTGCTGGAAGGGCAACATCCGCACTAATTCTCTGCTTATTTGAAGCTGCTGCGTTAGCTGACAAGCATGATATGATTTGTGCTTGTCAACTTAACGAGTAATAAACCCATGACAATCAAAAGTATTATTTGTGACATCGACGGCGTTTTGATGCACGACAACACTCCGGTTCCGGGTGCAGATAAATTTCTGGCACGTATTCAAGAAAAAGACATTCCTCTCGTCATTCTGACCAACTACCCTTCTCAAACCGCGCAGGATCTGGCCAACCGCTTCGCAGCCGCCGGACTTGATGTTCCTGAAAGCGTGTTTTACACCTCAGCCATGGCCACCGCCGATTTTCTCAAACGTCAGGAAGGCAAAAAAGCCTATGTGATTGGCGAAGGTGCGTTAATTCACGAATTGTATAAAGCAGGCTTTACCATTACCGATATCAACCCTGATTTTGTTATCGTTGGTGAAACCCGTTCGTATAACTGGGAAATGATCCACAAGGCCTCTTACTTCGTGGTCAACGGCGCACGGTTTATCGCGACAAACCCAGATACACACGGCCGTGGTTTTTACCCTGCCTGTGGCGCGTTATGTGCACCAATTGAGCTGATTTCAGGCCGCAAGCCGTTCTACGTTGGCAAACCGAGCCCGTGGATTATTCGTGCCGCGCTCAACAAGATGCAGGCTCATTCAGAAAGCACCGTGATCATCGGTGATAATCTGAATACCGATATTTTGGCAGGCTTCCAAGCGGGGCTGGAAACGGTATTAGTGCTGTCCGGTGTCTCAACGTTAAACGACGTGGACAACATGCCGTTCCGCCCTAACTACATTTATCCCTCCGTTGCCGATATCGACATCATCTAACGTTACTCCTTTGCGTCTGGTCAGCTTGGTCAGACGCAACTTCCCTCTTTTTTCTCTCCGCTTTTACTTTATTTTTTCTGCGCTGCTTTTTTTCTCGATTACTCATCGGATGCTAAAAAATTATCGATTCATCAATAATTCACTTTAAAAAATGAATAATCGTTAAGATTTAGAGTACACCAGCAGACTATTTCTCACCATTAAGCTAAAGCGCTTGCATTCTATTCAGGTTTTGACGCAATTTGTTATTTATAGCAGCGGTAAACGCCTCACTGAGTCGTAAATCAATAATTTTTTACCGCCTTAAACTGACTCACAACGTCACAACTAGACAATGCAGTATGGGAGAAATCTATGTGTTCTATCTTTGGTGTGCTTGATTTAAAAACCGATCCTGTTGAGCTGCGTAAAAAAGCGCTCGAGCTGTCACGCCTGATGCGTCATCGTGGCCCAGATTGGTCCGGCATTTACGCTTCTGACAACGCGATTTTGGCGCATGAGCGTCTGTCTATCGTTGACGTCAACAACGGCGCCCAGCCTTTGTACAATGCCGCGCACACCCATATTCTTGCCGTGAATGGTGAAATTTATAACCATCAGGCTCTGCGCCAACGTTTTGAAGGGCGTTATGAATTCCAAACGGCCTCTGACTGTGAAGTTATTTTGGCGTTATACGAAGAGCAAGGTTCTGCGTTCTTAGACGAACTGCAGGGCATGTTTGCCTTTGTTTTATATGACGCAGAAAAAAACAGCTATTTGATTGGCCGCGATCATCTCGGAATTATTCCGCTGTATATGGGTTATGACGAGCACGGCAACTTCTACGTCGCTTCAGAGATGAAAGCTCTGGTACCGGTTTGCCGCACCATCAAAGAATTCCCGGCAGGCAGCTACATGTCGAGCGACGATGGCGAAATTCATAGCTACTACCAGCGCGACTGGTTTGAGTTCGATAACGTTAAAGAGAACCACACTGACGCCGCTCAATTGAAAGAAGCCTTGGAAGAATCGGTCAAAAGCCATCTGATGTCTGACGTCCCTTACGGCGTGCTGCTGTCTGGTGGGCTCGACTCTTCAGTAATCTCTGCGATTACCAAAAAATTTGCCGCTCGCCGCGTTGAAGACGATGAACGAAGCGAAGCATGGTGGCCACAGCTGCACTCTTTCGCCGTAGGTTTGGAAGGATCTCCGGATTTAAAAGCCGCGCAGGAAGTGGCTAACCATCTTGGCACGGTGCATCACGAAATTCATTTCACTGTGCAAGAAGGCTTAGACGCAATTCGCGACGTGATTTATCACATCGAAACCTATGACGTGACGACCATCCGTGCTTCAACGCCAATGTATCTGATGGCGCGTAAGATAAAAGCCATGGGCATCAAGATGGTGCTTTCCGGCGAAGGGGCCGATGAGGTCTTTGGCGGATATCTCTATTTTCATAAAGCACCGAACGCCAAAGAGTTCCACGAAGAAACCGTGCGTAAGCTGCTGGCTCTGCATATGTATGACTGCGCCCGCGCGAACAAAGCCATGTCCGCGTGGGGCGTTGAGGCGCGTGTTCCTTTCTTGGATAAAAAATTCCTCGACGTCGCTATGCGCCTAAACCCACAAGATAAAATGTGCGGCAACGGCAAAATGGAGAAATACATCTTACGTGAATGTTTTGAATCCTATCTGCCAGCCAGCGTAGCATGACGTCAGAAAGAACAGTTCTCCGACGGCGTGGGTTATAGCTGGATCGATACTTTAAAAGAAACCGCGAATCAGCAGATTAGCGATCAAATGTTGGCAAATGCGCACTTCCGTTTCCCATACAACACGCCAAACTCGAAAGAAGGCTATTTGTATCGTGAAATTTTTGAAGAGTTATTCCCTATGCCTAGCGCCGCAGAGTGTGTTCCGGGCGGCCCTTCCGTCGCTTGTTCCTCAGCAAAAGCGATTGAATGGGATGAATCTTTCAAAAAAATGGATGACCCGTCAGGTCGTGCTGTAGGCGTGCATCAGTCGGCTTATCAAAAGTAGAGATTTAAAAATTCACACATCCACCAAACGGCGAACTTTTTAGGTTCGCCGTTTTTTTATCGATAATGCCGTTTTACCCTATTAATAAGCCTGAATTTTGTTGATTTTCTCGCCGAGCTGTATAATCCCCGCGCAAACGTGCCTCAGATGCCCTTTTCCGATAAAAAAGGGGTTGACGCAACTTTCTCATATACGCATAATGCGCCCCGCAACGCCGATGAAGGTTGGCGAAAAATAGATGGCTACGTAGCTCAGTTGGTTAGAGCACATCACTCATAATGATGGGGTCACAGGTTCGAATCCCGTCGTAGCCACCATATATTTTCAACACCTTCGATTAAATGAGCGGGAGTGGCGAAATTGGTAGACGCACTAGATTTAGGTTCTAGCGCCGCAAGGTGTACGAGTTCAAGTCTCGTCTCCCGCACCATTTAAACGACTCGGTTTTGCAGCGGATGGGGTATCGCCAAGCGGTAAGGCACTGGGTTTTGATCCCAGCATTCCCAGGTTCGAATCCTGGTACCCCAGCCATCCTTTTCCTCGAAAAGGTCTAGTGAATTCTATTCCCAATTGGGGTATCGCCAAGCGGTAAGGCACTGGGTTTTGATCCCAGCATTCCCAGGTTCGAATCCTGGTACCCCAGCCATAGAATTGGCTAATAGTATTACGCAATATAGAGTTTCCTTGAGTTGGCTACGTAGCTCAGTTGGTTAGAGCACATCACTCATAATGATGGGGTCACAGGTTCGAATCCCGTCGTAGCCACCATTTGGGGTATCGCCAAGCGGTAAGGCTCTGGTTTCTGATACCAGCATTCCGAGGTTCGAATCCTCGTACCCCAGCCAAATTTCTTAAATCTGTTTTAAACAGGTTTACGCGTCAAAAGACGCAATGTAGTAACACCCAAACAATTGGGGTATCGCCAAGCGGTAAGGCTCTGGTTTCTGATACCAGCATTCCGAGGTTCGAATCCTCGTACCCCAGCCAATAAAAAAAGCTCGCTTTTAGCGAGCTTTTTTTCGTCTTGATTTTCTTCAGCGGTGAATAGTCGTTATCAATAATTAAGCCTGATTTTAGGGGGAATCGTAGGGATGGGGTCGTAGCAGCTTTAGCTGCCGGAGCGCCCCACCCTACGGTCGCCCCCGTGTATCTCGATCTCATAGGCAGTCAACACATTGCTAGAGGTCTACAACCCCAACGCATACTTCAACGCACGTTTTTTTAACTCTCCTGAGCGCTCCGCTGCCATCAATCCTAAATTTCGTACCAGTTGCAAAGGCTTAAGTTCATTGCTGAAAGCGCTATAAAACAGATCCATACCGGCCTGCATTAATAAATTATCTGGACGGCGACGGTGCTGATAACGTTTCAGGATTTCTTCGCTGTGCCAAATTTCACCCTGCTGGCGCGCATTGATCACCACATCCAACAGCGCATCTACATCGCGATATCCCAGATTAACGCCCTGCCCTGCCAATGGATTAATGGTGTGCGCCGCATCGCCAAGTAAAGCCAAACCACTTTGCACGTAACGGTTCGCATGGCGACGCACCAGAGGGAAAGATCCAGCGGCTACTGCCGTCACATCACCTAAACGAGCGGGGAACGTTTGTTTGATTTCTTGCGTAAGCTGCGACATAGGTAATGCCATAAGCTGACGGATCCGAGCGGGACTGTCATACCAGACCAGCGAAGCCCAGTTATCCCACAGCGGCAGAAAAGCGCGCGGGCCCTGCGGCGTAAACTGCTGCCACGTGACGTCTAAGGGGTCTTCCTGCGTTTGAACGGTTATCAGCATGCAAGATTGACGATATTGCCAGCCACGCACGCCTATGCCCGCCTGAGCGCGCACTAAAGAGTTCGCGCCATCGGCACCTAAAACCAACTTGGTTTCAATTTCACGCCCGTCGCTCAGTTCTACGTTCCACACGTCTTGGCTCTGTGCGATGGTTTTTAATTCAGCAGGAACCATCAGCGAAATATTAGGCATCTGCTCTAAGTGCTGCCATAGCGCAAGCTGCAGCACTTCGTTTTCTAGCATATAGCCGAGCTCTGGAATACCCAGTTCTTGGGCGCTGAAACTGACGCGGGATGCTTCCCACTCCCAGGTTTCTAAACCACGATAG
Source organism: Obesumbacterium proteus (assembly GCF_001586165.1). NCBI lineage: Bacteria > Pseudomonadati > Pseudomonadota > Gammaproteobacteria > Enterobacterales > Hafniaceae > Obesumbacterium > Obesumbacterium proteus. Next base: position 2,461,249 of record NZ_CP014608.1, on the reverse strand, counting down.
GCCGCACTGCGCATGTGACGTAAGGTTTTCCATACGCCAATACTTTCTAGCAACGCCACCGATGAAACACTAATAGCCGATATTCGTAAATCAGGTGGCTGCGACGCATCGAATGGGCGAGGCTTACGGTTTTCCACAACCGTGACAGTAAAACCGGCCTGAGCCAACCCCAACGCGGCGGCAGCGCCCACCATGCCGCCACCGATAACGACAACATCACTTTTATGCTCGGCCATAAATCCTCCCGCTTATATATTTCGCCATTGTACCGGATTTTACCTTTGATTCCGTCCACAAAGCGTGAGGTTATAGGGTAGTCATGACTTAAGGCAAAGATTACAATAGCCGACCTGCGTATGGGCTTGTTCCGACACCTCTACCTTTTAATATCTATCGCGATTTTCACCCGATGCTTTATCCGCTTTAGATAACAGTGCCGGTCTGTCCGAAATCCACCTGCATAAAGCAATGGCAAATCGATGACACAAAAACTGCATATTAAAACCTGGGGCTGCCAGATGAATGAGTATGACTCATCTAAAATGGCAGATTTACTGGGCAGCACGCACGGTTTCGAACTGACCGAGAATGCCGAAGAGGCAGATGTCTTGCTGCTAAATACCTGCTCGATTCGAGAAAAAGCACAAGAGAAGGTTTTCCACCAACTCGGTCGCTGGAAGTTGCTCAAAGAAGCGAATCCAAACGTCATTATCGGCGTTGGCGGCTGCGTGGCCTCGCAGGAAGGCAAACTGCTGCGCCAGCGTGCCCACTATGTCGACATCGTTTTTGGCCCACAAACGCTGCATCGTTTGCCAGAAATGATCAATAAGGTTCGCGGTAGCAAAAGCCCTATCGTGGACGTGAGCTTCCCTGAAATCGAAAAATTCGACCGGCTTCCCGAGCCGCGTGCCGATGGCCCAAGTGCCTTTGTCTCCATCATGGAAGGCTGTAATAAGTACTGCACGTACTGCGTGGTGCCTTATACCCGCGGTGAAGAAGTCAGCCGTCCATGCGACGACGTGTTGTTTGAAATTGCTCAGCTCGCCGCCCAAGGCGTGCGCGAAGTCAACCTGCTTGGGCAAAATGTGAATGCCTACCGCGGCCCTTCCTTCGACGGCGATATTTGTACTTTCGCCGAGCTGCTGCGCTTGGTTGCCGCCATTGATGGAATCGACCGTATTCGCTTCACCACCAGCCACCCTATTGAATTCACCGACGATATCATCGCCGTGTATGAAGACACGCCTGAGCTCGTTAGCTTCCTGCATCTGCCGGTACAAAGCGGTTCAGACCGAGTTCTGAATATGATGAAACGTACCCATACGGTACTTGAATACAAATCCATCATTCGCAAACTGCGTAAAGCGCGGCCGGATATTCTCATCAGTTCAGACTTTATCGTCGGCTTCCCCGGTGAAACGCAGGAAGATTTTGAACAAACGATGAAGCTGATAGCTGAAATCAACTTCGACGTGAGCTACAGCTTTGTTTTCTCGCCGCGCCCGGGCACGCCAGCCGCCGACATGGTTGACGATGTTTCTGAAGAAGAGAAAAAACAGCGTCTGTATATTTTGCAAGATCGCATCAATCAGCAGGCACAGAACTACAGCCGCAAAATGGTTGGCACCGTGCAGCGCATTTTGGTGGAAGGAGTATCACGCAAAAATGTTATGGAAATCTCAGGCCGCACTGAAAATAACCGCGTAGTGAACTTCGAAGGTTCACCGGAGCTAGTAGGCACCTTCGTGGATGTAGAAATTACCGAAGTCAGAACCAACTCGCTGCGTGGCGTATTAGTGCGTACCGAAGATCAGATGGATTTGCGCGTTCATGAGTCACCAGAGTCGGTTATTGCACGCACGCGTAAAGAGGATGCGTTGGGGGTGGGGAGTTATCAGCCTTAGTATTTGGTTCTCAAAATTAAGCGCCATGCGCCGATAATGTGAGTTGTTTATAAGATCGAGATACATGGGTTTACCGTAGGGTGGGGCGCTCCGGCAGCTAAAGCTGCTACGACCCCATTCCTACGATTCCCCTAAAATCAGGCTTCAATAACGCTCATTATCGTTCTACGGTGCTTTTTTATTATTCACTGTTGAAATAGCGCACTTCCTCCCCCATTGAATAATGAGAAATTGCGAAGCGTATTGGCAATTCTGGTCACAATAGCCCGCAGATGAAGAATAATGGCGTAATGCCATGTATCATTTACGCTATTAGTTATGGGTATAAGCTCAGAGGAATAGTTTGAACATTATCACTGAAGAACTTGCATTAGAACCGGCGGATAATCAGCGACTAAACAGCCTGTGTGGCCCGTTTGATGACAATATTAAGCAACTACAGCGCCGTTTAGGTATAGAAATCAGCCATCGCGATAACCAGTTCAAACTGGTGGGTAAAGCGGCCTGCGTCAACGCCGCCAAAGATATCCTGCGCCATCTGTATGTTGATACGGCGCCAATGCGCGGTCATATCCCGGATATTATTCCTGAACAAATCCATCTGGCCATCAAAGAAAGTGGCATTTTGGAGCAGGTGTCTGACCATGTGCCTGAATACGGCAAAGCCGTTAATATCAAAACCAAGCGTGGCGTCATCAAACCGCGCACGCCCAATCAGGCGCAGTACATCGCCAATGTATTGGATCACGATATTACCTTTGGCGTTGGTCCTGCCGGTACCGGTAAAACCTATCTTGCCGTTGCTGCCGCGGTTGATGCTTTAGAGCGCCAAGAAATTCGCCGTATTTTGCTTACCCGCCCTGCGGTGGAAGCCGGTGAAAAGCTGGGCTTCTTACCCGGTGACTTGAGCCAAAAAGTCGATCCTTACCTGCGTCCCTTGTATGATGCACTGTTCGAGATGCTCGGTTTTGAGCGCGTAGAAAAACTGATGGAACGCAACGTCATCGAAGTTGCCCCGCTCGCCTACATGCGCGGACGCACATTGAATGACGCGTTTATCATTCTGGATGAAAGCCAAAACACCACCATCGAACAGATGAAAATGTTCCTGACGCGTATCGGTTTTAACTCGAAAGCGGTGATTACCGGTGATGTCACCCAGATCGACTTACCGCGCGCGCAGAAGTCGGGATTACGCCATGCCATTGAAGTGCTTTCTTCCGTCGAAGAGATCAGCTTCAACTTCCTGACCAGCGAAGACGTGGTACGTCATCCGGTCGTTGCCCAAGTTGTGATGGCCTATGAAGCATGGGAACTGGCGGAGCAAAAGCGTAAAGATGAGCTGGCGGAACAGCGTAAGCGCGAAGCCCAAACGTCAGCCTCAGGGCAAGAATCACACTAAGCTGGAAGTATTATGAGCAACACACTATGAGCAATGTAATATTAGATCTGCAAATCGCCTGTGAAAACACGGAAGGGTTGCCAACTGAGGCCGATTTCCGTCAATGGCTTGAAGCGGTGCTACCTAAGTTTCAAGAAGAGGCGGAAGTCACCATTCGTTTGGTTGATGAAGCAGAGAGTCACGAGCTCAATATGACCTATCGTGGTAAGGATAAACCGACCAACGTGTTATCCTTCCCGTTCGAAGCGCCTCCGGGCATTGAGCTTCCGCTGCTGGGTGATATGATTATCTGTCGGCAGGTAGTTGAAGCAGAAGCAAAAGAACAAGAGATTTCCCTGCTCTCGCATTGGGCGCATATGGTTGTTCACGGCAGTCTACATCTGCTAGGGTATGACCACATCATCGATGAAGAAGCAGAAGAAATGGAAGCTTTAGAAGCCGAAATCATGCAGGAACTCGGGTATCCCGATCCCTACGCGGCGGAAAAAGAATCCGATTAAATATTGCGTCATGCGGCCCCTAATCGCGCCGTATGACGTGAATTATTGACCACTTATATGAGTAACCACACACTAACGCCATGAGCGACGACCATTCACAAAACAACGATAGCCCCAGTCCCAAAAAGGGTTTTTTCTCTCTGATTCTCAATCAGCTGTTCCACGGAGAACCTAAAAACCGTGGAGATTTAGTTGAACTGATCCGTGATTCCGAACAAAACGATCTGATCGATCCCGATACCCGTGACATGCTGGAAGGCGTGATGGATATCGCGGAGCAGCGCGTTCGCGACATCATGATCCCACGTAGCCAAATGGTCACCTTGAAACGTAATCAGACTCTGGAAGAGTGTCTAGACGTGATTGTTGATTCTGCCCACTCTCGTTTCCCGGTGATTAGCGAAGATAAAGATCACATCGAAGGGATCCTGATGGCGAAAGATTTGCTGCCGTTTATGCGCAGCGATTCTGAGCCGTTCAGCATCGACAGAGTGCTGCGCGCAGCCGTGGTTGTTCCAGAGAGCAAACGTGTTGACCGTATGCTCAAAGAGTTCCGTTCACAGCGTTATCACATGGCGATCGTTATCGATGAATTCGGTGGCGTTTCCGGCTTGGTCACCATCGAAGATATCCTCGAGCTTATCGTGGGTGAAATCGACGATGAATATGACGAAGTTGAAGATCGCGATGTGCGCCAGATCAGCCGCCACATGTATACCGTGCGTGCGCTGACTCAAATTGAAGACTTTAACGAAGCCTTCGGTACTCACTTCAGCGATGAAGAAGTGGATACCGTGGGTGGCTTGGTAATGCAAGCCTTTGGCCATCTCCCGGCACGCGGCGAAACCATTGACATTGATGGTTACCAATTCAAAGTAGCCATGGCCGATAGTCGACGCATTATACAGGTTCATGTCAAAATCCCGGATGAGTCCCCTCAACCGAAATTGGATCTGGAAGATTAATAACAACATGTGTTCATTACTTCAACGCCAGTGGGTTCGCGCCCTGCTGGCGCTTATCTTGGGTGCCGCTGGCACCCTCTCTTTCTCTCCCTATGATTTCTGGCCCGCGGCTCTCGTTTCACTGATTGGCCTGCTTGCCGTTACGCTTAACCGCACCACGAAACAAGCCGTCGGTTTGGGTTTTCTGTGGGGAATGGGGTTATTCGGAACCGGAATCAACTGGGTTTATGTGAGTATTGAACAGTTTGGCGGCATGCCAACGCCGGTGAGTATGTCACTGGTCGTGCTGCTGGCCGCCTATCTTGCGCTCTACCCGATGCTTTTTGCCGGTGTGCTCAATCGTTTTTGGCCTAAGGCGAACGTTTGGCGTTTAGTTATTGCAGCTCCAGCGCTTTGGCAATTGACTGAATTCCTGCGCGGCTGGGTATTAACCGGCTTCCCATGGCTTCAGTTTGGCTATAGCCAGATCAACGGCCCGCTGAAAGGCATTGCCCCCATTGCTGGTATGGACACCATCACCTATTTACTGATGATTATCAGTGGATTGGTTGTGCTTTCAGTCTGCCTGCGCAAAATTGCTCCCGCGATTGTTGCTCTCGCGCTGTTGTTATTACCTTGGCCGCTACGCGGCATTCAGTGGTATCAGAACCAAACAGACAAAGCGGTTAACGTGGCGATGGTTCAGGGTAACATTGAGCAATCCATGAAATGGGATCCAAACGCGCTGATCACCACGCTGCAAACCTATCTGGATGAGTCACGTCCTTATCTGGGGAAAGCGCCGATTATTATTTGGCCGGAATCCGCAATCCCAGATACTGAGAAGAATCAGAACCAGTTCTTAACCATGCTCGACAGCCTGTTCCGCTCCCACCACAGCAGCCTGATTACCGGTATTGTTGATGACCGCATGGGCGAATATGGCCCACGTTATTACAACACCGTAATTGTCTTGGGTGAGAAAGAACCCTACGTTTATCCGAGCAAAAACCGCTACAACAAGCACCATCTGGTTCCTTTTGGCGAATTTGTGCCGATGGAAGATTTGCTGCGTCCTCTAGCGCCGTTCTTTAACCTGCCAATGTCAGCCTTTAGCCGTGGAGACTATATCCAGCCACAGCTCAGCGTGCAGGGATATAACCTAACCGCGGCTATTTGCTATGAAATCGTGCTTGGCGAACAGGTACGCGCTAACTTCCGCCCGGACACTAACTTCTTGCTCACCGTGTCTAACGATGCGTGGTTCGGCCACTCCATTGGCCCATGGCAGCATTTCCAAATGGCACGGATGCGTGCGTTAGAACTTGGTCGTCCACTGCTGCGCAGCACCAACAACGGCGTTACCGCTGCGGTTGATGCTTCAGGGAATGTGATTGCGGAAATTCCACAGTTTGAACGCAAAGTACTCGAAGTTAACGTTGCACCGACGACTGGCATCACGCCTTACGCCCGCTTTGGTTCTATCCCATTATGGATTATTACCTTTGTCATGGCCGGTCTTGCGCTGATTGCCGGACGTAAACGCCGTTAATCCCGCACCACCTCCCCCTTCTCGGGGGAGGTACTTATCAACTCCCCAGAACACCTTTCCCTCAATGAAATAGGGTTATTTTCGCGATTGCGAATCATACTTACTGCTGTTAATGTGCCCGCAATTTCCCTAGTCATTAATGAGAAAGTGATGCAGCTAAATCCTGAATTTATCATTGCCGATGAGCAAAAATTGCGTGAACACTATGCTCAGCCCAATAAGATGGTGCTGCAGAAGCAAATTGATCACATTGATAGCTACGCCCGTCAGCTGATCGCGTCTTCTTCATTTGTCGTGATTTCAACGGTTGGTGAAAACGGAATGGACTGCTCTCCCAAAGGCGGAGATGCGGGCTTTGTCGTAGTGGAAGATGAAAAGACGCTGTTGCTGCCCGACTTACCGGGTAACAACCGCTTAGACGGCATTCGTAATCTGCTGAATAACCCAACGATCGGGCTGCTGTTTTTAATCCCGGGCTGGAGTGAAGCCTTCCGTGTAAATGGCACCGCACAAATCAGCGTCGATCCTAAATTATGCCAGCGCTTCAATGTGCAAGAAAATGCCGCTCGTAGCGTGCTGGTGATTAACGTTGAAGAAGCCTTTATTCACTGCGGCAGAGCCGTGACCTTTGGGGGCTTATGGAACGCTGAACGCCATATTGATCCTAAGTCACTGCCTTCTATCATGGAAATTGTCCGCGCCCACATCGCACTATCTCAAGCAGACTCTCAAGCCTAATATCGCCATGAGCTCCCTCGCGGAGCTCAATTTATGGCACACCTCTTGCAGTATTTCCCACATAACAACCGAAACTCATGCGTTGGCGTTAATCCATAAAAACGCTGCACAAATTTGATGCATTAGCTGCATTATTTTTGTGCATCGAGAATTTTATGCCACTAAATGGTGCGGTTTATGTCTCAAAATATAAACATAAAGATATCAATTTAGTTACATTAGGCTATTTTGCTATCAAGTGCAGACGTTTTTTGCACGCCAAACAAAGTAGAGACAACCACTTTCGACAATGGGTAAACGTGCAGCGGTGCCATCGTTCCGGCACTCACGTGCGAACAGATAAAAAGCAGTAACAAAAGCTTTATATAACAATTAAATATGAAACTTGTAACACAACAATCAAAGGAGTACGCGAATGCAAATGCGCAAACTGGCGTTATCAATGCTGCTAATCGGTATGTCTGGCACCGTGGCTCACGCCGCAGATGAAGCAAAAGCAGCAGACGCCCAGAAAGCTGAAGCCTCTGCAGACACATTACAAAAGATTAAAAGCAGCGGCGTTATCGTCGTTGGTCATCGCGAATCTTCTGTACCTTTCTCTTATTACGATAACGCGCAGAAAGTGGTGGGCTATTCCCAAGACTATTCTAATCAAATCGTTGATGCGGTTAAAAAGCAGCTGAACATGCCTAATTTGCAGGTGAAAATGTTGCCAATCACCTCGCAGAACCGAATCCCACTGCTGCAAAACGGAACCTTTGATTTTGAATGTGGTTCCACCACCAACAACGCAGAGCGCCAGCAGCAGGCGGCTTTCTCTAACTCGATCTTCGTCGTTGGTACTCGTCTGCTGGTGAAAAAAGGCGGCGATATTAAAGATTTCAAAGATCTGGCGGGCAAACCGGTCGTGGTCACATCAGGCACCACCTCTGAGATCCTGCTTAATAAGCTGAACGAAAAAGACAATATGAAAATGCGCATCATCAGCGCCAAAGATCACGGTGACTCGTTCCGTACTCTGGAAAGCGGTCGCGCAGTGGCCTTTATGATGGATGACGCTTTGTTGGCCGGTGAGCGTGCTAAAGCGAAGAAACCGGATCAGTGGGAAATCGTAGGCACTCCTCAGTCGCATGAAGCCTACGGCTGTATGCTGCGTAAAAATGATCCAGCCTTTAAAAAGCTGATGGATGAAACCATTGCCAAAGCGCAAACCTCTGGCGAAGCCGCTAAATGGTTTGAACGTTGGTTCAATCAGCCAATTCCACCAAAAAATATGAATATGAACTTTGCTCTTTCTGATGACATGAAAGCGCTGTTCAAAGCCCCTAACGACCAAATCGCTAAATAAGTCCCAGTCTCCGCACGATGTAAAAATTAAGGAGACGGAGACAATCGCCATTGTCATTAGAGTTACGCAAAGGCGCTAGATTGCTGACAAAACTTTAGGCAGACGGGATTGGGGGAGATCGTTCCCTCCCCCTTTTTCTCGCCGCAGTTGTCTTGTCTCCAATTCAAAAGTGACTGTCATCAATTTTCGTGTGTGCGGTTATCTACCCAGCCTGACGTCTGAATAGGTTATTGCCGTATCTCACTTTAGGGAGCTATCTATGTCTATTGACTGGAACTGGGGCATCTTTTTGCAACAGGCACCTTTCGGCAACACAACGTATCTGGGGTGGATCTGGTCTGGTTTTCAGGTCACGGTAGCCCTGTCTATCTGCGCTTGGATCATCGCGTTTTTCGTCGGATCTATTTTCGGTATCCTACGCACCGTCCCTAACCGTTTTCTCTCAAGCCTCGGCATGTGTTACGTCGAGCTTTTCCGCAACGTTCCGCTGATCGTGCAATTCTTTACGTGGTATCTGGTGATACCCGAATTATTGCCCGCCGATATCGGCATGTGGTTTAAGAGCGAACTCGATCCCAACATCCAGTTCTTCGTTTCATCAATGCTATGTTTGGGATTATTCACCGCTGCACGCGTGTGTGAACAGGTACGCTCAGGCATTCAATCGCTGCCACGCGGGCAAAAAAGCGCCGGTTTAGCTATGGGGCTAACGCTGCCGCAAACCTACCGTTATGTCTTGCTGCCTAACGCCTATCGCGTGATCGTTCCACCAATGACTTCCGAAATGCTTAACTTAGTTAAGAACTCGGCTATTGCATCAACCATTGGGCTGGTCGACATGGCGGCTCAGGCAGGCAAGCTGCTCGATTATTCTGCTCATGCCTACGAATCCTTTACCGCCATCACGCTGGCCTACATTGCCATCAACGCGGTGATCATGCTGATCATGCACTTCGTCGAGCGCAAGATTCAGCTACCAGGGAATATGGGGAGCAAATAATGTACGAATTTGATTGGAGTTCTATTGTTCCCAGCCTGCCCTATCTGATGAATGGGATGGTCATTACGCTAAAAATTACGGTCATCACCGTGGTCTTTGGCATTATCTGGGGCACGGTTTTAGCCGTCATGCGTTTATCGTCGTTCAAACCGATTAGCTGGTTTGCCACGCTCTACGTCAACCTGTTCCGCTCCGTACCGTTGGTGATGGTTTTACTTTGGTTCTATCTTGTTGTTCCAAGCTTATTACAACAAGTTCTAGGCCTATCACCAAAAAACGATATTCGGCTTATCTCAGCCATGGTAGCGTTTTCTCTATTCGAAGCCGCCTATTACTCAGAAATCATTCGTGCGGGCATCCAAAGCGTGTCCAAGGGGCAGTCCGGCGCGTCACTGGCGTTAGGCATGACCCACTGGCAATCGATGCGTTTGGTGATCCTGCCTCAGGCGTTCCGCGCCATGGTGCCGCTGCTGCTCACTCAGGGAATTGTACTCTTTCAAGATACTTCACTGGTGTACGTGCTCAGCTTGGCCGATTTCTTCCGCACCGCGTCAACCATTGGGGAACGTGATGGAACGCAGGTAGAAATGATTCTGTTTGCCGGTTTTGTCTATTTTATTATCAGCCTAGCCGCTTCGGCGCTGGTTAATTACTTGAAAAAAAGGACTGTTTGATGATTTCCCTGAAAAATGTTTCTAAGTGGTATGGTCACTTTCAGGTGCTGGCAGACTGCTCCACGGAAGTGAAAAAAGGCGAAGTGGTGGTGGTATGCGGCCCTTCTGGTTCAGGTAAATCAACGCTGATAAAAACCGTTAATGGTCTGGAGCCGATTCAAAAAGGCGAGATCACAGTGAACGGAATTCAGGTTAACGATAAACGCACGGATTTAGCCAAGCTACGCTCGAAAGTGGGTATGGTTTTTCAGCACTTTGAACTGTTTCCACATTTGTCGATTATCGAAAACCTCACGCTAGCCCAGGTGAAAGTGCTAGGCCGTGAAAAATCAGCGGCAAAAAGCAAAGGGCTAAAATTGCTGGAGCGCGTAGGGCTTAGCTCTCATGCTGATAAATTCCCTAGCCAGCTTTCTGGTGGGCAACAACAGCGCGTGGCGATTGCTCGTGCGTTGTGTATGGATCCTGTCGCGATGCTGTTTGATGAACCCACCTCGGCGCTCGATCCTGAAATGATCAACGAAGTGCTGGATGTTATGGTTGAGCTGGCAAAAGAAGGCATGACCATGATGGTGGTAACACATGAAATGGGCTTTGCGCGTAAAGTGGCCAACCGTGTGATCTTTATGGATGAAGGTAAAATTGTGGAAGATCGCAATAAAGACGACTTTTTCAATAATCCAGAATCCGATCGCGCCAAAGATTTCCTCGCAAAAATCATTCATTAATGTTTTCGTGCGCAATTCCCACAATCTCGTGGGATTGCGCATTACCTCACGCTTTCCACTCACATTTCTATTCCAAATTTCTTCTGCGCGTTAAGCTGGTCACACAATAATTTTCAAACAACCATTTTCAACAATCATCGTCAAACGATCATCTTCAAACAAAAAAGCTCAAACAATAAAACCAGCTGATGACAGGAGTCTTCTCGAATGCCTTTACCTATTATCCTTGATTGCGATCCCGGCCATGATGACGCTATTGCGCTCATCCTTGCCCTTGCCTCACCAGAGCTCGAACTCAAAGCCGTTACCACCTCAGCAGGCAACCAAACGCCAGAGAAAACGCTGCGCAATGCTCTGCGCATTTTAACCCTGCTGCAAAGAAGCGATATTCCAGTGGCTGGCGGCGCAGTGAAACCTCTGATGCGCGAGCTGATCATCGCCGATAACGTGCATGGTAAAAGTGGTTTAGACGGTCCTGAACTTCCAGAACCCAACTTCGCACCACAACAATGCCATGCCGTTGAGCTTATCGCCAAAACCCTGCGTGAGAGCACAGAGCCGGTGACGATTGTTGCGACCGGGCCACTCACCAATATTGCATTACTCCTCACCTCACATGCCGAATTACAGCCTAAAATTGCGCGTATCGTGATCATGGGCGGTGCTGCTGGGCTCGGCAACTGGACGCCAGCCGCCGAGTTTAATATTTATGTCGATCCTGAAGCGGCTGAAATCGTATTCCAATCAGGGCTACCGATGGTTATGGCCGGACTTGATGTCACCCATCGAGCCCAAATCATGAGCGAAGATATTGAACGTTTCCGTCAGTTGGGTAATCCCGTCTCCGCGGTAGTCGCTGACCTGCTGGATTTCTTCATGGAATATCACAAACAGGAAAAATGGGGATTCCAGGGCGCTCCGCTACACGATCCTTGCACTATCGCATGGTTGATTAAGCCATCGATGTTTACCTGTGTTGAACGCTGGGTCGGTGTTGAAACGCAAGGTAAATACACACAAGGGATGACCGTAGTGGATTACTACGGCCTGACCAACAACGCTCCGAATACCACTGTGATGATGGATATCGATCGTCAGGCATTCGTCGATTTACTGGTTGAACGCGTCGGCACCGCCTACGCCAATCTGCGCTAACGGAGGAAAAACCGATGCCAACCCCTATCATTTTTGACTGCGATCCGGGCCTTGACGATGCGATTGCACTGGCGATGGCCTTACATTCGCCAGAGCTGGATATCAAAGCCGTCACCACCTCAGCGGGCAATCAGACTCCGGAGAAAACGCTGCACAACGCGCTGGGTTTACTCACGCTCATGCAGCGCACCGATATTCCTGTCGCAGGCGGCGCGCACCAGCCGCTGATGCGCAAATTAATGATTGCTGACCACGTGCATGGCGAAACAGGAATGGGAACCACCAAGCTCCCAACCGCCACCATTCAGCCTCATCCACTCAATGCCGTTGAACTGATGGCAAAAATTCTTCGCGAATCAGATACGCCGATAACGCTAGTGGTCACAGGACCAATGACCAACGCCGCGCTATTGCTATCACAGTACTCGGAGCTGAAAGCCAAGATTTCACGCATCGTCTTTATGGGCGGCGGCATCGACGGCGGTAACGCCACTCCGGCGGCAGAATTCAATATCATCGTTGACCCTGAAGCCGCTGAAATTGTGATGCAATCAGGCGTGCCGCTAGTGATGGCTGGGCTAAATATGACCCATCAGGCGTTAGTGATGGCGGATGAAGTCGAACAAATTCGCGCGATAAATAATCCGGTGGCGAAGGCCGTGGCCGAGATGCTTGATTTCTATCTACCGCTCTATCTTAGCGGGCCACGTAAACTGCCGGGCGCAGCGATGCACGATCCTTGCGTCGTGGCATGGCTGCTTAAACCTGAATTATTTACCTCGGCACACTACTGGGTTGGCGTAGAAACACAGGGGAAATACACCACGGGCATGACCGTGGCAGACGTCTATAACCTAACTGGGAACACGCCCAATACCGAAGTATTGCTCAACGTCGATCGAGAAGGGTTTGTGAAACTTTTGATGGAGCGAGTTTCTCTGTATTGATGTTTGGCTATTCGTCATCCCCAGAAAAATGGGGATGACGTTTCCCAGAGTTTAAGGCTGGAACGGCTTACGGTGGAACTGATCATGGCCGCATTTTGGGCACAGCGGCAAAACTTCAGGGGTATAGAAATCAAGCGTGTAGTGACATTTTTCGCAGACGAGATGTCCAAGCCCAACCACTTCCCCGCTGTGATAAACGCCATGATGGCTGACGTCTTTGAAGACTTCACGCCATTCGAGCTGAGTTTTATCGGTAATATCGGCGAGTTCCTGCCATAAACTTTCTTTGATGACGCGCATAAATACGCTATCGGTCAGCTCGTCTTTGCTTTCTTCGTAGCTACGGGCGAACTCCTCCAGATCGCGCCGCACGGCGAGTTTAATCTGCTCAACTTCATCATGCGTGAGATCTTCAGCTTTGTTTAAGTGCTTTTCAGCGCTCTCAATCAGCGCATCAATGTCACGCTCACCGTTTTTTAATCGTTCGGTTAATGCCGCGACCCATTGACGGTAATACTGAGCAACCTTGTTCATACCAAACCTCCGCGTGACGTGAATGTGATCTGATTCGTACCCCTAACCTAACCTACAATCATTTTAGACGTAAATACCTGAGTCTCTACGATGTTTAGGCTGTGATCGGCATCGCAACGCAACGCTTTTGTCCTTAATCACAAAGAATTGCCCTCTTGTTGACGCTTCTTGGTTGTTGCACGCCGCGCTTATCGGCTATTCTATGGCGATCGGTACTAAAGCCAAACTTCATAAAAAAACGTTTTTTAAAAGATCACAGTCGTATACCCAACGTCTTTCGGTAACAGCCAACAGCGCTGACCCGAAAGAAAAGAGGTATTGCTGTTTTTAACCAACAGGACCCCCAGCTGCCATGCAAGAGCAATATCGTCCAGAGGACATAGAATCACACGTCCAGCGCCATTGGGATGAAAAGAAAACCTTCCAGGTTACCGAAGATGCAAGTAAAGAGAAATATTACTGCCTCTCTATGCTCCCGTATCCATCCGGCCGACTCCACATGGGTCACGTGCGTAACTACACTATCGGTGATGTGATTTCCCGCTACCAACGCATGCTGGGTAAAAACGTTCTCCAACCAATCGGTTGGGATGCATTCGGTCTGCCAGCAGAAGGCGCTGCGGTTAAGAATAAAACAGCACCTGCTCCGTGGACTTACGACAACATCGAATACATGAAGAACCAGCTTAAACTGCTGGGCTTCGGCTACGATTGGAGCCGTGAAATCGCGACCTGCGATCCTGATTACTATCGTTGGGAACAGTGGTTCTTCACTAAGCTGTACGAAAAAGGCATGGTTTATAAGAAAACCTCAGCCGTTAACTGGTGCCCGAATGACCAGACCGTACTGGCTAACGAACAGGTTATTGATGGATGCTGCTGGCGTTGCGACACCAAAGTCGAACGTAAAGAAATCCCTCAGTGGTTCATTAAAATCACCGCTTATGCAGACCAACTGCTAAACGATCTGGATACGCTGGAAAACTGGCCTGAGCAGGTCAAAACCATGCAGCGTAACTGGATTGGCCGTTCTGAAGGCGTTGAAATTACTTTCGACGTCGCAGACAGCGATGAGAAAGTGACCGTTTATACAACGCGTCCAGATACCTTCATGGGTGCAACTTACGTTGCCGTCGCTGCGGGTCATCCTCTGGCTCAGCTTGGTGCGGTTAACAACCCTGAACTGGTTCAATTCATCGACGAATGCCGTAATACCAAAGTTGCCGAAGCAGAAATGGCGACCATGGAGAAAAAAGGCATGGCCACCGGCCTGTTTGCGATTCACCCACTGACGGGCGAAAAACTGCCTGTTTGGGTAGCAAACTTCGTTCTGATGGAATACGGCACCGGTGCCGTAATGGCCGTTCCTGCTCACGATCAGCGTGACTGGGAGTTCGCCACCAAATACGGTTTACAGATTAAGCCTGTTATCCTGAATCTGGACGGTAGCGAGCCTGACGTTCAGGCAGAAGCTATGACCGATAAAGGCGCGCTGTTCAATTCCGGTGAATTTGACGGCCTGAGCCACGAAGCTGGCTTTAACGCCATCGCTGACAAACTGGTCGAGAAAGGCGTTGGTGAGCGTAAAGTGAACTATCGTCTGCGCGACTGGGGTGTTTCTCGTCAGCGTTACTGGGGCGCACCAATCCCAATGGTCACTCTGGAAGACGGTAGCGTCATTCCAACGCCAGAAGATCAGCTGCCGGTTATTCTGCCTGAAGATGTGGTAATGGATGGGATCACAAGCCCAATCAAAGCCGATCCAAACTGGGCAAAAACCACTGTCAACGGCCAACCAGCGCTGCGTGAAACGGATACCTTTGATACCTTTATGGAATCTTCATGGTATTACGCACGCTACACCTGCCCTCAGTACAATGAAGGCATGCTGAATCCAGAAGCCGCTAACTACTGGCTGCCGGTTGATCAGTATGTTGGTGGTATCGAACATGCCATCATGCATCTGATGTACTTCCGCTTCTTCCATAAACTGATGCGCGATGCTGGTTTGGTGAACTCTGATGAGCCTGCTAAACGTCTGCTGTGTCAGGGCATGGTGCTGGCTGATGCCTTCTATTACACCGGCGTAAACGGCGAGCGTAACTGGGTTTCCCCTGTTGACGTTACCGTTGAGCGCGATGAGAAAGGCCGCATCACCAAAGCCGTTGATAACGAAGGCCGCGAAGTTATTTATGCTGGCATGAGCAAAATGTCCAAGTCTAAAAACAACGGCATCGACCCTCAGGTCATGGTTGAGCGTTACGGCGCAGATACCGTTCGTCTGTTCATGATGTTCGCTTCTCCGGCTGAAATGACGCTGGAATGGCAGGAATCAGGCGTTGAAGGTGCTAACCGCTTCCTGAAACGTGTTTGGAAACTGGTTTACGAACATGCACAGAAAGGCGCATGCGCAGAACTGAACACAGCTAGCCTGAACGAAGATCAGAAAGCGCTGCGTCGCGATCTGCATAAAACCATTGCTAAAGTCAGCGATGATATTGGCCGTCGTCAAACCTTTAACACCGCTATCGCGGCGATTATGGAGCTGATGAACAAGCTGGCTCGTGCTCCACAAGAGAGCGAGCAAGACCGTGCGCTGATGCAGGAAGCTCTGCTGGCCGTGGTTCGTATGCTGTATCCGTTCACCCCGCACGCCAGCTTCGAAATGTGGACGGCGTTGGGCGGCGAAGGCGATATCGACGTTGCTCCGTGGCCACAAGCCGACGAAAAAGCGATGGTAGAAGATTCTAAGCTGATCGTGGTTCAGGTTAATGGTAAAGTCCGTGGCAAGATCACCGTTGCGGCTGATGCCACTGAACAGCAGGTTCGCGAACTTGCAGGTCAAGAAGCTCAGGTCGCCAAATATCTCGACGGCGTGACCATTCGTAAAGTGATTTACGTTCCGGGTAAACTGCTGAACCTAGTTGTAGGTTGAGCCGAGGAGGAATTGTGCGACATCGTACTATGACGTCGTTGTTAAAAGTTGCTGTTCTGGGGCTGGCGGTGCTTACCGCTGGCTGTGGTTTCCATCTGCGTGGCAACACGTCGGTGCCAACCGAATTCCAGAAAATCACGTTTGACACTAGCGACCCGTATGGCCCACTGTCACGTTCTATTCGTGAACAGCTCCGCCTAAGCGGTATTACTATCGTCGATCCTAAAGCTGACGACTCGAAAACAGCGGACGCTACAACAACCAGCAGCACCAGCATCGTGGATAATTCTGCGACGGCAGCAAAACCGGCTGATGGTTCAGATAAACTGCCTTCACTGCGTATCGTTGGCAGCGGCGAGTCCAAAGAAACCGTGTCGATCTTTAAAGATGGTAAAACGGCTGAATACCAGATGGTGCTGAATGTGAATGCGCAGGTATTGGTGCGTGGACACGATCTGTATCCATTGACCGTGCGTGTTTATCGTTCATTCTTCGACAACCCATTAACTGCGCTGGCGAAAGATGCCGAGCAGGAGATGATCCGTCAAGAAATGCGCGATCAGGCGGCACAACAGCTGGTTCGTAAACTGCTTTCTGTTCATGCTGCCGAGTTGCAAAACAACGACAACCGTATGAATGCAGAAGTGGCTGCGCCAAAAGTGCAAAGCGCCAATGACTTTAACTCAGTCAACACCGGTGCCACTGTGCCAACCACCGCGATTAAATCTACAGGCAGTATTAGCGCACAATGACTCGCGTTTATCCTGAGCAACTTGCCGCGCAGCTCCGTGAGGGGCTGCGCGCTTGTTATTTAGTTATGGGCAACGAACCGTTGCTCTTACAGGAAAGCCTTGATCTTATCCGCCAACAGGCGCAGGAGCATGGCTTTACTGAATATTTCACCTTTACTCTCGATGCTCATACCGATTGGGAGAGTATCTTTAGCCTTTCTCAGGCCATGAGCCTGTTTGCCAGCCGCCAAATTATCTCTCTGACGTTGCCAGAAAACGGCGCTAATGCCGCAATCGGCGAACAGCTGACTAAGCTATCTACCTTGCTGCATTCCGACCTGTTACTGATTATCCGTGGTAATAAGCCAACCAAAGCACAAGAAAATGCCGGATGGTTTAAAACACTGAGCCAAAATGCGGTTATGGTCAGTTGCCAAACGCCAGAGCAGGCTCAGCTACCGCGCTGGGTTGCGACCCGAGCCAAGCAGAGGAATTTGCAGTTAGACGAAGCAGCCAACCAGCTGATTTGTTACTGCTATGAAGGCAATTTATTGGCGCTTTCTCAGGCATTAGAACGTCTTTCATTGCTCTATCCAGACGGAAAATTAACGCTACCTCGCGTTGAGGAAGCCGTTAGCGATGCGGCCCATTTTTCGCCGTTCCACTGGGTAGATGCGATTCTTGCCGGTAAAAGCAAACGTGCATGGCATATTTTGCAGCAGCTACGCCAAGAAGACATGGAGCCCGTGATCTTACTGCGCACCGTCCAACGGGAAGTTTTGCTGCTGATGACGCTAAAAAGCCAGATGAGCCATACCCCACTGCGCAGTCTGTTTGATCAGCACAAAGTTTGGCAGAACCGTAGGCCAGCGATGACTCAGGCGTTACAGCTTCTTAGTCTTCAGCAGCTTCATCAGGCCGTCGCATTGCTGTCACACATTGAAGTCGTTCTCAAACAAGACTACGGTCAATCCGTGTGGAGTGAACTGGAGTCACTGACGCTGCTGCTTTGCGGGAAATCGTTGCCGGAGAGCATGCTTAATGCCGAATGAACACCTTCAGGCTGCCGCTAAACATCGCTTAACCGCGCTCTTTGGCGGTACTTTTGATCCCATTCACTATGGGCATCTTAAGCCGGTCACCGCGATGGCGCAGGAAGTTGGCCTACAGAATGTTACCCTGTTGCCCAATCATGTTCCTCCGCATCGCCCTCAGCCAGAAGCCAATGCGCAACAGCGCTTAACCATGGTTGAACTGGCTATCGCTGGCAACCCACTGTTTTCGGTTGATGAGCGGGAGCTGCATCGCACTACGCCCTCCTACACCATTGATACGTTGATTGAAGTTCGCCAAGAACGAGGTGTTGGTGCACCGCTGGCCTTTATCATCGGCCAAGACTCTTTGTTGACGCTGCATAAATGGCATCGTTGGGAAGAAATCCTGCATTACTGCCACTTACTGGTATGTGCGCGTCCGGGATATTCCGATCGTCTGGATACGCCTGAGCTGCAAAACTGGCTCGAGCAACATCGCGTTTATGACGCGCAGCAACTCAGTCAGCAACCTCATGGCTGTATTTATCTCGCTGATACGCCTCTACTTGCTATTTCAGCAACGGACATTCGCCAGCGTCGCCATCAAGGCATCAGCTGTGACGATCTCCTCCCGCGTGCGGTTCAGCGCTACATCGAATTGCAGGGGCTGTACCGTTAGCTCTGGTCGCGTGTTATACTCCGCGGCCTATTTTCGCAGAACCGATATCACAGCCGAATCCATTTCGTTATGTGATATGCCATGGTTCTAACTTTAAAGATTTGATTGCCCGAATAAACGGTTTGATTTGAAAACGTTATTCCGAGCAATACTAGCTCCAACCCGAGGGGGAACCTTTGCAAGGTAAAGCGCTCCAAGATTTTATTATTGATAAAATTGATGATTTGAAGGCTCAGGATATCGTTGCTATTGATGTCGCTGGCAAATCAAGCATCACTGACTGCATGATCGTATGCACCGGTACTTCTAGCCGTCATGTGCACTCTATTGCTACTCACGTAGTACAAGAAGCACGTATGGCTGGTCTGTTGCCTCCGCGTATCGAAGGCGAAAACGGCGCTGAGTGGATCGTGGTCGATCTGGGCGACGTGATTGTTCACGTTTTACAGGAAGAAAGTCGTCGCCTGTACGAACTGGAAAAGCTCTGGAGCTAATCGGTGAAGCTGCAACTGGTCGCCGTGGGTACCAAAATGCCAGACTGGGTACAAACGGGATTTACCGACTACCTGAAACGTTTTCCTAAGGATATGCCGTTCGAACTGATTGAAGTTCCGGCAGGCAAACGCGGTAAAAATGCCGACATCAAACGCATTCTGGAAAAAGAAGGCGAGATGATGTTAGCCGCCGTGGGTAAAGGTAACCGTATCGTCACGCTCGATATTCCAGGAAAACCGTGGGATACGCCAGAGCTTGCTTCGCAGCTAGAACGCTGGAAGCAAGATGGACGTGATGTGAGCCTTCTCATCGGCGGTCCTGAGGGATTAGCGCCTGCGTGTAAGGCTGCCGCCGAGCAAAGTTGGTCGCTATCCACGTTGACGATGCCGCATCCACTGGTGCGCGTTCTGGTTGCAGAAAGCCTGTATCGCGCATGGAGCATTACGACGAACCATCCGTATCATCGTGAATAGCCAGTATCAACGGCGCTAGCCACTGGCTTCGCCGTTGAGCTCTCTTATTTATCCAAGCAATCACCCAGAACACGACGGAATGGAATGAAAATAGACCGCAACCCTTTTCGTGATTATTCAGCAGAGTCCGCCCTGTTTATACGCCGTGCTCTCGTTGCGTTTCTCGGCATATTGATTCTGTCTGGCGTCTTGGTCTTTAATCTGTACCATCTTCAGATCCTGCGCTTTGAGGATTACAAAACCCGTTCCAACGAGAACCGAATCAAACTGGTGCCGATTGCACCAAGCCGCGGCATGATCTATGACCGAAACGGCACTCCTCTTGCGTTTAACCGCACAATTTATCAGCTTGAAGTGATGCCAGAGAAAGTCGATGACTTGAAGGCAGAACTTGATGCTTTACGTTCTATCGTCGATCTTACCGACGAGGATCTCGATAACTTCCAGAAAGAGCGCAAACGCTCGCGTCGTTTTACCTCAATACCGGTCAAAACAGCGCTTAATGAAGTTCAGGTTGCGCGCTTTGCCGTCAACCAATTCCGCTTCCCTGGATTTGAAGTCAAAGGCTATCAGCGCCGCTTCTACCCTTACGGCTCAGCCCTGACTCACGTCATCGGCTACGTATCTAAAATCAATGACAAAGACGTCGAACGTTTAGATAAAGACGGCAAGCTGGCCAACTACGCCGCGACCCATAACATCGGAAAGCTGGGCATTGAACGTTATTATGAAGACGTGCTGCACGGCAAAACCGGCTATGAAGAAGTTGAAGTTAACAACCGTGGGCGCGTGATCCGTCAATTGCACGAGCAGCCACCGCAGGCGGGTAAAGATATTTATCTGACGCTGGATCTGAATCTGCAACGTTACCTCGAGCAGTTGCTCGCCGGTAGCCGTGCCGCCGTGGTCGTGAGCGATCCTCGCACCGGTGGAATTCTGGCGATGGTGTCAAACCCAAGCTATGACCCGAACCTGTTCGTCGACGGAATTTCCAGCAAGGAATATCAGCGTTTATTGAATGATCCTAATCGTCCGCTGATAAACCGTGCCACGCAAGGCCTCTATCCACCGGCCTCTACCGTTAAGCCGTATATCGCCGTTTCAGCGCTTAGCGCTGGCGTCATTACCAAAAACTACAGCCTGTTCGACCCCGGCTGGTGGCAACTGCCAGGCTCAGAGAAACGCTTCCGTGACTGGAAAAAATGGGGCCATGGCCGTCTGAATGTCACCAAAGCGCTAGAAGAGTCTGCGGATACCTTCTTCTATCAGGTTGCCTACGATATGGGCATCGACCGTCTGTCTGAGTGGCTGAGTAAATTTGGCTACGGACAGTACACCGGCATCGATCTGTCAGAAGAGCGTTCTGGCCTGATGCCAACGCGCGAATGGAAACAGAAACGCTATAAGAAACCATGGTATCAGGGTGATACCATTCCAGTCGGTATCGGTCAGGGCTATTGGACGGCAACGCCAATCCAAATGTCCAAAGCGTTAAACACGCTGATCAACGATGGGAATATGAAAGTTCCTCACCTGCTGAACAGCACGCGTATCAACGGACAGTTGGTGCCGTACAAACAGCAGGATGCAGTACAGATTGGCGATATACATTCCGGTTATTGGGAAATAGCTAAAGATGGAATGTATGGCGTCGCCAATCGCGCCAACGGAACGGCACATAAGTATTTCGCCAATGCACCGTACAAGATTGCCGCTAAATCAGGTACCGCGCAGGTCTTTGGATATGAGACCTACAACGCCCACACCTTAGCCGAGCACTTGCGCGACCATAAACTGATGACGGCATTTGCGCCATACGATAACCCGCAGGTTTCAGTCGCAATCATTCTTGAGAATGGTGGCGCAGGACCGGCCGTCGGGACTATCGTGCGTCAGATCCTCGACCACATCATGTTAGGCGATAACAATACGACGCTCCCAAGTGAAAACGCACCGCCTCCGGGCGTTGAAGGCGACTGATGAGGCATACAGGTTAATCATGACAGACAACCAACAGAAACGTTCTATCTGGGCGAAGATGCATATCGACCTGCCCTTTTTGCTCTGCATTCTCTCGATACTGGCCTATAGCGCCTTCGTAATGTGGAGCGCCAGCGGCCAAGACGTTGGCATGATGGAACGTAAAATCGGTCAGATTTTCATGGGATTGTGCGTCATGCTGGTCATGGCCCAGATCCCCCCGCGCGTGTATGAAAGCTGGGCACCCTACCTTTACGTATTCTGCGTTATCTTGTTGATTCTGGTTGATGCCTTCGGTCAGATCAGTAAAGGGGCGCAGCGCTGGTTAGATTTGGGCTTTGTCCGTTTTCAGCCTTCTGAGATTGCCAAAATTGCGGTGCCGTTGATGGTGGCGCGTTTTATCAACCGTGACGTCTGTCCGCCATCGCTCAAGAATACCGGCATCGCCTTAATCTTAATCTTCATGCCAACGCTGCTGGTTGCCGCGCAGCCTGACCTCGGAACCTCAATTTTGGTTGCCGCTTCAGGGCTGTTTATTCTGTTCCTTGTGGGTCTAAGCTGGCGGTTGATTTTGGTCGCCGTCGTGCTGGTTGCCGCATTTATCCCTATCTTGTGGTTCTTCCTAATGCACGATTATCAGCAGGCTCGCGTTATGATGCTGCTGGATCCTGAGAGTGACCCGCTGGGCGCGGGATATCATATTATTCAGTCGAAGATTGCGATTGGCTCCGGCGGTTTTGGCGGAAAAGGCTGGCTGCACGGTACCCAGTCACAGCTTGAGTTCCTGCCTGAGCGCCACACCGACTTTATCTTTGCCGTACTGGCGGAAGAACTGGGCTTAGTGGGTGTTTTGGTACTGCTGGGGCTGTATCTGCTCACCATCATGCGTGGGCTGATGATTGCCGCCAAAGCGCAGACCACCTTTGGCCGCGTGATGGTTGGTGGTTTAATGTTGATTTTATTCGTTTATGTTTTTGTGAATATCGGTATGGTCAGTGGAATTTTGCCCGTGGTTGGCGTACCTTTGCCACTGGTCAGCTATGGCGGTTCCGCCCTGATCGTTCTCATGGCCGGGTTTGGTATCGTTATGTCGATCCATACTCACAGAAAAATGTTATCTAAGAACCTATAGAGGTCGCGATGCGAATGGCGCATAAATCATGGCTTAGTGCTGGTTTACTCAGTCTGTTTTTGGCGGGCTGTACCAACACCACAACCACCGAGACCCCGGCTCCTCAGCAGCCTGCGTATAACGGCCCGGTAGAAGAAATTAGCGGCGCAGAACCCCGCTATGAGCCTTTTAATCCTGCAACCAGTCAGGATTACAGCGTTAACGGTACGAAATACAAAGTCGTGCAGGATCCGTCGAACTTCTCACAGGTAGGCTATGCAACGTCCTATGGTGAAGAAAACGGTGGCAATATGACCGCTATCGGCGAACAGTTTGATCCTAATGCGATGACTGCGGCTCACGCCACGCTGCCTCTGCCAAGCTATGTCCGCGTCACCAACCTCGCTAACGGGCGTCGCCTCGTGGTGCGTTTGAACGATCGTGGCCCTTACACTTCCGGCAAGGTGATTGACCTTTCACGTGCCGCCGCCGATCGCTTAAACATCTCGAATAACACCAAAGTTCGCATCGACTTCATCAACGTTGCGCCAGACGGCACCATGTCTGGTCCAGGAACAATTGGTACGACGATCGCCAAACAGAGCTACGCGCTACCTTCTCGCCCCACTATCGGCCAAGAAACCACGCAGGTATCAATGAGCCCGTCGCCTTCGGATACGCCGGTTGCGGTGCGCCCCGTCGCAAATCCAACGCCAGCAGCGCTGGAGTCAGACGGTGATATGCCGGTTTCTGCGCCAGCCAGTAACACCAGCGGCTTCCTCGGTGCTCCACAGCCATTGCGCACCGGCGTGTTAGAAGGCAGCGAACCCGTTGCGACGCCAGCACCTGTTTCAGCCCCTGCGGCCGTTGCGGCACCGGTAGCATCTTCAGCGCCAGCGGCATCTGCTAATGGTAAATTTGTGGTGCAGGTGGGTGCGGTAAGCGACGGTGCTCGTGCTCAACAATGGCAGCAGAAATTAAGCCAGCAGTTTGGTGTACCGGGGAAAGTATCGCCCAACGGTGCCATGTTCCGCGTGCAATTGGGGCCGTTCGCAAGCCGCCAAGAAGCAGCGGCACTTCAGCAACGTTTAGCCAGCGAAGCACAGCAACAGTCGTTCATTGCTAGCGCACAGTAAACTCAAATGCCCGCCGAAACGGCGGGCTATGCAATAATTAGTCACACATTGCTTATGTAAAGAGGCTCGATTGGTGCCCGTTCAGGCATGAACCATAAATCGGCTTCTGTTATAGTGTGGCTCGTTTTTTTCACTTAATTCACGGATGTTGTAGTCCTTATCATGAAATACAATCTCACTTCCCGTTCGATGAAACGCATTGCGCTCAGCAGCCTTCTTGCCATTGGTATGATCAATGTTGCCCATGCTGATGACGTCAACCTTAAGACTATGATCCCAGGCGTGCCGCAGATCGATGCGGAAGCCTACATTCTGATTGACTACAACTCAGGCAAAGTTTTGGCTGAATCTAACGCCGATGCACGCCGTAACCCTGCCAGCCTGACAAAAATGATGACCAGCTATGTTATCGGTCAGGCAATGAAAGCCGGTAAATTTACCGAGCAGGACGTTGTAACCGTAGGCCAAGATGCTTGGGCAACCGGCAACCCTGTTTTCAAAGGTTCATCGCTGATGTTCTTGAAACCAGGCGATCGCGTACCGGTTTCCTTGCTGATCCGTGGTATCAACCTGCAATCTGGTAACGATGCCTGTGTGGCGATGGCTGATTACGTTGCCGGTAGCCAAGACGCCTTTGTGGGCCTGATGAACAACTACGTGAAAGCGTTAGGTCTTCAGAACACCCACTTCCAGACCGTTCACGGTTTGGATGCCGATGGTCAGTACAGCTCCGCGCGCGATATGGCACTGATTGGTCAGGCGCTGATCCGCGATGTGCCAAATGAATACTCTATCTACAAAGAGAAAGAATTTACCTTTAACAACATTCGCCAGATGAACCGCAACGGCCTGCTGTGGGATACCAGCATGAACGTTGACGGCATCAAAACCGGTCATACTGAATCCGCTGGCTTCAACTTAGTGGCTTCCGCTACCGAAGGCCAGATGCGTCTGATCTCGGCGGTATTGGGTGGACACACCAGCAAAGGCCGCGAAAGCGAAAGCAAAAAACTGCTGACCTGGGGCTTCCGTTTCTTTGAAACCGTTTCTCCGCTGAAAGCAGGCCGCGAGTTCGCCTCTGAGCCAGTATGGTTCGGCGATACCGATCGTGCGAAGTTAGGCGTTGATAAAGATGTTTACCTGACGATCCCACGCGGTCGCATGAAAGATCTGAAAGCCAGCTACACGCTGAACTCAACCGAGCTTGATGCGCCTTTAGCTAAAAATCAGGTAGTCGGTACCATTAACTTCCAACTGGATGGCAAAACCATCGAGCGGCGTCCATTGGTGGTTCTGAATGAAGTTCAAGAAGGTGGTTTCTTCAGCCGTATGGTCGATCACATCAAACTGATGTTCCATCGCTGGTTCGGCTAATCCGGCCTCTTGAAATGGGGATAATCCATCCCCATATAATGAATAACAATAACTCCCGCTTCGGCGGGAGTTATAATTTATAGATTGAAGTAAAACGCTGGAGCGCAACATGAAAACTAAACTGAATGAACTGCTCGATTTTCCATGCTCTTTTACCTATAGAGTCATGGGTTTAGCGCAGCCTGAGCTGGTCGATCAGGTGGTCGAAGTGGTGCAGCGCCATGCACCCGGTGACTATCAGCCGCAGGTTAAACCAAGCAGCAAAGGTAACTACCATTCTGTCGCTATCACCATTAATGCGACCCATATTGAACAGGTAGAAACGCTGTACGAAGAACTGGGCAAAATCGAAATCGTCCGTATGGTATTGTAATTACAGTTCTTTAACGATTACCTCCTTTCAAACATGAAGGAGAAACGGCCCGATATGGCACAGATGCCCTATCGGGCCGTTCTTTTTTGGGTGATCAGCACTGGTCGCTGAGGGTTCATCTCGGTATAATGGCTTTACCAATTCTGTAACCGGATGATGACTCGTTTGCAACAAGACAAGATCATACTGCGTCAACTGGGGTTGCAACCCTATGTTCCCGTATCACAAGCTATGCACACCTTTACCGACCAGCGAACGGAGAGCACGCCCGACGAGCTATGGTTGGTTCAACATCATCCGGTATTTACCCAAGGCCAAGCTGGCAAAGCCGAGCACGTATTAGCCGCTGGTGATATTCCCGTGATCCAAAGCGATCGCGGAGGACAGGTCACCTATCACGGCCCCGGTCAGCAGGTTATGTATGTTCTTGTCGATTTAAAACGAAACAAATTCGGCGTGCGCCAACTGGTGACGGCTATTGAACAAACCGTGGTTAACACCTTGGGGAAATTCGATATTGATGCTCATGCAAGAGCTGACGCCCCCGGCGTTTACGTTGGAGAACAAAAAATTTGCTCGCTGGGACTGCGCATCCGTAAAGGCTGTTCATTCCACGGGCTTGCACTGAACACCACCATGGATCTCGACCCGTTTAGCCGAATTAACCCCTGTGGTTATGCAGGTATGCAAATGACACAGATCAGCGCACTCAACCCCGGCGTTACGCTTGAAGATGTACAGCCGGTACTGGTCGAGCAATTTATTCAAATACTTGGCTATCAATCAGTCGAGTCAAGCAACTGGAACCCGCAAGATTATGAGTAAACCAATTCTGATGGAACGCGGCGTCAAATACCGTGACGCAGACAAAATGGCCCTGATCCCGGTAAAAACCGTGGCCGTCGAAAGAGAACAGCTGCTGCGCAAACCTGAGTGGATGAAAATCAAGCTCCCTGCGGATTCCAGTCGTATTCAAGGCATTAAAGCTGCCATGCGTAAAAATGGCCTGCACTCGGTCTGTGAAGAAGCTTCCTGCCCTAACTTGGCGGAATGCTTTAACCACGGCACGGCAACCTTTATGATCCTCGGCGCAATTTGTACCCGCCGTTGCCCATTCTGCGACGTGGCACATGGACGTCCAGTAACGCCAGACGCTAACGAACCTGAAAAGCTGGCACAAACCATTGCCGATATGGGCCTGCGTTACGTGGTAATTACCTCCGTTGACCGCGACGATCTGCGCGACGGCGGTGCTCAGCATTTTGCCGATTGCATTCGTGCCATCCGCGCCAAAAATCCAACCATCCGCATTGAAACGCTGGTGCCTGATTTCCGTGGTCGTATGGAACGCGCATTAGATATTCTGACGGAAACACCGCCGGACGTATTCAACCATAACCTTGAAAACGTACCGCGTATCTATCGCCAAGTGCGCCCAGGTGCCGACTATAACTGGTCGTTGAAACTGCTGGAAAACTTTAAGGCGGCGCACCCTGAGATCCCAACAAAATCGGGTCTGATGGTTGGCCTGGGTGAAACCAATGCGGAAATCATTGAAGTGATGCGCGATCTGCGTGCGCACGGCGTGACGATGTTAACGCTGGGCCAGTATTTGCAGCCAAGTCGCCATCACCTGCCGGTGCAGCGCTATGTCAGCCCTGATGAGTTTGAAGAGATGAAAGCCGAAGCGATGGCGATGGGCTTTACTCACGCAGCCTGTGGCCCGTTTGTACGCTCTTCTTACCATGCTGATTTGCAAGCCAAGGGCGTGGAAGTTAAGTAAAGATAAGTCTGTTTCCGTAGAAATATTTTTTTACAAGAGAACAGACTGACAGCCAAAATTCAGAGGTATTGGCAAGACTTGCTGAAACCTCAATACTTGGCAAACAAAACAGAAAAAACCGTAGAGGGCTCACTCTCTACGGTTTTTTTATTGGTCGCTCAGCGAACGCTGAAAAACCGAATTAGTCTTTATGGTCAACGCGAGGTGCGGCGCTATCGGCATCCGCACTTGGTTTAGCTGTGTCGTCATTCATGGCTTTCTTAAAGCCCTTCAGGGCAGCACCGAGGTCACCGCCCAGAGTACGCAGTTTGTTTGTACCGAACAGCAGAATAACCAGAACCGCAATCACCAACAATTTGGTAATACTGATACCTTCCATAAACACCTTCTTAATGAATACATCAGACGGCAGTACCGACTGACTAAAAAACGTTCGTAATAATGTGTCTATTAATATCCAATTTGCCCCTATTAGCAATGTGAATATGTAACAGAGTTAGACGTGCTCTAACCCATATACGTCGTTCTCAACCTCAGTCAACCATAGACGACACACACGCGAGCTGCTGCATTTTTGACAGGATGTAACGTAAAAAGCCGCTCATGATGAGCGGCTTGGGTATCACGTCAGTCAGGGTTTCCCTTAGTGGGTTTCTGGCGCCGACACCGAAGAAATATAATTATTAAATGCAGTCGCCTCCTGAGCTAAAGCCTCAATATGCGCTCCAACCATCTTGAACTGCTTTAACAACGGATTATTTTCTGGCAAAGAGCCCATTTCAACCAGCTTGCGTGTCAGCTGTTCATTCTTAAGCAGGAGAGCAGCTTCGCGCTGACGCGCCTGTTCGAGCTGCATGCGTATTCCTTCGCATTCTTGTTGCCATACGAGACGCTGTTGCTCAAAGCTTTCTTTAAGATCATCTAAAGCCGCTAGCGAATTACGCAGTTGCACTTCCAAATCAGACATCGCGTTTCTCATCCCTCGACAGGTTAGCCATAGAGTATACCTAATGGCCTCCGACGCACCAAAAAATAGATTGTACCCAACATAATTCGAATTGCATTGAAGCGGCACATCAGCGGTTCGAGAGTGTGAACGCAGCCAACAAAAATGCAGTTTGAAGTACGACAGGTGTACGTTGGCAATCATAAATAGCTTATCCCTTAAAAGCTAATTTTGATTAAGGAAATTTATATTCATAAGAAAGTTCTTATATTTCATAGCATTCCTTCAATATACGTCGATTTACGTTGGCTGCCACGCGCACCGTAATAACCCTCTGCTTTTAAATGCTTTTGTGATCGCCATCGGTTCAACCTGCTAAATTCTGCCATCCCTGAGCCATGCACGGCAGCTATCCGAAGGTGTGAAATCTGCACACTATTTAGACTCCTATCGTCAGAGAAGTGGCGCCCTACACACTGATGCATCCCATTGCTACTTCTCATCTATAACAAAAAGGATAGGACGAATGAACGACTCTATTGTTTTGGGAATCATCTGGCATCTGGTTGGCGCGGCCAGTGCCGCATGCTTTTATGCGCCATTTAAACAGGTAAAAAATTGGTCGTGGGAAACCATGTGGTCCATTGGCGGATTTGTATCGTGGCTGGTCTTGCCTTGGTTAGTGAGCTATATCTTGCTGCCAAATTTTTGGGCTTATTACGGATCGTTTAGCTTCTCGGTGCTGCTTCCCGTCTTTTTATTCGGCGCTATGTGGGGCATTGGCAACATCAACTACGGCCTAACGATGCGCTACCTCGGCATGTCGATGGGGATCGGCATTGCTATCGGTATTACACTCATTATTGGCACCTTGATGACGCCGATTATTCAAGGCCGTGTCGACGTCCTGTTCGGCACGCCGGGTGGACGAATGACCTTGCTGGGCGTTTTAGTCGCACTGATTGGGGTCGCAACGGTGAGCTATGCTGGTTTACTCAAAGAACGCGCATTGGGGATCCGTGCCGAAGAGTTCAACCTGAAAAAAGGTCTAATACTCGCCGTCATGTGCGGAATTTTTTCTGCGGGAATGTCGTTTGCCATGGATGCAGCGAAGCCAATGCATGAAGCGGCGGCGGCATTGGGGATTGATTCTCTTTATGTCGCATTGCCGAGCTACGTGATCATTATGGGTGGCGGGGCCGTCATCAACCTCGGTTACTGCTTTATTCGCTTAGCCACCATGAAAAACATCTCAATCAA
Source organism: Obesumbacterium proteus (assembly GCF_001586165.1). Taxonomy (NCBI): domain Bacteria; kingdom Pseudomonadati; phylum Pseudomonadota; class Gammaproteobacteria; order Enterobacterales; family Hafniaceae; genus Obesumbacterium; species Obesumbacterium proteus. The sequence goes on along the minus strand of NZ_CP014608.1, from coordinate 2,431,516 downwards.
AGCAGACTTCTCTTTGGCGAAAAGACTTATCGTGGTTAACGTGTTGTTTTCCATGCTGGGCGGTACCATGTGGTATCTGCAATTCTTCTTCTATGCTTGGGGACACGCCAAAATTCCAGCCCAATACGACTATATGAGCCGGATGCTACACATGAGCTTCTATGTATTGTGCGGCGGCATTGTGGGACTGTTGCTGAAAGAGTGGAAGTGCCAGAGCAAAAAGCCGGTCAGCGTGCTGTGTATTGGCTGCCTTATCATCATATTAGCAGCCAATATTGTCGGCCTTGGCATGGCGGCTTAAAAAGACCATCAGGAAAAGCTGTTTGAGTTAGATTTCTTTCCGATACAAACGCACGGGCTGGTCAGGGTAGTCCAGTCCGTCGCCAATATATTGCCAACCAAAACGTTCATAATAATCGGCAAAGGCCGCGTAAAGATAAAGTTCTTTAAATCCAGCCCAGCGGCTAAAGTCTTCCACGTAGCGCTGTAGCTGAACGCCTAATCCTTGGCCGCGTTGGCCTTCATCAATATAGAGCGCAGCCAGCCATGGAAACAGGTCTTGGCGGCTAATCAAATCACAACGCCATAATCCCACCGTCCCCACTGGCTTATCGTTTTGCAAAGCAACAAAGGTTATCGGCAAACCTTCAGGGCGTAAGCTGCTACGCACAATGCTAGCAAAAAAATCTCGGCTATTTTCACTGCCAAAAGACGTGAATAACCAATCAGTTATCAATTCGCAGTGTTCTGGAACTTCAGACAGCGGCAATATTTGGATCATATAAAATCGTGGTTAGAAAATAATCAAGACGAGAATATTACGCCGCATTGGTTGAAAGAGAAATAAAAAACAGCCTAAAAGGTTAATCTTTAGTTGATGCACATACAGCGCTATCCCCCAACTAATGGCAAGCCTTTACCCGTATTCATAACAACGTGCGCAGTGGTCATATTCATCGCGCACGTTGTCATAAAAAAGATAACCTATCATGCCTTGTCAGAAACATCCTTTAACTCAGCATTATAAAAGTTAAACGAGTTCTTACTTAGCAATTCTAACATGAACGCTGTATTCGATTTTTATCAAAATCATCAAATGAAATCTGTAAATCATGAATAAAAGTTGGCAACTCTAGTTTGCATTTTTATCTCGGCTGATGAAAAAAAATAAAAATGGCATTTTTTAATGTTTACATTTCAGAAAAAACCCATAATGACAATATTAAATGCGATTAAAAAATGCTAACGACATTGCGTCACGTGGCAAAAACCATAAAATAAGAACATTCTTGTAAATCTGCGAGATCTTTATTATTTAATTTTTTTATATTAAGGTGATGATTCCGAGTTAACCTTCATTGTTGCAAACAAAAAACCTCCTTGTTAGAATCGTTTGCAATTTCTACAGACTCTTCAGATAAAAACCACCGATGGTGTTTTTGCATTTTATCCCTAGCAATTCTCCCCTCTTTTTCCAAAGGAAGAAGCAAATGCCTGACTCTATAAATCGAGATTTCGCATAGTTCGGCTAATTGCCTTGTAGATAGTCCCTCTGTTCTATCTCTTTCTAATAAACGGAGAATCAATCCCTGTTCCGGCACGCTAACCATCATGTGGTTACTTAAATTCATTGCTGCCGCCAACACTCTAAGATTATCCTGTGGAACATGTTGTCCTTGGAACAATAAAGAAGGATGAGAAGAATAAGATTCAAGTTTCATTTGCCGAGCTCCTTGTTATCAAATGAACCCCAGTATGCTTCTCGCCCACATGAGCAGCAAGATTAGTCCAAAAAATCAATAATAACGATATTTTTATCCACTATTTATGTGTTTTTTATATAAAAAACCCAACCAAGCTAAAAAAACTTGATTTAGTATGGAGATTAACATGAGGTTCGATATAGAGGGATTCGTCACCTTTGATACTGAAGATGCGTCGCTGGTCAATATTATTACCGGAGATTGTATCGAACTATCTCAAACCTCTAATCGTCTACTTACTGAGTTACTGTATCACCGTAGTGATATTCTCTCTCGCGGGGAAATATTCCAGTCCGTATTTGACAAATATGGAGCTAGAGCATCTAACAGCAATCTCAATCAGTATATCTCTACGTTAAGAAAAAATATGAGCCATCTTGGCATTCAAAAAAACATCATCATTACCGTGCCAAGAATTGGTTTTAAAATTGCTGAGGACGCCATCATTACCTGCGATCAAGAATACAGTTCATTTTTTACTCCCATACCTATAAAGCAAGAAAAAACTGAAAAATTGGATTCTTGGTTGCGCCCTATACCAATATCAGCAACAATAATCACCCTTCTTTTTTTGTTACTCACGGTTATTATTAAATGCACAAATAACAATAAAGAGGTAGGAATAAAAGAGTTCACAAAAGAAAGCTGCATTATATTTATACCTTCAAACCTCCCATTTAATGATGTGATGAATAACGAGCAACTGGGACATTTGTCATTAGACAAACTAGACTGTTCTAGTAAAAAAAAGCTCTATATTTATAAAAAACAGAGAAATAGTGTTCTAGGAACCAACATCCAAATTTTCATTACCGAATGTGATGAAGAAAAGAATAGGTGCACAAGCCACTATTATAGAGAAAAGAAAAATGCATAAGAAAATTTATATATCTATCATATTTCTCTGCTCTACAGTGGTGATTTTATGGGCAGCATTAAAATATCACGCACCCGATAGTTTTATCTGCGACGCGGATTTCTCTATTGAGCAAAACATTAACGATATACATACCGTCTCAACCGGTATCCTTTCGATAGAGACATCACAAAACTATCTCTTTATCAATATTGATGGTTTATTAACCCGCAACGATGAACGATACATTATTTCCCGAAGTATTCAGGTTACCTACAAAGCCTACAATAAAGCCTTTCATCTCTATAAAGTTACTGCGATAAACACCTCGCGGTACGACTCAGATAACATTGATGATAGTACCGCCTCTGACCTTTTTTTTAGTAACAGTGACAAAAATCGCATCATATACATTAATAAATCTTATGATGGCGTCATGCTATTCGGTAACTCGATTTTTCCGCAGTATGGTTGCCATGTAAGATAAGTTTATATTATTTAATAAAAATACCTAAAAACCATTCACCTCAAATAAAAATAATCATGGATATAAACCTAATACAAACATTAGCCTGCATATCTAAAACCATTGATATGATAAACCCGAAACTGAACATGCATCATGTTCGAACCGCTTTCATTGCTTGGCATTTAGCCAAAGAAGCGTCGTTTTCACCTGCAAGCTGTCGTCAAACACTGCTTGCCGCGCTGTTACATGATATCGGCGGCCTGAATGAGCAGTCCAGATTAGCCCCGCTCAGTTATTATGATAATGACCATAATAATCATGCTCTTATAGGTGGGTTACTCTTAGCTCATATTCCATTATTCAAACCACTTAGCGATTTTGTTCGCTACCATCACACCTGCTGGGATTACGGTACCGGCAGCGTTATTGACGGTGAGCAGGTACCCGAAGAAAGCCACATTATCTACTTGGCCGATCGTATTGATGTGCTACTGGCGCAATATCGCCATCAGGATCTGTTCGCTTTACGCGATATGCTAACAAAGAAAATTCAGGAAGGTGTCAATGTATTGTATAAACCTGAATTTATTCAAGCCTTTACAAAAATCGCGGCGCGCGATGGCTTTTGGTCAGTGATTCAATCCTCTAACTACCTTGATTACATTAGAGAAATTTCTCGGATCCACAACAATACAATCTCGCTGCATAACTTCCGCGATATTATGAACTTACTGGCTTTCATCATCGATCAATTCAGCGCGGATGATGATTGCCATTCACTGGCGGTAGGACGTCTCGCGGGTTATCTAGCAAAAGAATCGGGTATTACCCCCACTCAGTGCTTAAAAACAGAAATCGCTGGATTTTTACACAATATTGGCAGCCTCGATCGAAGCTCACCACACTCCCCTCGGCATATTTGGGAGATACTTCAGCCGATTGAAGGCATGAGCGATATTGCTGAATGGTGCATGCTGCAATCATCCTCGAAAGAAGAAAGAGCCAGCGGTCCTGCCGAGCAAGAAATTTTATATGTCAGCCACCGAACCGCTTTAGCACTAGAAAAAAAACTTTCTACTCATGGGCTTATCGCCGATTTAAAACTCGCCGTGCGGCAAAATGAAATCTCACCCGCCATTTTTCACCTAACCAACGACCACGCCGCCATGTTGATGCAAATCTATCAGGTAACAACGCGTGAAAGACGAGCATTGGTGCAACATATCGATAAGCTCAACCACGCGTTGAATCGCGAGAAGCATGAATAAAGGCATACTCACACAATCAATACGCTCAGGCCATTAAGCGGACATTCCACCATCGAGAATAAGCGTTTGTCCCGTTAAGTAATGGCTATTTTCCCCAATTAAAAACTCTGCTGCTTTAGCGACTTCGTGCGGGTGCCCCAAGCGGCGCAGCGGGATCTCCTGACGCATTGCTTTCAGCTTAGATTCAGGAATTGCTTGCGTCATACCGCTATCGATAAGGCCCGGTGCCAAACAGTTAACTCGAATGCCGAAACGCCCTACTTCGCATGCCAACGAACGAGCCAGTCCCATCATCGCCGCTTTGCTCGCTGCATAGGCCGTCTGCCCACGATTTCCCTTAATCGCGCTCACTGAAGACATCAATACTATCGCCCCCTGCCCTTGCAGCATCATCGCCGGAAGTAATACGCGGTTCCAATTGATAATCGCCACCAGATTCGTCTCCAGCACATCTCGCCAAATCTCAGCATCTTGATGGATATGCAGTGCGTCTCGCGTCACGCCAGCATTGTGAATAACGGCGCTCGGCGCGCCAAACTTATCGATTAATCGTTGAGCCAGCTGCGCAACCTGCTGTTCATTTTTTCCATCGCAGACATGACCTTGTACCCAGGTGTCCGTGTGCAGATTTTCGGCACGTCTCTGCGTTCCCACCAAGCTTTCCGCGCTGCGGCCCGTAAATACCACATTCCACCGCGGCAGTAATTCAGTGACCAGCGTCTGCCCGATTCCGCGACTTCCGCCGGTGATCAATACCCATTTCTGCGTCATGTTAGGCCACTGACTCCTTATCAATAAACTCACACACTTCGCGCAAGGTAATATTGGGATGCTGAATAAAGAGTTCGGCGGTTAAGGTCACGCCGAACTCTCGCTTGGCTAAGATAATCAATTCTACGTAGTCCAAACTATCCAGAGAAAGAAGCGCAAGAGGCGCATCGGCCTGAATATCTTCGCACTCTAAATCTTTGGCATCGGCAATCATCTCACTGACTTTTGCATAGATAACATCATACTGGCTCATATTTTTTCCTTATTATTCAGCGGCTAATTAGCCAATTTTTAACGTAATCGCATTGCTAATAAATGCATGCTGATAGTGTGTATATGCGGCAATTCGCACCAGTGCGCTGCCCGGTGCATCGTTGATGAGTAGCGCGGGCTCAATGTGGATAACCAGCGCTTCAGGTGAAATCGGGGGTTCCCATGACGCGTTCAAGCGACGATCGAACACCAATTCTTGATGAGTCTGAACCACAGGAAACTGGGTAAAAATCGCCTCAAATGATGCCTGCGTATTCTCGGGGAAATAGTGGCAAAGCACCTGCTGGCGCAGCAGCCCGCTATCATGGATCAGGTAACGAAACAGCAGCGCGTCTAAAAATTGCCACTGCTGGACATGCGGCTGTAAGGCAGAAAACGTCTGCCCGTGGCGGATGATATCCGCGGCCTCAAGCCTTCCACTTTCTCCCTTATCACTATCAGCCAAAGACTGTACGGCGCTCACCTGACATGACATGCTCGCCGTTCCTGAATCTGAGTGAACAATGGAGGCCTTTCGTCCCGCACGGATCAGTTGATAAGGCGTATCGCACCACACCGGCTGGCGTAATCGCGCGACGCAGCGTAGATAAGCCGCCGACTCATCCAAGCTCAACGCCGCACGCGCAATCTCCTGCTTGATATCCAACAGCGCTCGCATGCCATGAACCCGAAGACCTTCACCACGCCGCCGAGCCTGCTCAAGGTCAAAATGAATCGGGTTATAGTCACCGGAGAATTCGGCCCAGCGGTTGGCATCTGCCAAGGTGTATTGAACGGAATTCACGGATGCTGCTCCAGAATCAATGCCGCATTCGCGCCGCCGAAGCCAAAACTCAGATTCAGCGCACGCGTCACTCGCCCAGCGCGATGCCCTTCAGCGATATAATCGAGATCGCACAAAGGATCAGGCTCCGTCAGATGCGCGGTTGCGGGCATAATCTGGTGTTGCATCGCCTGTAAACAGATAATGGCCTCAAAAGCGCCAGCGGCAGCAATCAGGTGGCCTGAATAAGATTTGGTGCTCGAGGTTGGGATCGCATACGCCGTTTGGCCTAAAGCCAGCTTCAGCGCTTGGGTCTCATTGAGATCGTTAAGCGGCGTAGACGTGCCATGGGCATTGATATAGTCCAGATCTTCCGGTGCCAGCCCCGCTTGCTCTAGCGCATGCTTGATCGTGGCCACACGGGCAACGCAGTCTTCCGCCGGAGAAGTAAAATCAAAGGCATCGGAGAAATTACCGTATCCGGTGACTTCGCCTAAAATGGTGGCCCCTCGTGCTAACGCGCTTTCTCGCTCTTCCAAGCACAGCACGCTGGCGCCTTCTGAAAGCACAAAACCGTTACGCTGGGCGCTAAATGGGCAGCTCGCACGCAGGGGATCGCTCGGCTCGTGACACAGCGCACCGAGCACGTCGATGTTCCACACAGCACCGTCGCCCGTTAAAGATTCACCGGCACCGGCGAGCATCATATTGGCGCGGCCACTGCGGATAACCTCGAAAGCATCACCAATAGCGACAGTTCCCGTTGCGCACGCGGCCACAACGGTATTCTGATAGCCACGCAGATTCCAATATTGGCTGCATGCAGCCGACGTCACGTTCGGCATGGTGTAAAAACAGTTGAACGGAGAGGAAACGCCCTGTAAGGCAAACTCTCTGGCAGCATAATAGCTTTCATCGAGCCCGCCCCAGCCGGTTCCCATAATGGCACCACACATCAGGGGTGAATAAAAATCGAGCGGCGAATTTTCACCAAACGCCATGCTCATGGCCTCACGCGCAGCGCCTAGCGTCAGCCGAGCAAAACGCGGTAAGCGCCGACGGATCGCGGCTGGAACGCCTTTTAAATTCGGCTCTTCCGCAATAAGCCCCAGAAAATGCGCCTTGATACCCAGTTCAGTTTTATCCACGTAGCCATAGCCCAACTGATAATCCATGATGGCCTGCCAGCTGGCCTGCGCATTTGAGCCCAGCGGTGTAATTGCGCCATAGCCGGTCACCACAACGCGTCTCATCTCATTATTACGCTGCATTTTTGATTGTCCTTGGTTGTGAATTTCCACCGCCCTGTGCCAGCCATAGCTGTAGCGTGGCATAGAGATAGTCGTACTGCGCCTGCGTCAGGCTGTTTTCCAATGTGAGCTGTACATCCTGCGCATCGAGCAACGTTTGGTAGTCCACTGCGCCTGCTCGATAACGACTTTCAGTTAACGCTAAACGCTGTTTTCCTAACGCTATCGATTGCTGTAAACGGCCACGCTGCTCATCTGCACTCAGCCGCTGCTCCATGGCGTTATCCACTTCAGAAAGCGCGGTGTAAGCCGTCTGGCGAAACGCCACCGCCGCCTGCTTGATCTGCAAATTCGACTGTTCGATGGTGAGCTGCACGGTGTTCCACTGAATAAACGGCAAGGCGACAGCGCTGCCAACGGTGCGGGTCGGGTTGTTAAACCACTGGCTGAAAACCTGACTTCCGGCGTTCATGGTCGCGTCCAGCGAGAGCGAGGGATAAAAACTCAGGCGCGCAGCATCGTAGCCCGCCAGCGCCGCACGCAGCCGAGACTCAGCCGCCTGAATATCAGGACGCTGGCTAATAACCGCCAGCGGCGTTACCGCGGCTATGGTTACCCGCTGATCGGTATTAAGCGTGGCGAGTTCATCGGTATGCTGTTCTGCGGGGCGGTTAAGAAGCAGAGCCAACGCATTGCGAGAGGCTTCACGCTGCTGCAACAGCGCCCGCAATGAATTCTGGCGACTTAAGCGTGTTTGGCGCGCCTGTAATACGTCGAGCAAACCGACTTTGCCCACCGCATGCCAAGACTCAATCTGCGCCAGCGTTTGTTCGGCAATGCCCAAACTATCGCGCAAATTGCCGATCTGCTGATTGAGCAACGCGATGGTCCAGTAAATTTGCGCGGTTGTGCCAATGGTTGATAGCACCGTCGCCCGATAATCTTGCTCGCTCGCGGTGGCCTGCCACTCGCCTTGCTCACGCACCCGAGCTAATTTCCCCCACAAATCCAGCTCATAATTGATCGACAAAGACGCCGCGTAGCTCTCCTGCGCCGCCGAATGATGACGCACCGATTGACTATTACTGGCCGATCCCCCGAGCGAAACGTCTGGGGTTAAATTGGTATTGGTGAGTCCAGCGGCAACCCGTGCTTGCTGAAGCGTAATCGCCGCGGCGGCTAAATCGTTATTGCTCGCAAGAACTTGATTAACCACCCGCGTCAGACGCGGATCGTTAAACCCTTGCCACCAGTTTGCCGAGCCAGACGCCAACACGTTGGGATCTTGCGCCATGTGTTTCTGCCACTGCGTCGGATAAGAGATCTGTGGGCGCTGATAGTCACTGCGCGTCAGGTTGCCACAGCCCGATAACAGCAAAATAATGGAGATAACGTAATGAAGTTTCATTCGCGAGCCAGCGCCTCAGTTGGGTTGAGTTTCGCCGCACTGCGCGCTGGAAAATAACCGAAGGTCAAACCGATGAGCGCAGAGAACGCGCACGCGATCGCCACGGGAAGCCACGTAAACGCCATCGAAAATTCATCGGTGATCAGGGCAAATATCTGAGCTGCAATCCACGAACCACCCACGCCGACCAGCCCACCCAAGGTGCAAATCATCACGGCTTCGATTAAAAACTGATGCATGATGTCGGAAGGACGCGCGCCTACCGAAAGCCGGATCCCAATTTCATGGGTTCTTTCCGTTACGGAAACCAACATGATATTCATCACTCCGACGCCGCCCACCAGCAGTGAAATAGCGGCAATCGCGGTGATTAACAGCGACATCGAATCGGAGGTTTTCTGCATCGCCTTGGTGAGCTGATCGTCGGTTTGAGAAAAGAAGTCTTTCTTCCCGTGCTCACGCGTCAGCAGATGCTCAACGGTCTGCATCGCATCCTGAGGCGTTAAGGACTCCTGAAAGCGCAGAACGATGGCTTCTAAAGGTTTGTCGCCGGAAATACGCTGTTGCAGCGAAGTATAGGGCAGCCATCCCGCCATAAATCCACCCACCACCTTTGGCCCTGGCTTCACCGCCACCCCCACCACGCGCCATGATGCGCCAGCAATCTGCACAATTTGGCCGAGAGGATCTTCGCCATCTTGAAACAGGGTGTCGCGGCTGGTTTCATCCAGCACCAGAACCGGTTCACCTTCGGCGACATCACGAGCGGTAAACCCATTGCCTTGAATAAAACGAATGCCCTGTAGCGCAAAGAAATCCTGTGATACGCCGGATAACATCATCGACGAGTCGTAGCCTTTGCGCACTGCGGTCGCCATGCTGCTCACCTGCGGAGATACGCCCTCAGCCCACGGCTGCTTTTGCAGACTCACCACGTCATTGAGCGACAGCGCACGTTCCATATCGGGCCGCTTGCTACCCCAGCCAGTACCCGGTCGAATTTCTAGCGTGGTGTTACCTAACTTGCCAATTTCATTCATGATGGTTTGGCGCGCCCCTTCCCCCACGGCCATTGAAGACACCACCGATGAAATGCCAATGATGATGCCGAGCATGGATAAAAACGTGCGCATGCGATGCCCTAACAAAGAACGCCAAGCCATCCGCATCGATTCATGAATGCTGCGCCACAGCGAAGCTCGCCCGTTATCTCGAACCACGGGAATGTGCTGCGCTAAACGATCTTCGGGGCAGGACTGATTGATTTCATCCGCGATAATGCGGCCGTCGCTGATTTCAACGATGCGCTGCGCCTGTTTAGCAACGCCGTGATCGTGCGTAACAATAATGACCGTATGACCATCCGCATGCAGCTGGTGAAGAACCCCCATTAAAGCCTTACCGCTAACGCTATCCAAAGCGCCGGTAGGCTCATCCGCGAGGATCACCTGCGCGCCATTGATTAACGCGCGGCAAATGCTTACGCGCTGCTGCTGCCCGCCAGAAAGCTGCGCTGGGCGATAGCCTAAGCGACTTTTCAGACCCAATTTTTGCCCCAGCATTTGAATACGCGCTTTGCGTTCACTTTCGGGCATAGCGGTATACAACGCGGGGATAGCGATGTTTTCTTCTGCGGTCAGGTAGGGCATTAAGTGATAGCGCTGGAATATAAACCCGAGATAGCAGCTGCGTAGCTCAGCAAGCCGATCGCTATCCGTTTCGTTAACGCTAATCCCGTTGATCAGAACCTCGCCCCGCGTGGATTTATCCAAGCAGCCAATGATGTTCATCAGCGTCGATTTTCCGGAGCCCGAGGCGCCAATAATGGCAACCATCTCGCCTTGCGCAATCGTCAGCGTAATATCATTGAGCACTACGTGAGTTTGGTTACCGGCAACAAATTCGCGGTACACGTGGCGCAGCTCAATAATGGGGTTCATCTTCGCCATCGCACTCATCCCTGAGCCCCATCCGCTGGCATCAGCACACGATCGCCCAGCTGCAATCCCTCGAGCACCTGAGCAAATTGACGATCGTTGATACCAATACGGATCTTGCGCTGCTGTGGCTTGCCGTTTTCAAGTACGCTAATCAGGTAGCTGTCGGTGCTCAATGCCCGTCCCAGCGTCGAAACAGGCACACGCAGCACATTCTTCGCCTCGGCAACGCGCACAAACACCTGAGCCGTCATGGAGGTTTTCAGCTCGCGCTGTGCGTTATCGACGGCAAATGTGCCGTTGTAATACACCGCGTTGGCCTGCTGGCTTGCCGCACTATTCCCGTTGGCCTGCTCTTCCAAGGCTTCTTGAGGAGCAGGCTGAACAAAGCCCATCCGGCTGGTGTATCGTTTCTCAGGGTTGGCAATCACATAGAACCACAGCGGTTGACCGGGCTGTATTTTCTGAATATCCGCCTCTGAGATCCGCGTTTGAACCAGCATTTTGTCGAGTACGGCTAATACCAGAATGGTGGGAGCCGTTTGTGATGACACAATGGTTTGCCCTTCATTGGTCACAATGCCCAGCACTTCGCCACTGATAGGCGCAATGATGCGGGTATAGCTCAGATTCGCATTGGCGGTTTTAACAACCATTTCGGCCTGTACAATCTGTGCATCATTCATCTCGACCTGCTGGCGCTGAGCGTCATATTGCGCCTGCGCCTGCTCCACATCGCTTCGCACGCCGGAACCATCGCGCATCATGGCTTGTTGGCGGTTCAATTCTTGGCGATAGCGCACCAGCATGGCCTGCGAGGCCAGTTTTTGTGCTTTAGCGCTGGCTAACTGCGCCGTTGCATTGCTCAGATCGGACTCTTGCAGCGTGGGATCGATCTCCGCCAGCAACTGCCCTTTTTCCACTTTGTCGCCCTGACGGACATACAGCTTTCGGAGCTGCCCATTAACCTGCGCCCCGACGTTGACCTGCATCGATGGCTTAAGTGTACCGGTCGCCAAAACCACTTTTTCAATATCCCCCCGATCAACCTGCTCGGTCATCACCGGTTCTGGCGTGGAAAATCCGCGCGACAGGCCGATCGCCGCCAGCAATATGATCGCTCCGGCAAGCAGCGCGAGCAGCCAGCGCGAGGTGACAAAAGAGCGCCAATGCTTCATGCCAAAAGCTCCACGTTAACCATCGGTTTGGCCTCAACCGGCGCTACAGGTGTCAGTTCACCGTCGGACAGGTGATAAACCTGCGAAAACTGCGGAAGGATGTGCTGGCTGTGAGTGACCACAATCAAGGTTTTGCCGGTTTTACGGCAATGTTGTTGCACCGCTGCCATCACGGTGCGCGCCGTTTCGTTATCCAAATTGGCCGTGGGTTCATCCAACAGCAAAATGGGACGCGAGCTATACAGCGAACGCGCTAGCAGCAGACGCTGACGCTGACCAAGCGAAAGCGCAGCATGGCTTTCACGAATTAGCGCATTGATACCACCGGGCAACTGATGGATCACCGGATACAGCGCCAGCGAGGTAAGTAATTCCTCAATGCGCCCGCGGTCGCTGTCGCGATAATGCGGGTCGAACAGGGTGATATTTTCCAAAACGGATGCATTAAACAGAATGTCTTCTTGGCTTTGCAGACACACTAATGATGCCAGTTGCTGAGCGAGAACGGCGTTTCCATCAACCAGCACGTCACCCTCTTGAGGAGAGAACAGCCCAGCGATCAGCCGCAATAAGGTACTTTTGCCTGCCCCCGACTCACCGACAATGGCGATTTGCGAGCCCGCTGGCAGATCGAGAGAAATGCCCGCGAAAATGGTTTTCGCCGGATCGTAATAGAAACGTACCCGCTCGAAGCGCACATGCGGCGCGACCGTACTTAGATCGTTGCTTTGCGATACTGCATGTTGATCTTCCTCGGCCGAAAACAGGCTGTGGGCGCGGGTATCAATCACATGCAGCTGTGATTTTTGAATAATCGAAAAGAAAATACGCGTCACATAAGAGCTAAAAATCTGACGTAAGAAGCTATAGGCAAAAAAATCACCCAGTGAGATCTGCTTATTGTTCACCATCGGCAGAACCACCAGCATGAAAACCACCATCTCAAGGCTGCCAACCAGTTGATACAGCCCCTCTTTGACCTGTTGATAGACCTTCTGCCGCTGCAGGCAGCTAAACAGATCGCGGCTGAACCATGCAAACTGTGCCTTGCGCTGGCTTTCAAGCCCGGCTGTTTTAATGGTTAAAACGCCTTGCAAGGTTTCCATGAAAAAGTCATTGAGCACTGCGCTTTTGAGCTGCAGCTGCTGGGTATACCAACGATCGCGCAGAACCGCCCAAATGCTGATCATTCCCATGGCTATCACCCCCACGCCTGAAATCAGCGCCAGCACGGGAGCAATCCAAAACATAATGCCCAGCGCGATAAGGCAGATAACCCAGTCACTACGCAAACCGTTATCCAGCTCGATTTTCTGCAACAGGCCGCCCTGCCACGCGATAAACCGGCTAAAGATGTCGCCCGGCGCGCGTTTTTCAAAAAATCGCAGTGGATTAGCGAGCAGCCGCGAAAAACCCACGCTGCTATTGAGCAGGACAAAACGTTTGATAAAGCGCTCGCTGATCACGCGCACACCCAGCGCCAGCAGCGTTGAGGCAATAAACGCGGCAATAAACCACCCATAAGGGAAGCGGCTGTTACCCACCTCAGCAAACGCCTGATTGATGGCGTTACTGACCATCGAAGGCATGAGGAATAACGTGAGAGAAACCAAAAACGTTATCAGCATCAGCCCATACATACCGGGCACCGCTGCCGTTTCTTTCAAACTCATCGCATGAGGCAATGCGCTTTTCGTCGTGCCTGTTTCGGCGCTCTGTTCAGCAGTAACCCGCGTTTGTGGATCGAGAATGAGCGCATAGCCGCTGATTTCAGTTTTCAACGAGGTAAAGGGCAGCCATTGTTGGCCAATCGCGGGATTCATCACACACACCTGATGACCTTTGCGATAGGCCAATACCACATAGTGGCTCGCGCCGTAGTGCAAAATGGCCGGCAGGGGCAATTCACTGAGCTCATGGTGCTCAAAAAGCACGGGGGCCGAAGCAATGCCAAGGCTGGCCAGAATGGTGGATAAATCGTTCAGCGAAGTTCCATGATCCGACGCGGGGAAACGCGCTCTCAGCGTATCCAGATCGGTTTTTCGTCCCTGCGTTTGCGCCAGCATGGCAATGCACGCTAGCCCGCATTCGTTAGTCTCTTCCTGAAAAATCAGATCGGGTATTATTGGTTTCATCATCATCAGTTATTGATTGATAAAATACAGAGAGTGGCTATGCCAAAGCAGCCAATCATGTGGATATTCTTGCAGCGCCTGCTCGATCACCTCTGGCAGTTTCTCCGCCACATCTCGCGCTTTTACCGGCGCATGAATATGGATACGCAGCCCGTCTTGATAGTAGAGATGGTAGAAAACCACCTGAGCAGAAACTGCCCGCGCCAAACGCGCAATGCCGCTATGCAGCCCCGCGACGCGTCCAAACAACCGGCAGCGTAATTTTCCCGATGCGGCTTCTTCGGTTTGCACGGTATAGTCCGGCGTAATATCAGGGAAAATAATGAGGTTCTGCTGCCCCATCGCGACGTCGCTTAGCAACGAGGTCAGGCTGGAAGCCAGCTGTTTGCTATCTTGATGAATAGAGCAGTAAGAAAGATTAACGCCCCCTAAGGCGCGCGCGCAGGCGTTGTACTGTTCAGCGCTGGAAGAAACGATAACGCTAGCACGCCCCGGCGTTACGCCAGCGCCAACCATCGCTGCGAGCACATCCGAAATGCTGTGCAGCGGCGCCAGTATGACCGCGTTTTTTCGCAGGCGAAGCGGCGCCACGGCCTCATCAAGCTGCTGAGTACAGGCGGCAAGCTGCCGCAGCACTTTTGGGTTTTGTGCCCACGTTGCGCTGGCCTCTAAAATTTTGCGCCGAACCGCAATCCATGACGCATCGATGCGCCCTTTTTGCCCCGTTAAGCAGTGGAAGTTCTGGGTCGCAACCGGATTCTGATGACGAAACTCACGCCCAAGCACGCCCAAAAAACAGAGCCCGCGAGCGATAGCCAACACAAGGCGCACGTTGCAAAAACGCAGCACCCAGCAAAAGAATGTTTTCAGCGCGGAAAATAAGCGATGAGTCACTTGATGCAAATACCCACCGATATTTTTGGTGCTGAAAACTATCCACCCCAGCAGAAACCGGGTCATCGCCATTACTTATCCTTTTCGAGCAAATTCAGCATACGTTTTGAGAATTCAGGGAAAGAACTATCTTGTGCGACCACAAAACGCTTATTAATAATGAAAATCGGCGTTGCCGTAATATCGTAAAAATCTGTAATAGCTGACATTTCATCTAATCGATTTTTAACGGCTTCACTGGCTCGCGCTTTTTTATATTCAGCAACATCAATGCTATTTTTAACCAGCCATTTATCTAGTTCCGCTGCATCCGTCAGATTAATCCCTCGAGCAATAATGGCGTTATACGCACTATCACGCACGGCAGGTTCTACGCCCATTTCTTGCAGTGTGGCAAAAATAGGGGCAAAGGCAGATAATCCACTTTTTTCCGTATTGATATGTATTGATTCAAATACTACGCCTTCGGGCAGTTTTTTAACGAACTCCCTTACATTATCCTCATTCGCCGCGCAGTAATGACAGCCATAGGACATCACTTCAATAATGCTATTATTTTCTTTTATTGGGCTTTTCTCTGCCTGCGCAATAGTTAACTCTTTCTGCGGCGAGGTTTGATTATCGCTATCACTGGAAAACGACTTGAACACAAACACATGGTAAAACAACACGGTCATCAACGATGAGACAATGACAAGCAGTAATGAATAACTAATAACCGTTGTGCGTTTAAACTGCATAACTTTAATGCCCCAAAATTGATCGTCGAATAAATACATGGAGAGCAACTCTCCATGTATTGGTGACTATTTATTTAGCAAACCAGAGAGATTAACGATTTGGCACGCGGCACAGGTTCATATCGGCATCTTTCATGGTGGTCGTTGAGCCATGTTTATCAGTACAAACTGTCACTAATTTACAAGACGCCACGCCGCCGATTACCACGGTTTCATAAGAGCTGCTACACGTTTTGCAGTTACCACCAACGATCTGTGCGGCTTCCGCTGCATTAATGTGTTTCATATTTAATCCTTACCTTAGTTTATTAAAAATATGCAATGAATTGCATGTACCTACCGATGAACATGGCACCAGTAATCTTTAAAAATCGTTGATAACTCAGTCGTTACGAGGCGTTGCCACAATACATTTAAAAACATTAAATAAAGCGACATTGCTAGTGACATTAAGCCGCTTCATTAAACGTCTTTTGTAATAACTTAGCCTTCGAACGTTAATATTGACTTCGTTCGCAATCTGCGAAAGTGATTTACCTTTAAATATCTCTTCCATTAGCCACCACTCATCGCTTGATATATAGCACCCCGCATCGGCGGTTAACCATTTCATTCGGGTATAGCTCACCAATGAGGGACTAAAAACATTTTGTCCTATCTCGCTACATTTCAGCTCATTAAAAAACAGACTCACATTCTGTTTAGATTCACTTTTTAATAGCCAATGCGCACCGGGCAATAACGAGTGCAACGCAAAGAACAGTGGGATGTTATTTTCGCTCAGTAAGATGACTAATTTCTGTCTATGATGACGGTAGTACATCTTGATCATATTGAGCACATTAAACCGGCCCTGAGGAAAGCTTTCAAAATCACAAATCACCCAGCGTTGTTCTCGTTCATTCCTTTGCTGTTTAAGCACCTCAACAAGCTGATGTATATTATTAGAGCTGGTAAATTGGACTCGCATTGAGTCATCACAAGCATCCTGAATAACGGACTTCAAGCCTTGAGAGAAAAAGATATTTTTATCAAAGAAAAAGCACTGGTAATTCATTTATAAATACCTTCTCAGCAAATCACTGATAATTTAACGTGTAGTTAGCTGTTGCAGTGAAAGCACCGGTCGTTAACGTTCCATTCGCTAACGCCTGTGGTTCACCCTCCACGAAGGCTTGGAAGTTCAACTGCATCACGGTATCGGTGATCGCCGTTGCGTTGGTTGGCGTATTGAGTCGAATCGGTGAGCCATCGCTTTCTTCTAAGCCAATACCTACGCCGCTCGCACCGCTTGGCGCCACGGACTTAATGGCCAAACGATCGGTCATGTTCGAATTTCGGTCGCCATCAAAGGTGACCGTTACCGAGTCAAATACGCTTGGGTTGCAGTCTTCTAAAACAATCGAAAACGCAATGGGTGTAGTTTTCCCCGTGGCATAAAGCGACTTGGTTGAAATCTCACCAAAATCCACCGGCACTTTTTCCGAGCCCGGAGCGATGCTGCAAGGCAAAGCGACAACCACGCCTTTAAACGTCATTGCGCCGCCCACCAGCTCTCCCGCCGCTTCAACCGCGCTACTGAACGTCAGCGTTGCTAGTACAGCCAGTTCCATCAGACGCATAATTTCTCCTTACTGGAACTCTGCAACAACGGTTGCGGAAGCCTGAAAATCACCTTCCTCAATGTTGGTTCCGGCGTTTGCAATCGGCGCGGCGATGAGGTTCCAATCTCCCTCGTTATTGTTAAAACCGGGGACGTTATAAAATCTATTCGGCGTGATGGTCGAACCGCTCTGATCTGTCAGCTTGATGCCCAAATTTGAGCGATCGCCCGAGCCGGTGGTTCCCAGATAATCACTGTTGAAACTGGCTGGGCTGGCCTGCTGAATAGCCAGTTTGATATTCAGGCTGCCGGTGGTAAAACTTCCGCCTTCACACTTCACGTGAATCGGCACGTTATGGCTGTAGTTATTGCCATTGAGCTTGCTGCCCGTACCAGGAATGGTGCCGAAATCCACCACGATAGGCGTTCCCTGATTCACCACGCATTTATCGGGTACGGTAAGAACGCCTGAGTTGATATAAATCACCGACATCGGCACTGAGCCAATACCGGAGGCCGTTGAGCCAATGCGGCCATATAACTCAGCTATTTGCGTCCCGACCAGATTGACCCCGTTGATAATGGGTTTCGTGATCATAAAAGTGACACGCCCCTTCGACCCAGACTCAAAATCGGTGTACTGCACCGATGGCGGCGCACAGGTGTTCTGATATGCGCGGTTGCTTTCATTGTTGAACGGAACCGGCAGGTATTCGAGACGGTTACCACGGATGTAAATTTCAATTTTGACATCCATATAGTCGTTCAAACGCAGATAGCCGGGGTTATTGCCTGATTCAGCCAACGTTGCACGCGAGGTGAAAAATACCGGCTGATTCGTCATCGGCGTATTGCAATAGGCTGTGCCAGCATAAAGCCCACCTAATGCAAACTCCGAGCTAATCAGAGAGCCCGCCACGTTAGAGGTAATATCCTGATTTCCCACATCGATGTTGTATTGATGCGGGCCACCGACCGGGATAATTTCGCCATCAATATAGGCCTGCGCGCCAACGGGAAGTAGCGATAGAGCGAGCGCGCACGTAACGCACGCTTGGCGTGGAAATAAGCCCGACAGTTTCATTACAAATACTCCATTTTCACGCGCAGTAATCCCTGAAATTCACCGGCGGTGACCGTATTTCCCGTCGATTCCAACGCGGCCATAAAGGTCAGTACACTATCGCCGTATTTCACTAAAGAAGGCGTCTGGGTCTGATTAATCGCCAGCTTATTGCCAGACATATCCATCAAGCGAATGCCAGCCCCTTGCACCATACCGGCTGTGTGTAATAGCGCAGGATCGGCCACGTCGGATTCACCGATAAAGGTCATCTGTACGGCTTGCTCGCCGGTGCTATAGGCGCGCCAATCGCTTCCCGTCGTCTTAGAAGCCAAGCTACTCCGCGCCATTGATGCCCCTTTTAGGCAATCGCGCAGATAGATTTTGATCAGCACCGGTTGGCTGTGATCGCCAGCACGATGAAAACTACGCGCCGTCATTTCGCCCATATCGATATCTTGCATTCGGCTCTCCCCCGCCATCACGCACGGAGAGGCATACACAGAACCATGGAACCGAACAATGCCACCGTCTTCACCGGCATGATCCCGATCTTGATGTTGTGGCAACAGCGGCACCGTAGACTGAGCCTGAAATACGACACCCAGTGCCAGAAATGCGCATAACGCGAATCGATTTTGCATTGTCGGGTCCTTATGGTTATTACTGCTGCGCGCTAGGCAACGCTTTACAGGTGCTGCCGGAACAGTTGAACTTCAGTTCTGGGTGGCCGCCATAGTCATTGACATACATCATGGAGAACGCGCTCACCGACGCATCGGTAACCGCAAAATCAAGGCTCGATTTCGGGGCGACCATAATTCCTGGGAAGCGCGTAATTTTGCTGCCCGCGCTATTCGTTAAACCAATGATGGTGACGTAGTACGGCGTTGGGTTTTGCGCCGTCATCGTGCTGCCGCTTTTCTGGAACACCACTTGGTTTTGCCAGATCTCGTTTTTGCTGGTGGGGATAATTGCCGCCGGACGATAGAAAAGCTTGATACGTGACTGCATAGCGAGCTGCAGCATGTTGGGCTTATTCGGCTTAGGCGGGATTTCACGCACGTTGAGATAAAACAGGCTTTCGCGATCCTGCGGCAGCGTGTTCACCGCACTGGTTTTGGTTACGCGTGCAATCCCTTTCTGCCCACCGTTGATTCGCTGTAGCGGCGGTAAAACCATTAACGGCGAGGTAATCTTGTGACCTTCCGCGTCCTCTACCCATGACTGAGCCAAAAAGGAATATCGGGGCTCGTGTTGGATAGGTTGGCGCTTGATGAGCTCTCTTTTTCGGTAATAATGATCCGCGTACGATCCAATGAAACGCCCGCCTGCGCGTAGCCGGTCAGAACCGTCAGAGCCATCGCCGCTATCCAGCCGTATCCGCTTTTTTTCTTCATGCTCATTTTTAGCCTTTTATGACAGTTATGGATTTATTGCTTCGCCATAGATTTGTTGCTTCGCTTTAGCCGCATCGCTTAATGGCAAGGCAGCAAAACAGAATTCGAATAATTCGACGCCTTTGCCGGAATAGTGATTTTGCACTGTGTTTTCCCGTTCCAAACCACCTTGAGCGTTTCATCAGGATTAACACCGGCAAGCCACGCTTGACCGTCATCAAGCACCATCGCTACGCTGACACCGTCGTCATTAAAGACTTCAGCGCCGAATGGCGGTGTGCTGCTATCTGAGCGACGAATGTTTGCCATCATCTTCATCCCTTTTGCCATTCCAAAGGACTGGTAGCCGATAGCGCCTTCGGTCAGCGTGGTGGTGCTAATGGCTTTCGACGGCTCGATATCGCTGTCCATCGCATCCACATCCACACGGGTATCAAAACTGTTGTAGCTGACAACGTCGGGCACCACCGCGATGCCAAATCGGTTGGTTCGCGATTTGCTTCCGTTTAGCGGAACGCCTGCAATACCGTTGGTATCGACCATCATGCGAGCCGTGTTGAGCGTGGCTCCGCTGTTATGCAGCGCGGCGCCGTGTCGTGTCGCCGTGAAACCACCGCGCAGCGTGCTGCTCAGCGCCACATAATGGCTTTGCTGATAGCTGAGGTTGCTGTTGATTTCTGCCATCTGCGAACGGTGCTGATAGTAGCCATCCATATTGGCGTTGCCGCTCTGGCTTGCCCCTGCACGCACTCGCCATAGGTTGTTGTTGTCGCTATTGTCGGTGTACGACATCATCGGGCTGGTTTTGCCGTTATTGGTTTGCATATCCAAACCGGCCCAGCGGCTATCGCCAACCGGCACAGAGATTGAAATCGCAATCGAGTCATCACGCCGATCTTTATAGTCGGTGCGATACGCAGAGAGATTGGCCGTAATACCGTTAATTTCGCCGACGCGGAAAGTTCGTCCCAGTGATACGCCATAGCGATCTTGGCTATTTCGATCCCAATAGTTTTGGTGGGTATAGGTCAGGAACGTGGTCAGCGTTTTGCTCGGCTCATCAGCCCAGAACGTTTTGTTACCGGTGATGGTGTATAGCTCTTTCTCACGGCCGACATGGTCGTAATCCTGATAGCGTTCATCCATGTATTGCGCCATCGAGCGGAAGTCTTGCTGCGAGAATCGATAGCCCGCAAACGTGATGGAGCTGTTGTATTCGTCGAAGGTTTTGGCGTAGCTGAGTTTGTACGACGTTCCTTTCAGGCGCTCCCCGTCACGGTTTTGGCTCCATGATTCGGTGGCATCCACGGAAATAGCCCCAAACATGCTGAGATCGCGCCCAATCCCCATCGACATGGCGTTGTACTCTTCACCCGCCGTTTGCAAGCCACCGTACAGCGACCATGCGTTGGAAATCCCCCACGAGAAATCCCCGAGGCAAAGCCCGGCCCCTGAGTTTGGTGGGTATAGCGAGAAGGCTGCCCCGCGGCAATGTTGTAACGCACGTAGCCTGGACGCGTGAGGTAAGGGATATTGGCGGTATTCACCTGAAAGGTAGACACCGAACCATCCTGCTCTTCAACCTTAACGTCCAGCGTTCCACGCACCGAGCTGCTCAGATCCTGAATGTTGAATGGACCGGCTGGCACGGTGGTTTGATAGATAATTCTGCCGCTCTGGCTTACCGTCACTTTAGCGCTGGTACGCGCCACGCCGTGCACTTCTGGCGCATAGCCCTGTAGGCTTGGCGGTAACATGCGCTCGTCGCTGGACAGATTGACGCCGGTGAAACGCAGCGTATCGAAGACCTGCGAGTTAAGGTAGATTTCGCCCAGCGTCAGTTTGGCCGCCATCATGGGCAGCGGACGGTAGGCATAAATCTGGTTCCAATCAAAATCAAATTGGTGAGTTGAGTTGTAGTAGCTGGTCTGATACTCACTGCGAAAACGCCAGCCAGCCAAATTAAACCCAGCCTGACCGTAGCCTGACAAAGAGTTGTAATCTTCACTGTGATCGAGTTGATGGGTGAGTTGC
The DNA here is from genome assembly GCF_001586165.1 of Obesumbacterium proteus. Taxonomy (NCBI): domain Bacteria; kingdom Pseudomonadati; phylum Pseudomonadota; class Gammaproteobacteria; order Enterobacterales; family Hafniaceae; genus Obesumbacterium; species Obesumbacterium proteus. The sequence continues at coordinate 2,409,711 of NZ_CP014608.1, read as the reverse complement.
CCCGTCAGACTGTAGTCAAAAATGACGCCAGCAATGCCGTTATCCCAGCGCTCCGGTGGCGTCCAATTGGGATCGTTATATTTCATCCACGCCTGCGGCACCGTAATATCCAGCGTTCCCGCATAGTTGCTGAGCTTAGCCCCTGGCAGGCTCTGCAAGACAAAACAGTTTTCCGCAACCTGCTCAACTTTGAGTCTGGCTTCTTCCTTCAATGCCAGCTTATCCAGCACGGCCTGACTGATGCAGGCTTGCGTACTTTTACCATCGGGTAACAGCGCGTAATGCACCTTGTCTTGGCCTATCGGCTGACTGTTAATTTTGATATCCAACAGGTAATTACCTGCGGCAACATAGTTGTCTGAAGCAAAACGGGATAAATCAACATGGGTGCGATCGGACGCATCCAATACGTCGGTATTAAACTCAACGAGATCGTCTGCATATACCGTATTGGCATAGCAGAAAATAATCACCTTTAAGGCCACTATTTTTAATTTTGTTTTTAGTGTTACCGACATGACAATTTATCCCGAATTAATCGACGGAATACGCCGAATACCCCAAATGGCATTGGTTAATTTTTTAGTTATAGTCAATAAAAAAACGAGCAATAGCATAAAACTCACCGGCTTTAATATGTTTATTAACCGGAACCAGCGAGGCGGTAAATCTCAGAATATTACTCCCGTTACTTAAATCATATCCGGGAGAGGGTTGTCCTATTGTCAGCATATTTCCATGCTGATTACGTAAATGAATACCAAATCCTTCCCCTTCTCCGGTAACTAATAGAGCCGAAGAATCATGAGGGGCGGAATTCCCAACGAATGTGATAGTGGCATAAGGAAAACTGTCATCATTAGCCGTTTTATTTTTAATAACTCTGCACCCGGTAAGATGAATATTAAAATCTTTAGTTAGGTGACTTTCACTATCCATATTAATGTCACGAGCAGATACATCGCCAAAATCAACCCAGATCTCACGCGAACGCGGATCAATGCCACAGGCCGTTTCAATAAGCTCACCAGACATTTCCACTTTCCCTGGTGTAATACTGGATGCCAGCGTGTCAGCGGAAAAAAACAGCGCATATAAAAAAAACATCACTGATAATTTTTTCTTAATTCCTGACATCATGCTCGCTATCCCTACTGAATATTTCGCAGATAGAATACGGGGGATAAACTCCCCCCGTATGCACCACTTCTAGACGATTACTGGTAAGCGATCTGGAAGTTGATGGTTGACTGGAAAGAACCTGCTGTTACAGGGTTTGCAGTCTGATCCGCGCTGTCTGCTTTAACATAGGCAACGAATGGAATGGTGTTAGCACCGTTAACCAGCTGTACAGCCGTAGTGCCCTGGCCCCAAACCACATCCTGGCTGGCGCTGTCTTTCAGACCGATACCCGCATTAGACGCGGTACCTGAAGTGAACGCTGCCAGAGTTGCATCAGCTGGGCTTACACTAGTTGGGGTGTAAGAAACAACGGCGCTGGCCGCAACGGTAGTATCGCAATCCTGCAATTCGATGTTTTTCTGCACGTTACCTGCATGAGCACCGTTAGCCAGCGCTGAAACAGGGATCTGACCAAAATCGACAGATACAGGGCTAGAATTAGGTGATAAACCGCAGGCAGTATTCACCAATTCACCTTGGAATTGGATTTGGCCATTGGTAGTATCAGCCAGAACAGACATAGAACTTACAGCAGCGGTAAATGCTACGGCTAAAGCAACTTTATTCAATTTCATAAAAATTTCCTGCGTAATATAACTATCCTAAAAAAATATAAAGAGCATTTAAGCCACAGGACGCAATCCAAGCGACAATAGAAGCTCTCTGTGTTATGGGTATAAATCCGTTTAAATAATTAAAGACGCCATGTGTTTATCATAATTATTATCCTGCTCCATCGGACGAACAAAATGCTATCAAATCCCATTAATCGTTAAAAGCCTTACAGCAAAAGAGGTTTAAGTACGTATTTAAAACTCGCAACAATGCTATATACACTATTTTAATCTCGCGAAGTATTTGGAATCATCCTAGTCGCGCAATTTTTTAAAATCGGAAAATACTTGTATATAGCTTTTCCTATAAAGCTAATTAGCATCAACATCACATAGGTACATTAATAATTAATAGAGAATGAGAAACATTAAAAGAAGTGGCGATAAAAAGTAGAGATCAGAAGCAGAAATAAAGAGTGGTGATAAAAATAGGAGGAGGTTTCTTGTCTCTAGAGAACAGCCAGATGACTGGCTGCTCTAGAACACATCACTGCGTTGGCGCTTACGGCAGCTCGTTACCGGCTGCGCGATAAATTTCATACCATTCTTCACGGGTTAACGTGATATCGCAGGCCTGACAAATTTGCTTGAGGCGCGAAGTGCTCATCGTGCCTGAAATCATCTGCATATTGGCCGGATGGCGTAAAATCCACGCCGTGGTAATAGTAGTGTTTGATACGCCATAACGCGCTGCAATCTCATCAATTTTCTGATTCAGTTCTGGGAACTTAGGATTGCCGAGGAATACGCCTTCAAACATGCCGTATTGGAACGGGGACCATGCCTGAATCGTCACGTCATTCAAACGGCAATAATTCAATACTTCACCGTCGTGATCGACACTCGACGCATTTTCCATATTGACGTTAATGCCGCTGCGGATCATGCCGCTATTGGTGATGCTTAATTGAAGCTGGTTCGCCAAGATCTTTTGGCTCATAAACTTTTGCAGTAAGGCCATCTGCATTGGGCTTTGGTTTGAAACACCAAAACGGCGCACTTTGCCGGTATTGAGTAGGTGATCAAACGCCTCGGCCACTTCTTCCGGCTCCATCAGCGCATCAGGGCGATGCACCAGCAGCATATCGAGATAGTCGGTATCTAAACGTTCTAAGATGCCGTCGACTGATTTTAAAATGTGCTCTTTAGAGAAATCGAACAGGCCTTTACGGATCCCACATTTAGACTGTAGGAAGACCTTCTCACGGCGGTCATCATTGAGCTTGGCTGCGCGAGCAAAAATACGCTCGCATTCGCCGCCGCCATAGATATCTGCGTGGTCGAAGAAGTTCGCACCTAAATCCAACGCGGTTTGCACAAAAGTTTCTGCCTCTGCGGCTTTCAACTCATCCATACGCATGCAGCCCACCACGATGGCGGGAACATGCAGGGTAGAACCACCTAATTTAATTTGTTTCATCAAACTGCCCTATCTGGTTAACGGTGCACAATCACGGCCACCGCTATTGATGATGACGAAAATCGCCGCAAAAAATGCAATGTCATACTCGAGCTTATCCGCCAAATAAATGGCGTGGCTTCAAGTATGGAGGGTCTATATCGCTCGCTCTGGTTCAGTCACAAAGCGTTGGCGATACTCTCGCGGTGTTAGCCCTGCATCACGGGTAAACACCACGGAAAAATAGTTGCTGTCTTCAAAGCCACAGCGCGTCGCAATTTCACTGATGCGATACTCGCTGCGCCTCAACAATCGCTTAGCCTGACAGAGACGCAGCTGACGCAGATAATGGCTGATCGACATCCCTGTTTGCTGGCGAAATAGCTGCTTCAGCGAGCGCTCAACCAGCTGATGCTCTGCGCAGAAAGCGGCTAAATCGAAATGGCTGTCGAGCCCGCCTTGCAGCGACGCCATCAGCAAATCAAGCTGTTCGCCAGCCGGTAGTAAATAGACACTCTCCGCCGTGTAACGATAACGTTTTAGCACAATGGCTAACTGCAACAACAGCGCTTCGGTTAACTGAATAGAAAGTGCGTCGGTTTTGCGACTCTCTTGCGCCAGCTGAGCAATAATCGGCCTCGCCTGCGCTAAACCGCCGGTGCTTAAACGCCAATGATTTTGTCGCGTAGATTCATCAAACGGCGGCAGTAATAGATTCCATTGGGCGTTTAAGCGTAAGCGCTCGGGACAATAGATGATATTGTCGAGAACCAGATCGTTAACCGATTCGTAGCTGTGGCAATCCTCGGCGTTGATATAGAAAATATCGCCGCAGGTTATCCGATACGGGCGATCGTTGAGAACGTGCAAACCGTTGCCGCGCCAAACAATCACGATCTCGCAAAACTGGTGGGAATGTTCGGCAAAAACCTGCTGCGGATAGCGATCCGCCACCGCGACCGGCATCTGTTCTGAAGGAAAATAATCCCGACTCTCCAGCACTAACGGCTTTCGCATTCCCAGCCTCCCACGCTTATTTAGCCAGAAAGTATTACAGAATCATCATGATTTTACGTTGACGGCTTTCTCGATTCCGCACATTGCATTCCGCCGTTAAGTAACAAAATGTCACTTGGCTTAACGTGATGGGGCCACTACCCCTGATAACGCAAGGCTCGAGGAGATTGGTCAAACTCGCGTTTAAAAAGCGTTGAAAAATGATTGCTGTCGCCAAAACCGCACTGATAGGCAATATCCGTCACGCTGCTATCACTGTGACAAAGCTGGTGCCGGGCTTGTAAAAGACGTAGGCGAGTCAGATAACGCTGTGGTGTCATACCGGTATGGTTCTTAAGCTGGCGGTGTAAGGTGCGAAGCGGCAACGAGAAACGGTCAGCTAATTCTGTCCACTCCACAGATTCAGCGTAGTGATGCTGCAACCAGTCCAATAGCTGACGCAAACGCCCTTCCTGATCGTCGCCCACCTGAGCAGAACACCCCTGCCAAAGCTGCACAATCAGCTGCATAAAGACGCTTTCATGCAACGCGATATCTTCCGCTCGCTCGCTGGCCGGTGTTTGTTCGAGTTTCGCCATCAGCATTTTTACCTGCGCTAACACCTGCTGGCTGATACGCCAATGCGAGGGATAAACCCCTTCAGATTCTTGCGGTAAAAATTGCTCAACGCCCGATAAAAACTTAAACGCATCCGGCGCACGAAAGAGCACATTGGTAAGAAAAAGACCGTCGGTATGCTCAAACAAATGACGATCGTGATCGCGAACGAAGCATACGCAGCCGCTGTTGAGCGTATAGGGATTGCCGTTAAAAACGTGCACACCGGCGCCCTGCTCCACAATCACAATTTCATAGAAATCATGATGATGCTCAGGAAACTCCGGCTGCGGAGCGCGAGGCTCAATGGCAACAGGTGCATAGCCAGAAGAGAAAAAATCAATACTGTGCAAAACCGTCATCGTCAGACTCCTTATCTTATCGGGGTATCAACGCGGGTGATTTCTCCAGCGGTTTGCTATGGCTCGATAGTAGAAGAAGGCCGAAAAATGAACCTTAAACTTTTGACGTCAAAACGGCTTTTAGCGTTCGTTTATTTAAGAATGCGCGACCAATATTAAGAAATGCGGCGAACATCACAGGCCAGCGCATCTAAGAACTGTGACCTACTTCACTTTCACCTTTGCTGTATTGCCATCGCCATAATTTCGCTGGCATTCATGAGAAGGTGCCCTGCCGAGCAAGTTTCTACACTGGCCGTCATTGATAAATAAGAATGTTCAACGACGGACGGTTCAACATGACGACACGCCATATTGCCGCAATCGATCTTGGTGCCTCCAGCGGACGAGTGATGCTAGCGAGTTACCACGTCGGCACTCAACACCTTACGCTAAAAGAGATCCGCCGCTTTACCAATCGGCTGGTACCCCGTGACGGTTTTGATACTTGGGATCTTGATACCCTTGAGCAGGAAATTCGTACTGGGCTTGAGCAAATTGATGCTGAAAATATCCCGCTGGACAGCATTGGCATCGATACCTGGGGCGTGGATTTTGTGTTGTTGGATGCCAACGGCGAGCGAGTCGGCCATCCCGTCGCTTATCGAGACGATCGCACCCACGGCCTGATGACACAGGCACAAGAGCACTTAGGTAAGCCGTTTATCTATCAGCGTACCGGCATTCAGTTTTTGCCCTTCAATACCCTTTATCAGCTGCGTGCGCTCAGCGAACAGCAACCTGAGTTGCTGGATCGGGTTGAGCATCTGCTTCTTATTCCCGATTACCTTCATTACCGCTTAACCGGGCAAATGAACTGGGAATACACCAACGCCAGTACGACACAGCTGTTGAATATCCATAGCGGCGATTGGGATACCGATTTACTGAACTATGCCGGTGTTCCGGCTCGCTGGTTTGGCAAACCGACCCAGCCGGGTCAGCGTATCGGCTGCTGGCAAAGCCCGAGAGGACAACAGGTTCCTGTGGTTGCCGTGGCCACCCATGACACCGCCAGCGCGGTGATTGCCGCCCCGATGCAAGATAGCGACTCAGCCTATCTCAGCTCAGGAACATGGTCATTAATGGGCATTGAAAGCCGCACACCGTTCACCGATAGCCATGCGTTGCAGGCCAATATCACCAATGAAGGGGGTGCAGAAGGCCGCTATCGGGTGCTGAAAAATATTATGGGCTTATGGCTGCTGCAACGCGCAACCCAAGAACTGGGTGTGCAGTATCTTCCCGATCTGATTGCAGAGGCTGCTCAACAACCCGCACACCATTTTCTGATTAACCCGAACGACGAGCGCTTCATCAATCCGCCCAATATGTGTTTGGAAATTCAAAACGACTGCCGCGAGCGTGGCGTTCCGGTACCCGAAACACCGGCAGAACTGGCGCGCTGTATTTTTGACAGCTTGGCGAAGCTCTATCAGCAGGTAGCCGAAGAACTCTCCGAGCTGCGCGGTAAGCCGATCAGCCATTTGCATATCGTCGGCGGTGGCAGCCAAAACCGTTTTCTCAATCAGCTGTGCGCCGATCTTTGCAACATCGAAGTCAGCGCAGGACCGGTGGAAGCCTCAACGTTAGGCAATATTGGCTGCCAGTTAATCGCGCTGGGCGATATCGCCAGTGTGCATGGTTTCCGCAGCGTAGTGGCACATAACTTCCCGCTGGAACATTTTTTACCTAACCCATCTCACCACTCTTTATCCGCATCGCTCAGCAACAACGGTGCGCAAACATCTGCCCAATTCAAAGGAACATGTGTATGACCACTTCAATCGATCAGGCTTGGGAACTGGCTAAACAACGTTTTAACGCCGTGGGCGTAGACGTCGAAAATGCACTGAAAACCATGGAGAGACTGCCGGTTTCGATGCACTGCTGGCAGGGCGATGACGTTGCCGGTTTTGAAAATCCTGAAGGTTCACTGACCGGCGGTATTCAAGCCACCGGCAACTATCCGGGCAAAGCGCGCAACGCCGCAGAATTACGTGCCGATTTAGAAATGGCATTAACGCTGATCCCTGGGCCAAAGCGACTGAATCTACACGCGATTTATTTAGAATCTGATACGCCGGTCGCACGTAATAAAATCGAACCGCGCCATTTTGCTAACTGGGTTGAGTGGGCTAAGAAACACCATTTAGGCTTAGATTTTAACCCTTCGTGTTTCTCTCATCCGTTGAGCGCCGATGGTTTTACCCTCTCATCCGCCAACCCTGAAACACGCCAGTTCTGGATTGAGCACTGCCAAGCCAGCCGCCGAATTTCAGCCTATTTTGGCGAACAGCTGGGTACGCCGTCCGTCATGAATATCTGGATCCCAGACGGCATGAAAGATACGCCGATTGACCGCTTGGCTCCTCGTCAACGCTTGGCTTCAGCGCTGGATGAGGTGATCGCTGAAAAGCTTAACCCTGCACACCACATCGACGCGGTTGAAAGCAAACTTTTCAGCATCGGCGCTGAGAGCTATACCGTGGGCTCGAACGAGTTTTACCTCGGCTACGCAGCCAGCCGCCAGACCGCTCTGTGTCTGGATGCCGGTCACTTCCATCCAACCGAAGTGATCTCCGACAAAATTTCCAGCGCCATGCTTTATGTGCCTCGTTTGCTGCTGCACGTTAGCCGCCCAGTACGCTGGGACAGTGACCACGTGGTCTTGCTCGACGATGAAACTCAGGCAATCGCCAGCGAAATCGTCCGCCACAACCTGTTTAACCGCGTGCATATCGGCTTGGACTTCTTCGACGCCTCCATCAACCGCATCGCGGCGTGGGTGATTGGCACGCGCAATATGAAAAAAGCCCTGCTGCGCGCATTGCTAGAACCGACTAACCATCTGCGTAATTTGGAAGAAAGCGGTGACTACACGGCACGTCTGGCTCTGCTAGAAGAACAAAAATCGCTGCCTTGGCAGGCGGTATGGGAAATGTACTGCCAGCGTAACGACGTTCCCTTTGATGCGAGTTGGCTAAAAGCCATTCGCGAATATGAAGAACAAATTTTATCTCAGCGTTAAGCAATAAATAGAAGGAATAAAAAACATGCAATCTATCATCGATTCCTGGTTCGTTCAGGGCATGATTAAAGCCACCAGCGACATGTGGCTCAAAGGCTGGGATGAACGCAACGGAGGCAACGTTAGCCTGCGTTTATTAGAGGAAGAAGTGGCGCCGTTTCGCGCTGATTTTAACTCACAGCCGCGCTGCGTTGAGCTAACGCAGCCCGCCACCGAACTCGCTAATAGCTGGTTCTTAGTGACCGGCTCAGGCAAATTTTTCCGTAATGTGCAAATTGCACCGCAGGAAAATCTGGTGCTGCTACAGGTTAGCGCCGATGGCATGGCTTACCACATCCATTGGGGATTAACCAAAGGCGGTCTGCCAACGTCTGAACTGGCCGCCCATTTCCAATCGCATATCGTGCGTATGCAGGTTACCAACGGCGATAACCGCGTCATCATGCATTGCCACGCCACCAATTTGATTGCGCTTAGCTACGTGCATGACTTGGACAATGCCAAATTTACCCGCCTGTTATGGGAAGGCAGCACCGAGTGTTTAGTGGTATTCCCTGACGGCATTGGCATCGTACCTTGGATGGTGCCGGGCACCGACGGCATCGGCACGCAAACCGCAGAACAAATGCGCCAGCACGGTTTAGTGCTGTGGCCTTTCCACGGAATTTTCGGCAGCGGCCCAACGCTAGACGATGCTTTCGGCCTGATCGATACCGCAGAAAAATCAGCGGAGATTATGGTGAAAGTGCTGTCGATGGGCGGGAAAAAACAGACGATCTCCACGCAGGAGCTGATTGCGCTCGCCGCACGCTTTGGTGTTACACCGATGGCTGCGGCACTTGAAGATTAATTGCTGAGAAAGACCGATCGCATGCGCTTCTCCTTAGGAAGCGCATTACAACGGTTTTTCATTTTCAGGAGCAATATCATGAGTTTCATGCTGGCATTACCGAAAATCAGCCTGCACGGCAACGGCGCTATCGTCGATATGGTGAAACTGCTTGGCGATAAAAGGTGGGGCAAAGCGCTGATTGTTACCGATGGTCAATTAGTGGAAATGGGGTTGTTAGACAGCCTGTTTAGTGCGATGCAGCAGCAAAACCTGCCATACGCACTGTTTAAAGATGTGTTTCCGAATCCAACCGAAGAATTAGTTCAGACAGGTTTTCAAGCCTATCAGCAAAACCAGTGTGATTACCTGATCGCCTTCGGCGGCGGTAGCCCAATTGATACCACTAAAGCCATTAAAATTCTGACGGCCAATCCCGGCCCTTCCACTGCCTATTCGGGCGTGGGCAAAGTGAAAAACGCCGGTGTGCCGCTGGTCGCCATTAATACCACGGCGGGAACTGCCGCTGAGCTCACCAGCAACGCGGTGATCATTGATAGCCGACGTCAGGTGAAAGAGGTGATTATCGACAGCAATATTATTCCTGATATTGCCGTCGACGATCCGGCGGTAATGCTGAATATTCCCGCCTCGGTAACTGCCGCAACCGGCATGGACGCGCTGACCCACGCGATTGAAGCCTATGTTTCAGTGGGTGCTCATCCACTGACCGATCACTCCGCGCTGGAATCTATTCGCATGATCGCCGAATGGTTACCGCAGGCGGTGGACAATGGGCAGAACCTTCAGGCACGAGAAATGATGGCCTATGGGCAATATCTGGCAGGAATGGCTTTTAACAGCGCCGGACTGGGATTAGTTCATGCATTAGCTCATCAACCGGGGGCGACTCATAATCTGCCACACGGCGTATGTAACGCCATTTTATTGCCGGTGGTTGAAGCCTTTAATCGCCCTAATGCGGTTTCCCGCTTCGCTCGAATAGCGCAGGCAATGGGAGTTAATACTCAGGGAATGAATGAAGAACAGGCCAGCCATAGCGCTATCGCGGCCATTCGAGAGCTCTCGGCACGCGTTGGTATTCCATCTGGATTCCACGCGCTGGGTATCAAAGAAAGCGATATCGACGGCTGGTTAGATAAAGCGCTGGCCGATCCCTGTGCGCCGTGTAACCCGCGTAGCGCAGATCGTGAACAGGTTCGAGCGCTCTATCTAGAGGCAATGTAAGGAGAAAGTATGATCCGTAAAGCCTTTGTCATGCAGGTTAATCCAGATGCCCACGCAGAGTATCTGCGCCGCCACTCGCCGATTTGGCCAGAGCTGGAAGCCGAATTAAAAGCGCATGGCGCGCACAATTATTCGATCTTTTTGGATGAGAAACGCCATCTGCTATTTGGCTTCGTTGAAATTGAATCCGAAGCGCGTTGGAATGCGATTGCGCAGACCGAAACCTGCCAGCGCTGGTGGAAACATATGAGCGATGTGATGCCAAGCAATGCGGATAACAGCCCAATAAGCGATGAGCTTAAAGAGGTATTTTACCTTCGCTGATAGGATCTTATTTTTTTACTTAAAATGCGCAAAACAGCAGGTGACCAACTTGCTGGATGACTATATGATCCCTGCGTCTGTTTCGGGCGCAGGGATCCGTCTATTTAAATCAGGCATTCCCTTCGACATGGTCGTCTAACTAATGAGTCCTATTCCATTTTAATGGATATAGGCTGGCGTACTCACCAATGATTTCAATACTCAAACACCCTTCGCGATTTGGCATATTGCTGCTATTGCTCTTCTTAGCGGGCTGTTCAAGCAAACATCATTATAAAAAGTACGACACCCATGCCTACGACGATGTGATCGAAGATGCTGCCGATGACTATAAGGTCGATCCTAAACTTATCGCCGCGATTATTCAGGTGGAGTCGAGCTTCAATCCAGAAGCCGTTAGCCCTTCGAATGCCATCGGGCTCATGCAGCTTAAAGCCTCAACCGGCGGGTGCGACGCCTACCGTTATAAGGGAAAACGTGGCTGCCCTGACGACGATGATTTACTCGATCCCGAAACCAATATCGATTTAGGTGCCGCTTACATCAGCGCAATCCAGCATCAACAGCTGAACTGGATTGACGATCCTGTGACTCGTCGCTATGCGACTGAGGTCGCTTACGCTAACGGCGCGGGCGCGCTGCTACGTACTTTTTCAAGCAATCGCAAAACCGCGATTCAGATGATCAATCAGCTTTCACCAGAAGCCTTCCACTGGCACGTTCGTCAATATCACCCTGCCGCGCAGGCTCCGCGTTATATGGCGAAGGTGGAGCAGGTTTATAATAGTTTGTGATAGTTGGGGGTAATACCCCCTCCCAACCTCCCCCTTGGCAGGGGGAGGGGCTGATCGGATTCTTATGCCGCACCGCTTTCCCTGCCTGAAAGAGGGACAGATCGAGTTCTCACATCAAACACCAAATCGGTTCCCTCCCCCCTGATCGGACTCTTATGCCGCACCGCTTTCCCTACCTGAAAGAGGGACAGATCGAGTTCTCACATCAAACACCAAATCGGTTCCCTCCCCCCCCCTAATCGGATTCTTATGCCGCACCGCTTTCCCTGCCTGAAAGAGGGACAGATCGAGTTCTCATATCAAACACCAAATCGGTTCTCTCCCAACCACCCCCTGATCAGATTCTTATGCCGCACCGCTTTCCCTATCTGAAAGAGGGACGGTTTGAGTTCCCACATCCAACACCGAATCGGTTGCCTCACAACCTCCCCCTGATCGGATTCTTATGCTGCACCGCTTTCCCTACCTAAAACACCAAATCGGTTCCCTCCCCTGCTAAGGGGAGGGTTAGGGTGGGGTCATAAAGTATGATCGACTTTAACAACAAAACCCCCACCGCAATTATGGCCCGCCATGGCTAAATAACTTGGCTTTTGTCAGTATTGCTAGATAGATCTCGGTACACAGAAGACACACGCAAAGCGGAGTGGAAAGCGTTGATATAAAGACCTGTGACTCATCATCACAGGCCTTTATTTTATGATTTAACAGATTGGATTATTTTAGCTTTCGCTTTTACTAAAGCGACGGCGCACAACTACAAAGAATACCGGGACAAAGAAAATAGCCAGCAGCGTTGCCGTCAGCATTCCCCCCATCACACCGGTACCCACGGCGTTTTGCGCGCCTGAACCTGCGCCAGAACTGATAACCAGCGGCAAAACGCCCAGAATAAACGCCAATGATGTCATCAGGATTGGGCGCAAACGCATTCGTACCGCTTCTAAGGTGGCATCAATCAGCCCCTTACCTTCTTTATCCATCAGATCTTTAGCAAATTCGACGATTAAGATGGCGTTTTTAGCTGAAAGGCCGATGGTGGTTAATAGCCCGACTTGGAAATAAACGTCGTTGTTCATGCCGCGTAATGCTGCGGCCAACAAGGCACCAACCACGCCAAGCGGAACAACCAGCATCACCGAGAATGGTATAGACCAGCTTTCATACAGCGCCGCCAAGCACAGGAATACAACCACCAGCGAGATGGCATACAGGGCAGGCGCCTGATTCCCAGACAAACGCTCTTGATAGGACATGCCCGTCCAGTCGTAGCCAATGCCTGACGGTAACTTAGTCACAAGTTGTTCCATCATTTGCATGGCATCGCCGGTACTTTTACCCGGAGCCGCTTCGCCTAGAATTTCCATCGACGGTAGGCCGTTATAACGCTCTAAACGCGGTGAGCCCTTAATCCAACTGGCGGTCGAGAACGCGGAGAAAGGCACCATTTTCCCGCTGTTACCACGTACATACCAATTATTGATGTCGTCTGGCAGCATACGGAAACGTGCATCGGCCTGAGAATAAACTTTCTTCACACGTCCGCGATCGATAAAGTCGTTAACGTAGGTTCCCCCTAAGGCGGTTGAAATGGTTTGGTTAATGTCTGAGAGCGATACTCCCAACGCCTGCGCTTTCTCCTGATCCACGTCCAACTTGTACTGAGACGTATCTTCCAGCCCGTTAGGACGCACGCGCACCATCACGTCGGAATGCTCAGCGACCATGCCTAACAGTTGATTACGCGCCTGAGTAAGCTCTTGATGACCGAGGTTTGCCTGATCGATAAGCTCAAAGTCAAAACCAGTCGCGGTACCCAGCTCAATAATAGCCGGTAAGTTGAACGGGAAGACCAGACCATCTTTGATCTGCGTGAAAGATTGCATCGCACGGCCAATGATCGATGTCACATTGTTTTCTTTCCCCGAGCGTTCGTCCCACGGCTTTAAACTCACGAATGCTAAGCCGGAGTTTTGTCCCGATCCGCTAAAGCTAAAGCCGTTAACCGTAAAGACGGATTCAACGTTGGCATGCTCTTTAGTCAGGTAATAATTCGTCACCTGATCTAAAACCTTCTGGGTTCGCGCTTGAGTCGCTCCGGCCGGCAACTGCACCATCGTCATAAACACGCCCTGATCTTCCTCGGGCAAGAATGAGGTAGGCAGGCGTAAGAACAGCACGCACATACCGGCAACAATCAATACGTAGATGACGAGGTAGCGCCCGGTATTTCTCAGTATCCCACCCACGCTATCCGTATAATGGTGCGTACTTTGCTCAAATTTGCGGTTAAACCAGCCAAAGAAACCTTGCTTCTCGCCGTGCCCTTCGGCAGAAACCGGTTTGAGCAACGTGGCGCACAGCGCTGGCGTCAAGATAAGCGCCACCAGCACAGATAGCGCCATAGCCGAAACAATGGTGATGGAGAACTGGCGATAAATCGCACCGGTTGAGCCGCCGAAAAATGCCATCGGAATAAACACCGCCGACAGCACCATCGCAATCCCGACTAGCGCCCCTTGTATTTGATCCATCGACTTTATCGTGGCTTCTTTTGGCGGTAGATGCTCCTCCGCCATCACGCGCTCAACGTTTTCCACCACGACAATGGCGTCGTCAACCAGCAGACCTATCGCCAACACCATCCCAAACATGGTTAGGGTGTTTATCGAATAGCCGAACGCGGAAAGCACCGCAAAAGTTCCCAACAGAACAACCGGCACCGCAATAGTGGGGATCAGCGTGGCGCGAATATTTTGCAAGAACAGATACATGACTAAGAAGACCAAGATAATGGCTTCAAACAGGGTTTTAACCACTTCGTGAATCGAAATTTTAACGAACGGCGTGGTGTCATACGGGTAGACAACCTTCATTCCCTGAGGGAAATAGGGCTGTAGCTCTGCCAGCTTGGCTTTAATGGCGGCCGCGGTATCCAATGCGTTGGCACCTGTTGCGAGCTTAATCCCCAAGCCAGCCGCAGGTTGTCCGTTGATTTTCGCCACGATGTTGTAGTTCTCACCGCCAAGCTCAATGCGGGCCACATCTTTCAGACGTACCTGCGAGCCATCCTGATTCACCTTCAGCAAGATCTTGCCAAACTCTTCCGGGTCTTTTAATCGCGTCTGCGCAATGATGGAAGCGTTAAGCTGCTGATTACCCACCGCGGGCGTGCCACCTAACTGCCCTGCCGCGATTTGGTCGTTCTGAATTTTTAGCTGGTTAACAACGTCAACCGTGGTCAGTTGATACTTATTCAGTTGCTCGGCATTCAGCCAAATGCGCATGGCATACTGCGCACCAAACAGCTGCACATCCCCCACGCCGCTGCTACGGCTAATGGGATCTTTGATATTTGAAGCAACGTAGTCAGAAATATCATCCTGAGTGAGGCTTTTGTTGTCTGAAATAAACCCTGCGACCAACAAGAAACTGCTGCTGGATTTTTCAACGCTAATCCCCTGCTGCTGCACTTCCTGCGGCAGCAACGGCGTCGCCAGTTGGAGCTTATTCTGAACCTGGACCTGTGCAATATCGGGGTCTGTCCCCGAATTGAAGGTTAAAGTAATCGTTACACCACCCGCAGAATCACTGGTTGACGACATGTACATAAGATTATCGATGCCGTTCATGTTCTGTTCGATAATCTGCGTCACCGTATCTTGCACGGTTTGCGCATCCGCTCCCGGATAGGTTGCCGTTATCGCAACCGCAGGAGGAGCAATCGTTGGATACTGGGCAATTGGCAGTTTTAAAATCGCCAATCCTCCCGCCAACATCAGGATAATGGCGAGTACCCAAGCAAAGATCGGGCGCTCAATAAAAAACTTAGACATACGCTCGTTTTACCTTTTATGAATTATCGCCGCAGCGATTACTGTCCCTGAGACGCATTCGCCTGCAGATTCTGCTCTTCCGCTTTTACCGTCATTTCAGGGCGTACTTTCTGTAGCCCACTGACGATCACGCGGTCACCGCTGTGCAATCCTTCCGTCACCAGCCATTTGTCGCCGATTGCCTGCGCGGCGGTCACACTGCGCACTTCAACCTGACTCTTGGCATTGACCAGCATCACCGTGGCTTCACCGCGTGGGTTACGTGTTACCCCCTGCTGCGGAACCAACAGCGCATCTTTTTGCATACCTTCATCAATGCGAGCACGTACAAACATCCCCGGTAACAGATCGTGCTGAGGATTTGGGAACAACGCGCGAATCGTTATCGAACCGGTGCTTTCATCAACGCTGACGTCTGAGAATTGCAGTTGGCCTTTGAGCGGGTAAGGCTGACCATTTTCCATCACCAGCGTGACCTGCGTTTGCAGCGCGCTTTTTTCTAGGCTGCCTTGGATAACGGCTTGCTTAAGGCGGATGAAGTCGTTGCTCGATTGAGTAACATCAACGTAAATAGGATCAAGCTGCTGCACGGTTGCCAGCGCGTTGGCTTGTTCGGTGGTCACTAGCGCACCTTCGGTGACGTTAGACTGCCCAATTCGCCCATCAATAGGAGAAGTCACCTTGGTGTAGGCTAAATTGATGCGAGCCGTTTCAACATTGGCTTTTGCCGCCTGAACATCGGCATCGGCTTGCTGTGCATTCGCCACCGCCGTGTCGAATTCCTGTTGGCTAACATAGCGATCGCCAACCAGCGGTTTATCGCGCTGAACGGTTAAATGTGCCAGTTTTGCTGCGGCAACGGCTTTGGCGAGCTCGCCTTGCGCGCTGTCGTAAGCGGCTTTATAGGACGCGGGATCGATTTGATACAGCGATTCGCCACCGCGAATATCACTGCCTTCTGTGAAGTTACGTTTGAGGATAATTCCGCCTACCTGCGGGCGAACCTCAGCAACTCGGTAAGCATCTGTACGTCCTGGTAATTCCGTCGTCACTTGCAAAGGTTCTGCTTTCAACGTCACGACCCCCACATGGGGTTGCGGCAGAGGCGCTTTGACCTCTTTATCATCACACCCAGACAACACGAAGCAGGCGGAAAGAAGGATCACTGAGGGCAGGAGAATAAACTCACTGTATTTCTTCATTACTATTCCTTAATATATTTCGACACGACGCCAGGCGTACATAAAATGGTATTAAGTTGTATGGATAGAATTCACACATCATTTTTCTGATGGTTATAGACAACTTAATCTGATAGAAAACAGTGAGTACAGCGCCACTGATAAATCACATAAATGGTTAACATTAAAAAATAAATACCAAGCTCATCCAGCGGTATGAAAAACAGAATTGCAGCCCGCTATTTTTTAGGAAAAAGAGAATAACATCCAGATAAAAAACAAGAACACCCAACTAATTGTGTAAATTTAATTATCAAAATCACTTTATCTTTACGTTCACCCTTACGTTTGAACCTAAGTAATTCGCCAAACAAATACGTCACAACAAAATCATACTAATTATTTATTCAATACATTCCACACCTTCATCTCTAATATGATTCCGAACAGACACGCAGGCTAGCTTTATTACTGCTATTAATGGATGCCAAGATAATAAAATCAGCATGACAAACTGAATGAGTAGCGAATAGAATGTTGCTCATCGTACAAAATCCTATCCTTCCCTGTAAATCACACTCTTGGGTGTTTGGTATCGCTATGGCACGTAAAACTAAAGAGGATGCATTTGTTACTCGTCAGAGAATAATAAATGTAGCAATCAGTGAATTTTCAACGCGTGGTTTTTCATCCACAACATTGGCAGATATCGCCTGCTCTGCGGGGGTCACTCGAGGTGCAATTTACTGGCACTTTAAAAACAAAGAAGAATTATTCAACGAAATATGGCAGCAATCTGCACACTACTCATTGTATATATCTGAAAAAATACACAGTGAAAACAAAGATAATCCATTAAATGCGTTACAAGAAACACTCACCTATCTTCTACGCACAGTGGTTAGTGACCCTCAACAAAAATCATTAATGGAAATCATATTCCATAAATGTGAATTCACAAAAGAAATGACACCTAGACATGAAATACGCCGCATGGTCTATTTTGAAGAGGAGCGTTTAACCAACACCTTAAAACGTTGCGTTACATTAAATCAATTGCCATCAAAATTAAATATCCCTCAATCAATAATTATAATCCGTGCATATATGAGCGGACTGATAGAGAACTGGCTATTATCTTCAGAAAACTACGACCTCGGCAGTAACGCATCAGGGTTAGTGAATAACTTAATCACGCTACTTAAACTACAATAAAATAAAAAGGCCGCAGATAAATGCGACCTAGTAAAAATATGAATGCTAACTATAAAATATATCAGCTACCACGATATGTTGAGTAACCATATTGACTCAACAACAAAGGCACGTGTAAATGCTGGTTAGCTTTGATCACGTGAAACACAACCGGTATTTCTGGGAAGAATGTCTCTTGTTTGAGTTTTGAGAAATACTCACCCGTTTTGAACGTCACTTTATAATCGCCCAGCGCCATACTTTGCCCCTGCGGATACAGCGCAGGAATACGCCCATCATTGTCAGTGACTCCAGTCGATAAATTCACCCAGCGATCGCCTTCTTTATGTTCTAGCGTAACGGCAACACCGGCAGAAGGCAGCCCGGTCTGCTGATTTAAAATATGCACGCTAAGCGGATTTTTAGCCTGTTCCGCAAACACCGTGGTAGACAAAGAGATAAGCGAGGTCAGAAGCGCGATTTTCAACAATTTCATCCGTTAATCCTTTTTGTTTGTCTTGAACATTGAATCTAGCACGCAAAAAACGCGATCTGCCTTTATCACAAAAAGTTTAACAATGGGCTTATGAGCATGATGAAACCGCAATTCTGCCGTGTGTAGCGCTATTTGCGATACTGCTCGTCTGTTACTTTTTCCATCCATTCCACCACGCTACCATTCAGTGATTCAGCAATCGCAATGTGCGTCATCGCTGTTTCTGATGTCGCGCCATGCCAGTGTTTAACGCCTGCTGGGATCCAAGCGATATCGCCTGGGTTAATTTCCTGAATCTCTTTACCTAATTCCTGTACCCATCCGCGGCCTTGGGTAACGATCAGCGTTTGCCCTAGTGGATGTGTATGCCATGCGGTGCGTGCACCAGGCTCAAAGGTGACTGTTGCACCGCCTACGCGCGCAGGGTCTTCAGCCTGAAATAGGCCATCGATACGTACACGACCGGTGAAATAGTCGTCTGAGCCAACCAGTGAAGCCTGCGAGCCGTTATGGATAATTTTCATATTGTCCTCTTCTTTAAACGCATGTAGCCAAGCCGATCAAGCGCTGTAGCCGTCGGAATGCTGTCTGACCTAAACGTTACCCCGATTCATACAACGTAACTAGATAGCTAAATACGCAAGGAGCTATGAGAAAAATTCATAAATAGGCCTATACTTGCGCTATCTTGATCCAAAAGACCTGCAAAATGCTGAAAGAAAACTTTAACGATCTGATCTCTTTTCTCGTCGTCGCCAGAGAACGCAGCTTCACCAAAGCCGCGGCGAAATTAGGCGTATCGCAGTCGGCACTTAGCCATTCCATTCGCGGGCTTGAAGAGCGTCTTGATATTCGTTTGCTCACCCGCACTACCCGCAGCGTAGCGCCAACGGAAGCCGGTGAGAAACTTGCCAACAGCCTTGAGCCGCGGTTTCGTGAGATTGAAAGCGAGCTAGATGCCCTACGAGATATGCGCGACACCCCAGCGGGCAATATTCGCATTACCGCCGGAGAGCACGCCGTAGATGCTGTGCTGTGGCCGTTTTTAAAATCGTTCCTCGCTAACTATCCCGATATCAACGTTGAAATCGTGGCTGATAATTCGCTAACCGATATCGTCAACGGTCGCTTCGATGCCGGTGTTCGCCTTGGCGAGCAAGTGGCTAAAGACATGGTTGCCGTGCGTATTGGCCCAGATATGCGAATGGTGGTAGTGGGATCGCCTCAGTACTTCCAGCAACACAGCAGCCCTTCCACGCCACAAGAATTGCAAAACCATCGCTGCATCAACATGCGCTTACCCACTCGGGGTGGACTGTATGCGTGGGAGTTTGAAAAAGACGGCCAAGAACTTAGGGTTCGTGTCGATGGACAGTTGACGTTTAACAGTCTACGCCAGCGCATTGATGCAGCGGTGGTTGGCTTTGGCTTAGCCTATGTGCCTGAGGATTCCGTGCAAAACGAGCTCGCCGATGGTCGGTTAGTTCAAGTGCTCGACGCGTGGTGCAACACATTCCCGGGTTACTATCTTTACTACCCAAGTCGCAAACAACACACCACGGCATTTTCTTTGTTTGTCGATGCGCTGCGCTACCCGTCTTAACATTTAACATTTGCCCAGCGGCACAGTCCGCTGGTGCTCATCTCTTCACTCCCAGCCCCTCTTTGGTCGTACCAATCCAACTAAAAACGTGAGCATTCGCGGCAGAAAAATAAAAAAAGTAAACGCTATCGTTGCAAGAAATTAACAAAAGATTAACCATTGAACACTATAACAGTGACCCGCCCAATTTGGTCAGACCAATGGAGCGGAACAATAAAGTGTCTGTTCTCTGGAGATACCTGCATGCAAGTTTGGCAACAAGTTTACGACCCCATCGGGAATATCTGGCTATCCAGCCTCATCGCAGCGTTACCGATTTTGTTCTTCTTTTTTGCGTTAATAAAACTCAAACTCAAAGGCTATATTGCCGCCACGATTACGGTCGGCATTGCACTTTTGGTGGCGCTATTTTTCTACCAAATGCCCGCCGACCGCGCCTTTGCTTCCGTTATTTATGGTTTTTTTTATGGTCTGTGGCCTATCGCTTGGATCATCATTGCCGCCGTCTTCGTCTACAAGATCTCGGTAAAAACCGGGCAGTTTGACATCATCCGTTCTTCCATTCTTTCCATCACGCCGGATCAACGTCTGCAAATGCTGATTGTTGGTTTCTGCTTCGGTGCATTTTTGGAAGGTGCCGCAGGCTTTGGTGCGCCCGTAGCAATCACCGCAGCACTGCTGGTGGGTTTAGGTTTTAATCCGCTTTATGCCGCTGGCCTTTGCCTGATTGTAAACACCGCGCCGGTTGCCTTCGGTGCGATGGGCATCCCTATTATTGTGGCTGGACAAGTCACCGGCCTCGACAGCTTTGAGATTGGTCAGATGGTGGGACGCCAGCTGCCATTCTTGACCATCATCGTGCTGTTTTGGATTATGGCTATCATGGATGGCTGGCGCGGTATCAAAGAGACTTGGCCTGCGGTTGTGGTTGCCGGTGGTTCGTTTGCCGTCGCCCAGTACCTGAGCTCTAATTTTATCGGGCCTGAGCTGCCAGATATCATTTCATCGTTAGTGTCGCTTGTGTGCCTCACAACGTTTCTGCGCGTATGGCAGCCAAAGCGTATCTTCCGTTTTAACGATGTGGGCGCATCAGTTACCGATCAAACGCTCGCACGCCAAAACTACACGACCAAGCAGGTTATACGCGCATGGATGCCCTTCATTTTCCTGACCGCCACGGTCACTATTTGGAGCATTCCGCCGTTCAAGGCATTGTTTGCCAAAGGTGGCGCATTACAGGATTGGGTGTTTAACTTCTCCGTTCCTCTGCTAGATAAGCTGGTAGCAAAAATGCCGCCGGTGGTAGCGGAAAGCATGCCTTATGCCGCGGTGTATAAACTCGATTGGCTCTCGGCAACCGGCACAGCCATTATGGTGGCGGCGGTTATCTCAGTTATCTATCTGCGCATGAAACCGCAGGCCGCGGTAGCGACATTCTTCTCCACGATGAAAGAGCTGGCGCTGCCGATTTACTCCATCGGGATGGTTTTAGCGTTTGCATTCATCTCTAACTATTCAGGTTTGTCTGCAACGCTGGCGCTGGCTTTGGCGCACACCGGCGACGCATTCACCTTCTTCTCACCGTTCCTTGGCTGGCTAGGCGTGTTCCTTACCGGCTCCGATACCTCATCAAACGCGCTGTTCGCGGCACTTCAGGCAACAACCGCACAGCAAATCGGTGTTTCAGATGTTCTACTCGTTGCGGCAAACACCACCGGCGGCGTGACGGGGAAAATGATTTCACCGCAGTCTATCGCCATCGCCTGCGCCGCCGTAGGGCTGGTTGGTAAAGAATCGGATCTATTCCGCTTCACGGTGAAACATAGCCTGATATTCACCTGCATGGTGGGTGTGATCACCACGCTACAGGCGTATCTGCTAACTTGGATGATTCCATGACGTCATTGCCACAACCTCGCCTTGCCGACCATTTAGTCGAGCGCGTTAAGGCGATTATTCACGAACGTAATCTGGAGGCGGGCATGCGTTTGCCCGCCGAGAGGCAGCTTGCCGCCGAACTTGGCGTATCTCGCTCATCGCTACGCGAGGCCATTCAGAAGCTGATCAGTGAAAATATTCTGATCAGCCGCCGCGGCGGCGGCACCTACGTGCGCTTTGAGCTACAGCCTTGGTCGGAACAACGTATCGTCGAACCTCTGCGAACGCTGGTTGCCGAGGATCCCAACTATCGTTACGACATCCTCGAAGCTCGACACGCGATTGAAGCCAGCACCGCATGGCACGCCGCAATGCGAGCCACCGACGCTGACAAAGAAAAACTCCAATACTGTTTTGATGCCACGCTGAAACTGAAAGAAAGCGATAACCCCGATCTCGCGGCGCAGGCCGATGTACGTTTCCATCTGGCCATTGCCGAAGCCTCACACAACGTGGTGTTACTGCAAACCATGCGCGGATTTTTCGATTTAATGCAGTCGTCGGTGATGCATAGCCGACAACGTATGTACACCGTACCCACCATTTTCTCTCGACTCACCAAGCAACATAACGAGTTGCTTGAGGCCATTCTGGCCGGCGATCCCGAGCGTGCTAGCAAAGCGGCAAAATCACACCTCGGTTTCGTTCACTCCACCATTAAACATCTGCATGAAGACGAAGCGCGGCAGGCCCGTATCACTCGCCTGCCCGACGAAGAAACAAATGTAACAAGGGAAGGAAATCCATGATTATTTCAGCTGCAACCGACTACCGCGCCGCGGCGCAACGCAAACTGCCTCCGTTTTTGTTTCACTACATTGACGGCGGCGCTTATGCCGAACACACCCTACGACGCAACGTAGAAGATCTGTCGCAGGTAGCGTTACGGCAGCGCGTACTGAAAAATATGTCGGCGCTGAGCCTTGAGACTCAACTGTTCAATGAAAAACTCGCCATGCCCGTTGCGCTTGGCCCGGTAGGATTATGCGGGATGTACGCACGTCGCGGTGAAGTTCAGGCCGCTCGCGCCGCCGATAATAAAGGCATTCCGTTTACCCTCTCCACCGTTTCCGTTTGCCCTATCGAAGAAGTTACACCGGCAATTAATCGCCCTATGTGGTTTCAATTGTATGTGTTGAAAGATCGCGGATTTATGCGTAATGCCTTAGAGCGTGCCAAAGCCGCAGGCTGTTCAACGCTGGTGTTTACCGTAGATATGCCGACGCCGGGCGCGCGTTATCGTGACGCCCATTCAGGAATGAGCGGCCCCAATGCCGCGATGCGTCGCTATCTGCAATCAATGACGCATCCCGCCTGGGCATGGGACGTGGGGCTTAATGGCCGACCACACGATTTAGGCAATATTTCGGCCTATCTGGGCAAGCCGACGGGACTTGAAGACTACATCGGCTGGCTGGCGACGAACTTCGATCCATCGATCTCTTGGAGCGATTTAGAGTGGATCCGCGATTTTTGGGACGGCCCAATGGTGATTAAAGGTATTTTGGATGCCGAAGATGCGCGTGATGCAGTCCGCTTCGGCGCAGACGGCATTGTGGTATCGAATCATGGCGGTCGCCAATTAGACGGCGTGTTGTCGTCTGCTCGCGCCCTGCCCGCAATTGCTGATGCGGTTAAAGGCGAAATTAAAATTCTTGCCGATAGCGGTATTCGCAGCGGGTTAGACGTGGTGAGAATGATCGCCCTCGGTGCTGATTCCGTGTTGTTAGGCCGCGCCTATTTGTATGCGTTGGCCACCGCCGGACAGGCCGGTGTAGAAAATCTGTTGGGCTTAATCGAAAAAGAGATGCGCGTTGCGATGACGCTCACGGGCGCGAAATCTATCGCTGAAATTAGCCGCGACTCTTTGGTACAGGAAGGATTGAGCTAATTGATTTACCAATCTCCCCCCGAATACGGGGGGAGCAATATCGTTAACGGTACACTTATTCCGTTTTATTGGCGTCGACTTCCACGAGTTCAGGCTGAATACGAGGATATTTCCATAGCCAGCGACCGCTGACCATACGCCAATAGAAGCATACGCCGCGCACCGCCCAGTCAAAGAACATCCCCAACCAAACACCAACAACTCCCATGCCAAGCACAACGCCTAGCGTATAGCCTGCCACGACGCGGCAGCCCCACATTCCGAGCATCGAAATCCACATGGCAAAGCGAACATCACGTGCGCCTTTAAGCCCAGCCGGAAGCACCCACGATGCAGCCCAGATCGGCATAAATGCGGCATTGAGCCATAGCAGTATTTTAACCACGTCGATAACATCGGACTCTTGGGTATAGAAAGACGCAAACAAGCCCGCAAAAGGTACTGTTCCCCATGCGATGATGGTCAAAACGATAGTTGATAACCAGAAAACATAACGAAGCTGACGTTCGGCTTGGCCTATTTGCCCTTTGCCCAAGCGTCGTCCTACGATAATCGTTGAAGCAGAACCCAACGCATTACCGGGTAGGTTGATTAATGCCGCCACTGAAAAGGCAATAAAATTACCCGCGATAACGTTGGTGCCCATACCCGCCACAAACATTTGGGTTAGGAGTTTGCCGCCGGTAAACAGCACCGATTCGATACTTGCTGGAATACCAATGCCCAAAACTTCCCACAGAATATTCAGCTTCAGCGGTTTAAAATAACTTTTCAGCGAAATACGCAGCGCAGGGTTAAAGCCCTTTAACAGCACGTAAATAATGCAGGCCGCTCCGATATAACGAGAAAGCGTTAGCCCAAGCCCTGCGCCGATAAAACCGAGCCCGCCCCAGCCAAAAATACCGTAGATCAGAACGCTACTGATCATGATGTTCAGGATATTCATTCCACCGTTAACCAACAGGGGAATTTTGGTATTACCAGCACCGCGCAGCGCCCCGCTACCGATGAGCGCAATGGCCGCGGCGGGATAACTCCACACCGTGGTTTGCAAATAAGAAAGCGCTAACGCTTTGACTTCTGGCGTCGCGTCACCGGCAATCACATTAATAATGTGTTCACCAGCCAAATGGATACCCGCAGCCAACAGCAAAGCAACAACCGTCATCAATACCAGTGATTGCCTTGCGGCGGCGCGCGCTCGGCGGCGATCGCGTGTTCCTAAACTAAAGGCGACCACCACGGTCGTCCCTAAATCAACGGCGGCAATAAAAGAAATAATCACCATATTAAAACTATCAGCAAGCCCAACGCCTGCCATGGCTTCTTTGCCAATCCAGCTCACGAGAAAAGTGCTGAGGACGCCCATCAGTAACACGCAGGCATTTTCTATCAAGATAGGAACGGCAAGCGGCGTTATTTCTCGCCAAAATAGAACCCGATAACTTTTTCTTTTCGCATACCAGCGCGTATTAGCTACGCGTTGACGCAGTACTGCATGTAAGTTCAAGATTAGCCTACAAAATTGGAGTGAAACCACGTTTCAAATAATGATTTATAGATACTTATTCTGCAAAGTGTTTTTTGTATCCTACTGTTGTTGGCAAAACGTTCTGGGGGCAATTTATGCTAAGACAGACGCTGATTAAAATGAGCTTACATAAACTAAGGTATTGTAAAAAAGAGAGAATTAGCGTGAGGGAAATAATAATTTCGCTGGCAGGGTTATAACGTAGAAAACAATAATGGGTTTTTGGTATACGTTTTTATTATTAATAAAAAACAATCTTTGAGCCAAGCTAAAACTCAACAACAAAACACCGCATGGCTCAGAAAAGTTAGGGCAAGCTCAAGGCTTGCCCCGCATCGGCGTGATTATACAAACGCTGCCAACGGATCTGCCGCCGCAAAAGCAACATCGCGCTCTGCTTTTGGTGGGTAGATCAGTTCATTGGTGATTGAGATTTTAATCTTTTTAGCTTCTTCGCGAACCGAGTCGACTTTTTGCTCCCAGCCCTGCGTGAAGACCGCGCCCCACGCGCCTAAATCAAGGCAGGTCACGTAGTTTTCCTGGCGGTAAGCCACTCCAGAAACGCCAATCAGATCGGCGGCCACGTTATTACCGGCAAATTTCCCCAGTTGAATCGCATGCTGACAGGTCATCAGCGCTTTATGCCCTAAATTATCGGTTGCAGCATGGGCAACGTCTCCAGTGGCATAAACGCCCGGCAATCCACGAACCTGTAAGTTTTCGTCAACCAGCAAACGACCTTGGCTATCACGCTCCGCTTCTAGCTGCTGTGTGAGAGCGCTGGCTTCTACACCAACGGTCCAGACCACGGTTGAAGTATCAATGCGCGTTCCATCCTTCAACGTCACGCCATTGGCATCAATAACTTCGACTTCCGCATTCAGCTTCCACTCAATACCTAACTCTTCAGAAGCTTGAGCGATAACATCGCGTAATTCAGCGCTGAACCGGCTGCCGATTTCAGCACCACGTTCAACTACGATGACTTTAGTCTTCGTATCCTCACCTAATAGCGCTTTAAGACGCGAAGGAAGTTCGGTTGCCAACTCAATACCGGTAAATCCACCACCGCATACAACGACGGTATTACGCGCTTCACTCGGCTCTTGGTTAGCTAAATTTTGCAGGTGGTTTTCAAACTTCTGGGCCGACTCCAATTGATCAATATCGAAGGCATATTTCTGCGCGCCTGCAACCAATGACTTCTTCACACGGCTACCACTGGCCAACACTAAACGGTCATACGATACCGAAGCGGTATTCCCTGCCCCATCACGATATGAAACTTTTTTATTTTCATAATCAATCTGTTCTGCACTTCCTTGAAGGAAGTTAACACCAATCTCACTAAACAACGGCAGCAAAGGAGAAACCAGCGTGGCCACTTTATCTTCATAAAAACGCGGACGAACGCGCAGTTCTGGCTGCGGCGCTAAGACGGTTATTTCGATATCACGACGATTATTCAGATGCGCTAAACGCGCAGCGCTGATAGCGGCCCACATGCCAGAAAAACCAGCGCCAACGATAAGAATACGGTTATTCATGCTTTGCTACCTTTTGATTATTTGATCATCTACTTCAATAACTACGACTATACATGTCGTCGTTAACTCCGACAACATGTTTCGGAGTTAACGTTAATTCTTATGAAGGAAATTTATCTAATTATTTGATTTTAAAGTCTTTAAAAATACACCCAAGACTATCTATTACGCATACCTTTGCAGATTGTGCGGTTCCATGTATTCTTACTAAGAATTTACTAAGCGGAGTTTGATATGGCATTCTATAGTTCAGGCGTGGAATATGGCCTTCATAGCCTGTTATGCATGGTCGATAGCAAAGGTGACGATCGTGAAATGAATGTGCGTGAGATGGCTGAACTGCAAGGTGTTCCCTTCGATTACCTTGCCAAAATTTTTACCCGTCTTTCACGTGCTGGGCTAGTGGTCAGCACTGAAGGTAAAGGTGGCGGATTCCGCTTAGCGAGAGCACCAGAGCTCATTACGGCGCTTGACGTTGCGCAGGCCATTGATGGCTCCAAGACGGTGTTTGAGTGCAAAGAAATTCGTCAACGCCTCGCTGTTTTTGAGGAAACACCTCCAGCTTGGGCATGCGAAGGTCCATGCAGCATTCGTGCGGTCATG
This sequence comes from Obesumbacterium proteus, assembly GCF_001586165.1. NCBI lineage: Bacteria > Pseudomonadati > Pseudomonadota > Gammaproteobacteria > Enterobacterales > Hafniaceae > Obesumbacterium > Obesumbacterium proteus. Next base: position 2,382,455 of record NZ_CP014608.1, on the reverse strand, counting down.
GATAGCGCCCAGCAGCGCATGGAAGAAGAGTTGGCTCGTCACACGATTTTAGATTTGGCTCGACGTACATTCCGTAAAGCGCCAGACACTTTCGCCATCGAAATTCAGGATTGGATTTCAGAACGTCGCAGCTCGAGGTAAAGGCTGAGTAAATTATCGCCGAATACTTTTTAAAAAATATAAGACGCTCGAAAGCGTCTTATAGGTTTATTGCGAATAAGAGTTATATTCAGAAAAGAATAATCTCATGCCACGCTGTTATTTCTAAAATCATTTAGGCTTCGGCGTTGCTGACCTTTCTCATCAAAATTCTCTTGGCTGAGCCAAGAGACAAGTGCATTTCGAACTTCTGGCCATTCTTCATCAATAATCGAAAACCATGCCGTATCTCGGGTTCTTCCTTTATAAACCGTGGCATTACGGAATAGGCCTTCAAATTTGAATCCTAAGCGCAACGCAGCTTTACGCGACCCTTCATTCAGGGAATCGCATTTCCATTCATAGCGGCGGTAATGAAGGTTATCCATAACATATGACATCAACAGAAACTGTGCTTCCGTCGCCATACGAGTGCGCATTAATGCTCTGGAATAAACCACCCATCCCATTTCAATCACGCCATTTTTTGCATCAATGCGCATAAGCGCAACGGTACCAATCGCCTTACCCGTCGCTAAATCAACAACCGCATAGTGCAGTGGATCCACTGAAGCTAAGATTGCGTTGAAGTGCAGATCAAACGCCTGTCGATCCTTAAATGGGCCAGCAGGAAGATACGTCCAATCCTTTTCTGAGCCGGACAATTGATAAGCTTCGAACAGATCGTCAGCATGAACAGCGGATACCCTTTCTAACCGGCAATACTGCCCGTTAAGGACTAATTGGGTTGGCACCTCACATCCATGCCAATGAGGTAAGCTGTGCCCTATAGGCTGGTTGTACTGATTATAGTCATTATCCATAACTCATGTTTTCTCTGTGTAAAATGCCGTAGCGACATTGTATCTTATTAAAATAAGAACATAGGTCCTATCGTTAAAATAAAATGTATATATTTATTTAACTGTATCTTCTATAGCAATAAAACACGACAAGCGAAACAACGCATTATACGCGCAAACTAGTTTAATAAATCCAATCATCGCCTTCGTGCATTTTTACAACTTTAAACACCCTGCTCATATATTTAATTCAGGCATCAATTACTCGTTAAAAAAAGACCACCTAAATCGTGTTGAAAAATACATTTTTATTTTAAAGTGAAGTTTGTATTTTTAATTTTTAAAATTTATTTTTTAAACTGTAAACAATATTTCCAGTATTGGAAATGTTATTTACGCGGAAAAACATTTAAATATAAAAACCTATGCATTTCAATTAAATAAATTCTGGCATACGTATTGCTATATACATTAGGACAATACCTAACCTAATGAGGCAACGAAGTATGAAACTGCACGATAAAGGCTATAACACTAAAACCATCCATGCAGGACAGCATCCAGATGCAACAACCGGTGCGCTAGCCACACCTATTTTTCAGACTTCTACATTCGTATTCGAAAACGCGAAGCAAGGCGCAGCCAGATTTGCCCTCGAGGAACCGGGATATATCTACACCCGCCTTGGGAATCCAACGCAAACGGCCCTTGAAGAAAAAATTGCCATATTAGAAGGAGGTGAAGCCGCGTTAGCCACCGCATCGGGAATGGCCGCGATTTCATCAACGCTACTAACGCTGTGTGGACAAGGCGATCACATCGTGGCTTCTGAGGCAATATATGGCTGTACCCATGCGTTATTGTCGCACAGCATGCCTAAATTCGGGATAGAGGTCACCTTCGTCGATGCTGCCAATATAGAAAACATCAAGGCAGCAATAAAACCAAATACCAAAGTGGTTTATATTGAGACTCCCGCCAACCCTACCTTATCCATTATCGATATCGAGCAAAGCGCCAAACTCGCTCATGCCAACGATGCATTATTAGTCGTCGATAACACCTTTATGTCACCTTATTGCCAAAACCCACTTAAATTTGGTGCTGACATCGTGGTTCACAGCGTGACTAAATATATTAATGGCCACGGTGATGTGATCGGCGGTGTGATCGTTGGTGACCAAGAATTCATCAATCAAGCGCGCTTTGTCGGCGTTAAAGATATAACCGGTGGCTGTATCAGCCCTTTCAACGCTTGGCTCACACTGCGTGGATTAAAAACCTTGGCCGTTCGCATGGAGCGCCATTGTCAGAATGCCATGCAGGTAGCGAAATTTTTATCCTCGCATTCAGCCGTCACAAAGGTTTATTATCCCGGCCTGCCAGAACATCCAAACTATGAATTGGGCAAAAAACAGATGTCGAATTTTGGCGCTGTGATTAGCTTTGAAATTAAAGGGGGCGTTGAAGCAGGGCAAACCGTGATGGACTCCGTTGAACTTTGCCTGCTTGCTGTCAGCCTTGGCGATACTGAAACCTTGATTCAGCACCCTGCATCCATGACGCATTCACCTATGTTACCAGAGGAAAGAATGAAAGCCGGTATTACCGATGGCCTAATAAGAATATCTGTAGGACTTGAAGATCCTGAAGATATCATCGCTGACCTCGAACAAGCGTTTAATAAGGCGATTTATTAACCTGAGCTAATTTATCCTCTTATCAGCCGCGGCATCAGCACGATAGTCAAAGCTATCATCATGCCGTGGCTGCTTTAAGAGGAAACAGTCGAGTGCGCGCATATAAAACAGATAGGCACCGGCTGCAATTTTGACTCTCTCGATTATTCAGACAGGAGTAACTCATGTCGACCATTGCTTCCCTAAGTGAAACAAAGCGGCAATACAAAAGTGTTCCCCTCACGGCCTATGATATTGGCTGGATATTATTGTGCATCGGCATGGCAATTGGGGCAGGAACCGTGTTAGTGCCAGTACAAATCGGCCTGAAAGGCATTTGGGTATTTATCGTCGCATTTTTAATCGCCTACCCTGCCACCTACATGCTACAAAACCTTTATATGAAAACGCTCTCGGAGAGCGACATTTGTGAAGACTACTCTAATATTATCACCCAGTATCTTGGTAAAAACTGGGGGATCGCTCTGGGGATTATCTATTTCATCATGCTGGTTCACGGCATGTTTATCTATTCTATTTCAGTAATTTACGACAGCGCGTCATATTTAAAAACGTTTGGGATAACCGATCAGATTCTGTCTGACTCTGCTGTCTATAAACTGGTCGTTTTTATGGTATTAGTGTTTATAGCTTCTCGTGGTGAACGCCTGCTATTTAAAATATCAGGGCCAATGGTTGTCATAAAAGTGGGTATTATTATCCTGCTCGGCCTAGTTATGATCCCTCACTGGGATTTGAAAAATATTACCGCATTCCCTGAGATGGGTATTTTTTGTCGAGACGTGTTGTTAACGGCTCCTTTTGCCTTCTTCTCTGCGGTGTTCGTACAGATCTTAAACCCAATGAACATTGCCTATAGGAAAAGAGAGGAAGACAAGCAGCTCGCCACCTATAAAGCCATCCGCGTACATCGTATCTCCTATATTATCCTCATTAGCATCATAATATTCTTTTCATTCTCTTTTACCTTCTCAATGAGCCATGAGCAGGCCGTAGAAGCCTTTAACCTAAATATTTCTGCTCTCGCCATGGCAGCAAAAGTTATCCCTGGCACGCTTGTCCACATTATGACAACGCTGCTGAATATCTTCGCAGTATTAACTGCATTCTTGGGGATCTATTTAGGTTTTCAAGAAGCCGTTAAAGGCATTTTAGTTAACCTCATCCAGCGCTTCATTCCAGAAGACAAAATCAACCATAAAGCGCTTGGGCTAGGCGTTTATATTTTTATTGTTCTTCTACTGTTTGCTTGGGTTTCTCTCGGTTTCTCCGTGGTGATATTCTTCCATATCGGCAGCCCACTCTACGGCATCGTATCATGCTTAATCCCATGCTATCTGGTCTATAAAGTTAAAAAGTTACATAAATTCAAAGGAGTGCAAACGTGGTGTGTGTTGGCGTTTGGCATCCTGTTGGTCATATCACCCTTCCTTAAATTTTTCGAATAGCAATTAGTCCATTCCAAAAATCTCTCAGTATTGTGATGTCCGGCGGGTACCAAATCACTCGCCGGACAATCTGCAATTGCTCAACGAGCAAACATTGCTACCATAGCCGCCATACATTTGACTCTGGTGGTTATCATGCTTACCGTTGGGTGGAATATAAAAACTATCGATCGCACAGCCATGATTGCTGATGTGATCAGTGAATTCAGAAACATGGATGTTTATATTGATGCGATGCACGTTTCATCGTGTGAAATTTTTATTCGCTTTAGCATTCCCTCGGAAACAAAACTCCAATACTTGCTCGGCAATCTGCTGATAAACAATGATATTTTAAGCATATACCCTGCTAACAACGAACCTGCGGCATCATCCTACTCGCACTATGCCCACATTATTATTTCAAACTACGGCGTTATTAATGACTTTAGCTCTAGCGCAGAAAAAGCGTTCAGCTTATTGCGCCATGAAGTGATTGGCAGAAATATATCAGCACTGATTGATTGGGAAGAAGTTAAGGATTTCCGCTGTGGGAAAGTCAGCACCAAAGAAATAGAAAACAAAATAACCGGTGAGATGATTAGCTGCACCATCCGCCCGGTATTACACAATAACAAAATCACTGGTGCCAATATTATTCTTGGTAAGGCCAAGAAGACATCGCTGATAAACAAGTCCAAGAGTAAAAAGCTATCTTCTGATTTCGATGAACTCATCTACGCAAGCCCCGTTATGGCTGACTGCTTAGCCGCAGCACACAAAATAGCGCAAAGCAAATACACCGTCCTGATTCGGGGCGAAACAGGCACAGGCAAAGAGTTAATTGCGCGATCTATTCACGATTCCAGCGAACGACGGCACAATGCTTTTGAAGCTATAAACTGCGCCGCAATCCCAGAGTCTTTAGTTGAAAGCGAACTATTTGGCTACGAATACGGCGCTTTTAGCGGTGCACTTAAAGGCGGCAAGATGGGCTTATTTGAAAGCGCCAATCACGGAACTATTTTTCTTGATGAATTTGGTGAGCTTTCGCTTTCCCTTCAAAGTAAGCTGCTACGAGTACTGCAAGATGGAATGATTAAGCGAGTAGGAGGACTCAAAACACAGCATGTTAATGTGAGAGTGATCGTCGCCACCAACCAAAATCTAGAACACATGATTGAACAGAAACAGTTTCGCGAAGATCTCTATTATCGCGTAAATATTCTGCCTATCGTCATTCCTCCACTTAGAGATCGTAAAGAGGATATCCTTCCCCTCGTCAGTTATTTTTTCCAAAAATACAGCCATGAGCTGGACAAAAAACTCACACTATTACCTAGTGCGCTCGCCACGCTGACAGCGTACTCATGGCCTGGCAACGTGCGTGAATTAAAGAATATCCTACTTAGAACGATGCTATTAGCTGAAAAAACAGAGATCGCTGGCGTCGATATTTCGCTACCCGAAGATAATAATCTAGAGATACATACTCACGATGGCAGCATTAAATCTATGATAGAGAAACAAGAGTGCGACATTATTAGGAAATATCTTGTTTCGCTGGGCTCTGCGAGGAAAGTCGCAAGCCAAGTCGGTTTATCTCATACCACGGTGCTCAATAAAATTAAGCAATACCATTTAGAACATTTGCTATCGCGGAACAGAAAGTAGCGTCTTAAGGATTCAAATACATTGACTATATTCATGTTTTATATGAATAAAATCGCCATCACACTCAACTGATGCGCCTAACATTTACAGAATTAATTGCTCTTTTAACAATGGAGATATGGGGAGTTCATTCATAACCAGTGTTTGAGCCTAAACCATCTCAGCGTCCCATTGATTAATTTCTTGATATTATATCGCGAGAATAATCACAAGCATTATTTCATCTTGATTATCCGGCATAGATTAAAATAACCATCTATTAATACCTAGAATTTCGAAAAGTTGGCACAAGCTGTTTTAAGACTTAATGATTCCCCATCGAATATACTTAAAGATTATCTATCCACATAATTACCCTATATCTCTGCCATTCCATATCAGAAATAAAAAAAATAACGTTAATATAGCCAATATTACGAATATACACAGAAGGGATACTCTAGTGATACTAATCTCTGCCTATAACGCACCTTTTCTCTTTGCACTCGCGTTCATCATTTCACTTGGTGTATTAGAAATATTATCACTACTAATAGGTGCTAGTGCATTTAGCCACATAGATTCCTCTATCGACACTCATCTTGATCTGGCTAGTGGGGATAATCTGCTAGTACAAGCACTAAGCTGGTTGCACATCGGTAGGCTTCCGCTGCTGGTAACGCTTGTTTTATTGCTTGGTAGCTTTGCCATTATTGGCATCAGCGGGCAATACCTGATGATAAGCCTTTTTCAAACGCGGTTATCAGCGGAGTTGATGGCTCTAATTTCATTTGTATTATCGCTGCCTACTTTACATTTCATTGGCCGATGTCTTGCCCCCTATCTTCCCAAAGATGAATCCTTTGCGGTGTCAGAAGATAGCTTTGTCGGCGCAATGGCTCTCGTGACTCAATCTGCAGGCAAGCCTGGGATGTCAGCCGAGTGCAAAATTATCGATGCCTACGGGCAATCCCACTATTTATTGATTGAGCCAGAAAGCTCAGATGTCATTTTTACCCGCGGAGAACGCGTACTCATTATTGCCCAAATATCGTCAGCGCGGTTTTTAGCAAGCAAAAACCCTTGGCCTAATTTACTGTAAATCTATATTACTCAATGATATAAAAAGGAAATTTTATGTTTGAAATGGATAATATCCCTTATTGGGGATTTGTTGCAGTTGGTGTATTAATCATATTATTAGTTATCGGGATTATCTTTTCTCGACTCTATGAGCGAGCTTCAGCAGAACAATCGTTTGTTAGAACCGGCTTGGGTGGGATAAAAGTTGTCATGAGCGGAGGAGCTATCGTACTCCCTATATTTCATGAACTTATTCACATCAATATGAATACCCTTAAGCTGGAAGTCAGTCGCTCGATGAAAGACAGCTTGATCACCAAAGACCGCATGAGAGTCGATGTTGTCGTCGCATTCTTTGTTCGTGTAAAACCAACCATTGAAGGCATCGCAACCGCGGCACAGACGTTGGGACAAAGAACGCTGTCACCGGAAGATCTGCGTATCCTTATTGAAGACAAATTTGTAGATGCACTGCGTGCAACGGCATCACAAATGACCATGCATGATCTCCAAGATACCCGTGAACACTTCGTTCAAGGCGTACAAAATACGGTCGCTGAAGATTTAACTAAGAACGGTCTTGAGCTGGAAAGCGTTTCATTAACCAACTTTAACCAAACCTCAAAAGAGTTCTTCGACCCTAACAATGCGTTTGATGCCGAAGGTTTAACTAAGTTAACTCAGGAAACCGAACGTCGTCGCCGCGAACGTAATGAAGTTGAACAAGATATAGAAGTTGCCGTGCGTGAAAAGAACCGCGATGCCATGTCACGTAAGCTAGAAATTGAGCAGCAAGAATCGTTCATGACTTTTGACCAAGAGCAGCAGGTCAAAACCCGTAGCGCTGAGCAAAGCGCTAATATTGCCGTATTCGAGGCTGAACGTCGTCGAGAAGCGGAACAGAGCCGTATTAGTACCGAACGTCAGATTCAAGAGGCAGAAATCGCGCGAGAACAGGCTGTTCGTACTCGTAAGGTGGAAGCTGAACGTGAAATTAGAATAAAAGAAATTGAACAACAGCAAGTTACCGAAATCGCTGCGCAGGACAAAGATATTGCTATTGCCAGTAAATCAGAACAGCAATCTCAAGCTCAGGCAAGAGCAAACGACGCCTTAGCGGAGGCTGTGCGAGCCGAAGAGCATGTGGTGACAACCAGAGAAACTGCCGAGGCAGATCGTGCCAAACAGGTTGCGTTAATCGTTGCTAAACAATCAGCAGAAACCGAAGCCGTACAGCTAACGCTAAAGGCACAAGCTGAGAAAGAAGCAGCAGAATTGCAGGCATCCGCCATCATTAAACTTGCTGAAGCAACATTGAAAAAAGGACTTGCTGAAGCTGAAGCTCAGAGAGCGTTAAATGATGCGGTTAATATACTGTCTGATAATCAGACCAGCTTAAAATTCAAATTGGCGCTATTACAGTCCCTGCCTAGCATCATTGAAAAATCCGTTGAGCCAATGAAATCTATCGACGGAATCAAAATAATTCAGGTTGACGGTTTAAACCGTAATGGTTCAGCCACAGCCGGTAGTTCGTCAGAATCAAACAGCAATGGCGGCGGCAATCTTGCAGAACAAGCGATGACGGCCGCGTTATCCTACCGTACACATGCGCCGATTGTAGACTCCCTGCTCAAAGAAGTCGGCCTTTCAGGGGGTTCGTTAGCCGCGCTCACAGCAGCATTACCCAACACTCTTGGCCATGCAGAGCTGACAACGGCTGAACATCCTGTACAAGAGAATATATCGGTTGCTGGCACCGAAAATCCCCCGCTACCTGCTTAAGCTATTTTCAGCACAACGAGGCCGTGTCATTCGCTTATCAGTAGCATGTGAGAAAAGAGTCTGACGCGGCCTAAATTCAATTCAGGAGACAAATTGGCCTTGAGCTGGTTTGAGAAATTTGCTTATACCAACAGTGACATTAACTTTTGCTATGGGGGATTTTTTAGTGGGAAGAAGGAAGGCTATTCATTGAATTAAATGGTACGCCCTACAGGATTCGAACCTGTGACCTACGGCTTAGAAGTTCATAGATCTACATTATAAACCAGTAACTTACCGCACTACACTGCGCTCACACGTCCCAATACACGGAAAGTTACGGTAACTGACTGAAGGAAACCTTTGGTCACCAGTCCCAAATCTGTCTCAGAGAATTACCGCAGGCCACTCATGGGTGATCTGCGATAGTGCTCTCTCAAATACACGGGTTATCATCAAACTCGCTCAGCGACATATCATTGACGACATGTGTCACCACTCCGAATATCTCAAATCCCGTCTCCTCATCTGCAAACGTCACATCATCATAATTTTCCAGCTTTGCTAAACACGGCACTGGCATAGTCAGTAATCGACGCAAGACGAACTCGCCGCATAGCGCTGCAACAACAATACTTCCATGGACCGGTCGCTTCGAGCTGTCGATGACCAGTAGCGCATCTTTGAGTATTCCAGCGCTTGGGCAATAGTCTGGGCACTTCATGAAGTATATCGCGTGCGGTGTTTTGATAAATAGCTCATCAAGACTAATTGGCTTGTCTGTGTAGTCAGCTGCTGGGGATGGGAAGCCCATATGTCACCTACAAAATAACTGTTCATATATACAGTGTATTTATGTAATGGGATGCTGTGAAGGGGTTCAGTTGTAAAATCTAGGAAGATTATGAATATGCAGGAAATAAAGATACAGTACACAAAATAAGCTCTGAACCCGATGGCGCCCTCATAAGTGAGGGCAACATGCGATCAATAGCTGATCAAAAGCCTCTCAAATGCTAAACTCTGCCATCACTTAAAATTACTCTTATTGACAAATGCTTAAGCTTTTTTCCAGATACATATCTGTGGGTGTTGTGAACACGGCCATTCATTGGATGGTTTTTGCCATAATTTTCTATGGTGTTAAGGATGATCAAGCCCTCAGCAACTTTGCTGCGTTCTGTGTTGCTGTCACCTTCTCTTTCTTTGCAAACGCCAGATTCACATTCAAGGCTCAAACTACGACCATGCGATATATGCTTTATATCGGGTTTATGGGAGCGCTAAGCGTCGCGACAGGATGGGCGTCTCAGGCATGTGGATTGCCTCCAATATTTACTCTAGTCGCCTTCTCTGCGATTAGCCTAGTTTGCGGGTTCTTCTATTCTAAATTCATCGTTTTCCGGAGTGAAAAGCAGTGAAAATCTCATTGGTTGTTCCTGTCTTCAACGAAGAAGACACGATACCTATTTTCTATAAAGCAGTTCGTGAATATGAGCCGCTAAAAGAGTATGACGTTGAGATTGTTTTCATCAATGATGGAAGTAAAGACTCAACAGAAGACATTATTAATGCACTATCTATTTCAGATAAACTCGTTAAATCCTTAAACTTCACGCGAAACTTCGGCAAAGAACCTGCTCTATTTGCTGGGCTTGACAATGCTTCTGGTGATGCAGTCATTCCAATTGATGTCGACCTGCAAGACCCTATTGAAGTCATCCCGCTACTCATTGAGAAGTGGAAAAATGGCGCAGATATGGTTCTAGCCAAACGCACTGACCGATCTACAGACGGGCATCTGAAGCGTAAATCTGCTGAAATGTTCTATAAGCTCCACAACAAAATCAGCTCGCCAAAAATCGAAGATAATGTGGGTGACTTCCGGCTGATGTCTCGTGAGACGGTCGAAAATATCCAGAAGCTTCCAGAACGTAACCTGTTCATGAAAGGTATCCTTTCTTGGGTTGGTGGTAAAACTGAAGTGGTTGAGTATTCTCGGGCCGAACGATGTGCGGGAGAATCTAAGTTCAACGGCTGGAAGCTCTGGAACCTTGCCCTTGAGGGAATAACAAGCTTCTCTACGTTTCCACTCCGTATCTGGACTTATATTGGACTCGGTGTATCTGCTTTCGCCTTTATTTATGCTGCATGGATGATTATTGACAAACTCATTTGGGGAAACCCTGTTCCGGGGTATCCATCTTTGATGACAGCAATTTTATTCTTAGGCGGTGTTCAATTGATCGGTATTGGCGTTCTTGGTGAGTATATTGGCAGGATTTATGTTGAGTCGAAGCAGCGTCCGAGATTTATTCTGAAGAAAAGGAATAAAGATGTTTAAGTTGAATAGATTTGATAGTGGGAGCTGGGTAATTGTTTGTGTTACCGCTCTATTTGTGTTGCCTATCCTGCTTTCAGGTGTTTTGTATCAGGACGATATACTTAGAGCAGCTAATGGCGAGGCGTATTGGGGTGTACTTGGCCGTCCTCTTTCTGACGTTGTTGTCATGGCTCTTGGGTTTGGTTCGGGATTCGTTGTTGATTCCTTTCCGTTATCTCTGGTACTGGCTGGCGCATTACTTGCCGCTTCGTCAGTCATGCTTTATTGCCGGTTCGCGATCAGCCGCGGAGTTGCATCTGGCTTAGTTTTTTCATTATTTTCATTAAGCCCTTTCTTCCTTCAAAATCTTTCTTATCACTTTGATTCATTCCCCATGATGCTTGGAGTTTTCCTTGCAGTATTGCCTTACTCTAAAATATCTGCGTCATGTAAGTTGGCGGTTAGGGTGCTATTTGGGGCTGTGTGCCTTGTGCTTGCCTTGAGTCTCTATCAGGCAACAATAAATGTATTCCTTTCTTTGTGCGCCATAGAAATAGCTTACGTGCTTTACAGTAGGGGAAGCGGAACAGATGCATTGCGAATGTCAGTCGAAAGAGCAGCCAGCGCAATTATTGGGATGATAGTCTACATGAAGGGTGTGGCTCCATTCTTCTTGTCTAAGAATGTCCACTCAGATCTTGTTGTAAAAGCAGAAGACCCACTAAAAAGCCTCTCTTACAATTTTGGCAGATTCTGGAACATTGCCTCAAGCCTGTTTAATGAATCGCTATACATGGCATGGTTTCTGGCGCTTGCAATTGCGATTATTGGCTTGATAATGCTTGCTTGCAGGCTAATCAGGTCTGATTTTTCCTTTGTATCAAAAATCATTGGCTTTGCAGTTTTGGTACTCGGTATCGCAGTGGCAACGTTCTCCATTGTTGGACCATTTATCTTTGTCGATAAGACTGTGGTTGCTCCTCGGGTAATGATGGGTTTGCCTGGGTTTATGCTGCTGATTGGATACCTTGCCTCCATGCTATCATCAAGAAGAATAACCACCATCGCATGCATTATTCCGGTAATGTTCTCCTTGTCCTACTCGTCTGCATATGGGAATGCAAGCAAGCTTCAGCGCTCACTAGAGGATAAGGTTTTTTATGATATAGCATCTTCGTTGCCTTCTAATCTGGATGGCAAAAAGGTGTATATCTCTGGCCAGATATCTACCGCTGTCGCTACTGACATGGAATTTAAGAGATTCCCTTCCCTTAAATGGATGGTCATGCCGCTATACAACTGGTCAGGAATGATAATGCTGAAACATTACGGAATAAATGCTGAGATGGGGTTATTGAAAAAAGATATTAAAGACATGCCTGCATTTAAGGACAGTCGTTACTTCATTATCTACTCAGGTGATCATTATTACATAAATCTTAAATAAGGCCCGCAAGGGCCTTTATAGTGTAGGTTTAACCCACAATTTATAGGTAATACCATAGGATGCGTTAGCCGTAGTTTGGAGGACTATAGACGTATCGCTGCTAGATTTTATGCCAACACCGGATGGCTGATTATTTGTGCTGACGCCTACCATCGCCGTAAAATCGACTATTTTAAAGTTTGTAGGAGCGGTTATGGTAACAGTCCCATCCGCTGCAATCTTAGCGCCCTGCCACGAATTATGCACAGATACAGATTTCCCTGCATAATCGTATGAGGAGCTTGGCTTTAAATAGCGATCTATGTACATCCCACCTATGGCCTCAATGTTAGCGATGTTTGCTGGGGCTAGCTTGAGTCTGGCATCGGAACCGCCGAGGGAATGCGCCCCTCCCAGATATAGCCCACAGTCCTGAAACGTAATTTTACTAGTAGTATCAACCGAAGTTACATACTTAGTAGTTTGCCCCGTAGGCCAGTTGGATACTGCGGGGATAAAATGATTAATGGTTACGGTACTGTACCCATTTACATATGTGAAGCTCCTGTTTGTAGTTTGTATTGCCGTTTCATCTGGTAGAGACATAAGACTGCGCATGCGATACGCCACACCCTGAGTACCTAGCCCGTCAGGTAAAACCTCCCCCGGAAGCATCCCAAACGATATATTAGCCTCAACCGAACCGATGCAGTTAAGTACGGAGCCTTGCCACGCCTCCACCCCCATATCAAAAATAACACCATCACATGTATCCAGCGTTATCCCCATTGCGGTTTCATTAGCAGAATCGTAATGGGGCATTGATGTAAGCGCCCCCTCAAACCAGCCATGAAATTTAGCATAGTTACAGTTTCGAAGATAAACAGGGAAAACTGTATGGTCTATTTGTAATTCAATATTATGCGAGGTAGTGCTACCACCTTCCTTGGTTTTTTCTGGTGTTTTACTCACAGCATCCCAATAAACCCCTTTATGACATGAGTCTATCTTTATCGATCCTTGAGTTCCCCAACACCCATAACCGAAGCATGCAAATTCGCCTCCATATAAAGATACATCTAGGTTTGCTTTCATGGCATAATTAAGATGTAGGCACATTGTCCCTATACCTTTAGATGCGGTATGCCTTGCGGCATTCCATCGCAACTGGAAGCCTTTAAATGTTATATTTCTGACGTTTTCTCCCGTCACGCCAGCACCAGAAAACTCAGATGCATCTCCTACTCGCACAATGCAAAGTTGTCCAAATGCATACGCAGAATAGTCAGAAGGTACATTCCTGATAAAGCCTGTTTCCCATGTGAAATCGTTAATAGGTGAGCCAATCCAGCATGAATAAGGCCCCAGTTTCAAATAGTTATCACCAAGTTGATATTTCTTGAACTTTGCCACCCTAATTTCGCACTTCCCTCTAGCGTAATTCTCAGCAGCCTGACACGCAGCCCAATCGATAGTCTGAGTTAACGCAGTGACGAATGGATAAACGGCCTGAGCTGCGGAAAGAGTGGAATAACGCTCGGAAAGTGGATGAACGGTGCCGTCACCAATTGCGCCGAATTGCTCAGGAGTGACGTAAATCAGAAGCTGTGAAAGATTCCCTTGCGGCATGACGCTCACCATTGTTGAATCAATATTGCTTTCTATTGACCCCACCTTCTTCCATGCGCCATCTTGAATCCCTCCAGTGCTTTCCGGTGTAGATGCAGCCGGAACTTCCTTAGAAAACACTCCAGTCCAGTAATACCAGCTTTTACTATTGTCATCCCAGATAAAGTCCCTTTCAGACTCTAATGTAGCTCCATTAAGGAAGGTATTCTTACCGTCAATTAAATACTCGAATTTGTCGTTTACATCTTCAACCGATGGCACACCAAGATTAGCTCTGGCTTGTGCGTTATTCTCAAGTTCGGATAGGTTATTTTTAGATCTCAAGAAGTGGGTAATCGGCAATCGCTGATCTGTTTCGTTCTGGTTAACTAGTAGTACTGCTGCATCAATCGTATCTGTTGCTTCAGGTAGTTGTGTTAGTTTTACTTTTTGTTCTGCCATTATGCGGTCCTATACCAGCCAGCAAGTTTAATAAATGAATTGGTTATATTTACTTGTTCGCCACTCCCAGAGTCATTGGTGTTCCCCTTTACTTTGTGAGAATGCGCACCAATTTGTGTTTTGTGAACATGGTCGCCTGCTGCTTTCATAACGGCATTGCTCGTCCATCCTACGTCAGCTGTAGCGCCTGCTATTGTTGTGATACTTCCTCCGCTACGACCAATATTACCAGTGTGAATATGAGAGCCATTATTTGTAGTATCTATGGTTCCATGGTCATATAAATCCGTAGTTAGATTTACTGTGTGTGAATGTGCCGGTAGGTTTTGCTCTGCGATTTTTAGCGAGTCATTACCACCGGATTGCAGAACATCGCTTCCAGTTGCATTTGCAAGACGAATAGTTTTCCCTGCACCTGGTAATCTTGCCCAAGTAGAACCAACCCATATCGTGTTAGGGTTTATGCCATTAGAAAACCATTCAACTTTTCCAACTGGATAACGCATGTTAAACATTGCGTTAAGTAATACTTCTACGGTGATAGATCGGTCATTCCCGCTCTGATTAATATGCAATAAGTCCCCTTCATCAGCTCCAGAGGCAGATGAAAGGTCTGTTAGGTACTTAAGTGTAATATCGGCCATCAAGCCCCCTCGAGCGCTGCAATACGAGCATTGAGATCCGCTATCTGCGCGTAAAGGTCATGAAGCAAAGTGTTCAAATGATTAGCTGCCAACTTGCTGCCTGCGGAAATGGATCCATCAGGCATACGAACCGGAGGAACGAATCCTTTATCAAGAATTTCATCTGGAATAGGCTCTTTATTTGACTGCCCATCAGGGTAGGTAACATCTGTGTTAGCAAAGGAAGGTATAGCCATTAATTACTCACTTAGGCATCGCGCCACATAGCATTGTTCCTGTGACGCCATAGTCACGGGAAAATATAAGAAGGTAGTCGTCATCAGCTACGCCTAGATATGATCCGTTAACTTCGAGCACACCGGATACCGAGCCAGCAGCATCAAGATAAGAGCCACTAATAAAAATCGAACCGCGATTGAGACCTAACGCAGTATCATCTCCAACTTGCATTGCTGTATTGGTTCCGACCTGAAGCGCCTGTCCGGAGGAAATATCTATTCCAGCTAATGAAAAGCCATTTAGACCGTAATCATGGGTCGAATAAGCTCTCACGCCAGCAACAGAAGCGTGATCAACGATAGCGTTGATGTTTTCTGGTACGTATGGACCTGTTGCATGCACACTGAATGCTGCTGGTGATAGTTCGACGAGCTCTACATCCGTACTTGAAGTGGTTGTCGCTGTTACGACCATTACGTTATCTGGCGTACCGCTAAAGGAAGTTGCCAGTTTCGCCTGCATGATAGCCCGTCGATAATCATCGTCAGACATTCCATCCCGGCCGACATCAACGTACTGACCAAACCTGTCCAGCTCTATGTCGTGGGCGTTGTATATGCTTTGTGTCAGGTAGATGTATTTGGCGCGCGCTTCTATTTCAGGATGAAGTACACCAACAGCAGCAAAGAGGTCAGGAACCTGCCCGCCCTTTTTAAGCCAGTCAGTAGGCCTCTGTCGTATCAGCGCAAGGAAATCGATATCAATCCATTCATCAGACACCTGTGACCTCCACATTGGCAGCGGAGAACGAAGCAAAGGAGTTTTCAGCTACGGAAATATTACCTTCGCCAAACGTAGTTCCGTCCGTGCTGACTGTGATGGTCATCTTCCCGATGCCGGTTGTATTGGCGTAGATGTAACCATAAAGGCGCTGGGTAATAACGTCATCACCAAGGCCGAGAGTCGCACCGTAAGCAACAACACCCTGCTTAATAGCGTCCACAACAGCAGCTGGTAAAGGCTCCTCAGTATCCAGGAGAACAACGTCAACTTTGACGTAAATATCTACTTCAGTGGGTCGTGAGAAGTTAACCAGATGCGGCCTTTCATACCGGTCATATACAGTGATCGCAATTGAGCCGTATGTCGCTATACCAGCACCTTTGTACTTCCAAATAGCGTCAGCAATATCCTGCTCTAGCCCGCCTGAAACGATAGTGTGGATGGCTTTTGGAGGAATGCTGTCCACGGTAGCCATGGTGTCGTTTTCAATGACTTTGGCTAAGGTTACACCGCTGACTTCCGTAATAAG
This sequence comes from Obesumbacterium proteus, assembly GCF_001586165.1. Lineage (NCBI taxonomy): Bacteria > Pseudomonadati > Pseudomonadota > Gammaproteobacteria > Enterobacterales > Hafniaceae > Obesumbacterium > Obesumbacterium proteus. The sequence goes on along the minus strand of NZ_CP014608.1, from coordinate 2,365,893 downwards.
GCGCGTCTCAATTGCTGGAATGGTTGCTGCGCCGCCTGATGACGCTCTGCTCTGGTATAAACGTTGGCGGTAATCCGTGTCTGATTCCCGATCGGAACCGGTAGCCCCCTGAACGAGGTTGTTAACTGCAGTCCATCCTGTGATGGCACTTACCGGATTGTTTAGTCCGCCAACAGGAACGACAATCGGACCTGCTTCTGTGGCCTCAAAGATTGCCGGTGATCCAATAAGCTGCCAGGCCAGTCCAGCGCTAAGCGAAACTGCGTAGCCTTCGATGAGGTTTTCAGAGGTGAGCCTGATTACTGAGCCGTTTGCTGTAGCTGAATACTGGCTTGTTGAGTCCACTACTGCAGCAAGGCCTGTAGCAATAGTGTTTACTGTGTCTCCAGCGATCTTGTTGTAGGTATGGTCAACGCCGGCAATCCGTACCGTGTAGGTGGTTTGAGTGTTGTTTGACACCCTCACCTCTCCATCCAGAAGCGTAGAGCGTGAGATGGTGTAATCTGCCGTCAGTCTGAATTGGTAATTACCAAAAGAAGCTAAAGAGCCCGCAGGAACAAGTCGTGATTCAGAGCCATAAATAACGGCGTTTACTTTTGTCGTGGTTTTACCATGCCGGGTAATGCCACCCATCCAGTCGCCAAGAGCATCAAGAGCGAATCCCTCAGCAGAAGCAAGAAACCGGCTAGCCCACAACTCCTCTTCAGTTTCAAAGTGAATTGCATTTTGCTCAGCTTCAATTCCGATCCACTGTCCGGTGGTCGAATCAGCCTCTCTGTTAATCGGTCCAACGACCGTCTCCATTGCATCACCGATTTCCTGAACCATCTCCGGTAATGTCGGCTTGTCAAAGCCTGTCGCAGTAATGTAATCAGCCATATGCACCTTATTTCAGGCATAAAAAAGCCCCGCACAATGGCGAGGCATATTGAAGGGGTTATTTATCAGGGGTACTGCACCAACCCGTAATCAGTGTTGGCTGTAAACTCGATACTCAGCTTTCTCTCTGCCCGGTCAAAGCTGTAGGTAAACTCAACTATGCCGGTAACACCTTCTACAGCGAGGATTTCTGTACGGATGGCTGATAGCGCACCATTAAGCGTTACCTGCTTACCGAGAATATCTTGTAAGTACGGCGTTCCGAATTGACTATCAAGGAACCACTCTCCGCGCCACATGTTAAGTCTGAACTCGACCTGCTGCCTGACGCGCTCAGCACCATCCACAAACTGTAAAAGACCATTAGTGAATACAATCTTGTTGTCGGTTAGTCTGAAATCAATCATTAGTTTTCTGGCTCCCCTGTTGTTCCACCGCTATCGCCAGGGTGTTTATGTGTGGCAATCTTGATGCCGTTAATCACTACATCGCCAGTTACATTCATAGTCCCAGTAATGCTTGCCACTGAACCAACTCCGCCAGAACCAGTCATTCCACCTTGATATGTGAACATGTTTTCAACGGTCATTTGTCCCTTAACGGTATGAAGTGGAGTTGTTTCCTCTACTCCGCCCGGCGCATTTATCGTTATTTTCCCATTGGCATCTATCGCTATAAATGCATCACCATGATACATGCGCATATCGTCATTACCTGGAACGGCGTCACTATAGCCAGCTCCCGGTATTACGTAAGAATCGATTATGTCGAAACGGCGAGTATCATCACTACCATCTATTGCTTGCTGACAAACAATCAAGAAACACTGGTCACCAGCCATAACTGGCCCTTTAATGCCAGCTTGACCACCGGCGAACTGTGGCCAGATCATTCGAAGGTCGCTTAAAACTGGGTAAGCGTTCGTATCACCATCTGAATAGATTTTCTCTCCATCCGGCTTTACGGTTACCCTTCCAGCGTTATAACTGACGACTGTACACGGCAATGCAGTGTTAACCGTGTCCATTTCAGTGCTTACGAGCCGCCTTAACGCTTCAACCACATCACTGTTATCAGCCATTAAATGAACCTCAATAGCGCCTCTACGCTCCATTCCTGCCCATGTGTATCACCGCTATAACGCGCCTCTTCCACACGAAAGAACTCACCATCAATCCCGCGCGATTTCACCTGCACATAAGCGCCTGGATAAATCGCCGGATTAAGTAGTGATTTCACCCTGTAGCCCTGCACCTCAAGAGTCACCCTATCCTTCAACTTCGCGGTGGGGTCTTCTACATCAACAACGGTGCGCACAATCCCTTTTTGACCGTACTTAATCCCCTGCTTAGCGGCAGTCTTCTCGGTCATCGTCTTTGCTTCGCGGCGTGGGTATCCAATCATCCCAGTGTCTTTCGACAGGACAACCGCCGTATCTGCGTAAACTCCGCCCTTCTTGATGATCTGAATTTCCCCATCCTGTGCGCTCCACTCAAGCCCAAGATAGTTACAAATCCTATCCATAGCATCACGCACCCTGCCGTTATAGGCGAACCCTCCTACATACTGCTTATCCTGTACCTTGCTAATGCTTTTCTTAATGGGTAATCCAAAGTTTTTGGCGACGCCATCAAGTACCGTCATCGCAGAGGTATTTGGGGGGAATGAAACACTGATCTTCGCGTCACGAAGAGGAATAACGCTATCTAGCAGCTCCATTTCTGTAACGGTATCTGGCCCGTCCTGATAGGTTAGGCTGCGGCAATTGGTTCCCGTGAATATGGTGATAGCCCCAATATCGTTTACGTAGCCAGCTTTGATGATAACGATATTATTAATTGTCTCGAGCATGGTGATCGTGCTTGGAGCTGCATTGTAGATTTTAAGAGAGGCTTGATTGGCTGTTTTGCTGGCTGTTTTTGTGATGTCGAATTCAAATCTCAGGTCTTTAATGCTAACCGCATCGCCTTGTGGCTGACCAACAACTATCTCACCCGTTCGTAGAAATAAACTCATTTATCTCTTCCTTAGAGGCATAGAGCAAAAGGTGATCTCCACCAATGGAGTCAATATCTGGTCTGGTTTTCTCGCCATAGGTACGAATGAAATACAGATCGCCAGAAAAGTTATCGAGACTGAAGTTCTTTAGTAATGGGTAATTCTGAACAAGCTTTACTCCAGTTATGATGGGAACAGATTCACGATCATAAATACCCAACGACCAGAATCCGAATCTCTCATTCCACCGCAATCTTAGAGATACAGGAGTGTCATCAAACACAGCCTGAAGCGTCTGGTCAGTAAACCCTGCTTGAAAATTTAATGGGGTCATTACGTAACACCGCCTATAATTTTACCTAGATAATCACCCAACTTTCCGCTAGCCCCAGATAAACCATCAGATGCCTGTTTGAGAATTGAACCGGTATTTTTACCGTTATCCTTAGTGGGCGTCGCTCGATTAGCCGTTGCCGGATCTGATGAGTTGGATGTTCCAGCCTTCGAAGTCCCAGACGTTCCATTGCCAGATTTTTTTACGCCAACACCGGGTGGAAGTTCAGTAGTTGCAGTGCTAACGATATTGCATTGAACGGCATCTATAGTGAAGTTAACCGCATCCCCATCGCCAGCTCTACGAGGTATATTTATTGCTTGAAGAAGCATGTTCTCGTAGGTGTAATTTTTGGTATAGATGGTGACTAATTCATTAGATTGGTAAAGCGAATCAAGTAGCTTGATTGCTGTGTTGACCCGATCCTCACCTGAAAACCCGCTAGCTAAGGCATTTGATAGCTGTGTTAAAACACCGGTTACCGGCGCATTGCTGATCATGCCCGCAACCGTGAGCTTTCTTGGCTGCCTGATAATATGGTCAGATATCGGTGAACCATTCTCTACAGGGTTCATTGTTACATCACGATTCCACTCGTGTGTCTCCTGATCTAACGTGTCGAATTCTAGATTGCCGATAGATGGGTCATTAAGTCGGAATGTACTGTCTCCAGATGTATTCCATAGAAAGCCAAGCACATCAGTCGCCATGCTAGCCCCCTGTATTAAAGTTTAGAGTGTTTCCAAATCCAGAAATAAAATCTCTAGCCTGATTTCCAATCGCCGTTTCAACGGCATCAGCGATATCATTCGGGTCACTAGTTGCAGCATTCACGGTCAAGTTTATGTTTGGTTTGTAATCGATAGATGGAATACCACCAACACCGCCAATAGAATTACCAAGATACGTCCTTGGTGGGGATAGGCTAGTTAGGTTAACTGAGGTGGCAGAGTCAACAGCACGACTACCGTATAGATCACCAAGAGTCGTATTTTTAGCCCATTTACCGAATGAAGTATCACCGATCAAGTTATCCATAGCCCCTTCAACCGCTGGGTATAAAAATGATGCTGTCAAGGCTTTATTCAAAAATCCACTTCCTTTTCCAGCCCCCCCAGTATTACCGGCTGTAGCAATCGCGGTTCCCGTCGAAGTGGCTGCTCTAGTCGCTATACCCAGCGTAGCAAGCACCCTAGTTAACCATTTACCTGCAAGATATACGGCAAAGGATTCAAATATCGTCTTCCACCCACCAACAGCGTCTTTTATCCAGCCAAGTGCATTTATGAATTTATCAATCCCACTCTTATAATTATTATAATCGCCTAAAATATCGCCCATTATGGAAGGGCGACCTTGCGACCATGCAACAAAATCATCACACAAAAGGTAAAGTAATGCTATTGCTCCAACAGCTAACGCGATAGGACTAGTTAACGCAGTAAATGCAGCAGAGAGAAGGTAAACAGCGCCGACCAATCCAGCCGCGCCTAACGCTACCCCAAGTATCTTTACAGCGTTCTCAGCGCCGCCGAGGGCGTCGGTAACAATATCGAGTGAATATTCTACTTTGTCTGCCATCCACAGGAACTTATTTGCTACCCATGTCACCGCTCCGCTGCTGCGGTTAAGCCTGTTGATAAACATCGACCACCTGTTGTTTACCAGAACGAGCGCCTGACCAATGGTCATTGGTATCCGCTTGTACATCTTATTGAAGTAATCACTCATGTTCATGGTGGCCTGGATTACTTCTTTGGTTGTCAGCTTCCCTTCGCTGGCTAATTTTTTCAGTTCTCCTCTCGGGTATCCCAGAGATTTAGCCAACTGGTCAAGATACTGCGGTGCAGCCTCTGCCATTGCCCTGAACTCATCACCCTGCAATGTGCCTGAGCCTAGCGCCTGAGAAAACTGAAGGAATGCTGATGCCTGTTCTTGAGCGGTAGCACCACCAACTACTAATGCCTGAGACAGAGTGGATGTGACCTTTTCGACCTCTTCAGAGGTTTTAAGGTAGTCCTGCGCTGCATTGCCAATACGGGTGTATACCTCCGCGTAGGCCTGTATTCCCATTCTGTTTTCGGTTGCCTTCTTAGCTACCGCATCGAAAGCTTCACCAACATCACCGACAGTTTGCGGAAGGAGGCCAACCCTGGACTCAAGCGATTGCATGGTGTCAGCAGTTTTGGAAATGTTTGAGATGGTTACAGCACCGAATACCGTAGCAAGAACACCGCCAAGCGCATTGAATGACTGAATGGTTTTATCGACCTTTCCGTCTACTCTGTCCAGTCCTCGCCCCACGCTATCTGATCCGGTAAGGCCGAGGCGGATAAGTAATTCACGAATAACCATTTACTTCTCCATTGGCGTGTTCAGATAGTCGGTCATCTCTATGAGTGCATTAAGCTTGAGCAGGTCTTCGCATGTGATAAGTCCTGACTTCACTTCTGCAACCGTACACATATTTCTCATTATTGGACGCCACACCCATAGCTCTGTTTCAACATCTTCCCTTAGCTTTCCCGTGTCGCGCCTTTCGCCAGTGACTGAACCCGATTTGCCAGCTCTTCTGGGCTTAACCCAAACAGGGTGAGAACTTTCGTAAAAAAAGGGGTGAAGTTGAGCTTCAGCACTTCCCAACACAGCTCGAAGAAGTCGAACAGCGTGTCTACTGTGAACACAAGGTTAATCGCGTTAGGGCTATCAATTTTCTTCTCATCGCTCACACTGATAACGGATGAGTCGCGTAGAATTGGGATGATCACCTCTTCCAGCGTCTTTTCATCAATGCCGGCTAGCAACTGAATGGCGTTTGCATCACCACCTGAAGCCAGACCTTTATCTAGAAGTGTCTTAAGTTTCACTAGATGTTTTGCGGCGGCGAAAGCATTCATCTTCGCGGCCTTAAACTCTTTATCGCCAATACTAAATGTGGTTAATTCCATTTCCGTTAATCCCCAATAAAAAACCGCCCGTAGGCGGCCTATTTAAACGTTGTTCCCGCCTAGCGAGAATTTAAGGTCTGCACACTCAAAGGTGTAAATACGTTCGCCAACCTCATTGGTTGAGAAAGCCACATCACCGAGTTGGTATAGCCAAGCCTGACCTGCGGCAATAACGGTTCGACCAGAGAAGTCGGTCACCGAAACTGGGTAAACGGCCTTGCCATCATCAGTCAGCGAGTCAAGATTCATCAGTGCTGAGATTTCATCGTTAGCAATTGAAGTTTGCATAAGATGTAATTCAATCTGACCGCGCTTATCAGTTACGCGCGCGCGCCCGACAGAACCATCCAATCCCGCTTTTGATTCATAGAAGTTTGCATTTTTACGAGCAGTGATAGAGTCACCATCACTAAACCCTGTAAGCAGTAGCGGTCCGATAGTGACAAACACCTCAGAGCCGTCATAAGTGCCAGTTAATTCAGCAGACATAATTAGCCCTCATAGCTGTAAGTCAGTGATCCGTTAATCTCAACCAGTTGAATTGCACCAGCTAAAAGCGCCACGAACTCAATGTATAGAGTGCGTGTTGCTTTAATATCTGCTGACACATCAGCCGCGTTTGGATAGGTGATTTTAAATCCTGGCACTGTATTGCCATCGGCATCCCGCTCATCAGGAGCAATACCGCCAGCCTGCTGCCCCTGAATAAGCGAACCGTTCAGGTTATTCACAATCAGCGCAATTCCGCCGTTGGTATAAGGGACTTTTTTCTGGCGGATCATCAGCGACGCCATGTTCTTCTGAATTGTGTCAACCAGCCAGTCACGGAATCGCACAACATCAATCCACTCACCAGAGGCCACCTTCCCTTTGTTAATTAGGAAGGTATTCTCCGCATATTTCTCATACGCGTTAGCATTCTTTTGGAATACATAGCTCTGTTCGGTGTCACTGAATTTACTTGGTGTGATTGCGGATAAAGTTTTTAGCGCCCATGTTTCGCCGCCCGGAGCGATAGTAAAGCAACGCCCCATCCATGCCATTTCTGGATATTCTGTTGCTGCGGCCTTGTGAGCGATCAAGCTAGTGCGAAGATATTGCAGTTCTTGCAGTTGAGATGCGATATCTGTATCACCAGAAGCCCAAATGCCAGCAGTGTCACTACATGCAAAGAACAGCTTTGTTTGGGTCTCTGCCCATGCCGACGCTGCACTGATGAGGTCATCGCCTCGCTCTACTAATGCAAACCCATACCAACCTGAATCCTCTTGCTGAATGCCATTGAGATCAGCCGCTAATCCATCATCAGACCCCGAGGATGAGATACCCAAGTTAGTAACCGGCTTAATAACAGTGGCTGTGTCTGGCGCTTTGATTGTCAAACTTAGCCCATCTGCACTAGCCGTTGCAGTAAACAGCGCAGCAATAACAGATTGCGCGGTAAGGGCTGTATTCAGACCGGTATAAACGTCCTCAGCATCATCACCGCTAGCCGCGGTATAGGTAATATCAGTCCCGTTTACATTAAACGTAAAGATATTCCCTGCCACAATCGATGGAATGGTTACCGTTAGGTTTACTAACACAGCATTTCTACGGCCAACCCATGCCTGATTTGGTCTTGGTGTTTGGCTAAAGACAGCAGAAAGCGCCTTAAGCGTTTGCGGATCTAGGCCATCTTGTTGCGCTGCGTTATAGCTTGAATATTTGCGTACCCGCTCACTAAAAGCCGTTGTAGGCGATACTGCGAGCGGAATACCGAATGACGCCTTAGCGATACTCGCTGTATCCAGCGAAATAACCACATTGGCGATTTGGCTCAAATCTGCCATTTGATAACTCCGTATTGATTAGTCGGATGTGACGGCGAGAGTGATGTGTGTTTCTATGCCGCCGATGTCGCCATTCGCATCAACGGTTTCAATAAGGCCAACGTCATCCAGATATTTGCCTGTATAACGAAATGTTAAATCTACGTTTGCCATAGCTTCGAAGTTTGCTTCATCACGTAGGCCTGTCAGATCATTGACCTGCGCATTGTTGCTAATAACGAAGCGTTCTTTACGCATGAGATAACGGCTAGTTGTCTTTCTGATGTTATTCACCAGATCGTCGCAATACTCTCTGGCGCTTCCGCCGTAAACGTTCACCATCACCGTTCCCTCTCGAACGCCATGTGAGGGCATAACGCCACCATCATCAACCTCTCCATGCTCATCCCTTCCGACCGTAAGGCGTGTGGATACGCGCAACGTGGCATAGGGTAGCTGTAAGCGAGAGTTATTCTGATTGGCGTAGGAAAGTGGGATGGTGATTAACTGAGATAGAACACGGTAGGCGGCAGATTCAACAGCATCAGGAACAAATTTTGATACCGTGGTTTCAGCCATCGCGCTTCCTTACTACATAATATTTATAGTGTGAGATGATGCCGTTCTGCCATGGTTCGCGGTGCTTAACCTCATAGTTAAATCCGTCAATCACCACAATGGCGGGCTGCGCCATGTCGAAATCGTCAGTGATCTGCAACTTGGTATCGCTGTATAGCCTGCGATAATCAGTTAGCCTACGCCCAGCCTCTAAACTCTCAATCTCCTGCGTGTCTTTGATGCTTTGCACGCTGAAATAGGCTTGAGACTCCACCATCTCACCATCAACAATCACACCGTTAACCAGCGTAGATGGAGCAGGGGTAAGCACTTTGTAAGGTCTGCGGAATGGGTTACTCATTTCGATTTACCATAAGGATGAATGGCGAAAGTAACTGAGTTGAGCATCACGCCCTTGTCTATCAGCGGCTTTGATGACCCCTTCAGTGACACGGTCAATGGAGCATTAGGAGCCCACTCTCCATTAGTAATGCTTTTCTTGACTCCATTCACCATTTCTACACCGGCTGCATTTAGAAATTGCATGAACGTGGCCTTTCCGAGCAATACCTGAGTAACGCCATTCACTGAGAATTTCTCAAGTCGTGATACTGAATTGTCAAAATAGGTTCGCATGAATGGGCGTGATGGGATCTTTCTAGTCCCGAACTCATTCCATGTAGCGTAATCGGCAACAAGAACGCCGTCATTCACCTCCCCCTTCTGAATGCCCGTTACTACCTCTTTGCTTCCAGTCGCTTTAAGCTCTTGCTTGAGGTTATCCCAAAGCCTTTTGTTATCCGTTATCTTTACGGACACAAGCAACCTCCTACTATTCCTCTCGTCATAATAGAAAAACCAGCCCCCATGCGTTTACGGAGCAACTGGAGCAGGTTTCCATATGTGGTGCCACTGAGGTAGCTGGAATCGCTGGAAACATTGCCATAGGTGATAGACAAATCACCTTCTTTGCGTGACAAAACCTTACCAGATGAAGATGATCCATCCTGAGAATATCCGCCCGGCGATGCCATGATATGTGCTGCCATTAGTGCTAGTGCAACGTTATAGGCCTTTCCATATTCATCAACACACACATAAAACGTAGCAAAATCGATATACCCCTGAACCACTTCATCGGGAACAGCCGCAAATTCAGGCGCAAGCTTGCGGAAGATTTCCAGAGGCGTTAGGCCTTCAAATGCGGCGATGTTCATTACTTTTTGTCCTTCTCTTTCTTATCCACAGCAGTAGCGGTTACTTCTTCGTCTTTTCCCGCAATACGTAGTTCGCCTTTAGTGATTGATGCCTGAACGGTTTTATTGTCCTTCCATTTATCATCAATCTCTGCGGTTTGACCCGGTGCCAGTTTCTGTCCAGCGATGTAATAAAGACGTGCGGATGAGTTAGTGATCTTCATTGTTAATCCTTAAAGAAAAGAGGCCGAAGCCTCTTAAATGCCTTTGATGAGATGTAGAGTCAGCGGCAGGTATACCTGTACGCCAGTAGCGCGGCTATGGCATGGGATTTTGATTGCCAAGTTATTCGCCTGTGGAGGTAATTGCTCGAACGGCTGCGGAATTTCCATAGAGGCGTTGTCAGCGTTACGCTCCATTACCAGTGCAGCTTTAGTACCTGCTCCATCAATGTCTTCCAATTCGTTTACACGGATCCACTGCATGCCCGGATATTGGGTATTGAAGTAGGTCATGTAAGACGTGTTGGTGTTAGGCATCGGCTTAGAAAGGATTTTGAATGCGCTAGGTGGAAGTGCGATCACGTTAGCGGCATGCAATCCTTTGGTGATGGTCTCGATAGCAGATACAGCATCTTCCAATTCACCTGACGCAATTTCACCAGTTGTCCAGCCAGCAGAGGTAGTTACTAGAATGTTTGGATGGTCAAGCACCCCGACAATCTGATAGGCGTCATCACCGAAGAATGCCAACTCATTAACTTTAACGTCATGAGCTCGTCGGGCTGCATTGGCCAGTCGAGTTGGCAGGTTTTTGCCAGTTGCCTGTGATGCGCGGATTTCCATCAGGTCGTATTCGTAGAAGTTACCAAGGCTGAATACCTTGCCTGTTTCTTCGCGATAGTTAACCCCTACGTTTGGCAAATCATCTGAATAGTCGGCGATGATTCGCGCCATACCAGTTGCGTCCATTACACCGTAAGTGAATGTTTTGGCGTATGCAGGGATTTCAAAGGTCACTGGGAAAAGCGTGGTTGCTGTCAAAGCAGGGTATTCGACTTCGTAAACCTTAGATTTAACGTAGTCCAACTCACGAGCGAGGAAGATTGATTCCCCTTCGTCAAGTCGCAGTCCATTAGCCGCTGCACTAAGCTGAATAGCTTGCAAGTCAGCTTCATCGTAATTCATCTGTTCCATTATCGTTCCTTATTCTGAGGCTGCTGGTTGTGTTGCTTGATTGCGGATCTGAACTTCAGCCAGATGGATGGTTTCACCAGCGCTATTTTTGTAGTTGGTGAATCGGCCTGTGAACTTCCAACCAAGCGCCAGAGAGCCGCCAGTTGCCGCCACTTTCCCAGCATCAGCATCAGAGGTAAGCACATTTACATCTGCCCCCATAGTTGGCGCTGCTGTCAAGGTGGTCACCGCCCAGATTCGCCCCCATGTCATTACGTTAACGGCATCGCCATTCTCGTACTGACCCGTAACGCAACCATAGTGGCTGAATCGGCAGATACCCATCAGGTTTGCGGCGCCGCCTGCGGCTGATACCTGTTTAACTACACGCTTGTCATTATCGACTGATACGCGAGCTACAACATAGCCGGGCTTAATAGCACCTTGGGCAGCATTACAACCATCGGTAATTTGATGAGTTGCATCTGAACGCATACCCGGCATAGCGATCTGCATGTTGTTATCGTATGAGGTTTGAACGGCCATTATTTAGCCTCCTTTTTGCCATGAAGGCGGTCGAGATACTTTTGGCGGGCTGCGGCAGAACCTTTCAGTTCAGATGCATCATTGCGTGTTTCCGCTTTATCCTGATTGACGATTTTGCGCTGCTGCTCCATAGGAGCTGACTCAATCGCCATATCGAACGCGACGTTGATGTAGGTGTCGTCTTTACCGTCTAGCTTGATGGATGGCTTCAGCTTGGCTACAACCGACTTCTTGACGGAAATGTCATCCAGCCCATCGCACTTGATACCGTGCTTCTCTGCTTTAGCTTCCAGTTCGGCGCGAGCTTTAATAGTTACAGCCGCATCCTCTCGAGCCTGCTTCAGTTTCGTTTCAAACTCAGCTGCATCAGCCTTGAGAGTGTCACGCTCTGCGGTGATGGTTGAGATTGTGGTATTAGCCTCATCAAGCTTTGTCTGCTTGTCAGCGGCATCCTGTTTCAGCGCCAGATATGCAACAACCACTTCGGGGGCTGCTTCATATTCAAGGTCGCTGTCTAAGCGGATCTTCTGCATTGTTTTACCTTTTGGTTGGTTGTCGTCATCATCTAGGGCGATTTCTTCATCACCATCGAGATTTAGTGTTGCCACGTCTCCGGCGCGAGCCTTTGAGACGAGAGCTAAATGATTGATGCGGATGTTTCGCTGCACGGCGTCATAACGCTGTCCATTCCATTCACCCGGTGTTTCATCGAGGTCTAAGCGATAGCCAAGCGATAATTGCTTAGTCTTTCCGCTGGTCGCTGATGTAACGGCGTTTTCGTCATACACCATGATTGGCACAACAACGTTTTCACCATCCTGTCTAGCTGGTTCCAGCATGGTGCCGACCATATGCTTTTTGGCATTTTTTGAGTTGACTGCTCCGGGGTGACCAATAGTGATTGGTTTTCCTTTGAAGCTTGCCAGTGAGTCTGCGTTAAACACTTCCTCCGGTGGGCGAAACTCGCGACGTTCTGATCCGTCTGGATTGCGGTAAATTTGGATACCGACACGCCCAACTACAGGTGTGTCCTCAAGGTATCTGTCCTCATTTACAGACGCGCGGAGTTCTCCCACATCAAATCGAGATACTGTCTTCATTGATTGCCTTATTTATTCGCCGATATCGAAAACTGAGCCCGACCAGTCAGGTTCGGCATAACAGCGGCAGCGGATTGGCTGCCCGGGGTGTCCATCGGATGGTGGGCTTGACCACTTAAAGCGCTTCCCTTCCCGATCAACATGAATTTGCCTTTCACGATTATCGAGAACGCCACGCCAGATATAACCATCTATTCCAGCGTCTGCCTGTCTCTGCTTTGTTAGTGCAGAGTTGGCCTTACCTATCTGATCAACTGCGATAAGCTTTGCTCGCCTTTCAGTGACGCCGTAGCGCTCCTGAATCTGCTTTTTTATGGTGTCAGCACTGGAGCCGTTCATCACGCCACGTTGAATGATGCCTTCCATGTCTGATAGCTCATCAGCAGGAATAGATTTAATCAGACGAGTGTTTTCAGATACCCATAGCTCTTGCATTTGGCGCAACCAAGGCTCTGCTCTATAGGCGTCAACGCCGAGTACGCCGAATGAAGTGGGTACCGTTGTTTGACCTGCGATAATGGCTTGTGATGTGGGTAGCTCTACCCCAGTCCCACCCTTTACGATTAAACGCCATTGCTTATCGTTGAACTGGCTGGTTAGTGAGAAGAAGGACGGAAGCCTTTCAATGACTGGTTGGAATATCCGGTTACCTGCATTGCGCAGATAAGCCAAAATAGCCGCCATATCGTCCTGCCACCCATCAAAACGTATGTCACCATATGATGAGTCGATTTCTTTGTTGAATTGCCGTGTAGCCTTTACCAAAGCGTTTGTGTAGTCACGCTCTACACCGTAGGGATGAAGCCATACTCTAGCCATCATTCATCTCCGGATAGACATACCCACCGCGTTTTTTGAGGGTGGCAATACCTTCATCATTACTAACCCAACCAAGCTGAGCATAACGCTCGTCGGCCTGTGACCATTGATTAGCTGTTTCTGCCCGCTCTTTGTCGGTCGGCACAGATAGAGGGTTAAACTTGATAGTCCACGTTTTATCTGTCGTGAGGAAGGTAACTGCTTTCTCAATAGCTGGTCGCGCTTCATCTTTTTGCTTACGTCCAACTAATTGCTTCCATGACTCAGGCACCGTGGTTTTGTCAGCACCTTGCCCAGTTGGTGTCTTGGTAAAAAGGATTTGCTCATCAATACCAGTTAATGCAGAGATACGGAGTTGCTTTCGATCCTGAACATCAACTACACCAGACAAGTCGCCATTCAATAGCTCATACTTCTCAGTATTAGCATCAACGCCAATGGTATTCCCGTTACTGCGGGTCATATCCACCATGTTAAGACGTGCCTGAACAACGTCCCTACCTTCACCGTCTTTACACAGTTCAGCCAAATCAGCAGCAGACCATACGCCTTGTTGCTTTCTTTCCAGCAGACTTGTTGCATGGTTATGGCTCATGCCGTAATCGGTTAGTGCATCGTAGATACCCTGTAAGCAGGATGCGCCCCATCCTTGGTTCTGGTGACGTATCTGGTTTGGCAACCGCTCACCATCGAAGATGTGGCACCGGCTGGCGTGTACGTAGTACGGTGTGCCGGATATAGGGTTAATCTGGTACTGGATGATTTCCCCGTAAGTCAGGCTTTCCGGATTTAAGTCGCGGAGGAAAGGCTGAACCTGATAGCGGTCATACACCCGAACAAACTCTAGACTCCCCTCGCCAATCTCTGACGTTAGCTCACCGCCATCATTTACGCCGAACAACATCAGCGATCCACCATAGAGACGAGCCCATGCCACTGCATCAGTGAAATGCTGTGTCAGATTTAACTCATCCCACCGAGACATGATCTCCGGTTCGTTGTTGGCACCTTCAATGGTGAATCCGGCGCGAAACATCTCATCGGCAACCAAATCGACAATGCGACGACCCAGCCCATCACCGAGATAAATATTGTCTAATGTCGTTCTGGTTAGCAGATGTGCGAAGCGGATCCGACTGTATGCCGACCTGTCACCGCCAGTACCAATGTTCATGAACACATTTTGATAACTGTCCATGCGTGATTGTTGTTTATTGAGTTTCTTTTGCTGTCTGTTGCTACGTTTAGCCATTGCCTCACCTTAACCGGCAAGAGCTTTTAGCCTTGCCAGAGCATTAGAAGTTGGCGCAAAGGCCATGATCAAGGAGTCGGCCATGTTAGGCGACGGGATGCCGCGCTTTTTCATGTCCTTTTTGCTTTCAACTTTCACTCTGCCGTTATTGTCGTAATCAACGCGTGGGCGTGAAAGTTCAGCCTTGAGGTATTCGAGGTTTTTGATATCGGATGAAAGGCTTATTAGTTGGTCATCAGGGAAGGTTTCACCATGCTCTATCGCTCTCCATGTATTGTAGAAGCGCTGTCTAACCATCCACCAAGCTTGTGCCTTTAGGTTGGAGAACATGTCTTTGTTTGTTTTACCTGGCATGTATTCACTATCAGGCTCAAATACAGCGGCGGCGGCATTGAATCCCTCTACCTGACTTCTGGCAATGCGATTGAGCTGCGCCTTAACGCCAGCACCAACGCCGATTGAGTCGTAAATAACCTTGTCAGCACTGATGCTGTCTGCATACTGGTTTACTCGGTTGGCAGACTCGATTACATCGCCACGACTCCACTCCTGCACATCCTTAACAACTGATCCGTGTGCCATTGTGATGGCGTTGCTATCTTCCCCTTCATCTGCAACGTCAAAGCCGATTCTCTTGGCACCAGACGCAGTGAATTTGAGTTTGATATGGGAATCTACTGCTGCGGCAATCCATGAAGGTTTGATGATAGCAAGGTCGCTATCCGCTACTGGCTGCCCCTCCCAAATGTGCTGATAAAGATCGAAGTCTTTACGCTTGCACTCATCCATCTCTAGGCGCAGAACATCAGGAAAGTGAGGATTATCATTCCAGTTAACCGTTAGTAGGCAAATGTCATCAGGTGGATTGATAACGAACCTTTGGTGTGTATCGTCCAAAATGTTCTTCGGGTTGTAGCTTACCCATATCTCGCTACCGGGCTTTCGAATGGTTGGGATCAGCACATCCCAACTCTCTTTGGTTACCGCCTCAGCTTCCTCTACCCAGCAAATGTCGATACCTTCCAGTGATTTCACTTTTGTGATGTTGTTCTTAATTCCGTAGAACATGAACAAGCTGTTGGTAGCAATATGCCTGATGTAGACCTTCTGGATCTCAAACTCGCTGTTATACCCTTCGCGCTCTATCGTATCTGCGATCAGCTGAATAACTGAGTCGGCTATGCTGGCCTGAAACTCACGAGCACAGAGAAATCGATATGAGCCTCTTCGCGCCATTTCAACCAAGAGCCTTGCAATTGACCACGACTTACCACTACCCCGCCCACCCTTAGCTACCTTGTAGCGGTGTGGCTTGATAAACGGCTTGAATACTGGATTAAGCATCGTCATCTTCAAAAAGCTCCGATAGTGGTTTTGTCGCAGTGATGGTTAGCTTCGACTCTTTTGGCGGTTCCCATCCCTGCAAATCGGCCAGTTGCTTTATTGCCGCCTTTGGGTCGTGGAGCTTTATCGATATTCCACGTTTCCCAGCAGTCAGCTCAGATATAGCAGATAAGGCACCTGCGCTTTGTAGCGCGGAATTCTTGAATCGCCATCCGGCCTGAATAATCGGATTGCCATTATCGTCAGTACCGCACTCTGCTTCGCTAAACTCGACCATCTCATGCAGTGATG
The DNA here is from genome assembly GCF_001586165.1 of Obesumbacterium proteus. NCBI lineage: Bacteria > Pseudomonadati > Pseudomonadota > Gammaproteobacteria > Enterobacterales > Hafniaceae > Obesumbacterium > Obesumbacterium proteus. Next base: position 2,349,642 of record NZ_CP014608.1, on the reverse strand, counting down.
CCCTTGCCATCAAACTAAGGCGCTCAAGAGCCTCCTGACGCGACATAACGGCATCAGAGATAGCTTCTTTGTTCATCTCGTCAATGAAAGCTTTCACCTTAGGATTGGTTAGGATTTCGCTAGCGCAAGCACTGGCCGTCTCATCCTTTTTTGCCTTCCCGCCCGCTTGTTTATATGCATCTATTTGGCTAAGCCCCTTAACGATGCCTAACGCAAACTTCTGCTGTAATTTGGTCAGATCATCGAATAGGGCTTTCTGGTGTTCAGTTAGCTCCATGTCGATTCCTTTTGATTGTCATTAAACATGGCTCTCGTAAGAACCATCTGTAATGTGAGCCGTCTGTTCCGGCTGTCAGTGACATTTCATCCGCCATCGCAGTCACCGCGAACCATGAGGGGCAAACCGTGCAAAACCCCGGCGTTATCCCTTACATCTTATTCCGCGCACTCGTCCCGAGGAGAACCAGTATTACTGGAGGGAGTCTTTGTTAAACGCGAGAGATGTGTTTACGTGAAGAGGGATGGACTAACACGACCACTGAGTGGTAAATGAATTTTGTTAGCCAGACTCGCCCCGCTTCGCAGAGGTGCTAACTGACTTCATTCTTCCGCTTTACTTGGATTACCGTATCGCTTTTCGCCTGTGCGCTTTAGCACTCGTAATTGAAGATTTACTGCGCGAATAATTTCCTTAGCCGCTGCCACTCTTCCCGTATCGAGAAGCTTAAATGCGTTTCCCATGACTTCTTCTATGTAATCAATACGATTGTATTCAGATTTGGTCATTGAGCTCACCTTTCGGTATCGTTAGCAGCCCATATTCATCCCTGTCGCCAATGTCTTCTAGCATGTCGCCAAATCCATGAACTAAGGCGTTCATATATTTTATGCCGCGCTTGCTTAGCTCTGGAACTTTACCGCCGCATATCACTGCGCCTTTGGCTGGAGTGGGATCAAATTTTTTCAGAAGCTTTGAGTAAAACTTTGCTCTATAGCTACTTGTCATTCGGTCTTTTGGATATCCGTCGAGGAGACCCCATAAGAATGAGTGGCTTACTTCAATATCCCCAGTTGCATATCGGTAGATTGGACGACGCCATATAGCCACTAGGTGAAGTAAATAAGCCTCTGCCACGCGAGAGCAGAAGAAATCACATGAGGTTTCATTATTCATCATGGTTTTCCCTCCGGCAGACCGGGGATCGTAACCTGAATCTCTTCAGCTAGTAATTTACGCTGAGACTCCAATTGGTTTTTCTCACCACCAACACCCCATTTGTTCATTATTCTGGCGGCAGTACTCACGCGACGCTTTTTAGACTGATATTTAAGCTCTAGCAGGTTTGCCTGAGCAAACTTACTAACCTGCCCTAATATCACGCTTCTGAATGTTTGATATACCTTCAATTCAAATGCTGGAGATAACCAAGCTGCGTATCTGAGAGCAATAAGCTCATGCGCCCACGTACCTCGCTCGGAGCCTCCATGAATGGTTCTAAGTATTTGATTTTGTTCCAAGGTGCTTTTTAGCTCCTTGGTCACTTCATCGACATAACCCTTGATACCATCTGCTTTAAGGAACTTACTTGGCTTTTGCCAAAGCTTGGCCTTCTTAGCCGCCACTGCCGCCTTGTGTAAATCATTAAGATTGTAAGTACCAAATTCTGTATTTCGAACTGGCATATTTTCGATAACAATATTCGTTGGATATTGCATGATGACTTCCTTTTAGTGATAAACCTTGCGCTCAGGAAGAACCAGCCCGTAGAGGGTTCATCAGACCACTGCTGATCTCCTCAAGGCTTATCCTGAAAGGTTCTACGGTAGAATTGCGCCGAGCGTGGCGCTGATGGTTTACTTCAGTTGTAAAAAAGCCCCACCGAAGTGAGGCTATAAAGTGGTAACGGATGCTTTACCCTGATAAATCAGGAGATTTAAGGGTTCAAGCCTTTTTAGCTCTTCTTCCCGCATGGTCACCTCCTATTATTTTAAGTACTGGGCGTGGGTATAGATCTGTAATTCCTAGCCGAGCTTAGCGCGAACCAGAGCATCTTTAGCTTCAAGTAATTTGCGCAGACCTGCTGATTTTTCAGCACCATCAGCCAATGACTCATCCATCAGTTTTGCTAGCTCGCCGATTGGCTTGCTAACTTCCTGTAGATGAGCTGGAAGATGTTCATATGCGAAATACTTCATGATTGGTGCAGCCATTTTATTTCCTCTGAATGTAAAAAGCCCCACCGAAGTGAGGCTCTATTGGCACTGTGTGCGGATATAACTCTGTAACCCGTTAATCATTGTTTCGGATTGTTTGATTCGTTCGACGAGACTGAGATAATTGCGTTCAAACTCTGCATCATATCGGGGGCTGGTTGCATCAGGCTTGCCGGTGGCGGCGGTGGTTTCGGGCAGCTTTGGACAACTGGCCGCGATGCGCAGCCGCTTAGTGCCAGTGTTAAGGCCAACACGAAGAGTTTCAATTTCACTTTTTGCATTAGCTAATTCCTGAGTGACTTTGATATCGAGCTCGGCGGCCTGTACTCGTTGCCGCTGGATGTTTTCGAGGTCTGCTTTCTGCTGATTGGATACCTGAGTGATTTCTTTCAGTTGGGTGTTTAGCGACTGCATCTGGCTTGTCGTGTACCACATGCCAACTAGTAGAGCGATGATGATCGAAAGTAACGCGGTGGTTAACTTGCTCATTCATCCAATCCCCAGCACGCCAGCGCACTTTCCTGATCACGTCTCTCCACTTGACCATAACAGCCATTCTTTTGGCCTTTGGTCAGGCGGCAGTCACGGCCACCATCTTTAATCCACCAACGGATTGCCTCACAAGCACCTTTCCGATCGCCTGAATTAAGTCGCTTATAGAACGTTGAAGGGAAACATTTACCGGGGCCGATGTTGTAAGGGCAGAATGATGCAATGCCTGCTTTCTGTGGTTCGGTAAGGGGGACGTGAATATTCCGCTCTACCCAAGCTAATGCCTTGTCGCGTTCTATGGCGTTTACTTGGTCGCATTTGGACTGCGTTAACCTCATCCCCTGAACGACTGGCTTACCATCAACCATGGTTGCACCACGGCATATCGTCCAGACTCCACCGCCATCTCGGTACGCCGTTAGGCTGCTTCCTTCTTTCTCATTCAGAAACTGGTCAAGCAATACCGGAGCCGATGCACCTGATACGATGAGGGTAATCATTGCTGCGCTTAATTTATTTCTCAGGGATGGATTCATAACTCACCCCTTGAGGCTTTGCGCCTGTCTTCTTTTACCTTGAAGTAGAGATTCGTTAGAAACGTCAGGAAGCCAAATAGCAAGCTTCCAAGAACGCCAAACGCTGCCCACTGTTCAGGTGAGAAGCCATCAAGGAGTTGTTTAAGCCAGAATAAGGCGCTACCGCCTGACGCTCCGTAGGAAATACCTGTTGTGATTTTGTCCATACGTAGCATCGTCTCACCTCCCCGTAGGGTTAGGCGCTGAGTAATTAATTAGGGAATAGCGTCATCCGTATCCATGCCAGACAAGGAATATGTGAGTGCGGTTGGTTGGTTTTGGATGACGCTAAATTAGAATTGGCGGTGAGTTAGGGATTCGAACCCTATACCATTCGGTTAACAGCCGACCGCACATGCCTTATGTGCTTCCTCACCAGAATGAAAAAGCCCCGCACGATGGCGAGGCTTGAAAATGTGTTGCTGTGGATGCAGGTCTGTCCAAGCCTTTCGGCATCACACCATATCTTGCACCTGTGTTTCTGGATATCCACAACTGTCATGAGCACTGCCAAGCACCACATCGTTGAGCCTTGGAGGTTATCGAATCAATACTCATGCAGTTGTGCAGCACACCAAACGCTCCGGTTTACCCTTCTTCGCTGAGTGATGTGCTGAAAACTAAAAAGGCCAGCGATTAAGCCAGCCTTTTCTTTGTTACTGCGCTCTTTCACTTTTGCTCCCGAGCATGCACTAAAATATACACTTTCATTTCCCAAAATCAAGAGAAATAGAAAATATTTTTACTCATGCTGCATTTTGAAGTATTTCCTTCTCCATTGCATGCTTCATTGCATAGTACATTTCCTCTTCCAGTATCTCTTCACACCAGATAACCCGCTTTCGGCAAAATTGAACATCTGCACCAGTGATGTATGAAATCATCCGTGCAATGTCTTGCGGGCATTTGCGATCGCAATATCGTTTAATAGCTACATCGCGGATCAGGCTTCCACGCTTAATTGCTTTCTTCATGACTGACTCAACAAAAGCGGCATCATCTGATTCTTTGGCGAGAGCGATGATGTTGCTTGCTGAGGATGCTGGTATCACAATTTCACGGGACTTCTTGAACAACTCTTCACCTCGATAACCTTGCTTGTGAAGACTGTTCACCACTTCAACTATCCGCTCAGACTGTGTTTCGCTCCACTCTGAACGAACCATTAATCGACCAATTACGTTAACGCATCCTGAAGGAGCATCATCACCGCCGAGGTAATGGCCCCAGAGCGACAACATATAGCGCGTCCACACTCGCTGTGATGGCGTGATGGTCTTCTTCCCTCGGCACCAGAGTCGTCGTAAATCTGCCTGTCTAAATACCATGGGCAGTGTGTAAATCGCGTCTATTGGTCTCATCGCTTACCCCACCTATTTTTCCCGCAATCCCCGCGAGCTGTCATGAATACGCCATTCACTATTGCGTGGTGCTTGGCCTCTTTGTCGTGAATGTATTTGGATATGGTTTCTCTGTTGATGTGCAGCCGTCGTGCTAGCTCGCTCTGATTGCCGTATGTATCGACTAGCATGTCGGGTATGGTTCGGATTTCGGCATTCATATCCCCTCCAGTTCGGTGATGACTACTTCCAGCTTTCCGCCCTTCACCATCTCACCGCGCCGCACCCTGAAATCATCAATCTGCTCGTCGTCTTCCATGAATCCAGCATGCACAAGCGAATCAAAGACAGCCTTTTGCAGGTTGTCTAAGTCTCGGCGGCGTTTGTCTGGTACGTGGGCGGTGATTGAGAATTTGAGTCTGGAGGTGGTGTTAATATCGAGGTTTTGTTGCTGGATGATGGTGATAATGTTTTGTCGGTATTTTGTGCCTTTCTCGCTGATGTAGTGCCGTTGCCTTGCGTGTCGCCAATATGTGTTTAGGCTCGGCGGGTACGGCAGCGTTAGCCGGTATTCCTTCATAGTTTTAGCTTTCCCTCTGCAATCAGCGCGGCCTGAGTTCGTATTACTCCCTCAAGGTGTGCCATATGCGCTTCACCAGCGTCTGTGCGCCTTGTCCTGCGGTCTATTTCATCGTGACATGCAGAGCATGCCCAAGCGCCGAATAAGTCGTTAGGCTTCATCCCTACGCCGCATAATCCAGCCATTCGAAAATGAGCCAGCACTACCGTCTCGCTGTTACCGTTACATATGCCGGGTAAACGCACTTGGCATTCTCGGCCTTGGGCTTCTTTCCGAAGGTTAGCCATTGTTATCTCCTATCTGGATAACGGTCAGGCCGTGACCAAACACCGCACCTGTGTCGATATAGCGCTGATTGAAAAAATTCATCTGGCTGCGAGCTGGCGTGTGGCCGAAAATAAACTCGTCCGCACCGGTAATGTTGCAGCCGACCCCGTCCATCGCGTTACTCACCCGCTCTCGATTCCAAACCACTTCCTCCTCATCAACACGTTTGCCAAATACGTATTCGTTTGATGGGTAGTCTGCATGGGCGATCACGTAACGCTTGCTGGGGAAATTGACTTCGATAATCAGCGGTAAACTTTCTGCATGAGTGATTAATGCCTTAGCGAGAACCTCTTGGTCATAATCGAGATAGAAGAACCAGCCGCCGCCATTAGCTAGCCAGTGATTTACATTGCCGGCGCCGTTTAATGCCTGAATAGCCATCTGCTCATGGTTACCGCGTACAGCTCTAAACCATGGCTGAGTAATCAGGTCTAGGCATTCGACGTTCTGCCCACCACGGTCGATTAGGTCACCAACTGAAATCAGCAAATCTTCGGCAAAGTCGAAATTAATATCTTCTAGGTACGTCATCATTAGGCCGTGGCAGCCGTGTAAATCTCCTACTACGTAAACCTTTCGATAGTCAGCTCCGTTAATACGTAGGTATATCCCTTCGCGGGTTTCACCTTTAGCCATTCTCACTCTCCTTCATCATCAGGTAGACGATCATGGCGGCACGGAGGGGGTTGATATCTTTATATCTAAATGACTTTCCATCACTCATGACATTATCAGCTACCCACTCATTGCTATGTGCTATGTATTCCTCTGATTCATCTGTGAATTTATAATGAGGACTAATACTTATAAGGGATTCACAAATAATCAGCCATGCGTCTGATGGGTTGTTGCAGGGGTTGAATGGGTTTCCGTTCGATGGCCTGTATCCATTAACGAAATGCTCCCTAGTTTGCCAGATCGGACCCCGTTCGCTTGGTTCAATGTCATCATCAAATTCGTCCTCTGCATCAAGGAAGAAGAAGTGTTTAGTCATACCAAGTGCATTGGCAACTTTGCAGTTAATCTCAAAGTCGCTCATCTTGCTGTAATCAGTCATGTCTATTCCTCGCTCGCACTCTCAGCCAACGCACATCATGCAGGTGGGCGCTGTAGTTGAAAGTTACTGTTGATATGGGTTGTGGTTTACTGCGTGGAGTGGATTTGTTGAAGATTAAGTTGTCTATCGCTATTTGTGTCGGACTTCGCTGTCGCTTCATGCTGCTGAACTCCTGTTGTGTTGTTGAGCCCAGCGCATCGCGGCTATGGCATCATCACCGAACTTAACGTTATGCTCTGCACCAAATGCCTGTATCAGCTCTATCAGGTCACGCATTTCACCCACAGTCATTCGACTAGTTGATTGCCCAAGCACAACGAACCCGCCCTCAATGCCAGGCGCCGATCGCTGACCTTTGAGTGATGCAGTGAATATGTGCTTCCAGTCTTCACTGCTGAGAGTTAAACCATGCCAAACGACTTGCTCACTGATATCGTTAAGCATTGCCCATAGGCGCGCATTCTGGTCTAGGGTTCTGGTTCGCTCTTGGATGGTTACTACGAGGGGTGAATCTGGATTGACTGGGAGTGACTGGATGAACTGTATGGCGTTTTGCTGTCGGTGTCGGTCTATCAGAAAATAGGCCTGTTTATTCATCACTCCCCCTTAACCTTGATGCCAGCTGCGCGGATCGCTTTAATTACATCTTCCTTAAAATTGAATACACCATCTGACCAAACATATCTCTCACCGCTATCGATTTGCTTCAGGCTTGGTAGCTCAACCTCCACCGCCTCGCGGCTTGCTTGCCATCCACGCCACACAGCATCTGTTAATTCTGAGGCATACTTTCCATTTTCATGCTTAGCTAGCCCGCCGTTAATCAATCCGTTTCGGCATTCGGCTTCAAACTGTTCACGACTTGTCATGACTATCTCCATCAGAGAAAACGTATCGTTGACCCTTTCAGCCAACCAGAGCAAACAACACCTTTAACATCGCGGCCAGTTGGCCCCTTTGCGATAAAACCAGTCGATATTGGATCTTTCTCACTGCACCCTAAATATGAGTAACCGCTAATACGGATGTCGGTATATCCATTGTCCTGAAGTACCTTTCTAGCCTCGTTTGGGTCTGTGCATCCTGCTAGAAGCAATGCGCCTATGAGGATTAACTTATTCATGACTATCTCCTAAAAGTATTTGGCCCTGAAGCCGCAAGCGTTGCCCTTGTCCATCGCCCAATTTACGGTGTCCAGATCCCGAGCTTCAGCTATAAGACTAGATATTGCCGTTTGTGCTCGACGAACCAATCCACGATTAATCAGCTGTTCGATTTCCTGCTTCTTGGACCCGATGGTGACTGTATTGTCTTTTGCTGTAATGACTGTTTTCTTGCGGATTGGCGGCTTGGTTTTGGCGTGTTTTGGTGCTTCTGGGATACCGTACCGATATTTGCCGCGGCTCCCCGTTTTGATCAGCATTCCGATTCGTGCGAGGTATCTCAGGCTTGAGTTAACTTCTCTGACGCTAAATCCCGTCCCTCTGCATATTTCCCCCATTGGAGACGCGCCATGCTTTTCGATGTAGGAGATAACCGTTCTAATTTTTGACATCACGCAGCCCTCTTCGATCGGTAGCTTTCCCATGTAAACGCCAGCGTACATCCTCCGCCATCGCTCATACGATCGAGAACGCGCTCACCAATGAACGTAACCAGCTCTTCCCGAGTCAAGTTGCTTATCAGGATGGTCGGGCGCATCTTCTCGTATCTGGTGTTGATGATTTCAAACAGGATCATCTTTTCAGAGTCAGAGCCGAACTGAACGCCAACCTCATCGATGATTAACAGATCCGGCGCGGTGTATGTCGCAATAACTTCCGCTTCCGTCATGGTTGCCGTCTTGCTCCATGTTGACTTGAAGTTTCTTGCAACACGTAGCGCAGTCGTAAACAGCGCTGAGTCCTGATGTTCGCGGATCACATGTTTAGCAATAGCCAGTGCCAGGTGATTCTTTCCGGTGCCGGGCTTACCGCACATCACCAGCCCGCCACCCTGCTTCAGTCGTTCAGGCCATTTAGCCGCATACGCCTTGCAGACATTCAGGCAGCGCTTAGACTCTGGATTGACCGGTTCGTAGTTTTCCAGCGTGCATGGTGCGAATCGCTCTGGAACCTCTAGCTCTCGCATCAGGTTATCGATTCTGCGCTGTTTGGCGCGTTCGTCTGTGGCCTGTTGCTCTGCCTTGAGGGCCGCTAATTCTTCAGCCAAGCACTTGGTGCATGGTGACGGGTAAGATGGGACTTTCACGGGCCCGACCGACTGCCGCGTTCTCTGCTCAAACTCACCATGCTTTTCACACACGGCAGTTGAGTAAGCAACAACGGTATGTTCGATTTCAATTGGTGGCTTGGATAGGTCATTGAGTCGCTTCTCAACGTTGATGATTTTTTCTATCAGGTTCATGGTTGCTCCGCCCATGCTGGTAAGTCTGTTTGCCCATAGTCTTTGCCAGAGAAGTTTTCCGGTGCCGATTTAGTAACATGCTTGGCTGGTGCCTTAGGCTGCTTAGGGACGAATATCCCAACCCAGCCGCTAGCGATGCTCTGATTGATAATCTCTTCAGGCTGGTAGCCAATTTCACGGCTTTTCATCAGAGTGTTGATGGCCTGTGTGATCGTCTGCGCAGATTTAATCGTCTTGCCGATTTCTTTCCTGTAGCTAACCCATGACAGCCATGTATCCCTGCTAAGCCATTCAGGTATTTCGGCAGATGCCGCATCAAGCGATGCTTTCGATTTCGCCTTGGGTTTAGGATTTGATTCTTGGGGGACTATAGGGGGTTTATTAATATTGTCTTTCTTGTCTTTTAAAGAATGTCTTTTGTGTGTCTCTAAACTGGAGACATCGATTGTCTCTAACTTGGAGACACGTTTTGTCTCTGACTTAGAGACAAAGTTGCTAACTTGGAGACACTTGCTAAATTGCCACGCAGAAACCTCTTTGTTTACGCCGATTTTGTTTCCATCGAGTAACAGGCAATTCATTGAAATCAGCTCTTTTTTTGCCTTGTTTACGTTCTGTCGAGACAGCCCTGTAACCTGAGAAATCTGCTCATCGGCAATGCGATCTGTTTTCTTGTTGAAGCCATACGTTTTTCTTACGTAAGCCAGCATGACCTTCAACTGACGCGCTGTTAAATCTGCGCTTGCGATAGCTTCTAGCAGCTCGTTAGCGACTCTGGTATACCCATCATCGATATCTGCCACACGTTGCTCCACGACCTGCAAATCAGGTCTTATCGGGACTACGATTTGTTGAGCGAGGTTACTCATTAGCAACCTCCTTACTGGTTGTTGATCCAGTAGTTGTCATGTATAATTACTCCTGTGAATTGATCCAGTACTAGAAAGTCATAGTGATCTGAGAGTCGTCAGCTGTTACCGCAGTTGGCGACTTTTTCTTTTGTGGCAATACCGATTCCACAGCCTGACGCGCTACCTCACGAATCAAACTGGTTTCCCATACCTTCTCTAGCAGTACGAACATCGTTGCCATGTCGCGGATATTTAGGCGGCTTACTTTCGATTCGTGCCACCCTGCTTCCTTCGCTAACTCTCGGTTAGTCTTCTGCATCATCCGGCAGCGGAGTTCTGTCTCCACTTCATTGATGCGCTTGCTATAACTTGCATGTTCCATTTGTGATACTTCCTTTGTTGAATAAAGACGTGATCAGCCCGTGGGATGACCACAAGTGATTTGTTTGTGTGGATTTCGCTTTTCAGCGACGTAGGACTTCATGTCCGTTGGGGAAAGAGCGGTGTTACTTAAGCTGCTTTGGGTGGGAAAACGTCATCCAAACCGACGCTTGCCCCTAAACGGTTAAAAATTCCGACAAACTGACGACATTGATTGATGTCCATGCCGCGACGCCCAGTCTCATAGTGGCTGATAGTCCCTGGAGTGCAGCCAGCCAACTGAGCAAGTTCTGACTGTGTTAGCCCAAGGGCTTCGCGAATATCTCGCAATTTATTCATGTACTCCTCCTTATTTAATCGGAAGTATACATATCGTATTCCAAAACATCAAATGAATATATACGGTTTGTGACTTTAGAGTGTTCTATACAGAATGTATAATTAGGCTATGAAAATGACATGGTATGACTTAGCCAAAGAGCGCATGAAGGCTCTAGGCGTTACACAGGAAGATATCGCTGTTCACTTAGGAATTACTAAGGGAGCGGTTAGCCATTGGCTCAACGGAAGAAGGCAGCCGACACTCCAAGAAATCTCGGCAATTTTTAATCGTTTAGGTATTAAAGATCCTGTATTCAATACTGATGGAACATTCAGCTTACAGCATGGTGAAAACCCAGACACCTTGCCTCCTGAACCTCAGTATTCATACCCTCTATTCACTAGTGTTCAGGCGGGGTCATTCGGCGCAGTTGGTTCTTACACAGAGCAAGATGCTAAGGACTGGATTGGCACAACCAAAAAAGCTAGTGACATGGCTTTCTGGCTTGTTGTTGAGGGTCACTCAATGACAGCTCCAACTGGCAGTCGCCCCAGCTTCCCCGAGGGGATGCTAATCCTTGTAGATCCTGCTGAGGACGTTGCTTCTGGCGATTATTGTGTTGCTGGAATTGATAACGACACAGCAGTGACATTCAAGCGATTTGTCATTGAAGATGGTAAGCCTTGGCTTGAGCCACTCAACCCTAACCCTCGTTACCAGAGCTTAGAGTGCGGAATTAACTGCCGCATCATCGGAAAGGTGATCAAAGCCCAGTGGCCTGAGGATACGTTTTAGGGGAATAAGGTGTTTAATTGTACAGTAGTTAGGTGTATTTCCCTTTTTGGGAACTTCATATATAGTAAGTGATAAGGACATCGTTAAGTATGGCCATGATGGTAACGAATACAAAGCTCATAGCTGAATATTCCAAAAAGCACAACCAAGCGTCAGGTGCATTGCGATCATGGCTTGATGAAACAAAAAGAGCTAACTGGTCTAATTTTCATGACATAAGGGCGTCTTATCGACATGCTGATTATGTTGATGGTTTAGTAATTTTTAACATCAACGGAAACAACCACAGATTAGTAGTCGAGGTTCAGTATGTGGGTAAATATGTTGTAGTTAAATGGATCGGGACTCACGCTGAGTACGATAAAAAGAACCGAAAAGGTGGGTTTAAATTATGAGTAAGTCTTTAGTAAGCATCATAAAATCTGAAGAACAATATGATCAATACATGAATGAAATCATGCAATTGCTAGAATCAGGCCTAACACCAGGGACTGATGAGTTCGACAGGTTTGAGTTGTTGAACCTCCTAGTTCAAAAATATGAAGAGCAGAACTACCCTATTGATAAGCCAGATCCAATTGAAGCAATAAAATTTAGAATGGATCAGCAAGGCTTAACTCAAGCTGATATGAGACAATATATTGGGTCTGCATCTAAGGTTTCAGAGGTATTGAATAGAAAGCGTCCTTTAAGTCTTTCCATGATAAGAAGGATTCATAATGGATTAGGGATACCTCTAGATGTTCTGATTCAGAGTGATGCTACTGACATGGAACATCAGCATGAACTCGATGATTGGGAGGCTATTGGATCAATTAGTGGAAAAATTATAAAGCTATCACTAAATGAAACGATGCGGCTTATAAGCTCAATACCTCCATTCGACAAAGACGAAAATGTAGACTTACAGAATATCATGTTCGAGATACCCGAAAAAACTGCTAATTGGAAGAATTATTGGCCACAGGAAGCAGAAGAACTGCATAAAATATCATCCAGTACTACCGAAGTCACATTTGATATGAAACAGAATAGCCTCCACCCAAACAACAAAGACTTTAGAGAGATGGTGCATTAATCATGAACATCAAATTATTTAATAAGAAAGTACAGGGAATGTCTCTCAAAAGGCACGAAGCAAAAGACAAGAAGAAACCTAAAATAAAAATTAAAATAACAAATGAAATATTCAATAATATCAAAGATGAAACGATATTTAGGGCTAGATTTAATGTTACTGTTTTGGCTGAAAACACCGCAGAAGTTGAAGTTATTTATGACTTCGATTTCAAATCAGACTGCAAAGTTGATGATGAATTTACAAAGTCGCTGTCAGTTAGGTCTGATGCACCACATTTAGCGTTTCCATACATAAAAACCTATATTGAATCAGTTTTACAACTTTCTGGATATGGAAATGTTAACTTGCCATATTTTGATTTTGTTGAAGAACCAGCAGATATTGACTAAACAGTCACTCACCCCGCCGCAGAGCGGGGTTTTTATTGCCCTCACTCCTTCGTCACCTCTTGCTTGTAAGACACCAAATTTAACGTTGCCTTTCCCACCGCATCGCATAGGTCGTTGTAGCCGATCACGTTTTTTTCCATGCTCCCTCCTGTTTTGCTCACTTTAGCACCATAAAAATATCAACGACACTCATATTAAAAATAAATACACATATAAATCATGACAATACGTATACATTACAAATTTTGTATACATAACGTATTGCATCATATGAATACGATACGTATACTTCATTCATCAACACAGCAGGACGCACTAACCGACAAGAAGTTGGAAGCTCTTTAAACAACGGTGATGGATTCACCTACGTGGCTGAAAAGCCAGATATACCAAAGTTAATTTTGGGATGCGATGAATTGCAGGCCTCCGAGCTAACCAGAAGATCAGCATCTGGCAACGCATCACCAAAGTTAACTCAGGAGGTATTTATGTCTCGCAGAACAGAGTTCAATGGTTCTTCAGCAGCTCGTCGTCGTGCACGTAGAGCTGAGTTGCAAAGCCAAGAGGCGGTAAGCTCAGAGGTTATGCATCGCCCTACCCCATCACGCGTTGTATTGCAGTGTAAGCGTAAGCCTTGCATGAAATCTGAAGTGGTTACGATCACTAGCATGGTGAGCAAGTACGAAGGTTCTGTTTGCCTGCCAGAGGTCGCTTTATACGCAGCAGGGCACCGTAATACACGCAAAGAAGCGGTTCATATTATTAAGTAGATTCGCGGGAAGAGCATTCCCTTAATTTAGAGAGGTAGGTATGAGCGGTACAAAAACCATGAATGACTGGCTAAATGAGGCCAGAGCGCCGAGATTTGAAGATCGCTGGTACTTCAATCGCCGAGTGATTTGCGCAGATGGTTATAGCGTGTCAATTCAGGCTAGTGATTCTGCATACTGCCAGCCTCGAAGCGACTTTAAAGATATTGCTATGTATCACTCTTTTGAGCTTGGATTTCCGAGTGAAAAAGACGAAATCATTATGGATTGGTGTGAAGACGTTCAAGATCCGACAGGTACCGTTTACGCTTATGTCCCTCGGAATGTCGTTGAGAAGTTGATTGAGAAACACGGTGGAATTACAGCTCTACATGAGAGTGTGGACGCAGATTAACAGGTCGCTTAGGCGGCCTTTTTTATTGGGTGAACAAGGGGTGTGAGATGAATACCGCAGATTTACGCAAGATTCTTGATGAACACAAAATTTGGATTGAGTCGTTTGGAGAAAACGGATCACGTGCCAACCTGTGCGGTGCCAACCTGCGCGATGCCAACCTGAGCGGTGCCGACCTGAGCGGTGCCGACCTGTGCGGTGCCGACCTGCGCGATGCCGACCTGCGCGGTGCCAACCTGTGCGGTGCCGACCTGTGCAGTGCCGACCTGCCAGATCACACGTTCGTAATCATGGGGCATAAATATCCAATCACCATCACCAATGGTGAATATGTTCGAGCAGGATGCCAGAACCATACAGTTGCAGAGTGGCGCAAGTACAGCAAACAGGAAATTGCTGATATGAATGGACGTTCAGCACTGCGCTTCTACCCTGAGCTGCTAGATATCATAGATTTTTATCTTGGTAAGGGTGAGCGTCCAAATTGGCTTAAAGAGCCAAGTGAAGAAACTGAGGCCGCCTAGCGGTCTTTTTTATACCCAGAATGGAGATAGATATGAAGCACACACTAAAAGTTTATAAAGATTCCAAAGAATACCCTGATTACATGAAAGTCCGTTTTGATAAAACAAGCATAGGTAAATCATTCCTGTTTAATGGTCACCGATGGGCGTATGAGCATAGTACATTCGATGATTCTGGCAATTACGACCTGCTTTATCGTTTCGACGATGAGCCATACCCAGAGGAAAAATCAAATTCTGTAGATGAATTAACTGCTCGCGATTACTTCGCATCGAAGGCGCTCGGCCTGTGTTATGCGGACTACCTTAACTACGCCGCTGAGAATGGTGTTCAAGAAGGCTGGAGAGATGGCGTAGCGAAGGATGCTTATCTAATGGCCGACGCAATGTTAAAAGCCCGTGACGAGTAATGCACCTAGCAGGTATTCACTGAGTATCTGCTGTGAGCAATCCCGCTCATAACTGGAGAATGACTGCTCTGGTTAGCTGACACGTTTTGCCCCTCTCGTTAGGGGCTTTTTTATACCCGCTTCACCGCAAAGCGTAGGCGTTTTGCAATGAAACCAACAAAGGAGATCGCCAGTGAGCGAGATTACAGATTTAGTCGTCATTGAGAAGACCAATGCTCTAGCGGTCTTCACCAGCCAAGAGCAGCTAGACCCACTTATTGAGGCTATCGAGAAAGAGGCTCGCAGTCTGGTGCCGGATTTATCGACAAAGAAAGGCCGAGACGCTATCGCATCTATGGCACATAAAGTTGCCCGTTCGAAAACTTATATCGACAACGCTGGTAAAGACCTCGTAGCCGAACTAAAGGCGCTGCCAAAGCAGATTGATGAAAGCCGCCGATTAGTGCGTGAGCGGCTGGATGCGCTGAAGGATGAGGTTCGACGACCACTTACTGAGTGGGAAGCTGAGCAGGAGCGTATCAAGGCCGAGGAAGCCATGAATGCCATGCATGAAGAAGCGCTGGTAATGAATTCAGAGTTCGACCGCCAACGCGCAGCCAAGATTGAAGCCGATCATGAAATGGCTTTACTCATGAACGAGAAGATTGACCGTGAGCGCGAAGAAGCACGACAGAAAGCCGAGCAAGCCAAACGCGAGCATGAAGAACGTATTAAGCGTGAGGCCGAAGAGAAAGCACGGCGCGAAGCAGATGAAGCGGCAAAGCGTGAAATCGAAGCGGCAGCAGCCAGAGAACGTGAAGCGACATTGGCGAAGGAACGCGCCGAACGTGAAGCCAAAGAGCTGGCGGAGAAGGCGGAGCGCGACCGCATAGAGGCGGAGCAGCGAGCCGAACGCGAGAAGCAGGAAGCCGCTGAGCGTGCTGAACGTGAAAAGCAGGAAGCCATTGCCGAAGAGCAACGAAAAGCTCACGAAGAAGCCGAGCGAATTAAGCGTGAAAACGAGCAGAAGGAACAGGCTCGATTAGCTGAAGAAAAGCGCATCAAGGATGAAGAAGCTCGCCGCGCCGCAGATAAAGAACACCGCAAAATAGTAAACAACAAAGCACTACAAGACCTTATCTCCGCAGGTGTGCCGGAAGAATGCGCCAAGCTGTGCATCACGGCTATAGCCAAAGGCAACATCACCGCAATCAGCATCAACTACTAATCAATCAAACAGGAGTAACCCCATGCAAGAACTCAGCTTTGCAGGGTGCCCTCGCATGGGCACTCTTCGCGAATCACAACTAGATCGTATCGTTCGTATCGTCACTCAATTCTTCTCACCACTCTGGAGCAAATAACTATGACTGATTTCATGAGAGAACCACGCCGAATCCAAGCGGTGAGAGCTTGTCGATTTCTGCGCTGGGTTAAACGACTTCCCGTAGTTAAGCACTTATTTATCAAAGGTGATCCGCTATGAACATCACATGCACATCGTTCGCTAGCAAGCATGGAGTGCGTCAAGGCGAGTTCGTAATGGAGTTGCAAGGCGTTTCCATAGCTGAGCAGCCAAACAGCGAGAAAGAGCTTAGAGAGCTTCTGGCGGGTATGGATATTCAGACTATTTGTGAATACCTGAATGACATGGGATTCACGGTAACCAATAAGCAGGCGTCAGCATGAACCAAACAATAGACCCACTGGAACAGCAGTTACTCCAGTGGATGCGATCACCAGAGATGATTCCGGTGATGAACGACCAGATTGCTCAACTAGAAGCAGTGGCAGATCACCGTACAAACATGCAAGAGAAAAGGATGGGAATTAATGAGTGTGCTCAGAGTTATTGATACAGAGACATGCGGGTTGAATGGCGGTGTTGTTGAGGTGGCAAGTGTGGATATTGAGAACTCCTTATCCATCATTAATCCAATGAGTGATTTCGTTAAACCAGACCGCCCTATCGAATTCAGCGCAATGGCCATTCATCACATCACAGAGGATATCGTTGCTGATAAGCCATTGATTGATGATGTGGTTGGTCGCTATCAAGGTGCTGATTTCTACATAGCCCACAACGCAAACTTTGATAAAGGCGTACTTCCAGAAATGGGCGGAGAATGGATATGCACAAGAAAGTTAGCGGCGCGTCTTTATCCAGACCTTGATAGCCACGCCAACCAGTTCCTACGTTACGCGCTTGGGCTTGATGCGTGGGTTCCTGAAAACCTACACGCCCACCGTGCGCTATATGATTGCTATGTAACTGCTGCACTTTTTATTCGCATCTCACGTGATTCGTCTTGGTCAGTTGAAGAAATGCTAGAGATCAGCTCTCAGCCAGTCCTACTAAAAACACTGAGAATTGGGAAGCACAAAGGTAAGACGTTCGCTGAGGTAGCAAAAGAGGATCCTAGCTGGCTCAAGTGGGCTTTAAGCACCATCAGCGACATGTCAGATGACATGCGATTTACGATACAACACTACCTAAGAGATTAATTTAATGAAATTTGAAAAAGCCATGAGAAAGAAAGCCAAGCTACGGCTGGCACTTACTGGGCCAAGCGGGGCTGGGAAAACGTATAGCGCCCTTGTTATCTGTAAAAGTATGGGGGGAAAACGGCAGTTATAGATACAGAGAAAGGGAGCGCGTCACTTTACTCAAATGAGTTCGATTTCGATGTTCTTGAATTAGACCCGCCATTTAGCCCCGAGAGATTTATTGAGGCTATAGCAGCCGCCGAAGCTGCTGGGTATGACAACCTTGTTATTGATTCTATCTCTCACGAGTGGGGTGGCGTTGGTGGTTGTCTTGATGATCTGGATACGATCGCAAAAACAAAATTCAAAGGAAACACACACGCGGCATGGAGTGCATTAACCCCGCGACATCGCAAGTTCCTTGATTCAATACTACGAGTGAATTGCCATGTCGTAGCGACTATGCGAAGCAAGACTGAAACAGCGCAACAGGAAGGTAGCAAAAAGGTCGTAAAACTTGGCATGAAATCTGAGCAACGCGATGGTGTTGAATACGAGTTCACAACCGTTCTTGATATTAACCACGAAACTCACACAGCCACAGCATCCAAAGATAGGACAGGTCTTTTTTCCAATGTGGATTACACGGTAATTGACGATTCGGTAGGGAAAAAGCTTGTCGATTGGCTTAACGATGGAAGAACTAAAGCTGAAATAGACTTAGCCCACTTCGTTCTTGTTGCTGAGAAGTCCCAATCATTTGATTCCCTGAAGTCTGCATGGGCTGAGGCTTACCGTTCATTGAGAGATACGCCAGAACAAGCCAAGGCACAAGAAATATACGAAGCAAGAAAATCAGAACTATTACCAACTGAGGAAGCTGAATAAATGGCGAGCAGAGGCGTAAATAAAGTAATCCTTGTCGGGAATTTGGGAAATGATCCAGAAGTTCGATACATGCCTAACGGAGGCGCAGTCGCAAACATCACGCTAGCCACATCAGAGAGCTGGCGTGACAAACAGACTGGCGAGCAGAAGGAAAAAACTGAGTGGCATCGCGTAGTGCTATTCGGAAAGCTGGCTGAGGTTGCTGGTGAATATCTGCGTAAAGGTTATCAGGTTTATATCGAAGGTGCTTTGCAGACTCGTAAGTGGACAGATCAGGCTGGTGTTGAAAAATACACCACTGAGATTGTTGTAAACGTTGGCGGCACCATGCAGATGCTGGGTGGACGTCAAGGTGGCGGTGCGCCTATGGGCGGCGGTCAGGCACAGGGTAATCAGTTCAGCGGCGGCTTACTGCCAGCGGCTCGCCCTCAGAGCACTCCAGCAGCTCAGCCACAAAGCAATGAACCTCCAATGGACTTCGATGACGACATTCCTTTCTAGCAGGTAACAATCATGACGCCGCAGAGCATCCTGCGCGTCCTCAGCCAGCACCCCGACAATAACATCACCGAATTCCACAGAGCGCTTAACTCAGTGGGCGGCAAGCTATTGGGCGGCGGTGCTACTGGCGGGGTGACGCTGAATTATCACGAGCCATATTACACATGGCGAAATTTTCTTGAATCCACTCACATCAAATACAACCACATTGGCCGCATTAGAGCATATCTGGACGCAGAGCCATGGGGGAATGTGAATCTTGGTGGAACTATCTACCGACTAAAGCCTGACGTTGATATCGACGCGGCTATTTCTGCGCTAAGTATGGCCGCATAGGAGATATTCATGAACAACCTACCAATAGAGACATACGAATCAGTAGTTCAGCAGCGTGATGCGCTGTTAGTTGAATTGCATAATTTAAAATCCGCTATTACAGAGCGAATCCATTTGAATGAAGAAATAAAGAATGCAGGCATGCCTCCACATTCTGACTTTTGGCATCAGTCAATTTATATGGCTGATAAAAAAGTAAAAGAGGCGCTTAGTGATACCCCAGCCACCGACGCATTCACCCGTGAGTGGATGGCAAAAGGTGTTGATGCTTTAGCTGCGAAATACACAAACATGATTGAAACCATGCATCCAGATACCATCGCATACGGTGCATTAAAGCAAGAGTTTGAGTCGGTAATCAAAGAGGCTAATAAATTCGCAGCCCAGCTTCGCAAGGGGATTAATGATGCACAGTAATAGCAAAGAGCTAAATACAAATTCACAGGAAAATGAAATGAAAAAGTTTGAATTGGTTGCAGAGTTATCTAAAGAGTTCTTTGGTCGCAAATTATTCCGTATTCGCGCACTGATTTCATTTAGCGATATTTCCAAGGGTGATTTAGGCGGCTGGGTTGAAAAAGAGGAGTGCGTGGATCAGTCCGGCAATGCGTGGGTGTACGGCGATGCGCAGGTGTACGGCAATGCGTGGGTGTACGGCGATGCGCTGGTGTCCGGCAATGCGCTGGTGTACGGCAATGCGCGGGTGTGCGGCAATGCGTGGGTGTCCGGCGATGCGTGGGTGTCCGGCAATGCGCGGGTGTGCGGCAATGCGTGGGTGTCCGGCAATGCGCAGGTGTACGGCAATGCGCGGGTGTCCGGCAATGCGCAGGTGTCCGGCGATGCGCAGGTGTACGACAATGCGCATCACATTACTGTGTCGCCAATTGGATCTGAAGGTGGTTTCTTAACTGCTTTCCGTCAGAAAGATAACTCTATCGTTGTTCGTCGTGGTTGCTTCTCTGGATCTATCGAGGAATTTGAAAAGGCAATAAATGCTACTCATGGCGATAGCAAATATGCCGAGCAATACAAAATTGTGATTGCGCTAATTAAATCTCGACTGGAATCCGTGGAGCAGAACAATGACTAAGTTAACAACTGAGCGGTTAGAGAAGCTGCAAGACGATTTATTGCAGTTTCAAGATTCATACAGCGATCCGGCAGACAAAGAGAACTACGACATATTTGTTGATGCTCTTCATGTGATTGATGAGTTTAAAATCGCGAAAGAAAAGATTCTGGCATACGAGCAAGCAGCTAAGAATCCCGTTGCTTGGATTGTTCACATGCGCACAGGCGATCAATTTACCACTGATGGAGACTTTGTTGGGCTTGGTGAGGCCACGCACGGCATTCACTCTACGCCGCTTTATGCAGCACCGGTAATACCTAAACAGACCGAGCCTGTAGATTTGAGTCAGCAGGTGGAAATACTAAATAGAATCTTGAATTGGATATTAAAAGAGCTTCCAGTTCCGACTAAAAAAGCCTCGGCAATGGCTATCCGATTAAGTTCTGTGATTGACATTATTTCAGACCTTGAGGTTTCAGCCCCAGCACAGGAGCAGAAATAGATGCTGATAGCCGGTTATATCCTTCTAGTCAGCGCCTGCGGATTAGATGCTTGCGACGCCCTCCCCGTTACACCTGAAGTCATGCCAAAAGAAACCTGTGAACAATGGATAAAGCTGATTCATGAGAAGCGGCCTAACCACGTTCTAATGTGCTTACCAGTTAACAAAGATTAATAGCCGCTAACCAGCGGCTTTTTTATTGCCTAAGTTTGGAGAAAACATGCAAATCGAAATCGGCGAATACGTCATTACGAGTGACACATACAACCTGATTCTTAACGAGAAAAAGGTAGCAAAGGAAGGTAAATCTGCAGGTGAAGAGAGGCTTCAGTCCATCGGGTTCTACTCAAAAATCTCCACGCTTATCTCTGCATTAATTCAGCGCGAGGTTCTGCTCTCTGACGCCCAGTCATTGCAGGCAATGCAGCAATTAATAGAGCGAGTTTCATTGCAGTGTGAAAAGGCTTTCAAGGACTTTAACAATGCGACACATCATCAAGGGTAATCCAGAGCGTAAAGAAAGAGCGGCTATGAAAGCGGCGCTCAATCAGCATCAGGAAAAGTACGGCGACTATGGGCCAACCAAGAAAGGCGTCACATACACAATCAAAGTTAGCGAAGAGAAATTCTTCATAGAGATTATCAACCGAGAGAAATCATATGTGGCTACGTCAATGATGCGGCCAAGGGATTTATCCAAAGTGTGGGGGAATGCAGCGTGAGTGAGTTTGCGAGCAATACACCACTCGAACATAAAGACCGGTGGCAGACGCCGATAGAGGTATTCGCCGCGCTTGATGCTGAGTTTGGTTTCTATCTCGACGCGGCGGCCGATCACGGAAACGCACTGTGTGCCAGATATCTGACAGAGCGCGATGATGCATTGAATAGCGAGTGGGTAAGCTACGGCGCTATCTGGTGTAACCCTCCCTACTCAAACATAACTCCGTGGGTAGAAAAGGCCGCCGAGCAGTGCAAAGAACAAAGTCAGCCGATTGTGATGTTGCTCCCTGCCGATACATCTACCGGTTGGTTTTCTCTGGCGCTGGAGTCTGTTGATGAAGTCCGTCTAATCACTGGTGGCCGGTTGTCATTCATCAACGCTGGCACCGGAAAGCCCGGTAAAAACGGAAACAGCAAAGGCAGTCTGCTATTCATCTGGCGCCCATTCATCAAACCACGTTGCCAATTCACAACAGTATCACGCGACGAACTGATCGCAATCGGCAGCGACATTATGGCGGGAGTGAAAGCGGCATGACATGACAGCAGAACAAGACAACGCGATCCGCAATATAGCAAGAGCCCTTCTCATAGAACTCCGCAGCAAAAACAATTCTCAAACATACCGTCAGTTACTCGATAAGCATTCAGCAAAGATAGCGCCACTATGCGGCAGATTTAAGCCGTGGATGGTGCTGTCTTGCTACTGCATGAAAGTGACGGATAAGGATAAATGATGGATAACAACGTAATTCAGTTAGTACCAGCTAAATGGGTATCAGAAAGCGTTCTAATGGGGATAACAGGCCTCAAAAAGAACACCATAAAGAAAGCCCGTGAAGATTGCTGGATGGAGGGACGAGAATACAAGCACATCTCTCCAGACGGGCAACCACGAGATAACAGCACCTGTTTTTATGATTGGAAAATGGTTGAGCGCTGGATGGACGGACAGCCGGCAGCGATCCCTCGTCGGAAATCTGCTTAAATAGCTTCCCCACTAACTTATGAGGATGTGTGAATGGCTAAATACCCAACGGGTGTAGAGAACCATGGTGGCAATTTGCGGCTATGGTTCATCTACAAAGGTGAAAGAGTCAGGGAATCATTAGGTGTCCCTGACACACCAAAGAATAGGAAGATAGCTGGAGATCTTAGAACTTCGATTTGTTTTGCAATAAAAATGGGGACTTTTGATTATGCAGAACAGTTCCCAAGCTCGCCTAACCTAACAAGGTTCGTGACAACGAAGCGAGAGATTACGATCGGAGATTTGGCAGATAAATGGCTTTCAATCAAAGAGACAGAGATTGCTGGAAGCACTCTGGATAGATACCGGTCTAAAATAAAAAACTCACTTCCATTCATAGGTTCTAACCGCTTGATTTCATCAATTACACAAGAAGATATTCTTAACCTTAGAAAGGAGTTACTTACCGGATTTCAAACCCCCGGTTACATGCACAAAGTGATCAGGAAAGGCCGATCTGTTCCAACGGTCAATTCCTATATATCCGGACTAACATCATTGTTCCGTTTTGCTCTGGCCAATAATTATATTTCCTCAGATCCAACCGCAAATATTACTCCCCTGAGGAAAGGGAAACCCGAACCAGACCCCCTAACCAGAGAGGAGTTTGTGAGGATGATAGATGCCTTTAGAGAACGCCAGATTAGAAATATATGGTCACTAGCAGTCTATACAGGAATGAGGCATGGGGAGATATGCGCACTGGCGTGGGAGGATATTGACCTAAAAGCAGGGACACTATCCGTCCGTCGAAATCTTGCAAAGGTTGGAGAGTTTACGCTTCCAAAAACTGCCGCAGGAGAAAGAACCATTAATCTGATAAGACCGGCGATAGAAATTCTGCGCGACCAGTCAGAGCTAACTAGACTGAGCAAGCAGCACGATATCCCAGTAACTCAGAGAGAGTATGGCAGGAAGACAACTCACAAATGCACGTTTGTATTTATACCGTCAGTTTCCGCCACAAATGGCAGATCAGGAGACCATTATTCTGTTGGTTCGATCAGCCAAAGTTGGGATACTGCGTTAAAGCGCGCCGGACTAAAACATAGGAAAGCGTATCAGTCCCGCCATACGTATGCATGTTGGTCTTTGTCTGCTGGAGCTAACCCAAACTTCATTGCATCACAAATGGGCCACACTAACGCCCAAATGGTTTATCAGGTTTATGGAGCTTGGATGGAGGAAACAAATAGCGAGCAAGTAGCCATGCTGAACCAGAAATTATCTGACTTTGCCCCACCCATGCCCCATAGCAAAGTTAGCAACAGTTAAACTCTTTATAAAACAATAGCATTACCATGCTAGACCTGCATATTCATAATATCTTGATAGGCAGCAACTAAGCGGTTACGCACCTGAATCCCCATCTGCAACGAGATCCCTGATTTTTGCAAATCAACCATCACATCGTTTAGCCCAACACCCGGCACACCCATTTCAAAGTTTTGCGCCTGAATCTTGGCACTATTCTGCGTATCACTGATACGGTTTACTGCGGCTTTTAGTTCAGCGGCAAATGCCCCCTGTGGAGCCTCGCTATTTTGGCTACGGTTTGCAGCTGATACAGCCGTTGCCTGAAGCTGCTGAAGTACACCTTCAATACCCACTATCGCCACTGCCGATCCCCTTTTTATCTGTGTTAACCAAATGGCTTTTACCCATAAGGCATCACCCTAGCACAGAGATCAAAGAGTAAAGCCGCTAAATAGATACAAAAATAGGGCCTTATTCTCCCATCAACTTCCCCTTCTCCGCAGAATAATACCCTGCCTACTTTTGTAAGCCGCAGACCTTCCAAGAAAAGGCTCTGATTGAATACATTTCGCTGATAGCGCGTCAGGGAGTTCGTTTTGCAAGATATCAATTTATTCCGGGGTTCTTTCCCGGCCCAACTGAAAGACAAGGTAAGCACATGAACGCTTCAGCCAACGGTAGCGCTGGCACCACAGCAAAAAGCGGGGATGGCGGTATCGCTAGCATAGTGAATCGCCTACGTGCTAACCCCAAAATTCCACTGCTTATTGCCGGTGCGGTTGCTATCGCCGTTATTGCAGTACTCGCTCTGTGGGCTAAATCTCCTGATTATCGGGTTCTTTATAGCAACATCAGCGATCGGGACGGCGGTGCCATTGTCACCCAGCTCACCCAAATGAACATTCCGTATCGCTTCACGGATAATGGCACTGCGCTGTTAATTCCGGCGGAAAAGGTCCATGAGACTCGCCTGCGCCTCGCGCAGCAAGGTCTGCCGAAAGGGGGAGCCGTTGGATTTGAGCTTCTGGATCAAGAAAAATTTGGCATCAGCCAGTTCAGTGAACAAATCAACTATCAACGCGCGTTGGAAGGCGAGCTTTCTCGCACCATCGAAACATTAGGCCCCGTTCAGACGGCCCGCGTCCACTTGGCATTACCCAAGCCTTCACTGTTTGTTCGAGAACAAAAGCAGCCTTCGGCATCCGTTACCTTAAATCTGCAACCCGGTCGCGCTTTAGATGAAGGGCAAATCAACGCCATTGTCTATATGGTATCGAGCAGCGTTGCAGGCTTGCCCGCGGGGAATGTCACCGTGGTCGATCAAGGCGGACACCTGCTAACTCAGTCAGACGGCACAGGACGCGATCTCAACGCCACCCAGTTAAAATATGCTAATGAAGTCGAAAGCCGAATTCAGCGCCGCATTGAGGCTATCTTGCAGCCGATGGTCGGCAACGGCAACGTGCATGCGCAGGTTACCGCGCAAATGATAATGCCGTTCGTGAGCAAACTGACGAAGAGTACAAACCCAATCAGGGCACTAATCAGGCAGCGGTTCGTAGCCAGCAGCTGAGCGACAGCTCGCAGTCCGGCGGCCAACTCTCCGGCGGCGTCCCTGGCGCATTGACCAATCAACCGGCTCCACCTCCGACGGGGAATATCACAAATCCTCCGCAGGCTGGCGCAAATGCCAACGCGGCCAATGCGGCGAATACTCAGCGCCCTGCTTCTGCCATTGATACTAACGGTCGCCGGAGTAGCTCAGCGTCCAATGCGCGCCGTGATGAAACCATCAACTATGAAGTGGATCGCACCATCCGCCACACCCAGCAAAAAGCGGGCAACATCGATCGTCTGTCGGTAGCCGTCGTCGTTAACTATGGCACCAACGCTAGCGGTAAAAGCATTCCATTAACGCCACAGCAAATTGAGCAGGTCACATCACTGGTTCGCGAAGCCATGGGCTTCTCCGCAGCGCGCGGCGACACGTTAAACGTCGTCAACACGCCATTTACCGCCGATGTTGAAAACAGCAGCGATGTTCCATTCTGGCAACAATCAAGCTTCTTTGATCTGTTGATGACGTTGGGTCGTTACCTGTTGGTGCTGATTGTCGCCTTCATTCTGTGGCGCAAACTGGTGAAACCGCTGTTGAACAAACAGCTGGCTAACGCACAGACTGCGCGTCGCGTTGAGCCTACGCCAATTATCACCACGCCGGTTCAACCTGCTAAGCCAAGCAATGAAGAAGTACAGAATCGTCGTAAAACACAGCAGCGTGCCAGCGCTGAACAGCAGGCACAGCGTGTCCGGGATATGGCTGAGCAAGACCCTCGCGTGGTTGCGCTAGTCATTCGCCAATGGATGAGTAACGAGCAATGACCATGACCCCAACTGAAAAAAGCGCCATTTTATTGATGACCATCGGTGAAGACCGTGCGGCAGAGGTGTTTAAGCACCTCTCTACCCGCGAGGTGCAGAACCTCAGCACCACGATGGCGACCATGAGTCAGGTTTCTCACCAGCAGTTAGGCGAAGTGCTCAACGAGTTTCAAGATGAAGCCGAGCAGTACGAAGCGCTCAGCGTCAACGCCAGCGACTATCTGCGTTCGGTATTGGTGAAAGCACTAGGTGAAGAGCGCGCCTCCAGCCTATTGGAAGACATTCTCGAATCACGCGAAACCGCCAGCGGCATTGAAACGCTCAACTTTATGGAGCCTCAGGCCGCCGCCGATATTATTCGCGATGAACATCCGCAGATCATTGCCACTATTTTAGTGCACCTGAAACGCTCTCAGGCCGCGGATATTCTGGCGCAGTTTGACGAGCGCCAGCGCAACGACGTAGTGCTGCGTATCGCCACCTTTGGTGGTGTTCAGCCTACGGCGCTACAAGAACTGACCGAAGTGCTGAACGGTTTGTTAGATGGCCAAAACCTCAAACGCAGCAAAATGGGCGGAATTCGCACGGCGGCAGAGATTATCAACCTGATGAAAACTCAGCAGGAAGAATCGGTTATCGAAGCTATGCGTACTTACGACGGCGAGCTGGCGCAGAAAATCATCGACGAAATGTTCCTGTTCGAAAATCTGGTCGACGTCGACGATCGCAGCATTCAGCGCATCTTGCAGGAAGTGGAGTCCGAATCTCTGCTCATCGCCCTCAAAGGCGCCGACGAAGCGCTACGCGAGAAATTTATGCGCAATATGTCGCAGCGTGCAGCCGATATTCTGCGCGACGATCTCTCCACGCGTGGGCCAGTTCGTCTATCGCTGGTAGAAAGCGAACAAAAAGCCATTCTGTTGATCGTTCGTCGATTAGCGGAAAGCGGCGAAGTTGTGATCGGCGGCGGCGAGGATGCTTATGTCTAATCCTCCTAATCCGAAAGATGGATTCCGCAAAGCGGTATTCCCCAAAGCCACTATTGAAGAAACTAATCAGCAGTGGCAGCGCTGGGAGATGCGTGATTTTTCAGCGCCGCGTAAGCCTAAAATGCCGACCTTTAAAATGGATCCCCTGCCCCCTGCTGCGGAGTCTACCCCCGCCGTTATTGCGCAGGCCGAGTTAGAGCAGCTGCGTGAAGATGCCCAAATGCAGGGGTATCAACACGGGTTACAGCAAGGCGAAAAACAGGGCTACGATGCAGGCTTCCAACAAGGCCTCAACGAGGGTCGTTCTCAGGGATTGCAGCAGGCACAAACCGAGCAACAGCCGATACTCGACCATTGGCGGCAGCTTGCCCAAGAGTTCCAGCATTCATTGCAGGCCATGGACAATGTGATTGCCGCACGTCTAATGCAAATGGCGCTGACCGCCGCGAAGCAAATCATCGGCCAGTCTCCGGTGTGCGACGCCAGCGCGGTGCTGCAACAAATTCAGCATCTGATCAATCAAGAACCGCTGTTTAACGGCAATTTACAACTGCGCGTTAATCCGCAAGATTTGCCGATTATTCAGCAGCAGCTCGGCGTACAGTTAGAACAGCAGGGTTGGCGTTTACTTGCCGACACCCAGTTACACCGCGGCGGCTGCAAAATCAGCGCCGAGGGCGGCGAACTTGACGCCAGCATCGCCACCCGTTGGCAAGAGCTATGCAAACTGGCAGCACCGGAGTTGCCACTATGACCCAACGCATCAATACGTGGTTAGGCACCTTAGATGCCTTCGAAAAGCGCATTCCACAGATCCCACCTGCGCGGCGCTACGGTCGTTTAACCCGAGCAACAGGGTTGGTTCTCGAGGCCAGCGGTTTACAGCTGCCCATTGGTGCAACGTGCCTGATTGAACGGCATGACGGCGTGAAAATTCAGCAGGTTGAAGCCGAAGTCGTTGGCTTCAATGGGCAGCAGCTGTTTCTCATGCCGTTAGAAGAAGTTGACGGTATTGTGCCTGGTGCACGCGTTTGCTCCCAAAGCGGTGGCTTACAGTCCGGTGGGAAACAGCTTCCGCTTGGCCCCATGTTATTAGGCCGCGTGCTCGACGGCGGCGCAAAGCCGCTCGACGGACTTCCACCACCGGAAGACGCCGATCTTGGCGGGCTTACCACGCTGCCGTTTAACCCGTTGCAGCGCACGCCGATCGTTGACGTGCTCGACGTCGGGGTTCGTGCCATTAATGCCCTGCTGACCGTAGGGCGTGGGCAGCGCATGGGGCTTTTTGCCGGTTCCGGCGTAGGTAAAAGCGTGCTGTTAGGCATGATGGCGCGCTATACCCAAGCCGATGTGATCGTCGTAGGGTTGATTGGCGAACGTGGCCGCGAAGTTAAAGACTTCATCGAGAATATTTTGGGCGACGAAGGCCGTAAACGTTCGGTGGTTATCGCTGCACCAGCCGATGTCTCTCCTCTATTGCGTATGCAGGGTGCCTCTTACGCCACGCGTATTGCCGAAGATTTTCGCGATCGCGGCCAGCATGTGTTGCTGATTATGGACTCCCTCACCCGCTATGCCATGGCGCAGCGTGAAATCGCACTGGCTATCGGTGAACCGCCAGCGACCAAGGGCTATCCACCTTCAGTATTCGCCAAACTACCGGCGCTGGTTGAACGTGCAGGTAATGGTACCCACGGCGGCGGTTCGATCACCGCGTTTTATACGGTTCTGACCGAAGGTGACGATCAGCAAGACCCAATCGCCGAC
Organism: Obesumbacterium proteus; assembly: GCF_001586165.1. Taxonomy (NCBI): domain Bacteria; kingdom Pseudomonadati; phylum Pseudomonadota; class Gammaproteobacteria; order Enterobacterales; family Hafniaceae; genus Obesumbacterium; species Obesumbacterium proteus. The sequence goes on along the minus strand of NZ_CP014608.1, from coordinate 2,320,818 downwards.
TCAGCGCGTGCGATTTTGGATGGGCATATCGTTCTATCACGCCGTTTAGCCGAGGCGGGGCACTATCCGGCAATTGATATTGAAGCGTCGATCAGCCGTGCCATGACGTCGCTCATCAGCGATGACCACTACGCCCGAGTCAGACGCTTTAAACAGCTACTTTCGAGCTATCAGCGCAACCGCGATCTCATCAGCGTGGGCGCTTATGCCAAGGGCTCCGATCCGCTATTAGATCAGGCCATTACACTTTATCCGCATTTGGAAGCGTTTTTGCAACAAGGGATCTTCGAGCGCAGCGGCTATGCCGATGCTTGCTCAAGTCTTCAGGCTTTGTTCCCCGCATAGGGGCACTAAATAGGCATCTCTGCACGTTGTACAACTTCAGTACACCCGCAGAGATAGGAGGTAAAAATGTCTTCACCTATGGGCACGCTACGTGACCTGGCACAGCAAGATGTTGATGATGCCACCACCGCACTAGGCAAATCGCAGCAAGCGTTTTTACATGCAGAACAGCAGCTGACTATGCTGCTCAATTATCAAGATGAATACCGCCAGCGTCTCAATCAGGGGATGAGCGGCGGTATGGATGCGTCCAGCTGGCGAAATTATCAGCAGTTTATTCGCACTTTGGATCAGGCGATTGACCAGCATCGCCTACAGTTAAACCAATGCAATGTCAGACTCGCAACCGCCACGCGCTGCTGGCAGGAAAAACAGCAACGCCTAAATGCATTTTGTACGCTCCACGAACGCCAAGAGCATCAGTTAAAAATGCAGCTCAATAAACAAGATCAAAAACGGATGGATGAGTACGCCCAGCGTGCCGCCATGAGGAGAGAAAAATCATGACGTCCCCACTGCTCGCTGCAGCGATAACAAACCCTACTGCAACCAATGCGAGTGCCCCGTCGGCTAAATCACAGGGAAAAGCGGCTGCGCCTTTCTCCGACGTGCTGTCGCAAGCACATTCACCGGCCAAAGAAAGTCGCACGCCCCGCACAGCAACCAATAAATCGGCTTCAGGTTTAGCAGAAACAACAGACCTGAAATCGCTACAAGCTGCACTGGCCAAAACGCTAGAAAATCAGTCCGCTAAGGGTGAAGATGCACAGAAGCTGTTAGGCCAGTTGGCAACATTGGATCCTAAACAGCAGCAGAAATTACTGGCATCACTGAGCAACGCGCTCGCAGATAAGAAACCTGCGGGCAAAGGCGATCATCTATCAGGATTAACTGACACGGTAACAGACAAAGGCACTGAACAAGCGGGACAAGCCGCCATCAGCGCCTTGTTTGCGATGCTTCCCGATGCTCTGCCCAAAATTGCCGTGTCTGACACCGCCAACAGCGCTGAAATCAACGATGCGTTGAATGCAGCCACATCCGATCACACATCTCCCCTGATGAATTTGCTTACGGGTGAAGATAAAAAAGATGCCAAGCTAGATCTTGGCTCGTTATTGAAGTCCGATAAGCCGGATGCCGATACAGACGGTCAGGAATGGGATCTCTCATTAGCGGCTGTACCGAGCAAAAAGAGTGATCCATCAGCGCTCAAATCGAGCGTTGAAACCAGCATTAACTCGCTAAAAAGCGGGGAAATCCCGCTGAAACTGGCCCCTCAAATGGAGGATGTTCGTCTACCACGCGGCGATCTCAACCTTTCTCAACAGCCAGCGCACACGCTGAGCCAAGCGATGCACAATATTGCCGTAAGTAGCCCAGTGGTGGCCCAGCAAACAATCGCGGTTCCCGCCGCACCGATGCCAACACCGGTACTTAATGCTCAGCTAGGCAGCAGTGAATGGCAGCAGGCGTTAGGTCAGCAGATCCTCATGTTTAACCGCAGCGGCCAACACAGCGCTGAACTGCGCCTGCATCCACAGGATCTGGGTACATTACAAATCAGCTTGCGCATCGATGACAACCAAGCGCAGCTGCATATGGCATCGGGTCACAGTCAGGTACGCGCAGCGCTGGAGGCTGCCCTCCCTCAACTGCGCACCGCGCTGGCGGATAGCGGTATTCAGCTAGGACAAAGCAGCGTGGGCAGCGAAGCCCAACCGCAGTGGAACGGCAGCCAGCAAAACGCCTCCGACCGACAAGCTACTTCTGGTGGATTTAGTTTGGATGGGAATATCGACGATAGGATCGTTGCAGCCAGTGCATCGGCGAAGACGGTGAGAGTTGGGGGAGTGGATATCAGTGTTTAAATTTCATTTCATTAGATTGAATAGGGTTGTGGGTAAGGTTTCGGCTGCCTGTTATCTGTGCCATAAGGTGTAAGGTTTCGACCGCCTATCAATAACCGCTCTCATATGTAGCCAAGTCGAAGGCGTCCGATGAGAGCCCCGTTGCGCGGGGGCTCTCAACTCGCGCGCTTTTATCCGAGACGCCATCTCCGCGCCGGGTCGGCATGCGCCATCCTTGGCGCCTCCTCCCCTAACGCTAACATCCTGTTAGCGTTGCTCTTTCTCCCAAGACTTAAACTAAAAACAGATAAGGTTTTTGCCTTTTGCCTTTTGGTTTTTGGGTTTGACCTTTTCCGGCACGTTGTTCTTCAGCCGAAGAGAGGAATGAAGGCTAGGATTCGCCGACAGGGATGTCGGCGAAAGAACGGAGGAGCCAGGATGGCGATTGCCGTTCGTTCCGTTAAAGCCGGAATGACGATATTCGGGCACCTGCGAAGCAGGCTGAAGAACGGTGCCAAGCCGAGGCGTCGGAGGGCGGCGCTTGAGCCCTCCGACACGGACGCCTGCACAATATTGATGTCTGGCTGGATATATTAGGCGTACGTAATATGCACCATGACTAAGATACCTCATCAGTAGCAACCAAACAGCCCAAACATTAACCATCCGCATGGTATCCACCGCAATTAACCCCATTTTCACCCTCTATTCCCCCCATTGAACACCCGAGAGCCAAGGATAATAGACAGCACAAGTAAAATTCATGTGCGCTTCTTCGCACCGTAACAGGAATCATCCCCTTATGTCTGAAACCACACTCCCCAAGAACACTAAGCGGCGTGCCAAGTGGGTATGGATACTGTTAATTCTTATTGCTGCGGGTGCTGGTGGCGGTTTTTATGGCTGGAAATATTATCAGCACCAAGAAAAGCTAGCCGAAAGCAAACCGGTTCCGCCGCCAATGCCGGTATTTATGCCTCTCGATACCTTCACCGTTAACCTGATCAGCGACGGTGAAGATGCCGATCGTGTGCTTTATATCGGTTTAACGCTACGTTTGCCTGATGAAGCCACGCGTAAACGTATGAACGATTATCTGCCTGAAATGCGCAGCCGTTTATTGATGCTGCTTTCGCGCCAACACGCCGCCACGCTGGCCAGTGAACACGGTAAAACTCAGTTAATGACTGATATTAAAGCCGTGCTCATGCCACCTATTGCTCCCGGTCAGCCAAAGCAGATCGTTAGCGACGTGTTGTTTACAGCCTTTATCCTGCGGTAATCACTATGTCTGATAGCATTCTGTCACAGGCCGAAATTGACGCGTTGCTGAACGGCGATAGCGACAACGGAAAGCCTGACAACGAAATTCCGCTAGCGGGAAGCGAAAGCGACGTTCGCCCCTACGACCCGACCACCCAGCGTCGGGTAGTTCGTGAACGTCTGCAAGCCCTAGAAATCATCAACGAGCGCTTTGCCCGTCAGTTTCGTATGGGGCTGTTTAACCTGCTGCGCCGTAGCCCAGATATCACGGTCGGCGCGGTTAAAATTCAGCCCTATCATGAGTTCGCCCGTAACCTTCCGGTGCCAACCAACCTCAACCTTATTCACCTCAATCCATTACGCGGCACCGCGCTCATGGTGTTTGCGCCAAGCTTAGTGTTTATGGCGGTGGATAACCTGTTTGGTGGCGACGGTCGTTTCCCAACCAAAGTCGATGGACGTGAGTTCACCCATACCGAACAGCGCGTGATTAAACGTATGCTGCGGTTGGCGCTGGATGCCTATCGCGATGCGTGGAGCGCCATTTACAAACTGGAAGTGGAATACGTTCGCTCCGAGATTCAGGTGAAATTCACCAACATCACCACCTCACCGAACGATATCGTGGTCACAACGCCTTTCACGATTGAAGTAGGTGCGTTGAGCGGCGAGTTTAATATCTGTATTCCTTTCTCGATGATTGAGCCGCTGCGCGAGCTGCTGGTTAACCCACCGTTAGAAAACTCCAAGCAGGAAGATCAGCACTGGCGCGATACGCTCAGCAAACAGGTTCAACACTCTGAGCTGGAGCTGGTGGCCAACTTTGTTGATATTCCTTTACGCCTGTCCGAAGTCCTTAAGCTTCAACCAGGCGATGTATTGCCCATTGAAAAACCTGAAAAACTTATCGCCAATGTGGATGGCGTTCCCGTTTTAACCTGCCAATACGGCAGCCAAAACGGCCAATATGCACTGCGCGTAGAACGATTAATCAACCCTATTTTAAATGCTCTGAGCGAGGATCAGCCCAATGAGTGACGTCAACAAGCCGTCTGCCGAAGGTCATGACGACGCCGCCGACCTGTGGGCGGAAGCGATGAACGAACAGCAAACCACCGAAAATACCTCGGCCGGAAATGCTGCGGATGAGATTTTCCAAAATCTTGATAATCCATCGCCGTTAGCCGGCAATCTGCACGATATTGATTTGATTTTAGATATTCCGGTCAAGCTGACGGTGGAATTAGGTCGCACCAAGATGACGATCAAAGAGCTGCTGCGTTTGTCGCAGGGTTCGGTGGTCGCGCTTGACGGTCTGGCCGGTGAGCCATTGGATATTCTGATTAATGGTTATCTGATTGCCCAAGGTGAAGTGGTAGTGGTTGCCGATAAGTTTGGCGTCCGTATCACCGACATCATTACGCCATCTGAACGCATGCGTCGTCTGAGCCGCTAATGATCCCCGCCACTTCAACATCCACCAGCGCGCCCGCGGCACCCACGGTGCCAACGGGCAGCGTACTGACACAGGTTGGCAGCACGCTGGGCGCCATACTGCTGCTGATTTTGGTTATCGGCTGGCTGGTTAAACGCTTAGGTTTTGCGCCTAAAAGCAGCCGCAATAGCATGCTTAACGTGCGAGCCAGCTGTTCGCTCGGCGCACGTGAGCGCGTGGTGGTGGTTGAAGTGGACAATCAATGCTTGGTGCTCGGCGTAACCAGCCAGAGCGTCACGCATCTGCACACTTTCACTGCGCCCCTTGCTGAAGACGAACCTGTTGAGAAAAAACAGGACTTCAGCCAGATCTTCAAGCAGGTGATACAGCAACAATTTGGTAAGCGCGGAGATAAGTCTTAATGCGCACTCAGCGTTTAATCCTTGGCCTTGGTGCCATAACATTACTTCTTGCTAGCCCATTGGCGCTGGCACAGCTGCCCGGCATTGTTTCGCAGCCGCTGGCAAACGGTGGACAAAACTGGTCGTTGCCGGTTCAAACGCTGGTTTTCCTCACCTCGTTAACGTTTTTGCCCGCCGCATTGCTGATGATGACCAGCTTTACCCGCATCATCATCGTGTTGGGATTATTACGCAGCGCATTAGGCACACCGTCTGCGCCACCCAATCAGGTGATGCTCGGTCTGGCGCTGTTTCTCACCTTTTTCGTGATGTCACCGGTGTTTGATAAAATTTATCAAGACGCCTATCAGCCTTTTAGCCAAGACAAAATCACCATGGACGTCGCCATGGATCGCGGTGCCCAGCCGCTGCGCGAATTCATGCTGCGCCAAACCCGTGAAACCGATCTGGCGCTGTACGCCAAATTAGCCAATCTGCCGCAGATGTCGGGGCCAGAAGAGGTGCCGATCCGTATCCTGCTGCCCGCTTACGTGACCAGCGAGTTAAAAACGGCTTTCCAAATTGGCTTCACCATTTTTATCCCTTTTTTGATTATCGACTTGGTGGTTGCCAGCGTGTTGATGGCGCTCGGGATGATGATGGTTCCACCAGCAACCATTTCACTGCCGTTCAAGTTAATGCTGTTTGTCTTAGTCGATGGCTGGCAGCTGCTATTGGGATCGCTGGCGCAGAGTTTTTACAGTTAACCGCCTCACTCACTGAGTAAAAAATATGACTCCAGAATCCGTAATGGCGCTCGGTTATCAGGCGATGAAAGTGGGATTGGCCTTGGCAACGCCGTTGCTGTTGGCCGCGCTAATCAGTGGTTTGGTGATCAGTTTGCTACAGGCCGCCACCCAGATTAACGAAATGACGCTGTCGTTTATCCCTAAAATTCTGGCCGTGTTCGCGACCATGGTCATTGCGGGACCGTGGATGCTCAGCCTATTGCTGGACTACATGCGCACCCTTTTCACCAGTATTCCCTCCATCATCGGCTAAGGCGCGCGATGATTTCATTTGATACCTCCCAACTGGCCTTGTGGCTGGGGCAATATTTCTGGCCGTTTGTGCGTATGCTGGCATTAATCAGCACCGCACCGCTGCTGAGTGAAAAAGCCATCAGTAAAAAGACCAAGGTTGGCTTGGCGATGGCGATTACTTTTTTGCTAGTGCCTAATTTAGGCAGCAATCCAACGCCGGTGGTGAGCATTAGCGGCCTATGGCTGGTCATCCAGCAAATCTTAATTGGCGCCGCGCTCGGATTAACCATGCAGTTTGCTTTTGCCGCCGTGCGTCTCGCGGGCGAAGTGATTGGTCTGCAAATGGGGCTTTCATTCGCCACCTTTTTTGACCCTTCCGGCGGCCCCAACATGCCGATTTTGGCACGTTTGCTTAACCTGCTGACCATGTTGTTATTTCTTAGTTTTAATGGTCATCTGTGGCTAATTTCTATTCTGGCAGACAGTTTTCAAACCCTGCCCATCAGTGAACAACCGCTTAACGGCAACGGTTTTTTGATGCTTGCTCAGGCCGGTAGCCTGATTTTCATTAATGGCTTAATGTTGGCGCTTCCTCTCATCACCTTGCTGCTGTCGCTCAATACCGCGCTGGGGCTGCTTAACCGCATGACACCACAGCTCTCTATTTTTGTGGTGGGCTTTCCCCTCACGCTCACCATCGGTATGCTTTCACTTAGCCTGATGATGCCGATGTTAGTGCCTTTCAGTGAACATCTCTTTAGCGAAATTTTCGAGCGCTTAACCCAAGTGATCGGCGGTATGCAGGGATTGTGATATCGCCGCTCGCGTAATTCTCTTGCATAAAAAAGCCCCCGTTATTGCTAGCGGGGGCTTTTTGTTTATATCGCGGATGTCGGAGATTAGCGAATCATCTGGAACAGGGACATACCCTGCATATCCGTAAACGCTTTATACGATGCCTGCAATGAAACCTGACGCAGGCTGTAGTCTGAAATTGCCTGATACCAATCAACGTCCTGCGTTTGGCTGATTCGGCTGGTGTGGGTCATGGCACGTTCGCTGCCTACCGCATCCAGAGAATCCAGTTCTTTCAGGTTAGTACCAAGTTCAGCACGCACCTGCGAGACGTTATTCAAGGTGTTACGCAGACCGCGGTTGGCGGAGTCAAGCGCATCGCTCACGCCTTTCTTCACCGTTTCATCCGCGCCTGCAATCGGGGTTTTCAGCGCATCAATCGCCTTTTGCAAGGTGCTAAAGATATCGCTATTCACTGAGCCATCAGGTTCTTTTACCGGGTTGCTGGATGCCTGTTGGAAAACATCGGAACCGGTGTGGCTGATGGTCATATCGCGTGCGGCATCAACTTTTTGCGTCACTGCGGTATCACCACCTTTATAGGTGACGGTCACGCTGCCGGTCGCCGGATCGGTCACTTTAGTGAAAGGCGCGGTATCATTTTTGAAACCGGCAAACACGTAGCGGCCATTGCCGTCGGTGCTGTTGGCCAGATTCAGTAACTGATCGCGAATACCTTCCAACTGTTTAGCGATAGAAGCACGGTCGTCATCACTTTTGCTGCCTGAAGACGCGCCGTCAACCAATACCGGCGTCGCATCTTGCAGGGAAGATGTCACCTGCTGCAAAACGCTCTCTTCCAGCGATACGCCTTGACGCGCATAGCCACGCGCCATCGTATACTGGTCGTTTTGAGCCTGAGACTGCTTCAAACCAACCAGCTGCGATGCCGCTAGCGGATCGTCTGAAGGGTTGATGACTCGCTTGCCGCTGGAGAGCTGTTGACCGACGCGCTGCCATTCAGACTGTGCATCGGTGATACCACCCATATTCTGTTGGTACATCATGCTGGTGCTAAGACGCATGGAATAACATCCTTCTTATCGAATACTAAGCAGAGCGCTAAATAGCGTCGTCGCCGTCTGAATAACCTGAGCATTTGCCTGATAATACTGCTGGAAACGCATCAGATTGCCGTACTCTTCATCGAGGTTTACACCTGAAACCGACTGCTGCTGCAAAGCCAACTGTTTCACCACGTTGCCCTGTGCGGTGCTGTCTACTTTCGCGCTGTTGGTTTGGTTACCGACCGTGCCGACTAAACCCGCATAGGCTTCGTTGAAGGTAGATTTGCCCCCCCACGGTCTGCGCTTTTTGCAGATCCAGCATTTTCTGGGCGTTGGTGTTATCCCCTTTGCCGGTGGAATCAATCACCAAGTTGCCATTCGCATCAGGCTTAACATTGGTGATTTTGCTGTTGTCGGAAAGACGCGTTACCTGCCACTGGCCATTTTTGTCATACTCCAAACGGTAGTCCGTGGCTTTCGTTTGGCTCACGTCCGTGTAGGTGGCAGAAATAGATGCGCCCGCCGCTTGGTTATTGTTGCTGTTAGCGTAGGAAGACGGCTGACCAATGGTGAAGAACGGCTCGTTGGTCGTGAGATCGCCATTCAGATCGACACCGGCCTGCTGAACTTTATTAAAGCTATCAGCCATGGAAAGCGCGATCTGTCCAAGTTGGTTACGCGCGTTATCCAGCGCGCCGCTGCGGAACTGCAAAATACCGCTCAGGCTACCGCCGGTGATGCGACCTTCAGGCACTTCGCTCGCCGCTCCTGACCCACGGTTATAGCCAATGGTCAGACGCTGAGGGTTGGCGCTCGATGGAATAGCTTCTAGCTTATAGGAAGAGCTGCCCTGCACCAGTGATAAACCACCGGCAAACGAGACGCTCATCGAGCCGTCTTGCATGGTGATTTCTACATTCGCAATCTGGTTCAGTTCGGTTGCCATCTGATCGCGCAGGTCGAGCAAATCGTTTGGTGCATTGCCACCGCTTGCGCCGGTTAGACGTGAGATTTGATCGTTAAGGCTGGCAATCTGTTTGGTGTAGTTATTAATCTGCTCAACGCTGTTGCTGACGGTCAGATTCGCGTTGCTCTCAAGATTCTTCAGATATTCGTCAGTGGTTTTAAACTGATTCACCAAGCCATTGGCCTTGGCTAATACGGTCTGACGCGCAGCCGGATCGCTAGGGTTACTGACTAAATTTTGCAGGTTAGAGAAGAAATCCTGCATATTCGCCGACAGGCTGTTGTTGCTGTCTGCCAAGAGGTTATCGATTTGCGATACCTGCTGGTAATACGCGGTCGTCGAGGCAAAGTCACTCTGCCCTTGGCGCAGTTGGTTAACGATAAACGAGTTATATTCGCGGTTAATACCGCTCACGGTAACACCGTTGCCGATAAAGCCCGTTGGCGTGCTGGTTCCGCCGCTTTGTGCAAAGCTGACGGTTTGGCGGTTATAGCTTTGGGTGTATACATTGCTCAAGTTATTACTCGCGACGCTCAGCGCGGTCTGTGCGGCGCTCAGTCCACTCATTGCGCTGTTGATTAAGTTAGCCATTCGGGTTCCTTTAAACTTAAAAAAGCCTCACGTCATCACGCGGCAAGGCTCTTGTTGTTGAAGTTGTTATCGGCGGGGTGAGGGTAAACTTGAGGGGAAAATCATTGCCTCTAACGATTTTTCCTCCCACCGATGGTTATCTGTAACTGTGTGATATTTCGCCGCCTTCGTGTATGCAACGGCGGTGTAAAGTTTCGTTCGCCGGTCAGTATTTGTGTTTGCATAAAAACGCTGGCGTAGGCGACCGAGTCGGGTGCGCCAGCGCGCGCACCCAACACCCGCGCGCTTAATTCGAAACGCCATTTCCGCTCCGGTTTGGTATCGCCCATCCAGGGCGCCCCAAACTCCGACACGACATCCCTGTCGTGTCGGCTCTCCCTACCAAGGCTTAAGCTTTACAAATTGTTCGTCTTTTTGTGTTAAATGAAATTCATTTTAGAACCGCCAACAGGGATGTTGGCGGTAGGTTGAGGGCGCACAGGAAGTGCGCTCCGAAACCGGTCGGTCAAACAGCTCGGTTAAAAGCGCGAGAGTCGAGAGGTTGCGCGCTGGCAACCTCTCGTCGGACGCCTGCGCCAACAGCTCCATGGGAACTCAAATGCTGACCGGCGAACGAAACCCTCACCCTTCGCCCTAAAACAACTTCTCCAAATCCGTGGTGTAAGCCTTCACCGCCTGCGCACCGGCGTTTTTAATCTGTCCTATTACCTGCACCAGTTTGCTGGCGTAGTTCGGATCAGTGGCGTAGCCCGCTTTCTGCAAAGCGTGCGCGGCCTGCTCTGGCGTATTGGCATTGGCGACGTTGGCATAGCGTGGATTATTGGTAATCAGTTGAACGTAATCACTGATCGCTTCCAGATAAGATCCATAAACACGGAACTTGGCCTTCACTTTGTGTGCCGCCCCGTTTTCATATTCCGTGGTAGCGATCTCCGTGGTTGGGCCGTCCCAGCTTTTCCCTGCTTTAATCCCAAACAGGTTGTAGCTACGCGAACCATCTGGCGTCGGTATTTCACGCTGTCCCCAACCGGATTCCAGCGCGGCCTGCGCCACAATCAGCTGATGCGGTATCCCGCTTTGCTGGCTCGCGACCCGTGCCGCACCGCTTAACTGGGTGACAAATTCCCCGTTGTTGGTTGGCATCGGTGAACCATTCTGCGGAATGCGCGGCATCGCTCGACGCATCACCTGTTCAAGCGCCCGAACCGGCATACTTTGGATAGTCTCGCCATCCAGCGCCATTGGGGTGCTTCCCACGCTGTCTGGAATAGACGTTTTACTGCCGGAAAGCTGCTGAACCAGCATATCGGCGATGCCTAAACTGCCCGACATCTCCTGCGCGATCTGCTGGTCATACATCGACGTATACAGCTTGGTTTGTTCGGTGCTTAGCTCCCCATCCTGAGGCAAGGCCGCACGCATGCTTTTCAGCATCATTTGTACGAACATCCCTTCCATCTGCTTGGCGGTTTCACGAATCGCTTGATCCGACCCCGCGGCCGTATGGCGTTTGAGCTGGTTTAGCGCCTGCGCGTCATACGCCGCACTTCCTAGAGAGAAGCTATCATTCATCAGATAATTTCCAATTTGGCACGTAAACAACCGGCACTTTGCATGGCTTGCAAAATGGACATCAGATCGTTAGGCGTTGCGCCCAACGCGTTCAATGTGCGCACCACGCTGTTTAGGTTGGCGCTAGAACGCACCTGCTGTAGCGAGCCTTGACCCTGCTGAACCGAAATCTGCGTATTTGGCGTTACCACGGTTTGACCACCGCCAAACGGCGTATTTGGCTGGCTGACGGTGTTTTGACGATCCACCACCACCGACAAGTTCCCCTGCGCAACCGCACAGGAATCCAGCTCAACGTTACGGTTCATCACTACCGAGCCGGTACGCGAGTTAACGATAACCTTGGCGTCAAAGCTGCCAACAGATACTTCAATGTTCTGAATATTCGCCAGCACGCGCACCTGATTACTGTTGCCCTGCGGCACCAAAACCTGCACGGTACGGGCATCTAGCGGCGTGGCCGAACCCATTCCGCCAAAACGGTTAATCGAATCGCTAATCCGCTGCGCCAAGCTGAAATCTTCATCATTAAGCTGAAGATTAATGATATTGCTGTTACCAAAGGTGCTCGCAATTTCACGTTCAATGGTGGCACCACCGGTGATACGCCCGCCCGCTAACTGGTTTACCTGAACGCTACTGCCGCCCGCCGAGGCTCCGGCTCCGCCCACTAAAACGTTACCTTGCGCGAGCGCATAAACCTGATTATCAACCCCTTTCATCGGCGTCATCAGTAACGTGCCGCCACGCAGGCTTTTCGCGTTACCCATCGACGACACTACGACGTCAATGTTTTGCCCTGCCCGCGAAAACGCGGGCAGCTTGGCGGTAACCATCACCGCAGCCACGTTTTTAAGCTGCATGTTGGTTCCCGCAGGTACGGTGATCCCCAACTGTGACAACATGTTGTTCAGGCTTTGGGTGGTAAACGGAGTTTGCATGGTTTGGTCACCCGAACCATCCAACCCAACGACCAACCCATAGCCGATAAGGGCGTTATCGCGCACGCCCTGAACGGTCGTAAGATCACGAATTCGCTCGGCGCTCGCGCTTTGTGCTACCAGACCAAGACACACTACCAATCCAACTAATAGCGTTTTTGTCCGGTATGCCGCACGTATAGAGCCATATTTCAGTAAGCTCATTTTTATAAAACCATTCCTTATCAACATAGGGTCAGACCTTATTAATACGGTGAAAGGTTGAGGAAGAATCGCTGCAACCAACCCATGTTCTGCGCTTCGTTGATATACCCGCTGCCAACATATTCGATACGCGCATCAGCCACCTGCGTTGAAACCACGGTGTTGCTGCCGCTGATGGTGCGAGGATTCACGACGCCGGAGAAACGAATAAATTCGGTTCCTTGGTTAATCGCAATTTGTTTTTCGCCCACCACTTTCAGGTTGCCGTTGGCTAAAACTTCCGCCACGGTCACGGTAATAGTGCCGTTAAAGGTGTTGTTCGCGTTGGCGCCGCCTTTGCCGCCAAACTGGTTGTCACCAGACATATTCATATCGGCACGCGCATTGCCAAACAGCCCTTCCAGATAGCGCGGCGTCGTGGCCACTTCAAAGCTGGATTTACCGTTACGGCTGGCGTTCGCCGAAGAGCTTTTGCTCGCGCTGACGTTTTCTTGCAGCGCGATGGTGAGCGTATCGCCAACGTTGCGCGGACGGCGATCCTCAAACAGCGGCTGGTAGCCGTAGTTCATCGGCTGCACACTTTGGAAGATAGAACCATTGGCAATGGGCGGTGCCGCCGGTGCCGGTGAGGCCGTGGTGGTTCCCTTCACGATTTGATCGTGTGGAATGTAGGCACAGCCGGAAAGCAGTAAAGCCGCACTCAGTGCGGCACTTATAATAAGTTTGCTTGAAACCCCTCCCAGCCTTCCCCTTTGCAGGGGAAGGAGCCGATCGCATTCCTACCGTCCCCAGAGGTATGGGGTAAGGTGGGGTTATAGCTGACGTCTGATGTCTCAATAAACATGCGGCTATCAGTCCTTAGAGCTGCGTTAAGCGCTGCAGCATCTGGTCAGACGTTGTCACTGCTTTACTGTTGATCTCATAGGCGCGCTGAGTTTGGATCATATTGACCAGCTCTTCCGCCACATTGACGTTCGAGGTTTCAACATAGCCTTGATACAACATGCCAGCGCCGTTCAGGCCAGGCGTGCTTTCGGTCGGTGCGCCAGAGCTTTCTGTTTCTTGATACAGATTCTCACCCACGCTTTCCAAACCCGCATCGTTAATAAAGGTGGTTAGCGTCAGCTGTCCAACCTGCGTGGTCGCGGTTTGACCTTGCTGGTTCACGCTCACAATACCGTCACGGCCGATGGTCAGCTTGGTGGCGTTGGCAGGGATGGTGATCGCAGGCACAATTTGGAAACCACTTGAGGTTACCAACTGACCATTTTGGTCAACCTGAAATGAACCATCGCGGGTATAGGCCAGCGTGCCGTCCGGCTGCTGTACTTGGAAGAAACCTTGACCTTTGATTGCCACGTCACGGCTGTTGTCGGTTTGCGACAGGTTGCCTTGGCTATGCAGGCGCTCGGTAGCAACAGGACGCACACCGGTACCAATCTGTAACCCCGAAGGCAGCGTCGTTTGCTCGGAAGATTGTGCTCCCGGCTGGCGCAGCGTTTGGTACATCAGATCTTCAAATACCGCACGTTGGCGTTTAAAGCCGTTGGTGCTGACGTTCGCCAAGTTGTTGGCGATAACATCCATGTTAGTTTGCTGGGCTTCGAGCCCGGTTTTTGCGATGTACAGTGAACGGATCATTCAAACACTCCTACAGTTATTCAAATCGCGCAGCGGCTATTAACTCAATGACAACAGCTGGTTGGCTTTTTGTTCGTTGTCATCCACGCTGCGAATGACCTTCATCTGCATTTCAAAACGACGGGCGTTGGCGATCATATCGACCATCGTATCCACCGGTTTAACGTTGCTTCCTTCCAACACGCCGGGCATCAGACGAACCTCAGGATCGAGCGTCAGCGTGGCACCGCGTTGCTGCTGTGCTTCAGCCGTGAGATGAAACAGGCCGTCGTCACCGTGCTGAACTTCCTGCGCCGTGGCTTTCACCAGCTTTAAACGCCCAACCTGAGTCGTGGTATTTGGCTGGTCGCCTGCGCCGAGCGCGGTGATGGTGCCGTCAGCCGCGATAGTGACTTCAGCGCGATCGGGAATCGCAATCGGGCCGTTATCGCCTATCACTAAATTGCCCTGCGAGGTCAGCTGTCCTGCTGTGTTAATCTGCAAATTACCGTTACGGGTATAGGCTTCCGTACCGTCAGCATTACGCACTGCCAGCCAGCCATCCTGCTGCAAAGCCACGTCCAGAGGGCGCGCGGTATAGTCCAGCTTGCCCATGCTCATGTCGTGCATCGGCGTTGAGGCGGTGACCAGCGTGCGGGTTTCAATGCTATCGCCTTCAACTGGCACGGCGCGTAGCGCGGCCAACTGAGCACGAAAGCCGGGCGTGCTGGCGTTCGCCATGTTGTTGGCGGTAATTGACTGCTGTTCGAGGGTTTGGCTTGCGGCCCCCATCGCGGTATAAATCGCGTGATCCATAGCATCTGCCTGTTACCTCTGAGCGCAGCGAGTTTCCTCTGCGCCCAGAAGATGTGGGTAAGTGATAATTAACGCAGGTTAACCAGCGTTTGCAGGATCTGATCCTGCGTTTTGATGGTCTGCGCGTTGGACTGGTAGTTACGCTGAGCAACAATCATGTTGACCAGTTCTTTACTCAGATCGACGTTTGACGCTTCCACCGCGCCGCTGGTCAATGCGCCCAAGCCGCTTGCGCCCGGAACCCCCACAATCGCCTGACCGGAAGTCGCGCTCTCTTTCCACATGTTGTTGCCCTCAGACTGTAGGCCTTCTGGGTTGGCAAAGTTGGCCATCACAATCTGGGCAAGCAGCTGAGTTTGCTGGTTGGAGTAGGTACCGGTAATAGTGCCGTCATCGTTAATCTGATAGCCGGTCATCTCACCTGCGGCGTAGCCGTCTTGGCTCTTGGCGGTCACACCATCTTTACCGGTGTTTTGCTGCATAGAACCGGTGAAGGTCAGGTTGAAGTTTTGCGCTGGCGCACCGTTGTTAGCCGCCATGTTCAGCGCTAAAGGCGTGCCGGAATTTTGCAGCGTACCGTTTTGGTCAAACACCAGTTGCCCCGCGTTCTGCGGTGCAGTACCCGTTGCGGCGGCGCTGTCCACGCTATACACCGTCCACGGTGTTGTGGTACCAGTCGCTGGAGGTGTTGCCGCGGTAGATGGGCCCTTCACAAAATAGAGATTCATGTTGTGGGAGTTACCCAGCGAATCGTAGGTGGTGATGGACGCGGCATAGGTATAGGAATCAACGTCGTCCACTTTGAACGGGTTATTCTTCGGTACTTCATGCGCCGAGTTCAGGTTCATGCTCATGTTGCCTGAGCTACTGGCCTTGGCTGGCATCATGCCGGTTGGGATCTGAATTGGTGAAGGCTGCGCACCCTGCTGAATGGTTGGCGGTGAGCCTGCTGCTGGATAGCCAGTCAGGAATACGCCCTGCGCGTTGGTCAGGTAGTTGTCCTGATTTTTGGTGAACTGGCCATTACGTGAGTAATAAACGCCACCGTTGGCATCTTGCATACGGAAGAAACCGTTACCGCTGATCGCCACATCCAAACCACGGTTAGTGGTGGTGGTGATACCGTCGGTGAAGTCCTGCTGTACGCTGGCAACTTTTACGCCTAGACCCACTTTTGAGCCTGCAAACATGTCGGCAAAGGTTACAGAGCCGGATTTAAACCCTACGGTTTGTGAGTTAGCGATGTTGTTGCCGATAACGTCGAGGTTACTGGCGGCGGCGTTTAAGCCGCTGACTGCTTGGTTGAATCCCATGTGAGGTCCTGTATCTGAAGGTCAAAATAAGCGATTAGATAAATCCGTCAGTGCTACAAAATCTGGCGCACGTCATCAAGCGAAGCAGTGCCCGCCATACCGAGCTCCAGCAATGCGCCATTGCCGTTTTTGGTTACGCCGTTAACTAAGCCAAAGTGCAGGGGCTGAACCACCATCTGCTGGCCTTGGTTAGTGGCGCTAACGCTGAAGGTGTAAGCACCGTTTGGCACATTGGTGCCGTCGGTTTGCGTACCGTCCCAGGTGTAGCTGTGGACGCCCGCGGTTTGGGTGCCTAAGTCAATTTGCTTAACAACCACGCCGTTCGCATCGCTGATGCTAACCACCACGCTTTGCGCCCCACTTTCCAGCTCAAACCCAAACGGTGTGGTGCTGGTCGTGGTGTCACCTTCTTCTTTACCGGCCAAAATAGTTTTGCCTGGGATCATTACGCCATGACCAATCAGGTTGCTGGCCTGTAGAGACTGGTTGCTATTGATCTGGCCGGAAATAGATCCCAGCGTGGTATTGAGTTTTTCAATGCCGCTAACGGTGTTGATCTGCGCCAGCTGGCTGGTCAGCTCATTGTTTTGTAGTGGATTGGTTGGGTCCTGATTCTTTAGCTGCGCAACCAGAAGCGTCAGGAAGCTGTTGCTTAAGTCCTGACTGTTCTGGCTGGTTAATCCATCGCTGCCCGTAACTTTGGTGTTTTTGTTGGTTGCGCTGGAAATATCAACCGGATCATTAAGCGAGACAGAAACTGCCATAGCGCCTCCTGTTATTGGCCAAGCGTTAATGTTTTCATCATTAACGATTTGGTGGTGTTGAGGACTTCGACGTTCGCCTGATAGCTGCGTGAGGCGGCAATGGAGTTCACCATTTCCCCTACGACGTCGACGTTAGGCATCCGCACATACCCTTTGGCATCGGCTAACGGATTACCCGGTTGGTACACCAAACGCTCTGGCGACGGATCGTCCACCAGCTGCGAGACTTTCACTCCGCCGGTTTCCTGCCCTGGCGCAGCCTGAACTTCAAATACCACCTGCTTGGCGCGGTATGGTTCGCCGTCCGGTCCGGTTACGCTGTCGGCGTTAGCCATGTTGCTGGCCGCCACGTTCATACGCTGCGACTGAGCCGCTAGCGCCGATCCGGAAATATCAAAAATGCTGAGCATCGACATGGTCGTTATCCTTGTTGCAACACAGACATCATGCTTTTGATCTGCCCGCTGATAACGGTGAGATCGGTTTGGTAACGCAGACTGTTATCAGCGAACTGTGTACGTTCGCGATCCATATCTACGGTATTGCCATCCAGCGAAGGCTGATCGGGCACGCGATAAAGCATGTCCAATTCAGGTGGCTGGAAATTCTGGGCTGGGATATGACGGCTGGAGGTGGTCGTCAGAGAGACACCGCTGCCGTTCACTCGGCCTTGTTCAATGGCTCGCGTGAGCTGTGATGAAAAATCAATATCTCTGGCTTAGAAACCAGGGGTATCAGCATTGGCGATATTGGCAGCCAGGATTTCCTGACGCTGTGCGCGTAGGTTTAAAGCTTCTTGCTGAAAACGTAACGCAGCATCCAGTTTATCGAGCATACCTTCTCCGCTAAGTGGTTTAGGACGGGCTGCCGCCGCGTAAAACGGGCCAGCAGATCGTCAAGAATGACAATTTGGAGTGGATAGCATAGACGTGGGTTAATACAGGTGATGGGAGGAATAAGGGCATAATGCGGCGCTATTTGTGGCCTTTATTTTGCGATGAAGACGTTAGACTAAGGAACTTAAGTTATCCCAATACCGTCATTATCGCCTGCGGAGGCCATATGCGTTTTGGCTCATTAAAGCCGCTGTTCATCATAAATGCCGCCCTATTAGGCTGTTTATTCTTGCCAGCTGCTCAAGCGGCATCAGCGCTTGAAGAAGGGCTGCACCAGTTTTTTAGCCAGCAATACAGCGCAGAGAATCAGCAGGTAAACGTTAATATCCGCTCCCCGCAGTCACAATGGCCAAAGTGTGAAATGCCACAGTTTTCCATGCCCTCTTCGGCGCGTCGTTGGGGAACCGTGAGCGTGCTTGCCCAATGTCCTCAGGATAAACGCTATTTGCAGGTTGAAGTTCAAGTGACTGGGGAATACCCCGTTGCTCAATCTCCGTTGACGCGCGGGCAGCATATCAGCCCAGCGGATTTTAAAATGACGCAGGGACGTTTGGATAAGCTTCCGGCGGGCAGCATTATGGAAATAAGCCAGCTCGACAGCGCGGTATTAACGCGTGATTTAGCCGCAGGTCAAACGGTCACCACATCTATGATCCGCCGTTCATGGATAATCAAAGCGGGACAGTCGGTGCAGATTTTGGCTCAGGGAGACGGCTTCAACGTCACCAGCGAAGGGAAGGCACTCAACAATGCGGCTATCGCCGACAGCGTTCGGGTTCGGCTAGCATCAGGACAAATTATCACCGGCAAAGCCACCGAACAGGGCTCAATAACGCTGTTAATGTAATCGTTTCAGGCTTTGACGGCGTTTTTTAGCGTTTTTTGAAAAAAAAATGCAATAAACCGAGCGAAAAAAGCAATTATGACTAAAGTTATTGGCTGCCGGGCCGATGGTACAAACAGAGAAAAACACGTTGTCGCTGTGTTTAATGACAGAACAGGCTAGCGCCAACTAACCAGTGAGATAATGACAATGAGCATAGATCGCACCCATTCGCTGAGCGGTGTAAGTCCGATTCAGCCAAGAGAAGCATCCGAAATTCAGCAACAGAAACGCAAAGAGGCGGCCAGCCAACCTGCGGTTGACGGCGCACAGGTTAAATTAAGCGATGCACAGTCACGCTTGATGCAGCCTAACGGCCAAGACATCAACGTTGAACGCGTTGAAGCATTGAAGCTGGCTATCCGCAACGGCGAACTGAGCATGGATACCGGAAAAATTGCCGACGCACTGTTGCAGGATACCCACGATTTACTGAAATCAAACGACTGACAGGTAGTCATTTATGCCCGGAACGTTAGACGTGCTGCAACACATGTTGGACACCCTGAAAACGCTTGAAGTTGAGCTTGAAAACGAACAGTCGCTATTGTGTGCCGGTCGTGTAGACGCTGTGCGTTTGCAGGCCGCCACGTTAGAAAAAGAGAATCTGCTCGCCACGCTTCGCCATCAGGAACAGCATCGTCATAATACCGGCGATCAAGCCCCCCATTCAGAAGATGCCGAACTTTTCACGCTGTGGCAAAACATCATGGATCTCACCAAGAGATTACACGATATGAACCAGCACAACGGCATGTTGCTTAACCAACACCTCACTCGCAATCAAGGCGCACTGGATACGCTGAAAAGCCGTCATGGCCAGTCGCTGTATGGCCCCGATGGGCAGGCGCAAAGCGGGATGATTACGGGTAGGAAGTTGAGTATTTAGTTCGACCACACCAGATATCTCAGAGCCTCTAGAAATACCCCCTCCCAGCCTCCCCCTTCGCAGGGGGAGGAGCAGATCGAGATATTCTTATATCTCGAAGATAACATTTGAACTTCTCCACCTACGGCATAGATAACCTCCCTTTTTAAAAAGAAAGGCGGATCGAGCTTCCTATCTATTTACGCAGTTTGGTTCCCCCCCATTACAGGGAGGGTTGGGATGGGGATTAGTACTTATCTATGTTTAAAACGGTGGGATGGTTCGCCTCAGCGATAATTCACAATCACCTGCTGACTCACCACGCGTACCGGTGGGTAAATCACGCCTTTGCCCGGAATTTGTAGCGTCATCGTCAATGGGGATGCGGCGGATTCGCCCTGTAGCGCCGAGCTTTGTCCATTGGCACTGTCTAGCCAAAAGCAGCGTTGCGGGGAGCAAAGCTGTACCGCTAATCCTGCTGGCGCAGGATTTAGTAGCTGATAGCGCCAAACCACATCTTGAATCGTGGCTCCAGCAGGAATTCCCACTGAAGGACTTAACGGGCGTGACGTGACGCTCACGCCTTTATGGCTGAGCGTTGCGCCAGTGCTATCTGCCGACCAACTGCCGCCAGCGGCGCTGGCAGAGCTGGAAAATATCATCAGAAGTGTGAGTGAAATGGCGCGTTTCATTATGCTGAACCAATGGTTGACGTCATTCGTATCTGGCGGTTGTCGCTGATCTCCATATTCGACAATACCACCAGCTGCGGCAGCGAGCGATGCAGGAAGCGCGCTAACAGAGGGCGCAGCGCGTGGTTGACCAGCAGCACCGGCGGCGCACCGAGCAGTTCCTGACGCTGTAATGCCTGCTGCGCCTGCTCTAATAAACGATCGGCCAAACCGGGTTCTAAACCGCCACCGCCTTGTAGTGCCTGTAGTAACAAGCGCTCAAGCGGCGTGTCCAAACCAATGACCTGAATCTCGCCCTCGCCTGGGAACCACTGTTGGGTAATCGCACGGCCTAGCGCCACGCGGATCACCGACGTTAGTTCATAAGGGTCACTTTGCGTCGGCGCATGTTCAGACAGTGTTTCAATGATTGTGCGCATATCACGAATCGAGACTTTTTCCGCCAGCAGATTTTGCAGAACTTTGTGCAACGTAGTCAGGGTGACAGTGCCTGGGATCAGATCGTCGGTCAGCTTAGGCATTTCCTGCGTAACACGCTCCAGCAGCTGCTGGGCTTCTTGGCGACCAAACAGCTCGCTGGCATGATTGCCGACCAAATGGTTAAGGTGCGTTGCCACCACCGTGCTGGCTTCGACCACCGTGAAACCTTGAATCTGCGCCTGCTCCCGCAAAGCGTTATCAATCCAAATGGCAGGAAGACCGAACGCGGGATCGACCGTGGCCTCGCCTTCTAAAGTTCCCGCCGCACTGCCCGGATTAATCGCCAACCAGCGGCCCGGATGTGCCTCACCGCGTCCCGCTTCAATCCCTTTGAGCAAAATTCGGTAACCCGACGGGCTCAACTCCAGATTGTCGCGGATATGTACCACCGGCGGTAAAAAGCCCATGGTTTGTGCAAACTTCTTACGAATGCTGCGGATACGCCCAAGCAATTCGCCGTTTTGTTGGAAATCGACCATTGGAATCAGGCGATACCCCACCTCTAGCCCCAGAGGATCTTCAAGCTGAACATCTTCCCATGTGGCTTCAACCACCGGAGGCGCTTCAGGGATAGCTTGTTCAGCCTGCGATGGTGCCGCACGCCCTTCTCGCTTGCTAATCCAATAAGCAATACCCAGCAATGCTGCGGTAAACAGTAGGAACACCAGATTTGGCATCCCCGGCACAAGGCCTAGTAGCCCGAGCACCGAAGCACTTAAAATCATGACGCGTGGATTGCTAAACAGCTGGGTGACCATCTGTTCACCAACGTCTTGATCGGTACTGACGCGGGTCACGATCACACCTGCCGCGGTGGAGATAACCAGCGCAGGGATCTGAGCAACCAACCCGTCACCGATGGTCAGCAAGGTATACGTTTCAGCCGCTTGCCCAACGGGCATGCCGTGCTGAATAACCCCCACCAGCAGCCCGCCGACCACGTTGAGCGCCATGATCATTAGTCCGGCAACCGCATCGCCGCGCACAAATTTACTCGCACCGTCCATGGAACCGTAGAAGTCAGCTTCCTGCGTCACTTCGGAGCGGCGTTTTTTCGCCTCATCTTCACCAATCAAGCCGGCGTTGAGATCGGCGTCAATCGCCATCTGTTTACCCGGCATACCGTCTAATACAAAGCGAGCCCCGACTTCAGCAATACGCCCTGCACCTTTGGTGATAACCATGAAGTTAATCAACACCAAAATGATGAAGACTACGATACCAATGGCAAAGTTGCCGCCGACCAAGAAGTGACCAAAGGCTTCGATAACCCGCCCCGCAGCGGCACCACCGGTGTGCCCATCCAGCAAGATAACGCGCGTTGATGCCACGTTCAGCGAGAGTCGCAGTAAGGTGGAAAACAGCAGGATGGTTGGGAACGCCGCAAACTCAAGCGTGCGCTGGGTAAACATCGCCACCAGCAGAACCATAATCGACAGCGCAATGTTGAAGGTAAACAATAAATCTAGAATGAATGGCGGCAGCGGTAGCACCATCATGGAAAGGATCATCAGGATCAGGATCGGGCCAGCCAGCACCTTCCACTGGGATCCATTCATTCCCTGTATGCGTAATAACGCAGCCAAATTACTCATCGGTGGTCTTCTCTCCGGCAAAATCCAGTGCTTCCGGCACTGGCAAGTTTTGTGGTTTCTTCGGTGCTAAACCGCCCTCTTTCTGCCAACGTTTTAGCTGGTAGACCCACGCTAAAACCTCGGCAACCGCGGCATATAGCGTGGCGGGAATATGGTGTCCAATCTCGCTGTGTTTATAGAGCGCACGGGCGAGCGGCGGTGCTTCTAGCTGAGGGATTCGATGCTGATTTCCCAGTTCTTTAATACGTAGCGCAATCTCTCCGGCCCCTTTTGCTAACACTTTTGGGGCGCTCATTTTGTTTTCCTGATACTGCAAGGCCACTGCATAGTGCGTCGGGTTGGTCACAATCACATCGGCCTTAGGCACATCGCTCATCATACGGCGGCGCGCAGCGGCACGTTGTTGCTGGCGAATGCGTCCCTTGACGTGCGGATCGCCCTCTTGTTCTTTAAATTCGTCTTTGATTTCCTGCTTGGTCATTTTGAGTTTGCTGATGTTGCTCCAGATCTGGTAGAAGACGTCAAACGCCACCATCGGCACCAGCCCTAATACAATCAACAGCCCGCACATGCCAATCAGATGCAGCGCATCGCCCATTGCGTCAAGGGGCGACTCAGCAATAAGCGCTAGCATTTGTCCCCAGTAATGCCAGATAAACCATCCGGCAACCCAACTGACCAGAACCACCTTCAGCACGCCTTTCAGCAACTCCGCTAACGCCTGGCTGGAAAACAAGCGTTTTAGTCCCGACAGCAGACTCATCTTGCTTAAATCAAACTTGATCGAACCCGGATTAAAGAAAAAACCGCCGATCAGCATCGGCGCGGCCCAGCCGACCATCATCAGACCCAGCAGTACAGGCATGAGCGCCGCCACGGCCTGCTGCAATAAATTGCCAAGCTGGCGCAGCATCTGTTTGTCATTGCTAATTAATAGTTGGTCGAACTGTAAACCTTGCGAAATCATCGCCGAAAGCTGGCGAGCCAAATGCTCTCCGCCGATCAATAGAATAGAAAGACCCGCCGCCAGCATCAGCATTGAGGTCAGCTCACGCGAACGCGGTACTTGTCCCTTCTCACGCGCCTTTTCAAGTTTGTGGGATGTGGGGTCTTCTGTTTTTTCTAGATCGCTATCTTCTGACACCGCGCAATCCCAAGGCTTTTGCTAAAAATGAAAATTAGTCAGTGCATAGGATGACAGATGAGATAAAAAGCCATGGCGAGAATAAGGGGCAGAAATTTAGGTTTATTGCGGGATCGTTTGGGGTTACTCCTCCCCTTGAGCGGGGAGGAGATAAAACTAGAAGGGACATTGTGTTAGAGGTTAGCAATCAACCACTTTGGTTAAATCGCTCTTCTCTGTATCTGCACTATCTTGAGCAAAGAAATCTAGATTGAAATAGGTGTCTTCGGTCAGCAGCTCGACTTTGTGCCAGTATTGCGGCGGTGAAACACCAAATTGCCCTGCATTGATAGTGACTTCAATTTCTGGCGTCTGAGCCTGTTCGTTGGCAAAGCCATAATATTTGACCGCGCCCTGCATCACAGAGAGTCGGCCGTACACACCTGCTTTGGTGTTGTGATGGCTTAGCAACGCCGCTGGTACGGTCTGGCGATTGAAGAACGGTGTGCTACGAGTAACATGATAGTTTGCTGGGATCTTGAACATAGTCTTCACCTTTTCACTTTATATTGAGAGCTGACGCAATAGCGCCAAGCCTTGCATCTGTGCGGTGCCGCCCGCGATATAACCCACTAACTTTTCGTCGCGATAGGCTTTCGCCAATAGGCTGTCGGCATCTTGTTCTATCTGCCAATCTACGTCGGCAGCCCGTGTTTCCCCGGCTAGCTGTAGCGGGAAGCGCGGCGTTTTTACATTGACCGGCATCACCGGCAGCGTGACGTGAGTCGGTTCACCCGCGATCGTTTTTGCCAACGCCGCGGCACACTGCGAAATCGGCTGTAAGAACGGCCATAAGCGGCCATCAATCTGCGCTACATCACCCAAGGCGTAAATATAGGGATCGGAGGTACGAAGCTGGCTATCAACCACGATGCCTCGTTCAACGTTCAGCCCCGCCTGTGCGGCAAGCTCGCTATTTGGGCGTAGCCCAGCGGCACAAATAACATGGTCGAACTCGCGAGCATCTCCGTTGGTGAACGTAGCTCGCAGGCCTTGAGGCAGACGCTGTAGCATCTCCAACGTGTTGTTCAGCAACAGATCGCAAGATAGCGCTTGTAGCGTTTCCGCCAGCCGCTGCGCGGCAAACTCAGGTAAAAGACTCGCCAGAATCTGCGCGGAAGGATCGCATACGCTGACCTGTTTACCCGCCACGGCAAGATCGTGCGCAATTTCAGTGCCGATCAAACCGCCGCCGAGCACCAAAACTCGATCGCCTTGCATCATTCGTTCGCGCAGATGGCGATACTCTTGCAGGCTGTTGAGCGTTTTGATGTCATCGCTCGCATCACCCGCTACCGGAGGAACAAAAGCGCGAGCCCCCGTGGCTAAGATCAGTTTGCTGTAGGCCAAAGTACGCCCATTGACCACAATCGTTTGTTCTGCGGGATGGATTGCCTCAACGCGCTGTTCGGTGAGCAGCATCATTTTTAGCTCTTGGCGCAGTTCCTGAGCGGTTTTGCGCGTCAGCTGCTCTGCGCTTTGTTGCTGGCTAAAGGCATGGCTCAGCTGCGGTTTGGCGTAATCCACGCCGTCATCGGCGCAGATCATCACTAGCCCAGAGGTCGGCTGTAACCGGCGCACGTTGCGCGCCAGTTGTAGCCCTGCATGACCACTGCCAACAATAATGACAGGATGATTCTCAGCCATAATATGTTCCTCAGTCAGCAGGATAGAAGTCGTCTTTGCCCATCAGGCACACTGGGCAGAGGAAACTGTCCGGCACGTCTTCCCATGCGGTACCGGCCGGAACGCCCTGATTTGGCTCGCCCAGTTCAGGATCGTAAACCCATGAACAGGTGCGGCAGATCCATTTACCTGAAGAGGATTTTTCTGCGCCTGCGCAACCGCTGTCACAACATGCGGGAGCACCAAGCTGGCGAGCAAATTCAGCGCCGAAGGCTTCACACTGAGCAACCGCGTCTTCGGTCGGTTTCCACTCGGCTTTGATGCCACGCATCATCATAAATCCGCAATCTTGCAGGCGTGAAGAGATACGGTCGACGGCACCACCGCTCCAGCCATGGCTACCAAACGCCGCCGCGGCTTTTCCGGTAAAGCGCAACCCTTGCATCTCTTCTAATAACCCAGCCACCTGCGGCAACATCACGTTATTAACCGTTGGAGAGCCGACCAAAATTCCTTTCGATTTGAACACTTCGGTCAGTACGTCATTCTTATCTGAGTTTGCCAGATTGAACTGTTTGACCACTACGCTAGGATCGGCCTGACGAATACCGCGCGCAATCGCCTCAGACATGGTGCGCGTGCCATTCCACATGGTGTCGTAGATCAGGGTAATTTGGTTTTCCTGATAGCTGTCTGCCCATTTGAGATAGTTTTCAACGATCTGCGCCGGATTATCGCGCCAGATAATGCCATGCGAAGTACAGATCATATCGAGCGGCAAATTCAGTGATAACACTTCTTCAATCTTTTTCGTGACCAGTTTGCTGAACGGCGTCAGGATATTGGCGTAGTACTTGATGCATTCGTTATACAGTTCGTTTTGGTCAATTTCGTCATTGAACAAACACGCACTGGCGAGATGCTGACCAAAAGCGTCGTTACTGAACAGCAGAGCGTCTTCCGTCATGTACGTCATCATGCTGTCTGGCCAATGCAGCATTGGCGCTTCAACGAACACTAATTTTTTACCGTTGCCGATATCAATAGAATCGCCGGTTTTTACCACGCGGAAATTCCAATCTTGGTGATAATGACCTTTGATGGAATTCACGCCGTTGGCGGTGCAGTAAATGGGGGTGTTCGGGATTTTAGCCATCAGCGCAGGCAATGCGCCGCTGTGGTCGCTTTCTGCGTGGTTGGCAATGATGTAATCAATTTTATCGAGATCGATTTCGCGCTCTAAATTCGCCACAAACTCGGCGGCGTATGGTGTCCAGACGGTATCGATCAGAACGTTCTTTTCTTCTTTAATCAGATAGCTGTTGTAGCTAGAGCCTTTGTGAGTCGAGTATTCGCTGCCGTGAAATTCGCGCAGTTCCCAGTCTTGTTTACCAACCCAGTAGACGTTGTTTTTTACCTGAATAGCCATGACCCACTCCTGATTATTGCTCTTTCTTAAATATGCATTTCAAATGCGTCTTTGCAATTATAGTATTTAATATGCATTTCAAATGCAACTTAAAGAATGCACTTTTTCTTGGGATAACCCTTGAGGAGTATCTGCGGGGTTTGGCGGCTAAAACAAAAAACGCCAGCAGGATGCTGGCGTTCAAATCGTGAGTTTAGGTTCTTATCTCATTCATATTTCAACTAAATCTTCTGGAACAGTCCCTCGCCCAGATAGTGATTTTTATCTTTCACTCCCGGCAGTACAAAGAAATATCCACCGCCGATCGGTTTGATGTATTCCTCTAACGCTTCGCCGTTCAGACGTTTTTGTACGGTAATGAAGCCTTTATCCAGATCGTGTTGATAGCACACAAACAGCAATCCCATATCAAGCTGACCGGAGTTAGATACGCCCTGCGAATAGCTGTAACCACGGCGCATCATTAAGCTGCTGTGTGTTTCTTGAGTTCGAGGATTAGCCAGACGAATATGCGCATCCAGCGGAATCACTTTTCCCTCAGGATCTTGAGTGTAATCCGGTTCATCGTGCTCATGCGTCATGCCGAGTGGCGCACCGCTCGCTTTATCACGGCCGAAAATTGTTTGCTGCTCTTGCAGCGGCGTGCGATCCCAAAACTCGACGCGAAAACGAATAATTCGTACCGCTTGATAGCTGCCGCCCACCGCCCATGCCGGTTCTTTTTGGTCAGCGGTGACCCACACGATGTCGTTCATCAGAGGCTTGTCGTCGGCGTTTGGGTTTGCCGTACCGTCTTTGAAACCCAGAAGATTGATCGGCGTTTCTTTGCCATGGCTTTGTGCCGCATGGGTTGAGATGAAACCTTCCCGCCGCCAGCGCACGCTGAGTAAGTCTGGCGTGTATTTGATAATGTCGCGCAGCGCGTGGATCACGCTGTCGTTGCTGTTGCTGCAAATTTGAAGCAATAGGTCGCCGTGACAGATCGCCGCATCCAGCGAGTCATTAGGGAAACGCGTCATTTTTTGCAACTGAAGCGGCTTGAGCGCAGCCAAGCCAAAACGCTCGTCGAACAGGGAATCCCCTACTGACACGGTAATCGTCAAATTATCAGGGTAAATATCCGGCCCCATGATGCCGGAATCCATCGGCGGCAATTTGGCATCCGCGTGCGGCGCTTCACCGCCGTGCGTCAAAAAGGCAATACGTTCGGTGAGCAGCTTCATTAAGCGCTGCAAGTCGTCAGCGTTCGTCGCCAGCACGTCAAAGGCAACCAGCATAGCCGAAGCCTGCTGCGGCGTCAGAACGCCAGCCTGGTGCTCCCCATAGAAGGGCTGTTTCTGCCAGCGCGCACTCTCGGGGTATTTATCCGTCGCCAACGGTTTGGTGCCGGTATCTGCCTTTACTGTTCCACCAAGTACCAAGGCGCCGCTTAACGCGCCGGCACCTAACAGTAAACGGCGGCGGGAAGGCATTTCGGCCTCCCCCGTCAGCCCGGTGATCGGGCATCCTTTACCACTCATTTCTTTAACCCCAATATTGCGAATCCCAGTTTTCTACGATTCGCTTTTTAGCTCTAGCTTTTGAACGCTCACTTTCTAACCGCATCGCTAATCTTAATCGAGCCCTAACACACCACGCAGCTGCGCTAAATCTTCTGCCAGCGCAGTGATTGGCCCTTTCATCGCATTGCGATCTGCGGTGGTGAGTTTTTCGTAAGACTCATAGCCGTCTTTGGTACGGTATTTGTCTAAGATCGAATCAACGGTTTTAAAGTTGGCGTCAATTTTGGCGAGCAGCTGAGGATTCGCTTTTTCCAGCATCGGACGCAGCAGATTCACAATCTTTTGTGCGCCATCAACGTTGGCACGGAAATCCCACAGGTCGGTGCGGCTGTAGCGATCTTCTTCACCGCTAATTTTGCTTGCCGCCACTTCTTCGATAAGACCTGCCGCGCCACCGACGACTTTGCTTGGAGCAAAGGTCAGCGTCGTCACGCGGGTTTGTAGTTCAAGCACGTCTTTCATCAGACGATCCGCATAGCCGTCCATTCCTTTCGTGGTTTTGTCACCAAACAACACTTTTTCTAGACGGTGGAAACCGGTGAAATTAGGATCTTGCGCCTTTTGTTCGTAGTCGTCTTCACGCGCATCAATGCTGCCATCGAGATCGGAGAACAATTCTGCAATCGGTTCAATGCGCTCATAATGCTGACGCGTTGGAGCATAAAGTTTTTGTGCCGTTGCCAGATCGCCTTTTTTCACTGCATCGGTGAAGGCTTTAGTCTGCTCAACCAGCTGTTTAACTTCTTGCATGACATAAATTTTGTATTCTGCAATCGGCCCCACCAGCGCCATTGCGTCAGTCTTCACCGCGGCTGCGCCGTCGGCGGCCTGAACAATGATTTTTCCCTTCGGATTACTCAGCAGCCCGCAGGTCATATCGTATTCACCCGGCTCAAGGGTTGCCGTCATTTTTTGGGTGAATCCTGGGGCGATATTTTCGCGCTCTTCCACCACCATGACACCTTTAAGAATTTCCCACTCCAGACCTTTTTGGCTGTTGTTATGCACGATGAACTGGGTTTTTCCGGCAGGAATAGTGAGCGTCATCGGCTCACACTGTTTGTCATTGACCGCGATTTTCACCTGCGGCAATGCGTCGGCGGCAAATGCCGCGGTCGCAGGTAAGGCCAGTAAAGCTAAAGACAGCGCAGTGCGGCGGAAAGTCTTGTTAGACATAGAAATAACTCCCTGAGAAATAGGATAATCGTATTGAAAACTCATTAACGTGAATGACCCGCTTTACTATTCACCGCCGCAACATCTGCGCGCTGTGGCATGAAGAAGAAAATCAGTGCGGGGATCAGATACAGGAAATAGACCAACACTTCACTCACCGAAGGCGCTTCTTGATAGCCTAAAATGCCTTCTAAAAACGTTCCTAACAGTGAATGGGTAGAAAGTACATCGGTAAGATTGAAGGCGATATCTTGCAGATAATTCCATAATCCGGCCTCATGGAAGGCGCGTATTGCACCTGCGGCAAGACCTGCGGCGACAAACAGGATGAAGAGGCTTGTCCATTTGAAGAACTTAGCTAAGTGCAGCTTTATTCCGCCCCAATAAATCATCATGCCGACGAGAATGGCGCAGACGAGCCCCAATACCGCGCCGATGGGCGCCTGAACGCCAACGTCTTGCTGGAATGCCGCCAGCAGGAAGAAGACCGACTCTAGCCCTTCTCGCGCCACGGCGAAGAAGACCATCGCTACCAGTGCCCAACCCTGTCCTCTACCTGCACTGAGTGCGTTATCGATCGCCCCTTCGAGATGTGTTTTTACCGAGCGGGAAACCTTACGCATCCAGAACACCATGTAGGTCAGAATGCAGACCGCGACCACCGCAACCAGTCCTTCGAACAGTTCTTGCTGCTTTTGCGGGAATTCACCGGTGGTTTCATTGATGAAGATGCCCAATCCTAAACAGAGTGCAGCGGCGAGGATCACACCAATCCAGACGACGCCCAACCACTGCGAACGCTGGGTTCTCTTTAGATAACTGGCGATAAGGCTGACGATCAACGCAGCTTCAAGGCCTTCGCGGAACATGATGAGGAAGGGAACAAACATGCTTTTCTCTCTTGCCTGCGCACAATGCGCATGTAAAGAACCGTAAAAATAATGATACCGATTATCATTACGGTTAATAAAAAAACAAGCGTTCACCTCATATTATTTGTGAATTAAAGTGTGGCCAGTTGTTACCTTCTGGTATTTGAAATGAAAATAACTTTTAAAAACAAAGCAATGAGTTTTTTAAGTGAGCAATTTTTTATGACATCCGAAAAAGCGATTCGAGTGAACCAATAGGCATCTGCACCAGCGGAAAGTTATTCAATTTTTATCACTATAGACATCGGTTCTTTTCACTATTTATCGGGGCTAATTTGGTCTATTTTTTAATGCATACTTTATTTGAATATCTAAACATTCAATCAGATAAACGCATTCTGTTTATTATTTAGACCGATTTATTGAGGAGAGAAGCATGATTTTTTCAGTTGGTGACAGCGTGCAGAAAACCAGCGGTGGCCCGCGAATGACGGTTGCCGCGGTTAATGGCAATGACATTACCTGTTCTTGGAATGAGCTAGGAAGCGAAAAGCAGGAAACTATAGCGGCTTCACATTTGGCCCTCTACCAAGAAGACGGTGATTTTGGCGTTTGCTAAATATCGCTAAATCTTCACCTGATTAGCCCAAAGATTTCACGCCGCATGATAATCAATGCGGCGTTTTTTTATCACACAATGTCATTCACTTTGCAGACATTCCGCTGTTTTCACTCGCTGAGTTCTTATCACCTGAAGCCTTGATGGCTTAAGGCTATCTTAAGTTTGGCTCGCTAATCTGCCCCACTATAAAAGCGGTTTATTTATTACGCTTAATTCTTGGCCACTATTCCATCAGACATGGTCATTTAACGGGTTTTGGGGAGCGTTTACCTTGCAGCGAAAGGCGTTAAGAGTCAGTTTTTTATCACTGACCATTATTTTGGCAATTTACTTTACTCTCGTCGTTAACTTACCGATTTTGCTGCATTTCTATCGGATACTGACTTCGTTAGATAACTATAAACTCGGCTTTGCATTTTCAATCCCACTGGTGCTGATTGCCGCTCTGAACTTCGTTTTTACACCGTTCACGTTTAAACCGATTTTCAAACCTTTCTTTTGCATCATTCTGGTAGTTAGCGCCTTTGCTAGCTACGCACAATTGAAATACAAGATCATTTTCGATCGCTCGATGATTGAAAACATTTTTGAAACCAACCCCGCAGAAGCCTCGTCGTATTACAATTTCTCGGTGGTATTGTGGGTGTTGTTCACCGGCATTCTGCCCTGCGTGCTATTGATGAGAACCCAGATTATCTATGCGCACGGCTTTCTCGCCCGCTTTGGGCTGCGTCTAGTTTCTATGCTGGTTTCACTTTTGATTATTGCGTTGGTCGCGAGCCTCTATTACCAAGACTACGCATCCGTTGGCCGTAATAACCGCACGCTAAATTTGGAAATTGTGCCAACTAACTATCTCTATAGTGCTTCGCAATATATTAATCGTCGCTACCTAACCAAACCTATTCCGTTCCGTAAGATCGGTGACGATGCGAAATTAGTACAAAAAGCAGGCAGCAAGCCAACGCTGGTCTTTTTAATCGTGGGAGAAACCGCTCGCCATCAGAACCAGCAGTTACAGGGTTATGCTCGCCCAACCAATCCTTATACCAGCCAAGAGCCCGATCTGATTTATTTCTCTAAGGTCAGTTCATGTGGCACCGCAACCGCTATTTCAGTGCCGTGTATGTTCTCAAATATGCCGCGCACACACTTTGATAATAACGTGGCTCGTAACAGCGAAGGATTGATGGATATCTTGCAAAAAGCAGGCGTGTCCACTTACTGGAAAGATAATGATGAAGGTTGCAAGGGCGCCTGCGATCGCATTCCAACACAGATAGTGCCGACGAATAGCGACAAAAATCTTTGCGATGGTGAAACCTGCTACGACGCCGTGTTATTAAAAGATTTAGATAAACTTATTCCGAATGACGGAAAAAATAAGACGCTGGCATTCCATCTTATCGGCAGCCATGGTCCAACATACTACAAACGCTATCCTAAAGAGTTTCGTTTCTTTATTCCTGACTGCCAGCGCAGTGATATTGAAAACTGCACTCAGCAAGAATTAGTGAATACCTATGATAACACCATCAGGTATACCGACTATGTTGTCAGCCAGTTCATTCAGCGACTTAAAGGATATGAAAAAGACTATAACGTCGCGCTGTATTATGTATCTGACCACGGTGAATCATTAGGCGAAGATGGTCTATATTTACATGGAACGCCTTATAAATTTGCCCCCGATGAGCAAACGAAAGTCCCGATGGAAATGTGGCTATCGGATGGTTTTGTTCAAGCCAATGGAATAGATCGTGATTGTGTCGCCAAGCTTGCCAAGACGAACAACTATTCGCATGACAATCTATTCCATACCATGCTAGCAATGATGAATGTTCAGACCAAAGAATACGATCCAAATCTAGATATTCTCAAAGCATGCCGGGCAAGTAACCCGTGATAACGCAGAGAATAAGATGATCAATATCACAGTTTAAGCAATCACCTAAGCCACGGATACACCGTGGCTTTTCTATTTGAGTTAAATTACTCATAACAAATTCACCACATATCTAATCTTTGATGAGCAGATAATCCCACGGAAATACAGTTTCCGTCCAAATAGCCTTGTATTCGTAAGCAATAATATCTAGCGGAACAGTTTTTACCGCTCATGATCATTTGAAACCAACAATCCAAGCCCCCAAATTTGTTCTTATATTGTAAATTATTAGTTCAATTGAAAAAACAGATAATAAATGTAACAATTACGGCATTCAGAGAATATAAAGTTCTACTGTAGTCTACAGACATCATTCTCCTATACGCTTTAATGTATGCGGTGAAATTATATTCTTACATTAACTCTAACCGACTAATGCGAACTAGCGATGGCTTTTAAATTCAGCTCAAACTTGAGAAAACAAATAACGGCGTTTATTGTCACTCTACTTTTTTTCCCCATCGCTCGTAGTATCTCACCTCATGCTGTTATCTATTACGAAAATGTTCACTTAGCTTATTTACCCGTCAGTTTGGCGGCTGCAATGATCCTGCTATTTGGGCGAAACGTATTAATCCCGCTGACAGCCGCATATTGCATTAGCTATCTCATGATCCCGTTCTTCACGCCCTCATCGGCAATAGCGATGACCTTGAGTATTGTCATCCCCTTGGCTGGCTGTTCATGGGTAGTCGAGATGATTTTGGGTAAACGCTGGCGTTATAATATCGGTAATAACGGGATCGGCGTCCGTCTATTTTGGCTAGGGTTAATTGCCCCCTTCTGGATGAAGGTGATGATTGTGGCTTCCGGCACGCTGATTGACGCACCACCAACGCTCGAACGCTACTTTAGTCTGAGTGCTGATGTCTACACACTCATTAATATTCAAAACCTGATTATTGCCGCGGTTATTTTTAGCGTTATATTCTATTACGGTATAAGAATGTTGCTAAATTGGCGCTATGCGCGAACCTTTTTCTTGTTTGATCTAAAGTCAGCCGTGAGCAATGAAGGCCGCGCGATCAATATCTGTTGGTTCGCGTTACTTGCCCTATTCTTGATTGTATTTTGCCTACCCTTCAATACAGTATTATTTTCAGGCTTTGTTGCCCCTGCAATATTTGTTCATTTTAACTACGGCATCAAACGCTTTAGTACCCGCTTGATCATTATGCTGTGGTCGTTCACTGCGCTTATGCTTCTGACCTATAGCAAAAGCTTTTTGCACATCGCCAATAATGCCTTTGAGCTAACCTTTATATCCTCGGTATTTATCGCGTTCACCGTTTCAATTTTTTATCTGTCGATGATGTTTAAGAAAAGTGACTGGATGCAGAAAGTTTATGCGCTTATGGCGTTAACCGATCCTATGACTAAGCTGCCTAATTTGCGAGCGCTCGAACATCATGTCCGTGCTCATCCCAAAGGCGTGTTATGTCACCTGCATCTTTCCAGCCTCGAGTTGCTTAGCCGCCACTATGGGCTTCGCATGCGGATACATTGTAAACAAAGCATTGCCGCCGTAATTAATAGTCATCTGGACAGCGGTGAGCGTGTATATCAATTACCTAGCTGTGATTTACTCATTTTTCTTTCTGGTAGTGAATACGAAAATATTCCCCGCTTAAATGCGCTACGCCAAAAGCTCAAAGAGCACCCGTTAAGCTGGAATAATATTCCGGTTGAACTGCACTATGGTTTGTCTTATGGCGAACTTAATCGTGAAACAGATAATCTTCATCGCCGTATTGGTCAGTTAAGCTATCTATGTGAAAAAGCATGCCAAGAGGATCGTCTGTTATGCCTTAGTGAGGGCAATCAGGTCGTCGCAACCCAAGTGTCAGACCGAGTCATGCTGCTGCAAAAAATCAAAAATGCACTTAATGAAAATAGCATCATGCTGCATGCGCAGCCGATTGAGCATAAAAATGGTACACGCTATTACGAAATTTTAGCGCGCCTGAAAGATAACAATGACATCATTACGCCAGATAAATTTATTCCTTTAATCGCGGAATTTAACCTTAGCCCACGCTTCGACCTGCTGATGGTTGAGAACGTAGTTAAATACATACGAACGCAAAACCTAGCCACAGAAGAAGTATGTTTCTCCGTTAATCTAATGCCTCTATCGTTAATGCAGCATGGTATTGCCGAGCGCATTATTGCTATTTTTGAGCAACACCGAGTGCCCCCTTCCGCCGTTGTTTTTGAAGTAACCGAAGAGCAAGGTTTCATCAATGCGGCCGCTGTCCATCATTGCATCAGTACATTACGCGACTATCACTTTCAAATTGCCATTGACGACTTTGGTACCGGATTTGCCAACTATGAGCGATTAAAAAAGCTGAATGCCGACATCATCAAAATAGATGGTTATTTCGTCAAAAATATTACCAGTAACCGCGTTGATCAGATGATCATAAAATCTATCTGTGAAATTGCAGGTGAAATGAAATTAAAAGTCGTCGCGGAATACGTAGAAACACAGGAGCAGCGCGATATGTTGATCACGCTAGGCGTGGAATACCTGCAAGGCTATCTTTTAGGTAAACCTGAACCTCTGGAGATTGCGTAGCCAACATGTTGATTTATTTATGCAAGCGAGTAACAAGCGTGGGTTTAATCACAGACTAATCGTAAAAAAAATGATTATCTACGCACCTAGTTTACTGTTTTATCCTGACGCTTTTTCATGATAAAACAGTGGTGAATAAACCATCATGGTGCGAGCAATCTAATGATTAAGTGGCCTTGGAACGCAGGTGAAAATCATCCTCTTGCCAATTACCCCTGGGAAGAGGCGTTAGCTATTCCTCTGCTTGCAACGCTCACACCATCCGAATTGCATAAATTAACGCTGGTTGCCTCAAAATTTTTGCAGTTGAAACGCATCGTTCCATTGCAAGACCTGCGTATTTCGCCTCTGCTTGAGGCTCGCATCGCTTTACTCTTTTCACTTCCCGTACTTGAGCTTGGCATCGATTGGCTCGATGGCTTTCATGAGATCCTGCTTTATCCAGAGCCTTTTATTTTTCATGAAGAATGGCAAGATGACATCGGTTTAGTTCATACCGGTCCTATGGTACAAGCAGGTCAATGTTCGGCGCAGGGGCCCGTTATCTTGAATCTGATGGATGTGAAGGACTCTTTCGATCTTTCTGGTTATAACCTTATCATCCATGAAACTGCACATAAGCTCGATATGCGTAACGCTGGCGTCGCTACCGGCATTCCGCCGATTGCGCTTAAAGACGTTGCGCAATGGGAATATGATCTGCAAACGGCGATGAACTCTATTCAAGACGAAGTGGACGTTGTCGGTGAGGCAGCCACCAGCCTTGATGCTTACGCAGCTAGCGAACCAGCAGAATGTTTTGCCGTGCTTTCTGAATACTTTTTTAGCGCGCCAGAGCTGCTCTACGGGCGTTTTCCCGCCATGTATGCGCATTTTGTAAAATTCTATCAGCAGGACCCTCTTGCTCGACAACAACATGCGCAGGCAAGCGATCTGTACACCACGAATGTTAAATAGATATTCGCGCTGTTCCTTGATTGACCAAAATAGTGCGTTGGAAGTGACGCTGAGAAAACTCAGGATCGTGGCTTATCGCGATCACCGTCGTTCCCTGTTGACGGTTTTTTTCCAACCAAGCGTCAAAGATCGCCATCCAATAAGGATCAAAATCGCGGCTCGGCTCGTCTAAAAGTAATAAGGGCGGCTGCATTGCACATAGGCACGCCACGGCGACCATACGACGCTGTCCACTGTGCAAGTCAAGCGGGTGTTTATTCGCAACGGCGGCTAAACCGCACGTTTCGATGGCCAGTTGTATGCGCTCTTCAATAAGCGCCGAGGGCAAACGCTGTAGCCGTAGGCCAAACCGAATTTCATCGCGCACTGAACTGTGAAACAGCTGGCGTTCAACTTCCTGAAATAAAAAACCAATCTGCGCCGCTTTTTCTACCGACTTCATCCGAGCAAGATCCACGCCATCTAAATACACCGTTCCACTGCTCGGTTTGAGTAAACCCGCAGCGAGTCGAAGCAACGTTGATTTTCCAGCACCGTTTTCTCCGGTAATCACCCATTGTTCGCCACGTTTGATGTGCAGATTGACATCTTGCAGGCAGTTATTTGCCGCCTCCCAGCCAAAGCCCATATTTTCTATATTTAGCATAGTTGGCTACCTCGCATAAAAGGAGCCAAAACCCGCGCAGCCTCATTAAGACTCTCAGTTTCTTGCCATAGCATCGTTTTCAATTGTTCGGGTAAAACCACTTGTTGCACGAGTGACGACGGGGGAATCTCTTCAAAAGGACGCGTCCTTCCTTCTTCCAGCAATACACGTTGCAAGCAATAATCGGCCGCGGGGAAAAGACGATGTTCAAGCATGGCCACTGAACACTGCAATTCTTCGACATAGCATTGAATAGCGTCCAGCGCTTGATAGGTTGCCTCTTGGCTTAATCGCCCCAACGCCTGATCGAGCACTAATAATTTTGGATGCATAACCAAGACACAGGCCAGTAAAACCCTCTGAGCTTCACCTCCCGATAGGGTTTGGGGATTGCGTAACCGCAGATGTTGGCACTTAAAACGCGTCAGCGCAGTCTCCACCCGACTCATTATTTCAGCTGTAGGCAGTGCTAAATTCTGTGGCCCAAAGGCAATTTCATCCTCAACGGTGAAGCAGCAGCCAGAGAACTGTAAATAGGGCGATTGTTGAACCCACTGGCGCGTATGCTTCATCTCATTTTCAAGCAAAATGTTGCTCCCCAACACCTCGCACTTGCCTTGAATATGTCGCAATGAACCATCCTCAAGGCTGCCAACCAGTAATCTGGCAAGTAGGCTTTTTCCAGAACCATTGCCACCGAGAACGGCAAGCCACTGCCCTTCTTCCAACTTCAGGGTTATTGGCCCTAGCTGATAAACACCATGCACATCCACCATTAACCGATCGATATCGAGTGATAAAGCCAAAACGCGCCTCCTTCGACGAGCAAACAACACAGTAAAACAACGCGTAAAAATGGCTCCCAGCGATATTCGGAGATAGGTTTCAGTACGGTCCGATGTGGGTAACGACGAAATGCCCGCGCATCTAGCGCAGAGCTTCGCGTGGTTAAATCATTGAGACTTTGCATGAGCATAGGTGAAAGCAACGGCACGATCGTTTTCAATCGCTGAACAAGAGAACCATCAAAACTTACGCCCCGCGCGCTTTGTACTTCTTTAATCGCGGCTAATTGTTGTTTAAGTTGCTCCTTGAGGAGCAGAGGACCTGCACATAAATAAGCCATGCCGACAGGTAAACGGCTAGAGAATAAAGCGGCAACAAATTGCTGAGTGGGCACCTTTTGCAGCCACAGTTGAGCGGCTGCAAAGAAAACGAATAGGCGTAGCCACAATACAATGGCAAACATCGGAGCGGCAAAACTGACATTGTCACTATGCGAAAACAACGATTGAAGCCAGTGACTATGAACCAGCCACAGCCCGATCCCCATGGGGATCATGAATGCCATCACAATTTTGATACGCCAGCGAGCCGCTGCCCACATCATGATCATGACCACAGGCACCATGCACCATCCCACGAGAATCGGCAGAGGCACAAACAGCGCACTAACGGAATACCAGAGCCAGAGCGCTAGCCATGTGAAAGGATGCATTAACGTATCGGAGCCATATGCGGGAAATTATGCCGCGTGCGCTCTGGCATGCGACGCAGAAGCACCCACACAATCAGCACCGTTAAAATTTTATCAATGAGATTAATGCCGATAACGGTGAAGGCAACGGACTCTTGCAGCCCCTCACCGACAGCATGCAAATAGGCCACCACAAAATCTGCACCGCTTCCTGTCGCACCGCCAAACAGATAAGTTCGAATAGGTACCGCCACTACCGTTAAGCACAGCGTGATTACCACACCCGTGATCACAACGCGGCCAAACGATTTAAACCATCCCGCACGAGCCATTACACCCGCAACGCAGCCAATGACCATGGCAACGGGCGCAAAAGCGGCCGCAATCGGACCCGTGAGAAGCCCCCAGAGTAAATTTGTGACTAGCCCTGTGAACAACGCAACCCACGGCCCCGCCAGCACCGCACAGAGCACCGTGCCTATCGAGTCTAAAAAAAGCGGTAGTTTAAGCATCGAAATCATCTGTCCTGCGATCATGTTAATCGCAACACAAATAACAATCAGAACTAAGCTACGGCTAGAAAATTGGCGTTTCTCTTTCATTTATTCTCGTCCTTAAGATCGTTGCGAGGAGCAATAGCTAATTCTTCGTAGCCGGATAAAATACAGTGCTGGCGCGAAAAATCGACATCACACAGCTCGCCAATGATGAGTTCTAGCGTCGTTCTAACAATATTTCCAGGCATAACATGACCACCGAACATCCTTCCGGTTTCATCGGCAACCGACATATGTAGGTGTTCGAACTGGCTATCTAAAGTTCCGCCAAGGGCGATAACTTCAAATTTCCCTTCAATTAAGCTAGTCCGCTCGCATCCGGCATACCGGAGCGAAACCGTTGAGAGGCTTCCGACTACGGAAGCGATCCAGCCGGCTTTAATGTGATGTATGGCAACAAATTGCCTTAATTCGGCAATTAACTCTGTTCCCGGCAGAAGTCTGAGGGGGTAAAACTGGCTCGATGAGACTAAATCCTTAGCACGCATAAGTATTCCAGTATGTGAATAAACCGCACAATAGTAAGAAAAATAAAAGGGTTACTTTGCGATAAAGAACAAAGTTTTAGCTTTTTGTGCACTTAATCAGCAATCAAACTCACTATTTTAATTAGCCGTTGACAGTCACCCTCGTGCTCGCTAATATCTGCCCCGTTCAAACGATTCCTCTGTAGTTCAGTCGGTAGAACGGCGGACTGTTAATCCGTATGTCACTGGTTCGAGTCCAGTCAGAGGAGCCAATTTCCTGTTTGCATGCATCTTTGCGAATCCTTATCTGATATTGATTCAAGAGGTTAGCGTGAAAACTCTTCCCGGTGCATTTTGATTTTACCCTCCGCATCGGGAAAAATTGGTGGTCAAATCTGGGGTCAGGTTAGTTCGATGACGGAGTGACCCCCAAATGCCCCTTAACGACTCAAAAA
Source organism: Obesumbacterium proteus (assembly GCF_001586165.1). NCBI lineage: Bacteria > Pseudomonadati > Pseudomonadota > Gammaproteobacteria > Enterobacterales > Hafniaceae > Obesumbacterium > Obesumbacterium proteus. Next base: position 2,280,859 of record NZ_CP014608.1, on the reverse strand, counting down.
TCCGCACCTTAAAACCATCCGCAAAACCCTTCAAAGTTTCTGATTCTCACGGTCTGTACCTTCTTATCAAACCAGGCGGCTCACGTCACTGGTATCTAAAATATCGTATAAACGGCAAAGAATCCCGCATTGCCCTGGGTGCCTATCCTGCCGTCTCCCTGTCTGATGCCCGCCAGCAGCGCGAAGGTATCCGTAAGATGCTGGCGCTGAACATCAACCCGGCACAGCAGAGGGCTGCTGAACGCAGAGCCTGCACACCAGAGAAGGTGTTTAAAACAGTGGCGCTGGCATGGCATAAAAACAATAAAAAGTGGTCGCAGAACACCGCTGGACGTCTACTTGCCAGCATGAACAACCATATCTTTCCTGTAATTGGTCATCTGTCCGTCACGGAGCTTAAACCCCATCATTTCATTGACCTGCTGAAAGGCATTGAGGAAAAGGGCCTGTTGGAAGTCGCGTCCCGCACGCGGCAGCACCTCAGTAACATCATGCGCCATGCGGTCCATCAGGGATTTATCGACACCAACCCGGCAGCAAATCTTGATGGCGTGACGGCTCCCCCCATGAGACACCACTATCCCGCCCTGCCGCTGGAGCGGCTGCCTGAACTGATTGAACACATTGAAGCATATCATCAGGGCCGTGAACTGACCCGGCTTGCTGTCCTGCTGACGCTGCATCTGTTCATTCGCTCCAGTGAGCTGCGCTTTGCACGCTGGTCAGAAATTGATTTCATAAACAGAATTTGGACGATACCCGCCACACGCGAAGCCATTGTGGGTGTGCGTTATTCAGGGCGCGGTGCCAAAATGCGCACTGCTCATATCGTGCCCCTCTCACAGCAGGCTATAGCTATTCTGAAACGGATTAAGGAAATATCCGGGGCTTACGAACTGGTCTTCCCCGGCGACCATAACCCGTACAGGCCGATGTGCGAAAACGCGGTTAATAAAGCACTGCGCCTTATGGGATTCGACACGAAACAGGACATCTGCGGACATGGCTTTCGGGCAATGGCATGCAGTGCCCTGATGGAGTCTGGCTTATGGTCGCAGGATGCAGTGGAACGCCAGATGAGTCACCAGGAGCGCAACACCGTGCGTCTGGCTTACATTCATAAGGCTGAGCATCTGGAAGCCCGCAAGGCGATGATGCAGTGGTGGTCAGATTATATCGATACATGCCGGGTCGCATACGTACCACCTTTTAACACAGGGCGGAATAAAAACAACGAAGCTGCATGAACAATAACAAAAAGCTGTACCAGCATACCCTGGTACGGCTTTATTCATTTCTGATGGCTTGCCAACCCCTCCACCCCGACCCGTCGCTGCCTGTAGAAAGCTGTTACACAATAACAACACGCTTGCGCCGTCAGCCCTGGCGTGCCATTTCATTTGAGAGCAAGGATCATCCCTACTGCCCCAGCGACGAGAACGGCATCAATGAGAAGCTCGAACGTATGCGTCTGGAGTTTCTGGACGAGACGTTTCGCAATCATCGAACCGACGAACAATGCGATGCCGATGGCAAGTCCATATGTGAGGACAGGCTGCGCGAGTGCGCCCGATATACCGAACGTAGCTAGCTTGCCAGCGTAGAGCAGGATTGCGCTTGCCGCCTCTGATCCCAAAAATACGCCTCCACTCATTCCGTACCCGGTAAATACCGGCACGCTGAGCGGCCCGGTGGACAGCACGAATCCTGTCAGAAACCCGACAATCGCCCCGGCAAAACTCATGTGCCAGAGATTCAAGTGGAGGTTCGATCGTCTGATGAGACGGCGCAGCGGGATCATCGCAAGGAAGAAAGCTGCCAGGAATACCTCCACTGTGCCAGGAGAAATCGTAAGTAACGTGTTCGCCCCGAGAACAGCCGCAGGAACTCCCGCCAACGAATAGGCAAACACCGGTCGCCAACGAATCTCATGCCACCAGACAATCACCCGTCCGATGTTGCCGAAAAGGGAGGCGATCGCCATAACAGGCACAGCAATCCGTGGCCCGTACGTGGCGACGAGGACGGGCAGCATGATTAACGACGAGCCAGTGCCGACGACACCGCTGAGTACTCCGGCACCGAGAGCGACGAAGAAGAGAAGTAAGAGTGCAATCATCGGCTTTAGGATCAACCAGGGCCATCGCTCGCAGCCGCAAGAAGCGGCACCAGGATGTCGCTGATCGGCGTTGGAATGCTGTGAACCCGGCCGCGACGCGCAATGACGCCGTTGCGGATATCCCATTCAAGCGGTCGGCCAGCTTCTCGATCCGTGAGGATGGAGGTGCTCATGTCTGCAGGAGCCGCCCGGAACTTATCGAGGATCTCCTGCGGCACTTCGTCTCCGAGTTCAGCGCCCTCTGCACGTGCCACGGCCAGGCATTCCTGCAGATAAGCCAGCGTAAGCCTGGCGATATCAGCACGGCCAAACATGCCTGAGCGGCGGTGCGTGAGTGCCATGAGTCCAGCCACCGCATTCTGCATCAGCTTGCGCCAGGCCAGGGAGCTGAAATTCGCGGCCAGATCTACGGAGCACCACGTGCCTTGCAGCGCTGCGGCCACTACACGGGAAGCTGGTGCGTCTGGCACGCTGAGGCGCGCCTCACCACGCAAGCGTACCGAGCCATCGGACTGCGCTTGCGCAGGGAACCACACGACAGCGGGAACGCTCTGTCCGGGCAGAGAGTACGTAGCGAGCCTGTCCAACTGTTCGACCCCGTTCTGGAGCACGCATACAACCGTCTCCGGGCCAGTCAACGCCCTGAGCCATTCTGCTGCCGCGTCGATTTGTGTGGACTTGACTGCCAGAAAGATAAGATCAACCGTGCGAGTGATTTGTGCCGGATTCGTCTGTACCGGACCGGGTACGGTGATAAAGTGGTCGCCATCTTGCAAGGTCAGGTGATCGCGGGGAGTACGTCCACACAGCAATGGTGTGCGGTCGACTTCGTGTAACGCCGCCGCGACTGTTGTGCCGATGGCACCTGGACCTAAAACAGCAACAACTGTATTGATTTCAGTGTTCATGAATGCGGACTCCTTGCAACAGAATCTAATTACGTGGTGGTTGTGCCCTTCCCAAAGGACATGTAATATATTACATATGAATAAAGAAATTGGTAATAGAATTTCAGAAGGTGAGCAGCGGTTACAGCAATGGCTTGGCAGCATTCACGCCCGAAGCGGCGACCTCGCTGCAAGTGAGGCTAAAGTTGTCGACCTCCTGCTTGTCGATCCTTTATTTGTCGGTACAAGCACGGCAGCACAGGTTGCCACCCGTGCTGGTGTATCACCGCCGACAGTAATACGCGCTGCACGAGCGATCGGGTTCACCGGGTTCACTGAACTTAAGATAGAGATTGCCCGGGCTCGTGGCACTGCCCAATTCTTTGCCCCGCCTGAAGTTCTTACAGCGGATGCGACGCTGGCATCAGTGCTGGAAACATCAATTCGTGCTGGTGTAGACGCACTGACTGCGCTCAGCGGTGCTATCGAAATCTCCGCCCTTGATGAGGCGGTCGATTTAATCCAGAGCGCACGCCAGGTATTTGCATTTGGTGCTGGTCCCTCTGCGACGGTTGCCGCTGATGCGGTCTTTCGTTTGCGGACGGCGGGTGTGATAACCGTCAGTATCCAGGATTATTTATCAGCGATGATTGCTGCTCGTCTACTCGGTCCAGGCGACGTCATCATCGTCGTCAGTTCAACAGGGCGCACATCATCCACACTCTCCATCGCTGATGCAGCATCCTCGGCAGGAGCATCGCTTATTGCAATAACTAACCAGTACGATACCCCACTGGCGACACTCGCCAACGTTTCGCTCGTTGTTGGCGGAATGCCACTCCCGGCACAGATGGCCGCTGCCGGGAGTCGACTGGCCCAGCTCGTCGTTATTGATACGCTGGTCGCTGCTCTCACTCTGCGGGATAAAGAACAAAGTCGCCGGGCTGAACGGGCGGGTATTGATTTGCCCGATATGTCCTGATGCAGTTCAGCACGGTAGCAATGATTCTTACTGCTGCGGTAGCCCATGCAGTATGGAATATAGCCTCAAAATACAAGAGGGAAGACACTCTTGTGTTCGTCTGGGCGTACAGCTGTGCCTCAGCATTGCTGTGGGTCCCGTTCAGCCTCATTCTGATAGTTGAGGGACAACAGGAGCTCGACTGGAGACTCGCTGTCGGCGCAGTTATCTCGTCTGCACTTCATATCGCTTATTCTCTAATCTTGCAGGCTGGCTACGAGCGCGCCGAACTGGGTGTTGTTTATCCGATTGCCCGAGGAAGTGGACCAGTTCTGACGATACTGTTTGCAACCCTTCTCATGGGAGAACGGCTTTCACCAGGCGCTTTACTCGGCGCCTTTATCGTTATCGCTGGTATTTTCGTTGTCACCGGCAATCCGTTCAGGAGCGGAAGCCGGCCGCTACAAGGAATGCTTTGGGGGGCAGCGACAGGCACCGCCATCGCTGGCTATACACTCTGGGACGGTTATTCGGTAATCTCTCTGCACCTGGATCCAGTGAGCTACTACGCCAGCACACTCCTGCTACAGAGTCTGATTCTTACCCCTGGTGCGATGCGGCGACGAAATCGCATTCCAACTGCTGTACGTGTGGATATCATCCCAATCCTTATCATTGCTGTATGCTCTCCCCTTGCCTACATCCTTGTACTGACAGCCATGCAGAGCATGCCACTGGCACTCGTCGCTCCTCTCAGGGAAACATCCATTATTGTCGGCTCTCTTCTTTCGTACTGGCTGTTTCGTGAAAATCATCTGGCACGCCGGATTGCCGGTGCAGTGGTGGTGCTGACCGGCATCGCAATAATTAGCCTTTGATCGCTTCGTTGGATGCCAATCGTCGTCTCATTGTCAGCGTGGATCGTTCGTCGATATACTCTGTTTATGGTACAGGTATCAAGTCCGCTTCCTCTGTCTGTGGCTGTTAGCGCCATTGAGATAAGACTGTATAAACCGCCATCAGTTCTGGTATTGGCATCCCGTACCACCATTATTTAAATGTTCGGACACACGCTGTTATTTGAAGGTTAATCCCTAGTCGAATGATTATCCATGTGAGTGCTTTTCCAGCCATGCCTGATGGGATATGGCTGGCATAGATAGTTCAGTTTTCATCACCAGTTTGATCGCAAAGCTATGCCACATAGCACTATTGGCTTTATAATCATTAACGGTAAAAGTGGTATTGAATAGTGATACTCCGGTGCAACACATTCAACATGTAGCCTGATTCTGATAACCGCTTTCGTTAGAAATGGCTTACTCCATAGCGAGAGTTCGTGATGCTCAAAACAGAAGATCTCAACACTATGATATCAATTGATGAGATTCACTTTGCTGACTGGCAAATCTGGCCACAGCTAAGGATTCTGTTACATCGGGGTAAGCCAGTAAGAATTTCTGCCAGAGCTTTTGATGTTCTGGTTGTTCTGGTGAGTGCCAGAGGTAAAGCGGTAAATAAAGAATCTTTACTTACGCAAGTGTGGGGAAATGAAATCGTCGAAGAAAATAATCTTCAGGCACAAATTTCAGCTATACGCCGCATACTGGGACATGACCGCCATCTACTGGTTACTGAATTTGGTTGTGGTTATCGCTTTAATATCAACAATTCGCCAACTGAACCGCTCTCTAAATCAAAAATACCTGAGCCCGCTATTACCCCTTTTCTAGCGTCGATTCTGGGGCGTGATAAAGCTGTGCAGGAATTATGCGCCTTATTGGATCAATACCGTCTGGTGACGATTACAGGCTCAGGGGGCGTGGGTAAGACTCGTCTGGCATGGGAAGTCGTCAGTCTTACACACACGCATTTTCCTGATGGAATATGTGTGGCTGAACTGGCTCATATCACCGAAGCATCCAGCTTGCTATCCGTTATTTCACAAGCGCTCCATCTTCCATTAGCTGCCATTCATAATGATGCCGATTTACGGCAACAGCTTGCACGGCGTCGATGTTTACTGCTGATTGATAACTGTGAACATGTAATTAATGAACTTGAACCAGTGATTACGTTGCTCCTGCACCTGGCTCCCCATATCAAACTGTTGTTGACCAGCCAGGTAGCGTTGCAGGTTGCCGGCGAGCAACAATATCTACTACCACCATTACAAGTTCCTGAGAGCGAAGAGGCTGATACCCACGAGTTACTAACTTTTTCCAGTGTCCGCCTCTTTATCGAACGCGGGCAGGCCAATCGACATAATTACCATCCATCAGCCAGCGAACTGTCTTTGATTGGCGAGTTATGCCGTCATCTTGACGGTCTGCCGCTGGCGATTGAACTTGCGGCCTCCCGTCTGCCAGTCATGAGTGTCAAAGAGATCTATAGCCGACTGGAAGACCGTTTCCAGCTATTGAGCAATACGCACAGATCTCTGGAGCCCAGACATCAGAAAATACTGACCGCGCTGGAGTGGACTTATCAGTTGCTCAACACACGTGAACAACGATTATTTTGCTCTCTGGGGATCTATACCGATATGTTCAGTGTGAAATCAGTAAGCGACCTTCTGCTGATTAAAGACAAGCATCGCTGGCAGGTTGTTGACGATCTGCAAAGATTGCTGTCTTTATCCCTGATTCAGGTCAGTACTCAGGTACCAGAGACCCGTTTCCGCCTGCTGGAAACCATGCGCCAGTTCGCATGCGATAAACTCAGGCAACAGGGTGAATATACTGTTCTTGAGGCCCGTTTTGCCGACTATTATAAAGTTCTGGTAAAAGAGGCACAAGATGATTGGTTTATGCTGCCAACAGGACAATGGCGTGAACGTTATAGCCATATACTTAATGATTTGCGGAGTGTATTACAGCAAACGTTGATTGAGGGAGCTGATCCCTCTAAAGGGCTTGAGATCTTACAAGCTATGACCCCTTTTTGGATTGAATATTCACTATACGATGAATGTCAGCGCCATATTTATCCTCTGCTTTATGAAAATACTTCGCAGGTAGTATTAACGCTACGCCAGAGAATGAATCTCAGCGCTGTAGCAGGTAAGGCGTCAACCTGGACAAAAGGCCCTACGCCTGAAACACATTCAGCCTGGAAAACCGCGCTGACAATTGCAGAAAAGCTCGACGACAAAGAAATACGTTTACAGGCACATTACGGATTATGGTTGTATTATCTGCGTACTGGCGAGTTGGATAAAGCGCTTGAGCATGCGCAATCTATGTGCGAGCTAGCACGGTCCATTACCGACGAGGAGGCGATGGCAACCGGGCTGCGTATTCTCGGTGTATCCCTGCATTTTTTGGGCCGTCATGATGTCGGGCGTGATTATCTCCAACAATCTCTTGATTGGTATGAACATGGTGAATTAAGCCACTCTTTCCGTTTTGGTCTTGATCAAGAGAGCGCCGGTCAGGCCTTTCTGTCTCGTTTACTCTGGTTACAGGGTGAGTATAAGGCAGCGAAACAGATGGCATGGCGCGGTGTTAAAAAAGCCGCTCGTTTGCAGCATGTCTGTTCTCTTTGCTGTGCACTGGCTGAAGGCGCTTGTATGACAGCAGCACTGGATCGTAATCCGCGTTGGGTTATAAAGGCCGCAAACTGGCTTATTCATCTGGCAAAAAGGCATGATTTATATTTCTGGAAGACATATGGCGAGCTGTTTCTTGTTTGGGCTAAACAGTTCAGTCATACCGATGTTAGTCAAACCACACTATTTAGCTCGTTGCGGGCGATGGGATTAGACTGGCAATATTCCCCCTTGTTGTCAGAAATTGATACCGGGGTATCACTGAGAGCCACCCGCCAGGATCATGAAAACTGGTGCACGCCTGAGCTGATGCGTCTTTCTGCCACTCAATTACCTCCTCAGAAGCAACGCCTGCTGTTGGAGCAGGCCCTGGACAAAGCGCGCCAGCAACAGGCTTATGGCTGGGCCCTCCGTATTGCTTATTCATTGGCGACATTGCAGGCTGAAGCCGGGGAAAAATGGGCTGCTAAACAATTGATACAGGACGCTTTAAATGATGTTGATGACTCAGACAATGCGACGGATGTAAGAAGTGCTATTGCGTTATGTGCCCGAATAGGGGCCTGAATATTTACGTCTTACGGCTATCAACATCCCCATGATCACGAGTCCGCCCCCTGCTGAAGAAATCAGCGCCCAGCTATGAGTTGTCTCCCATAACCAGGTGGCAGTCAGTGAGCCACATGCTCCGCCAATAAACATAACGCACATAAATAATGTATTAAGACGGTTTCTGGCATCCGGACGCAAAGAATAAATCGTGTGCTGATTAGCTATCAGTACACATTGCTCACCCGCATCCAGTAGTAGAATGCCCACCACCATACCCACAATACTGTTCCATCTCCAAAAAACAGTCCAGGCTAGCAGCATGAGTATCACACCAAAAACAACCATTCGGAATGGTCCCTGACGATCGCTGAAACTTCCCGCCAGAGGCGCACACAGAATACCGATTAACCCCAAAGCAGCCAGGGTGCCGGTTATCCCTGCACCGTAATCGTAGCGATGAGCTAACCAGAAAGGGAGCACGGTCCACAGCACGCTGAAGGAGGCAAACAGCATTGCTTGTGTAAGAGTTGCACCACGCACCTGCGGCTCGCTTTTCCACAGCTGTCCTAATGAACGTAATACCGCCAGATAGTTAAACTTTGGCGTTGGCAACGACTGAGCAGGCAAAATGCGCAAGATGAAAAATATAGCCAGCAATGTCATGATCGCGCCGGACAAAAAGACACCGCGCCAGCCGAAATACTGACCAATAAGGCCTCCGATAGCCCGGCCAGCAAGGATACCTGCCAGGACACCGCTCATCACCGTACCCACGGTTTTACCTCGTGCAGAAGTTCTGGTGAGCGAGGCGGCAAGCGGCACTATCTGTTGGGCTACTGTTGCAGCCATCCCGGTAAGGAAGGAGAAGAACACCAACACTGTCGCCGTTGGCGATAACATCATGCCGATCAGTGCCAGGAAAAGCACCTGCGCTTGACGCAGGATAAGCCGCTGACGTTCAATATAATCGCCCAGTGGGATCAGAAAGAATAAGCCCACCGCATAGCCTAACTGGGTGCCCATGGGGATCAAAGAAACAGCCCCCCATTCATTGGGAAAGGATCCGGCAATTAAATTCAGGACAGATTGATTAAAATAAATATTAGCTACAACAATACAGCAAATAATCGCCAGCATAAGAATCCTGGCAGAAGAAAGCTCATGATTGTCCGTTCGCATTGACCACTCCTGGCTCTAAACTCAATATCGTCTGGAGTATAAGCAGACGGAAATCCCAACTCTTTGACCGCTTTTTTCAGACGTCTGAATTCTGATGCACAAGCTCCTGAAAAAGAGATTTGTTACTAATACTGCTCATGTTATTAACTGTGCTTAACTTGAGGAGCAGCAAATGGATTTAAAACTGACTGGAAAAGTGGCTCTGGTAACCGGAGCCCGAACCGGAATTGGTTTCAGCATTTGTGAAGAACTGGCCATGAATGGTGTGCATTTAGTCATGGTGGCCAGACGAGAACCTGAGCTGATTCTGGCTGCGAAAAAAATTTCAGAGAAATACGGTGTTTCGGTGCTGCCTGTTGCCGGGGATGTGACTGATCCCAAACTACCTTCTTTAGTGGTTGAACAAGCGGAAAAGGTTTTTCAGCGTATTGATTTACTGGTTAACAATGCCGGAAGAGCCCATGCGGGCACGCTGTTAACCACTTCGGAAGAAGACTGGCAGATAATGACTGAGACCAAATTATCCGCCATGCGACGTTTTTGTAAGGTAATCATCCCCGGGATGCAGAGACGAAACTGGGGGCGTATTGTCAATATCTCATCCATTGGCGGTATCTACCCTAATCCGCAACTTACCGTCTCACACGCACTGAGCGCCGCTATCAACAACCTGACCCGTAGTTTAGCACTTAGCGTGGCTCCGGATGGCATTCTGGTCAATGCGATCGGAGTGGGTGCTGTCGCGACGGATAACTGGGCGCAGAACATGCTACCGAATGTTCGCAATCGTCGTCCTGAACTGGTTGACAGAACAGACGAAGAGGTAATGGCATTACTGGGTAAAGAGAAAACGCCTGTGGGCCGCTTTGGACTTCCTGAAGATATTGCTGCAATTGCTGCGTTCCTACTTTCTGGGAGGAATCAGTTTGTTACTGGACAGACAATTGAAGCATCAGGCGGAGCAGACAGATTTATGTAATGTCTTCCATTCAACTTAAATAATGTTTGAGGATTGAATTAGTTTAACCTGATATTTGTTCTTCTTTTCAATCACTGCGAAATATGAGGCCGGACATGGGGGACTGAAACGCTAAGAAGCCCCCGCGTTAATATAACCCAAATATTATAACGCAATAGATCCCGCACCATGAAATTTATTTCACTGGAAAATTCATGGTGTTTTTTTTAAAAAATAGAAATAGAGGCAAACCACTATGTCAAAAAAACAAACACTATCAAATACAAACTATAGTTCGCCTGACTGGCTGACTATCCGTGAAGCAGTCGAAGTGATAAATAAAAAAGGACTGAAAATTAAAAAAAAGTGACATTTACAGGCATGCATTACATGGCAGCATTCATCTCTCTATTTACTTCCAGTCGCCAATTACATTACGAAAAATACAGATGTCGGGCTACAAAGTAAGGTTCAGACCATCTGATATGTCATCAATAAATCGTTTATGCCTTCTTGACAAAAAAGCGTTTATTGAAGGACATAATTTTATTGTTAGCACTACTGGCAAATATATCATTCCCACAGAGAGAGTTATTGACACTCTATTGATTGGATATGAATATGTTCTAGTACAAAAATTACTTGCCCAATCTCTTAAAATACCATTACCTGTAACAGGAGCTATTGATTTTAATCATGGCATAACAGTTAGCTTACAAGGAGAACCATTTCAACTATTCGATAAAATGACATGGGAAGAAAGAATAATACAAAAAATTATGCAACTCCCTAAAAACATCTCACCAGATGTACATGAAGAGATATTCTCAAAGAAGATAAATAACTACCTGAGGAAAGAGTATTTCCCGGCTCATATTTTACCTCGGGATGCCTGGTTTGTTATTCGACATGCTGAACTTGATAAAGTCATTGACATCATAACCAATAGCAGAGTGCCCCCATTATCTGCAACGCGAATATCAACACCACTATCTCGTTTTTTCTGGCTGGCCTGTAAAAACAATGAAGTCATCCGTCCATTAATTAGTAAACCGTACAAACTACTATCTATTTTCGAACAATGGGCATCTGACGAAGGCATTACCGACAGACTCAGTGGTGATACGTTAAAAACTGCACTCGTACGCGGTTCCCCCACATCAATGTCGGATTGACGCAAGTGAATTTTACCAAACCCAAATGTCCGTATTAAGGGCTCTAAAATCAGTAATACGGACATAATTAGTTTTTTTGACTCTTTTTTCCTTGTCACCTCAAGGGATATTATATTTCTGCATTACGGGTATAAATACATATCATCAATTACCAAGCATTAGAAATGTAAAAATAAAACAGTACTTAAATGCTCACAACCCCACACATACATAAAAGCCACTCCTTATTCAAGGAGGATTTAGCCGACCTGCATAGGTTCGATCGAATCCAAAATGCGCAAAATAGATTAACCTTAATTTATCCAGCCATTAAATACACACATGGGTTCGTAATTATATTCCAATTAATGCATCCAAAATTTACTCACCAATACATTACACATGCAAAAAAACGAAAACATACATTGCACAGAAAGACTTAGATTCATTTACAATGAAATAAATGAGTGATTTCATTTCGTTCAACAAATCTATAACTGAGGTACTAAGGCCATGATTATTAGATGAACCCGTCCATAACCCAGATAATTACTAAAGATTTAAAAACTCATCCTTATGATACGAGTAATTACCTTGCTCCCTAGAAGACTTACTTTTAATACTTACGGCATTTTTTCTACACCGGTGCGGTGGGACATTATACCTTTTCCGAAATGCCCTGGTTAATGATTGCTGAGAGTCAAAGCCAAATCGCATCGCGATGTTTATCAAAGGTTCATTTGTTGTGATAACAGCCTCTAAAATAAGACATAATTTTTTCTCTCTGATAAAACCTCCCAGGCTCTGCCCTGTTTCAGAAAAAAACAGTCTCTGCAAATGCCATTTTGAATATCCGGACCTGATAGCCACATCATCAATTTTTAGTGGCATCTCTATATTTTTGTTTATCCAGATAATTAAGTCATTTACAAAATCTTTTCTGTTTTTCATAACCGAAACCTTAGAATTACTCTACCAGAAATAAATTTTCATCAGGCATATAGATCAAGAGCTGACAATCCCTAAGTTCTGCATAAATCCTCAATAGAAACCATACTTTTTATTATGGTGTGATGGATATACTCGCAGACAATCCAGCCACCAATTCAACTCCCTCCGGCAATCTGTCAATATGAATCCGAACCGGGATACGCTGCGCGAGCCGCACCCAGCTAAAGGTTGGCTCGACATTAGGCAGGCCAAGCCCCCCGGTCTCGTCATTGTTATCATCTATTCCGCGTCCGATACTCTCAACATGACCCGTGATCACTGGCTTAAATCCCATCAGCGTAATGTGTGCAGTATTTCCCGTGCGGATATGTTGCAACTTAGTCTCTTCAAAATAGCCAACCACCCAAAAACTATTGGCATCAATGATGGAAACTTTAGTTTCTCCCGCTGTGGCATAGTCACCAGGGCGAAGCCGCAAATGTGTGACATAGCCCGTAACCGGAGACCGAACAATAGCATGCGATAAGTTAAGCTCTGCAAGGTCCAGCGCAGCCAGTGCACCGTGGTAATTAGCCGCAGCGACGCTGGCTGCGCTGGCTGTTTGTTGTAAATCCTCGCTGGAAATCACCCCTTTAATCTGAGAGCGTCGCCTCGCCGCATCCTGGCGCATCAGCATTTCATGACGTTTCGCCTCAACATCTGCCTGTGCGCTGTCCACTGCCAACCTCAACCAGTGCGGGTCGATGGAATAGAGCACATCGCCCCGATTAACCCACTGATTATCGCGGACGGACACATTCAGCAACGGTCCGGAGACATTCGGCGCAATCTGTACCACATCCGCACGAACCCGACCATCGCGGGTCCAGGGGGTTTGCGCATAATGTTTCCAGAGAATAAAAGCCAAAAGCGTAGCCACCGCCACAGCGCTGAACGTCAGCACGTAGCGGCCCAGTAGAGAAAGTAACGATTTCATTTAAAAAATCCCAGTTCGGTCAGCCCCTGCAACAGCAGGTAAAAAGCAATAATGAAGACGGAAAAATCGATCATCGGTCTAAAGGGCAAGCGGCGGTAACCCTTGCTGAAAGAGAAAAGATGTACGAGAAATAGTGTACAGGTCAGTGCAACGAGGGCAATTACCAGCAGACCGGGTACAAAAACGCCCTCAATATTGAAATCATTGATCATTAGCAGGCTCCATTTTCTGAACGCTTAATGCGCAGTAAAGATCAACCAGTTGATCAACATAATGCCGCGATAGTTCATCTGTTACGCTCAAGCTGCGCTCAGTCAGACTGGCGATCCGTTGAAGTAAGGTGTCAATATCTGTCGAGTGTGTAAGAAGAGTGAGCACTTCTTTTATTTCTTTGTTCGCATGCGCATCACATCGGCGTAATCGCATAACACACAGCCCTATACGCATGGCGTACAACAAATGATGTGCCCGTTCCGGTGACTGTCCACTGCGCTGCAATCGCGGCAGTATCAACGCTGCCCGATCGATCATAAGGTTGGTCCAGAGGGTTTCGTCTGTATTCAGCTTACCTTCCACGCTGCGGTTAATATCTCGCTGGCATAATTGAAGCAGCCGTTTTATCGCCGAATCAGCCTGCACAGTTTGCAGTAGGCTCATGCCGAGCACTGCAAAACCAGTAGCAGAAAATAGTGCGATAGAGGTATTCACCGCCACGGCAAAATCCCCGCTGTAGTGGGCACCCAGCTCGCACAAAATAGGCAGCGTCAGTGTGATCCCCATAGCCATAAACGTGGTAGGCGGTCTGGCCTGGAGCGATCCGGCCAGCAGATATACCGGAGCTAAAACCGTTACCAGCACGATAAAATCACTGACTTGTGGTAGTAGAACGAAGCTGTAGATCAGGCTTATCACAACGCCCCAGAAGGAGCCGATAATGTACTTAACAATATGCGGGGCAGGCGTATCGAAGCTGCCAAACAATGTGCAACAAACGCCAAGGATAGAAACCGCCGTACCACCATCAGGCCATGCCGAGAAAATCCACACCAGACAGCCGCTCATAATGATGGCGAAAGCGCCCAGTGCGGTGCGGGCAGCAGTAAGAGGATCGCGGTGGAATACATATCCTTTCACGGTATTCTTTTCCGAGTGCGCAGGCGTCTGTTTCGCGTGATGAATGGCATCCGAAAGACGATAGCACTGCTGCACAAGGACAATGGCCTCTAACAGGTAGCGCATAAAACTTACACGCAGCGCTTCTTCAAACGTCAGCTCATACACTGAATAGCGCTGTAGTAATTTTTCACTCCTTTTTTTGAGCGCTTCACCCTCGCTTTTGAATTTTCCTTCATCTTTGCAGGCCAGCCAGACCTCAACATCACCCAGCAGAATTTGCACATCTACAGGTATCGTCGCTATCAGAGCTAAACGGTCGCGTAACTCACAGTTAACAATGACTAATCGCGCAAGCCTGTCATGAAGCCTTTTTCTCGCTTGCCGGACCGGTACAGAGTACGCAAAATCATAAGGGATATGATGGCTGATACCCTGCAGGAACTGTAATGCCAGTGCCATATGCAGCGGCCCGGAAACAGCGTCGGGTTTGCCTGCTAAAGTATCTGCGACACGCTGTCGCGCCGAGAGCAGCGTCTGCGACAATTTACTGTTGAACTGGCCCGTTATGCGCGCGGGCAATACATAGCGATGAATAAGTGCCGCGCAGAAGATACCGATCATGATTTCCTGTACCCGAACAATAGCGATGTTAAAAATCGCACCAGGATCGGATACCGCAGGGAAGCCAATCAGACTCGCAGTGTAACCAGCCAGGACAAAACCATAGGCGCGGGGCGTGCGTTCCAGCAAGGATAAATAGAGGCAGAAGGTGATCCACCCCGTCAGTATCACACTGAAAAATAAAGGCATATTCACAAAAGCAGGTACAATTAATACCATTATGCCCGCTCCGACTACCGTTCCCACCAGACGATACAGACTTCTGCTCAGCGACGCTCCGACGGAGGTTTGGGAAACAATATACACGGTGATAATTGCCCAGGAAGGCCGCTCCAGGCCAATTGACAGTGCAATGTAGTATGCGAGCATCGCTGCGGCAAAACTCTTCGCGGAATAGAGCAGAGCGTTCGCATCATTCAGTAGTGAAGGAGAAGCCATACCGCGAAGACGTTGGCATATCGTGTGTAAAAAATGAAAGTAACTCGCGTTAATTTTTTTCATGCCGGAAATTATTACCGGCTTGCATATCCACTTAAATACTCTATTCTGTCAAAAAATACCTAAATGTTGCCAATCTATGTTACCCCCACTCGCCAATACGCTATTTGATCCGGATGCCACCCCCTGCCCCGCAGTCGCGCGTCATTTGGATTTTGTCGATTACGCAGCCGAAGTGCCTGTGCATACGCACCGCAAAGGGCAATTGATTATTGCCCTCTATGGGGCGGTCATTTGTCGCGCCGAAAATGATATCTGGATCGTGCCGCCTGATTGTGCCGTCTGGATCCCTGGGGGAGTGCCGCACAGCGCCAAAGCTACCTGGAATGCGCATCTCAACTATCTTTTTATCGAGCCTGGAGCTGTCGCGCTGCCGGAGCGATGCTGTACTCTGGCAATTTCCAGTCTGATTAAAGAACTTGTTGCCCGTTTAACCCGCGAGGGCGTCGAATATCCACCGGAAAGCCATCCCGCCAGACTGACCAGAGTAACACTCGATGAATTAGCCACCATGCCTCAGCAGAAACTGAGCCTCCCTGTGTCGTCGCATCCTAAAATCCGCGCCATGGCCGATGCTCTGGTCAGTCAACCTGATGACCGAAGCACATTCAAAGCATGGGCAAAAAGACTGGCGCTTAGCGAGCGTTCTCTCGCGCGTTTAATGCTGCGCGAAACCGGGTTGACGTTCGGACGCTGGCGTCAGCAACTGCAACTGATAATTGCTCTCCGGGAACTGGCTAGCGGCGTTTCGGTTCAGAATGTTGCAGCTAATCTGGGGTATGAATCGGTTAATGCGTTTATCACCATGTTCAAAAAAACCATGGGCAGTACACCCGCACACTATTTTGCCGAACGGAAAACAAGCGCACACTTAACCGATATTTAGCGACATCAGGTTTTCCAAGAAACCAGAGGTGAGTCATAGAGCTGCCATATCCGTCTCCCTGTGCGGGGGATCACACTACAGAATCTTTATCGCATGGAACCTCCAGCCAGGACTATATTGCCTCAGCCGCCTTAACGATAACAAGAATCAAAGGACGGTATTATATCTGTTGGATCGGTCTATACATGATCGGGAAGCACAATCAATTCAGCATTGTGTTAAGGAAGTAGTTGAGCATATATGTTTCGACCACACAGAATACTTCTATGGCGATGCTTCATAGCGCATTACCGCCAGAGTGGTAACGCCCCCCTGACTGAAATTCACAATGAATGTATTTAACCGCATCTTTTTATTGTCCTCATTATCACGCTAAGCCATGACACCATTGCAGCAGCGAAACGCTGAAAACTACACAGCAGCACAACTATCCTTCTCCACATCCTTATACAACTAATAACGTATTATTTATTCACTAAAAAACCGTACTAAGGATCTTCCCATCAGTAATAAGGTGCTATCGGCTTTTCCTAAGCTTACTGCTGTGTTCTTTTATTTTCTCTGGACATGCACCAGTCATTCCACAATAGGAGAATACAATGACATCACATCAGTTATTACGTTTAAAACAGGTCGAAGAAAAAACCGGTTTGAAACGCTCTCAAATTTACTTGTATATGAAAAATGGTTCGTTCCCACGTTCAATAAAAATTGGCCCGGCCAGTGTGGCCTGGCTCGAATCGGAAATTGATGAATGGATCAACCTTAAGTTAGCCGGACGTTAGATCAGTTAAAAATGTCCGTTTATTTGCTCAACTTTTCCATATAGATTGAGGAGATAACAGAATGATTCCATTAATTAATTATACCATCTTAACTGATGCATTGCACGCTCTGAAAGAAGGCAATATTCGTCACTGTGAATCCCTCGGATTTACTTTCGACGAAATGAATGCTCTTAATCAGTTATCACTCGATGAGCTGTTTACGGTCAGCCGGGCGGCAGCTCCCTTTGTTTCGGTCAGTGTCCGCCATGATGTTCTGCATCATTTACTGGCGCAGGCCCGCCAGGAATACCACCATCAACAGGAGATTAACCGTGCTATCCGCCTGGGTGGCTCTATCTCGTTGCTCAACTACTATTTTGGCCTGACATCAAATGAAGTCTGCCTTCGCCGACGGTTGCTGGGTGTAAGCGTGCCGTATGGCCGAACGCCTGAACCGGATGAAGAGACGGATGCGGCTATCTGGCTGCAATGGCAGAAGTGCCGGGTGGAAAACCTTGAATCCCCCAACGCGCTGATAGCCATGATGCAGGTAACTGAAGTCCTACTACCAAGATTCCAGGGGCTGTCACTCACCATGGTATGGAGGCGTATCACGCTTTGTCAAAAGGGAGTTGCCGCTGACAGGAGGACGTCACATGCCGGATGAGATCGACCGCGATCAGGAATTTAATGAACAGCGACTGGATGAGATGATTGAACAGAGTCGTTTCAAACCAGGGCCAGCGCCATCATTATTCCACTGTCGTTTATGTGGTAAACCCATTCCAGAAAAGCGACGGCAAGCACTGCCGGGTGTAACCACCTGTACGGAATGTCAGGAAAAACTTGAACGCCTCAACCGCTGACAGGGTAACAAAGACGTGTGGAGATATTATATCCCTGCACGTCTTTATTATTCCCGGTGAATATTAATACAGCTCTGGCGTGTTTTTCCTTCCCCATTTTTCTCGCTGCATCTTAAATGCTCCGTTTATTTTTCTCTCTTCTTTTTGTTTTGAGTTTCTCATTCATATCCCGCGCCAGATATCCGAATCTGAAAGCGCCATTACCGCATTGTTGCCCTGATGGACGTTAATTCGCCCGGGCCGGGTATTGCTCTTTAACAGAATGGTTCGGGCTGTCACGTAACCAGAATTCAGGGTGCCGCTGAATGTTCTCGCTGACCCGTTAAAACCGGAATGCAGAACCGGGATGTGATTGGTTTATTTCATTTACTGTTTTTTGAACAAAGGAAATTCCATGAGAAAACCCGTTTATCACGTATTTGTCACCCAGGAAAGTCAGCCCGATGCACAGGGTGAAAAAAACACGTACTGGACAAAGGTTGGCGTGGCCTTCGCGCATAACGGCAAGCCCGGTCTGAATATCGTGCTGATACCCGGTATTGCGGTTTCCGGCAGGCTGGTGCTGCTCGAACCGAGAGAAGAAAGTGACATTTCACAGGATGCCGCTGCCGCTTAATCCATTTTCTCTTCTTCTCCACCGGCGGCGTACTTTTCTATAAGCCGCCTGTCTCTCTGTTACGAGGCCAGCATGCTTTCCACCACTGCCTTTCTGGCACTGGCGGTGCAGTGCGCCGCCAGTATTCCCTCGTCCACATCGCTTGATGTCGCACGGGTCGAATCTGGTTTTCATCCTTACGCCATTGCTGAAATCCTGCCAGACAGCCGGGGCGTGATTTCACATTTCCCCACGAGCCTGCCGGAGGCGATCCGCCTCACCAGACAGCTGGCGACACAGGAGCGACGCTATTCGGTCGGCCTGATGCAAATCACCAGCACCAATTTCCGCCATTACGGCGTCACGGCCAGCGACCTGCTTAACCCTTGCATCAATCTGTCGGTATTTGAGCGCATTCTCGCCGACTGTTACCGGCGCGGTGGCACCCTGAAACGCGCACTCAGTTGTTACTACTCCGGCAACTTTGAAACCGGCCAGCGACCGGAATCCGCCTTTAACCAGACCAGCTACGTGCAGCGCATCGGCTATGCCGTGCCGTCCACGCGGGAAGACCGGCAGAGCGTCCCTGACCGGAACGAGCCGACGCCGGTTCATTATCCCGCCATTGTGCTGCGCGGCGAGCCTGCCGCTGCACCAGTTCTGACTGGTCTGCACTATCCCGACGCCGTCATTCGCGGCGCGGTTCCCGTTATCCCTGATGAGGAGAAATGATCATGCGTAAACGCCGTTACTCCGCTGTTGCTTCCGTCCTGCTGTCTGCCCCGGCGCTGGCGGCCGACAGTGGTTTTAACAAGGCCAGTGAGACACTGAGCAATACTTCGACCGGCCTGCTGGGACTGGCCGCCGTCACCATCACGCTGGCGACCATGTGGGTGGGCTACAAGGTGCTGTTCGACGGCAAAAGCCTGCACGACATGCGTAACGTCATCATCGGCGCGATCCTGATTGTCGGCGCATCCGGCTTCGGTGCCTACTGGGCGTCATAAGAGAGGCAACGATGGCTACGCTGAATAAAGCACTTACGCGGCCTGCCGCCATTATGGGTATTCCTCTGGTGCCGTTCGTTCTCGTCAGCGGGGCCATCGTCCTGCTGGCGGTCTATGTCAGCTATTACCTGGCGCTTCTGCTGATCCCGGCCTGGGCGGAAATGAAAAATAAAACCCGAAAGGACATTCATTATTTCAGTCTGCTCTGGCTGGCGTTTAAAACCCGTGGACGAATTTTCACCAATATCCATTTTGGCGCGAATGCCCTTCTGGCGAATCAGTACGATAATATTGATGTCTCGGAGTTTATTCAGAAAATGAAATTAAACGAGCGTATTACGCTGGATAAATATATTCCGTATTCCTCCCATATGCACCCTTACGTCATCAGAAACCGTCACCGTGATTTTGTTGCCACCTGGGAGCTGGGCGGTACCGTCTTTGAATGTGAAGACGAACATCACCTGACCCTGATGGCTACGCACCTGAATAACGTTATTCGTTCGTATGAGGGTCTGCCGGTAACATTCTATATTCACCGGCTCCGTGAAAAATACCATGATGCTTTTGAAGCCTGTTCGGGTATTCCCTTTTCCGATGAGGTAACACGTCGGTATTACGAGTCGGTAAAAGAAAAACCGTTCTGGCGGCACCGGCTGTTTTTCACCGTCTGCTACGCGCCGTTCTCTCAGATTGAGAAGAAAACCATGAAAGCGCAGTCGCACGGTAAACACCAGGCAGCACTGGATGACGCACTCAAAATCATGCTGGAATACCGTGAAGCACTGGAATCCTCATTATCCCGTTATACGGCAACGCCGCTGGGGATATATGAAGAAAACGGGCGGGTGTATTCCTCGCAACTGGCGTTCTTCCACCGCCTGATCACCGGACAGTGGCAGAAAGTGGCCGTAACGCGCTCGCCGTTTTATGAAACATTAAGCACGCCGGACGTGTTTTTCACCACCGACACCGGTGAATGCCAGACGGTCAGCGGTTCCCGCTTCTTCCGCAGCATGGAGATTAAGGATTATTCCCCGGAAACCCATACCGGTATGCTGGACGCACTGTTGTACGCCGAAAGCGAGTATGTTCTGACGCAGTCCTTTACCTGTATGGCACGGGATGAGGCGCAGAATCATATCCGGCTGGCGGAAAAACGGCTTAACTCCACGGACGACGACGCGACTTCCCAGCGCGAAGAGCTGATTGTCCTGCGCGACCTGCTCCAGTCCGGACATGTGTCGTGCGGTAAATTCCACTTTTCCCTGCTGATCTCCTCAGACAGTGCCGGACAGGTGGTGAAGGACACCAACGTTCTGGCCCAGCCCTTCGCCGATCTGGGTATTATGACGACGCTCTCCACCCTGTCACTGCCCGCCGCATATCTGGCACAACTGCCGGGCGTCTATACGCTGCGTCCCCGACGGGTGGCCGTCAGCAGCCAGAATTTTGCCGATATGGCCTGCCTGCATAACTTCCATCCTCACAAACGCAGCGGTAATCCGTGGGGGGAAGCCATCGCCCTCCTTACATCTCCCGGCGGTGGCGGATATTACCTCAACCTGCATGACAGCCAGGCCGGGCGGGATGACACCGGAGAGAAAACGCCGGGGAATACGGCGATTATCGGGAAAACCGGCTCCGGTAAAACCCTGCTGATGACCGTCATGCAGCAACTGATGCAGAAGTACCGTAACCCGGCGACGTTTGCGCCTTCTGCCACCCTCAAACGGCTGACCACGGTGTATTTCGATAAGGACCGGGCGGCGGAGATGGCGATCCGCCAGGCGGGCGGGCGTTATTTCCGTATCCGTACCGGCGAGCCCACCGGCTTCAACCCGTTTGCGCTGGAGCCAACCCGCCGGAACATCAGTTTTATCAAACGGCTTGTACGGATGCTGTGCCGCCGCAACGGTAAGCCGCTCGATCCGCGCGATGAGGAGCGGATCAGTGCCGCCATTGACACCATCATGCTGGACTATCCGCCGGAGTACCGCCGGTTCGGGATCACCCGGCTACTGGAAGTGCTGCCGGAGCCGCCGACCACAGACGCCCGCACCAACGGGCTGCGTATTCGCCTGAAACAGTGGGCGCAGGGGGGCGAGTTCGGCTGGGTGTTTGATAACGAGGCCGATACATTCACCATCAGCGATGTCGATAACTTTGGTATCGACGGCACCGAATTTCTGGATGATGACGATATTCGCGGCCCCATCACCTTTTACCTGCTGTACCGTGTGACCAGTCTTCTGGACGGTCGCCGCCTGGTGATGTTTATGGATGAGTTCTGGCGCTGGCTGGCCGATGTCGAATTTTCCCGCTTCTCGCTCAATATGCTGAAAGTCATCCGCAAGCTGAACGGTATCTTCGTTCCGGCAACACAGTCACCGGATGAAATCGTCAAACACCCCATCGCCCCGGCGATTATTGAGCAGTGCGGTACCCAGATTTTCCTCGCTAATCCGAAAGCCAGCCATGCGGATTACGTAGAGAAAATGAAAGTGCCGGACAGCGTTTATGACACGGTCAGGAACCTGGATCCGGGCGAGCATTATATGGTCATCCTGAAAACCCCGTTGCGGGCCGGGGAAACCCGCCCGTTTGTGGCGATGGCGAAAATGGATCTGTCCGGGCTGGGTAAATTCACCCGGCTTCTCAGCGGCAGTGAGGACAACCTGAAAATATTCGATGCCATTTATCAGGACGGTATGCGACCTGATGAATGGAAAGATACGTTTCTTGACCGGGCAATCTGAAAGCCAACCGGAGGTAATATCAATGCGTTACCGGGATCACCTTCTGGCATTATCGTTATTTTTCTCAGCACAGGCGTTCAGCGCCGGAATACCGGTTTTCGACGCCGTGCAGAATACCGAATCCATTAACCAGTGGATGCAGAAACTACAGCAATGGGAAGCTACGGTTACCCATTATAAAAGTGAACTTGATGCATATAAGAAACAACTGGCTACCGCAACCGGCGTACGGGATATTCAGGGTTTTCTCAGTGATGCCCGAAGCCTGAAAACCGATATTGATAATCTCCGTAAGAGCGGTATTTCACTGGATGATCTGCTGACCACGCAGAACAGTTCATATTCTTCTGAACTGCAAAACCTTTACAGTAAATACAAATCGTTCAGCGTATGCAGCCCGGAACAGGAAGGAATAAAATCTCAGTCTCTGGCCGACAGTTGCAAACAGATGATCCTCAATCAGGCAATGGCGATTGAGAATACCACTGACATTGAAAACAGGATCAACAGCACACTCAGCGATATATCAGACTTATCTGACCGTATATCGAATGCGCAGGACTCGAAAGAGTCTCAGGATCTGGCTAACGCCATCGCGGCGAAAAGCGTACAGTTAAATGCGCTGACGAATCAGTGGGAGATGTCTGTCAGACAGGCTGAACAGCGAACGACATTGCTGGAACAGCAAAGACAGAAAGCCTTTGAACAGCAGCAGCTGACGGCACCTGTTGCTGACCTTAATAATTTATAAGGAGGTTATCCGTGCTCAGATCCTTATTCACCTTATGCACACTCTCAGGCGTTATCGTGCTCTCCGGCTGCAAGGAAACCAAATCCGAAGCCTGGTATAAACAGCATCCTGACGAAACTTATGCGGTTTATACGCAATGCCTGAAGGATGGCGAGGCAAGCGATAACTGCGAATTTGCCCACCGGGCAGCACTTATGTTTGCACAGGAAGGCCAGCCCGGGGTTAAGGAGAAATTTGAGGCGATATTTCAGCAGGAAGCTGAAAAACGAAATGCTGTGACACAGTAATTTTTCCTCCAGCAAAACAGGGAATTCTCCCTGTTTTTTATTTCCTTTCTTTATATATCAGGTGAGGCACCATGTCCGGTGGTATTTTTGTTGGTATGGACAAAAACATCATGGATGGACTGAATGCCGTACTGGAAGGCCAGTCTTCCACTTACGGCACAATGATCAGCGCCATCATTGTCAGCTCTTTTACCTTATTTATACTCTATCGCGGTTATCAGACGCTGGCTGGCAAACTCCGGACCCCGGTTGAAGATGTCGTCTGGGATGTGGGGCGAATGCTGCTTATCACCACCTTTGTGTTAAACCTTGATGGCTGGCTGGATATGGTGGTAGCGGCAATCCAGGGACTCAAAGACGGTATCAGCGGCGATGATAACATCTGGGCGCTGCTCGATACCGTCTGGGAAAAGGCACAGGCGCTGGGGCAAAAGTTATTTAATATGGACACCTCAACTTACGTCAAACTGAATGGCGGCCTTGCCGAGGTGCTGGTATGGGGCGGCGCGATTGTCCTGCTGATGGCCGCCACTTTTGCCAACCTGCTCGCCGAAATCACCATCCTGTTAATGACGACCACCGCGCCGCTCTTTATTTTCTGCCTGCTGTACGGTTTTCTTAAACCGATGTTTGATAACTGGCTGAAAACGATTTTCGCGGCAATACTGACGATCATGTTTTCCGCCTTATCCATCCGTATCGCCATTAATTACCTGAATAAAATACTGGATACCGCAGCAAAAACATCCGCAGAAACCAATATGGTGACGCTGGCGGCGCAGTGCCTGCTGGCCGGGACAGCGGCGGGTGTGGTGGTCTGGTTCTCCGCAAAACTCGCCAGCGCACTCAGCGGAGCCGCCGTACAAGCGGTACTGCAGGGCGCAGCCATGAGTGGCCTGGGCGGACTGGCGAACAAATCCGCCGATCTCGCCGGACCCGGTATAAAAGGCGGTGCCCGGATGGCCGCCAGAGGTGGCATGGCCGCCAGAGGTGGCATGGCCGCCGCCACGGTGGCTGGCAGGCTCATCAGCGCAGGCGCGGGTAAAACCGTGAACGCCTGGCAGAAACGCGCCGCCGCCATCGAAAGCATGAAACGCCTGAACCGGCAGCGTCACCGTTAATCCTTCCGACCGTTAATTTCCTTTCCCCGTCACGCCGTGGCCTGCGCCACCGGTGCGGCATTCCTGCATCCCTGTAATAAGGAGTTTCCATGAAATTCAGAATCTTCCTTCTGATGCTGTGCATGCTCACGGGCTGCGCACGGCATCAGGGCGACCTTCCGCCGGTATCCGGCGAACCCGAGCCGGTAAATTCCCCCGCAATCATTCAGGAGCTGACTCACCATGTCTGATATTCAGAACATTGTTAATGTTTCCCGCTCTTTTGAATCCATCCTGCTGGAAAAGGAGGAGCGTTCCCGAAAAACCGCCTGGCGGATGGCTGCTGCCGGGCTGATGCTGGCCGCAATGGCGATTGCGGCCATTATTATTCTACTGCCGCTGAAAACCACCGACATTGAGTTATGGTCGGTGGATAAACAGACCGGGCGTTATGAATATATGACCCGCGTGAAGGAGCGGGATATTTCTTCTGAAAAGGCACTGGCGCACTCACTGGCAGCACACTATGTCAGACTCCGCGAGGGATACAATTATTTCTTCCTTCAGCGTGATTATGACGACGTACAGTTATTTAACAGCGACAGCGTGAACCGGGACTATCTGGACTGGTTTAACGGCGACCAGGCACCGGACGTAATTTTTAACAAGGCGGAATATGTCGTTTATATCGATATTATTTCCAATGTGCATGCGCCCGCCACCGGGCCGGATAATCTGGCGACCCTGAGAATTAAACGCACGATCCGCCGCATTGCCGATAATTCCGTGAAAACGGATGTCTGGAATATCCGTCTCACTTACCGCTATGTGCCACACCAGCAACTGACCGACAGCCAGCGTGAAGTGAATCCGCTGGGCTTCATCGTCACCAGCTACCAGCGCGATAAAGAGCTGAGGGGGGAATGATGCTGAAACACATTCTGCTCCTCACGGGGTTACTGGCGTCATGCGTGGCATGGAGCGCGGCGACACCACGCGGCAGCACGTATGACAGCCGGATGCAGAACGTCACGTACAACAGCCAGAATGCCACGGTCGTCCGTACCCGCCCCGGCTACGTCACCATGCTAGTGTTTGACGATGGTGAAACCGTTATCGATGCGCAGGCGGGTTTTCCCAGAGGCTGGACCGTGACGAAAAGCGACAACCGGGTGGGCGTCAGCCCGAACCCGATTACCCAGCCGGTCACGGACGCCAGCGGCAACAACATCAGTCAGGTGTTTCTGCCGACAGAGAAAGACTGGAAAACCAACCTGTTCGTGGTGACTTCGAAGCGCGATTACAGCCTGGAACTGAACGTGCTGGACCGCGACTCACCCGCTCAGGCCTTTGTTATCCGCTACCACTATCCTGATGAGCAGCGGAATAAATCCGCTGCCGCCAGCGCCACCCGCCAGCAACGACAGCAGGAAGCACTGGACCGGCAGCGGATAGCGGCAGCATTCCGGCAACCGGCCTCGCCGCGGAACTGGCGTTACAGCAAACGAGTGGCCGCCGGTTCCGCCGCCATCGCCCCAGACTTTACCTGGGATGACGGTCGTTTTGCGTATATCGGTTTTTCCCCCACGAAAACCCTGCCTTCCGTTTTCCGGGTGGTTAATGGTCAGGAGCAGGCGGTCACGCCGCAGACAGTTCAACAGGGCAACTACACCGTGATGGTGGTTCCGGCATCGCCGCAACTGGTACTGCGTTACGGCACCTCGGTGGTGGGCGTGGAAAACGCCGGATCCGGGCGTATCCCGGTAACCCGCAGTGACACCGTTTCACCGTCCGTTACGCTGGAGGCAAAATGACTGACAGACCTTTCCCGGACGAACCGGAAAAAACCACCGCAGAGCGGGAAGCGGAAGCCCGTGAACGCGCCCGTTCGGCAATGGCGACGCAGACGCCGGAGCAAAAAACACCGCCCGGCCAGCCGGAAGTGACCCGTTTCCGTAAGGCGTCCGGTCACCGCACGCTGATCGTCAGCCTGCTGAGTCTGGCGCTGGTGATCGCCCTCGCATCCGGCGGCGATCGTCTTCTCAGCGCCCTGAAAAGGGGCGATGAGAAGGAAGCCGACACCGCACCGCCGCCCTCCACCGGGGCGACGCAGCATGAGCGTAAAAATCTGGGCATGGACAGTAACCCGTTTGGCCTGTTCGGACAGCGCAAACAGCAAGGCACAGACCCGGCCAGTCAGACCGTCACCAGCGCACCCGCCCTGCCAGCAGAGCCGCCCGCCCTGAACAAAGCGGCAGCACTGGCAGACGGGCTGAACAGCGGCAGTACAACGGCTGGCGGCAATGCCCGCGCGTCCCGTAGCGAACCGCGCAACCGCGCGGGAATGTCGGAGAGCCAGCCAGTCTCCACGGCGTACACGTCCTGTCGGTCGGTACTGGTCAGAGGGGCGGATGGCCGCCTGCGCTGCCCGGATCCCGCCGCACCGGAAACCGCGCAGGATACGGTTGACAGCGACAATCCGGGCGTCGCCCGTGTCACCGGGGTCAGACGGCTGGGCCTCGATCCTGATCTCTATATCCCGGTGGATCGTTATATTCCCTGTTCGATGATGCGGCGCTTTGTGTCCGATGTCGGCGGCCATATCTCCTGCCTGATTGGGGAGGATGTCTGGAGCGCCAGCAACCATGTGAAGCTGATCCCGGCGGGAACGGTCGCCCGTGGCGTCTACCGCACCGGGGCACTGCAACACGGGCGCAGCCGGATGTTTGTGCTGTGGACGGAGCTGCGCACGCCGGAGCCCGGCAGCCTGCAAATTCCGCTCACCGATACGCAGGCCACCGGCCCGCTCGGCGAGGCGGGGATTGCGGGCTGGATCGACAGCCATTTCTGGGAGCGTTTCGGCAACGCCCTGATGCTGAGTACCGTGCAGGACGTGGCGGCAGCGGCGTCAGAGGCCGCACCGGGGAAAGACCGCAATACCGACTACACCGAAAACACCCGCGCCGCTACGGCGGAAATGGCGAAAACGACGCTGGAAAACAGCATCAGTATCCCGCCCACGATGTACCTGAACCAGGGTGATGTGATCGGCATCATGACCGGCACGGATATTGATTTTTCCTCTGTTTATCAACTGCGACTGAAAAAGAAATGGTATGAACACTGAAAACCTGTCACTGGAGTTTATGAAAAACCGGTTGTTTGGTGATTTCCTCGCGCAGGAGGGCCTGACGGAAATTGCCATTAACCGGCCGGGTGAACTGCATACGAAAATCCGGGGGAAATGGCAAAAACATGACTCCCCGGTCACGCTGCGTCAGTGCCATGCCTTTGCCAGAGCACTGGCTTCCTGGCATGAGGATAATATTGACGACACGTCGCCGATCCTTTCTGCAACATCAGGAGCCGGCGAGCGTATTCAGGTGATTATTCCCCCGGCCAGCGAACGTCATACGGTGTCCGTTACGCTGCGCAAACCATCGTTTGAGCAGAAAACGCATCAGTCATGGATTGATGCGGGATTTTACCAGCGGGTGAGCGGTCAGGAGAAAACGGAAAGTCATGATGAGGCACTGATACGGTTATACCACAGCGGGGACATTCCCCGCTTTATGGAAAAGGCGGTGGAATACGGAAAAACGATTTTTATTGTGGGGGAAACCGGCTCCGGCAAAACCACCTATATGAAAACGCTGCTGCATTATATTCCGCTGCATCTCCGGTTAATAACGATTGAGGATAACCCCGAAATCCGCTTTTATCACCACGGCAATTATGTTCATCTTTTTTACCCTGCGGATGCCGGGGATAACGCCATTGTCACACCTGGCAGACTGATACGCGCCAGCTACCGGATGAACCCTGACCGGATATTACTGGCGGAAATTCGCGGACGGGAAGCGTGGGATGCGCTGAAAATTGTCGGTTCCGGGCATAAGGGTTTAATCACCTCCCTGCATGCGGGCAGCCCGGCGGAATGTATTGACGGGATTATTGACCGCTGCTATGAAAACCCCGACTGCCGGGATATTCCTTATGATGTGCTGTTACGTAAGGTGCTTAAAAGCATTGATGTCATCGTCAGTATTGATATACACGGCGATGTTCGCCAGATGCATAATGTTTACTTTAAACCAGTTCATTTAAATAGCATGAAAGAGGTATTCAGAAAATAACTCTGGCAAACAACATAACCAAAGATATGTAACCTTTCATTAATCATAACGGTGGCTGAAATGAAGAAAGTCATACTGTCTGTATTATTGTTCTGCGTTATGGCGTCATGTTCAACAACTGTAATGGCTGCTGATACCTGCGAAGTGGTGTTATGTATGTACGGTAAAGCAACCGGAAATGGCGGCGGCAGTGAATGCCATTCGGCTGAACGGGCATTCTTTAATATCGTAAAGAAGAACAGGCATGGTTTTCTGCCTGACCATACGGCTGATGCCAGAAAATCGTTTTTACTTGAATGTGATTCGGCAGCCCCTGCTGCTATCAGTCAGATCATCAGTAAATATGGCCCCGTTCGTGGTTAACACTGGCGAGACGGGCACAGAGCATGACGGTTTTCAGGTTTTTACGGCTTCTGTTTTTCGCGGATTAAGGAGCGAAGAAACAGGGGCCGTAAAAATGAGGCAGCGGACAGAATTATTTTCGCGGGTTAAGGAGCGAAAATAATTCAGGCACCGCGCCTCACCTGCAAACAGCCGCGCCCACGCGGATTTTGCAGGCCGGGGGGAGCCGGATAAATTTCGCCGCCCCGGCGAGCGAAAAGCTGTCGCCCACGACAGCGGTTTATCCGGGGGGCACAGCCCCGCACACCGTCGCCGCTAAGTCTCCGGCCCAAAGCCGGTAGCGTGGCGCGACCACCCTCTTTAAAGGTCAGCTTCCCTTTTATTCCCGCTGCGAGGAACGAGCAAAGGGAAGAAAAAGGCGAAAGCGACCGTCTTAAAGGGGGTGGTCGCGCGTAGCGGGCGACGGTGTGCCGCCGTTGACGTCGGGGGTTTTGGCGCAGCGTCCAGCCGCGACATTACCCCCATGCGACATATCATAAGGGCGTCCAGCCCGCATGAACTGGCGCACGCCGTTTGGTGCAGGAAAGCATGCTTTCCTGCACATGGCCGCAACGCGGCCACCTTCTTCGCCCCTGACGCTCGCCCCGCCTTTTCGCCCGACACCGTGGGGCGAATTGATGGGGCGATGTCATGGGGCGAACTGCTGACAAAGGAGGCATCGTGATTTTGAATAAGCTGGCCGTTTCACTGTCGCCGATAGTGAATGGCGCGCTGAGCTTCATTGCTTTTATGCAACAGCATCAGCTGATGCTGGCGCTGTTATCGGGGCTGACGATGCCGTTTTTCGCGTCGATGAAAAGCGATGAACGGCAAAAAGCCCCGTTGTGGCAAAAGCTGATTATTGCTTTTTCCATACTGTGTTTTCTTTGCGGTACGATGGCCCCGGTTGTTATCTGGATTTTCCAGTGGCTTTATAAAGGCCGTGTAGTCACCAGCATTCCCGTTCTGGCATGGCCGGTGCTGATTGCCTTTACCGTAACGGGTTTTATTTTGCATATTTTGCTGCGCAGAGTATTAACACCTGAGTTAGACAAAATAAAGAAACGCCTCGTCAGGAAAACCACGCTTGAACGGGAATTACGCACCGATGTCCGTACGGTGAAATCACTGCTGCCGGAAACACTGCATTATGACCCGCTGGATTATATCGACCTGAACAAAGGGTTATTTATCGGCATTGACCGCGATATTCAGCCGATGTACCTGCCGTTAAAAGACTGGCAAAAACAACACGCGGATATTATCGGCACCACCGGTGCTGGTAAGGGCGTTGCCACCGGGATATTACTTTATCAAAGTATTCTGGCCGGTGAAGGCGTATTTGTGATGGACCCCAAGGATGATGAATGGGCACCCCACCTTTACCGCAAGGCCTGTGAGGATGCAGGCAAACCTTTTGCCTTAATTGACCTGCGAAAACCCCAATACCAGTTAAACCTGATTGAAGCGATCACCGCCGATGAACTGGAAGAACTTTTCGTTGCCGGTTTCAGTCTGGCAGAGAAAGGTCAGGAATCTGACTTTTATCGGATTGACGACCGGAAAGCGGCCCGGATAGCCGCGCAATTTGTCACCCGAAATACTGCCTCAACCATTCGGGATGTTTATAACGGCGACTACGTTCAGGGTATTACCGATAAAATAAAAGCCTTTTTTGGGAAAATTGAAGAGCTTGCCTTACTCAATGCCATCAATGCGCCGACAGGATTTTCGCTTAATAAGATATTTGAGGCAGGCGGTTGCTGTTACGTCATCGGTTCAATGCGCAACAGCAAAATCATTACCGCTCAGCGCATGCTGCTGGTTCGCCTGTACCAGCTGGCAGAAAGGCGCGAGCGGGTGAAAGATGTGCCCCGCCCCATTGCAATTTATCTTTCCGAACTGAAATACCATTTATCCAGGCCCGCACTGGAAGGTTTAGGCGCGGCACGCGATAAAGGCGTGCATATTATTATGGACCATCAGTCTATTGCCGATTTAAAAGACTGCCCGGCAGATTTGAAAGGTGACGCCGTTGTCGGCGCTGTCGTTGAGAACGCCAAATTCAAACTGGTTTATCGTGTCATGGATCCTGACACCGCTGAATGGGTGGCGAGGATGTCAGGCACTATATTAGTCGATGATGAGGTCCGCAAAGCAAAAACCGATGCCGTGCTGACAGAGACTATCGACAGTGAACGCACCATCAGGCAGGCCGAGCGTTTCTTTACCGACAGCAATATGATCCTGAATCTACCCGATTTTGTCAGCTTCATTTTTACGACAAAAACACTCCCCTCTGCTTCGCTGATTTCGCCCATCAGGGTGAAGAAACGCGAACTGGAGATCTGTGCCGTGTCGCCCGCGATTGCCGCCACCGCCGCAACGGTAAACGTCACCCTGGATTTTAGCGAGGAGGAAACATCCTCCGTATCCGTATCAATGCCGGATATCACCACAACGCGGCCCGATCTTTTTTTTGATGAGACGGGCGAAAAAGACACAACAACACCGAATGCCGATAAAGAGGAAAACCCGTCATTGTTGGATTTTTAAAGGGGGGAATGATGCTTATCACCACATACAGCGAACGCCAGACGCGACACCACGAAAAAATACAACGACTGCTGAATTTTCTGAAGGAGGAAACGTACAGTGACTTTAAAACACCGATGCTGCTGTTCGGTTTCAGGGATCATAAATCACTGTATTCCCTGCTTTCAAAAGCCGAGGGTATGGGCTTGATACAAAAACATGTCCTGGTATCGCGCACGATGAAAATTTCATTATGGGGCATAACCACTGACGGGCTGGCCGTTGTATTAACCCCCGACGATGCGATTTTTCCGGCGCGGTTTGAGCCTTCAAAAATTACCGGCTGGACGCTGGAGCACCACCTTGATAATCAGACCGCCCGTATCATCCTTGAGCAAAAAGGCGCATCCGGATGGATAAACGGCGATCGCACAACCTTCCTCAATCGTTATCAGACCAGCCACCGCCCGGACGGACTGATTACCCTGCCCGGCGGCATCGTGATCGCTATTGAGACCGAGCGCCGTCTGAAAACCAAAGCCCGTTATCAGTCGATCATCGCCAGTCATTTGCTTGCCCGAACCCGTAAAGACTGGATTTACGTTTTTTATATCGTGCCGGACCCGCAGAAAAAGCGCGGTCTTGAACGGCTGTTTGACAGCATCCGGCACGTCATCGTTAACCATCAACACATCCCGCTGGAAACCCGCCACCGGAATGTCTTTCGCATCTACACGCTCGACGAGCTGCAACGGCTCGATTTAGACCACGGCATATAGTTCTTCTATATCACTTACAGTCCCAACCCACGCAGCAGCGAAACGAGCTGAAATAATGCTCGTCTAAATACTCACCCAACATCAGAACAGACAGGACACCAGAATGAACAGAGAAACTGACCAACTTTCGGACGTACTGACTGAAATGAGCGCAAAAGCGCTAGTGACATGGATGACGCATTCCGCATTGCAGGACATACCACGCGAAGCATTACTGGTTCGCGGCAGCGATTTTGTGTACGCCCTACAGGCAAACTTTGTGCTGCTACGTGATGTTTTGTCAGAAACGCTGGAAGATATTGAGCAGCATAGCCATGACCTCGAAGAAAGACTTAATAATCTGGAACAGCGGCTGCTTGCGCTTCAGGTAGTTGCTGGTAACCGAGAATAACTGCCCATTCCCCCCTGTCCGTGTGACTTGCTTTATTCCACTGTAGAGACATGACTGTTCGGTGCTCGCCTGGCTGCGCTCCGCCTCACTCATGTCTCTACAGCGTTACTGGTTAAGCCTATCCCAGCACTCAAAGCCGCATTTCTTTGCGGCCACTTCCTGCTCAGATTTTATCAATTAAATAACGATGCGCTTTCGATGCCGCGCTGGCGGCCTTGAAAATATAGCGTTTGTCGTTCTTCAGTGCTTTCAGCCAGGAAGCGATATAGCTTTCATGCTGAACCTCCCCGACAATCCCCAGGTCCGCCATCAGGAATGCGCTTCCCAGTTCGGCGATCAACTCCTCAAACGCATAATTCTCACTGCCAAACTTTCCTTTCATTTCACGGTTCAGCCGGCTTTTTGCCCCGCTCCAGTGAACCAGCTCATGCAGTCCGGTGGCGTAGAAATTGGCCGCATCGGTAAAAAGACAACGTTCAGGTAAACGGATTTCATCGGTTGACGGTGCAAAAAAGGCGTTTTGTCCCTTCTCAATGATGGTTGCACCACTGTTACGGAAAAGCGCTTCAACCTGCGGTAACGGCTCAAAGGTCTCTGCCGGGAAAACGGCTTCCTCACTCAGAGGCAAACCATCAATTTGCTCAACATTAAACACGGTGAACGTCTTCAGCATCGGGATAAAGTCAGTTTCTCCGTCGTCATTTTCCTTTTCCAGGGTCGTATAGAAAATGGCTGTTGTGCCATGTTCGCCTTTACGCACCTGCCCGCCTTCCGCTTGCGCCTGTTTGTAAGTCATCCAGCGGGAATCGCTGAATCCCTGTTTAGATGCGCTGCACCACAGCAACATGATATTCATGCCACTATAAGCCACACCAGTGGCGTAATTGGAAGGCAGACCAGACATGCCATCTACACGTTGCCACGGGCAAGACCACGGTTTTACACCGGCTTCTAGCGCAGAAATGATGCTGTCAGTAACGGTCTGATAAATGTCGGTTCTGGTTTGAGAAAATTTCGTTTTTGAGGAGCCTGACTGCTCCAGCGGGGATACGCTGGTCGCCGCTGCGGTGTTAGGGGCGCTAGTCTTGTTATGCAGGGAAATAGTCATGATTTTTTCTCCGTCAGTGATGTGATTTTCGTCTTCGTATCGCCTGACGGTTCGCTTTCACGGCATCGTTCTGTCCTGCAAGGGCGCAGCATGCGTGCCATTTACCCTTGCGGGACAGGTTGTGTTGGGAAACGATTAACCGGAAGCTGATGCGGGAAGATAAATCACGCGGGAGAAAAAATGCCCCTGCATAGTCGGGCGTAGCGCCCCTTGGTTCGTAGCGGTGAAATGTAATCGTCGTAGTAGGTCCATGTTCACGACTCAGCCGTTCAATGGAACGAGCGACGACTTAAGACATGACACAGTATCTAAACGGAAAACCAAATTCTGAAGCGGCAATTGGGTAATGACTCCAACTTACTGATAGTGTTTTATGTTCAGATAATGCCCGATGACCTTGCCATGCAGCTCCACCGATTTTGAGAACGACAGTGACTTCCGTCCCAGCCTTGCCAGATGTTGTCTCAGATTCAGGTTATGTCGCTCAATGCGCTGAGTGTAACGCTTGCTGATAACGTGCAGCTTTCCCTTCAGGCGGGATTCATACAGCGGCCAGCCATCCGTCATCCATACCACGACCTCAAAGGCCGACAGCAGGCTCAGAAGACGCTCCAGTGTGGCCAGAGTGCGTTCACCGAAGACGTGCGCCACAACCGTCCTCCGTATCCTGTCATACGCGTAAAACAGCCAGCGCTGACGTGATTTAGCACCGACGTAGCCCCACTGTTCGTCCATTTCAGCGCAGACAATCACATCACTGCCCGGTTGTATGCGCGAGGTTACCGACTGCGGCCTGAGTTTTTTAAGTGACGTAAAACCGTGTTGAGGCCAACGCCCATAATGCGTGCACTGGCGCGACATCCGACGCCATTCATGGCCATATCAATGATTTTCTGGTGCGTACCGGGCTGAGAGGCGGTGTAAGTGAACTGTAGTTGCCATGTTTTACGGCAATGAGAGCAGAGATAGCGCTGATGTCCGGCAGTGCTTTTGCCGTTACGCACCACGCCTTCAGTAGCGGAGCAGGAAGGACATCTGATGGAAATGGAAGCCACGCAAGCACCTTAAAATCACCATCATACACTAAATCAGTAAGTTGGCAGCATTACCAAACTCCGGGCGCAACTAAAATGCACCGAAGAAGAACGGTATATCCTGAAAAAGGGCGCGCGGTACTTTGCAAGGGAGCCCGACTGAAGTACCGCTTTATCAATGAGCACCGAACTGTATGGGGTGTGATGACGATGTGTCGGGTACTGAATGTCGCCCGGGCCGGGTTCTATGCGTGGCTGCATGACCCTGCCTCGGCGCGTGATAAAGATAGCCAGCGTCTGCTGACGCTTATCCGTGACTCCTATTCACTGAGCGGAGGCGTATACGGTTACCGCCGGGTTCATGGCGACCTGAACGAAATCGGGGAAATCTGCGGTAAAAACCGGGTGGGCCGTATTATGCAATTGAACCGGATTAAAGCCGTGCGCGGCTATAAAGCTCCGCGTCGTATCGCTGGCCGACCTTTAGTGGTTGCGCCTAATCGTGTGCAGCGGCAGTTTACCGTTGTCCGGGCCAATCACCGATATTACTTATATCCGCACCTGGCAGGGCTGGCTGTGTCTGGCGGTGGTTATCGATCTCTTCGCCCGTAATGTGGTCGGCTGGTCGATGAACCCCACTCTCTCACGCGAACTGGCGCTCGACGCGCTGATGATGGCGGTCTGGCGCCGAAACCCAGACGGCGAGGTCATCGTACATCGCGATCAAGGTAGTCAGTACGGCAGTAACGACTGGCAGAGCTGCTGCCGGGCCAATAACCTTGCACCGAGCATGAGCCGGCGTGGCAACTGCCATGATAATGCGGTGGCCGAATCGTTCTTCAGTTCACTGAAAAAAGAACGCATCAGGAAGAGAATATACAAAACTCGGGATCTGGCCCGGCCGGATATCTTCAATTACATTGAAGTGTTCTACAACCGGGCCCGTCGCCACAGTCACCTCGGCGGCGCCAGTCCGGAGGCCTTCGAACAGGCCTCATCGTGAGGACAGAATTTGTCTACGGGCGTGGGGGCAGTCCAAAATACGCTGATCCCGCCACCCGAGTTCTTCCATGAAGCAGATGACCTTCGCCGACGCCGAGTATGCCGGCAAGGGCAAGCAGACCCGCAAGGAACTGTTCCTGATCGAGATGGATCAGGTGGTGCCGTGAAAAGGGCTGATTGCCCTGATCGAACCGCATTATCCGAAAGGCGAAGGTGGTCGCCCGGCGTATCCCTTGATGGCGATGCTGCGTATCCATCTGATGCAGAACTGGTTCGGCTACAGCGATCCGGCCATGGAAGAAGCGCTGTACGAGACGACCATCCTACGTCAGTTCGCCGGGCTGAGCCTGGAGCGTATTCCTGACGAAACTACCATCCTCAACTTCCGTCGTCTGCTGGAGAAACATGAACTGGCAGCCGGCATCCTCTGTGTGATCAATGGCTACCTGGGGGATCGCGGTCTGTCGCTGCGCCAGGGCACTATCGCCGATGCCACGCTGATCCACGCGCCCAATTCAACCAAGAACCAGGACGGCAAGCGCGACCCGGAAATGCACCAGACCAAGAAGGGGAACCAGTATTACTTTGGCATGAAGGCGCACATCGGCGTTGATGATGAATCGGGGCTGGTACACAGCGTGGTGGGCACGGCAGCCACCGTGGCGGATGTCACCCAGGTCGACAAACTGCTGCACGGCGACGAGAACGTCGTCTGCGCCGATGACGGCTACACAGGCGTCGAAAAGCGCTCCGAGCATGCCGACCGAGAAGTGATCTGGCAGGTCGCAGCACGCCGCAGCACCTACAAGATGCTCGATAAACGCAGCGCCCTGTACAAAGCCAAGCGCAAGATCGAGAAGGCCAAGGCGCAAGTGCGAGCGAAGGTAGAGCCCCCGTTTCGCGTGATCAAGCGGCAGTTCGGCTACACCAAGGTACGTTTCCGAGGGCTGGTGAGGAACACTGCACAACTGGTGACGCTGTTTGCCCTGTCGAACCTATGGATGGCCCGCCGACATTTGCTGGCAAGCGCAGGAGAGGTGCGCCTGTAATGCGGAAAATGGCCGTCGCAAGGTGCTCGCGACGGCTGAAAGCACCGAAATGAGCGGGTGATCCGATCGTTTTTGATCGGTTCACCGCTTTCAAAATCAGCAGTGGCTGAAGTCAGCCGGAAATACAGGGCTACTTCAGACCATCCCTAGCTAGGGCTCGTAGTTCGGCGCAAGGCTGAAGTCGCTTGGCTGCTTCGCTGTGCAGATCCATGACCCACTTTCCATCAAACTCCCGGTTGTAGTTCCACAAGCATCTCGCGAGTCTTGCCGGCCCGCTCCACTAACAAGACCACAACATCTCCAACGTTCTTGTCGTCTAGCCGGGCCTGTAATGTGGTGACGTCGTCGACGGCGATACCGTCGATGCTGATAACGCGATCGCCGGGCACGATGCCGCCTGCGGTGACCTCGACGCCGACGAGCCCGGCCCTGTGCGCCGCCGAGCCCGGCGTCACGCGCAATACGAATACGCCCTTACTGCCGGTCAGCGCCTGCAGACGCGCGTTGAGCTGCTCATCCACCTCGATGCCCAGCGCCGGACGGATGTACTTGCCGGTCTTTATGAGTTGCGGCACCACGCGCATGACGGTATCGACCGGCACCGCAAAGCCTATGCCGGCCGAGGCGCCAGACGGACTGTAGATGGCGGTATTGATTCCGATCAGCCGCCCAGCCGAATCGAGCAGCGGGCCACCGGAATTGCCGGGGTTGATGGCGGCGTCGGTCTGGATCAGGTGATCGATGGCCGGGCCGCCCGCTTCTCCCGGCAACGAGCGGTCGAGCGCGGAGACGATACCAGTGGTGAGCGTCCAGTCCAGGCCGAAGGGGTTGCCGATAGCGAACACCTTCTGACCCACCTTGAGGTCGGCACTGGTGCCGACCGGCACGGCCGGCGGGCGCTTGAAACCGACGCCGATCTTGAGCACGGCGATGTCGTGCGCGGGGCTCGTCCCCACCAGAGCGGCCTGGTAGTCGCGGCCGTCGGCCAGTTTGACGGTGGCTTCGGACGCGCCCTGGATGACGTGGAAGTTGGTGACGACGTGGCCGGCGTCGTCCCAGATGAAGCCCGAGCCAGTGCCGCGCGGCACGGAGAACACGTTGCGCGTCCAGACATCGCGTACTAATTGCGCGGTGGTGATGTAGACCACCGAGGCGCGCGATTTTTCGAACAGTTCGATGGTGGTTTTCTCGTCCGCCGCCAGATCGCCACGCGCCATCACGGTGCGTTCTGCTGCCTCGCGCGGACTGAACCATGCCTCGATGGCGGGCAGAAATTGCCACAGCAGCATGAGCGCGGCAATGCAGGCGGTGATGAAGAGCCCGCGCCGGACGAAGCGGTCCGGCGCGGGGCGTTGGTACGGGTCGAGATAGGCCATGAGACGTCTCCTGTTGATGGGCAATCAGCGCCACAGCCCGCTCGGGCGCCAGCGCGGTGGGCGCGTCGCCAAAGCGGATTCCGGCAAAAAATGGGGCGCGCGGAGTGGCAACGCTGATGCTGGCCCAGGCGCCAACGTCAGCAGGCGTGCGATGCGCTCTTGCGTTGCCGGACGCGTGCGCAAGCAGGAGGGCTCGGGATTGCCCCATCCCGGCCATAGCCAGGCACGCCAGGAGCGGCTGACCCGCTCGATTTTCGCCAGCGCGGACGCCAGCCCCTGCGGGTCGCCAGTCAGTTCCGCCGCAAGGCGGTCAGCGTCGAACTCACGCACGCGAGACAAGCCGAGCTGTGCGAGCAGGGCCAGCTGGGGCGATGCGGCCAATAACAATAGACCAGGCCAATAGACCTCCGCCGCGCCAACCAGCTGCGCGGGCAGGCTGAGCAGGATCGCGATCTGTCCCATCAGGGCCAGTAGGCTCGTGAGGCGACTGTCGGAATCCGCCAGCCCCATGACACGCAGATCCTCATTAGCGATGTGCGCGACCTCGTGCACGAGCACACCCGCCAGCTCGCGTGGGCTCAGGCTGCGCAGCAGGCAGGCCATCGGTGAGGGCGATCGATGCCTCCTGCTTCGATCCGGTGGCGAAGGCGTTGACGACGGCACTGGGCACATAGTGCGGCACCGGCGTGGCGGGCAAACCGGCACGGGCGGGCAGCTCGCGCAACAGGGCCCACATCTTGTGGGCTTCTTGCGGGTGCAAGGCCCGTACGCGGTACAGGCGCAAGCTCAGCGCCGACGCGGCTACCGGTTCCAGCAGCAACGCACCTGCAACGGCAAACAGCGCTAGCCACAGGCAGCCTTCCCCAAACGGCAGTCTCCCTGCTGCGGCTGCGATCCCGACCATGGTCAGGACCAACAGCCCGGTCTGCAGGCGGTTGAGCCAGCGGTGTTGCAAGAGCGCCGTGC
Organism: Obesumbacterium proteus; assembly: GCF_001586165.1. Lineage (NCBI taxonomy): Bacteria > Pseudomonadati > Pseudomonadota > Gammaproteobacteria > Enterobacterales > Hafniaceae > Obesumbacterium > Obesumbacterium proteus. Next base: position 2,241,562 of record NZ_CP014608.1, on the reverse strand, counting down.
GCGGATCACTGGGATGATGACGGGTCATGCTCAGAGGTCTCGGCGGCGCGGTCGCCGCGCTTGCGCAGCAGCCAGTAGGTCGCACCCAGAGCCAGCGTGGCGCTTGCCAGCGCGGCTATCTTTGCGGGGCTCGCGTCGGAGTCGAGGATCACGAACTTGCGGGAGAGTGCGATCAGCGCGATCAGGACCACCGTCTTGACCTGGATGATGCTGTCCCGACGCAGCGCCACGCGCACGATGGAATGCTTGAACTCCATCGCGATCAAGAGCGTCATGATCATGCCGAACACGCTCTGGAATACCTCGTGGTCCAGGGGATTGAAGGCATCTAGAACCAGCAGCGTGAAGACGATGGAGATGAGCTGGAACAGCGACACCACGATGATGACGGCGATCACCGCCGACAGCACGAGCGCGACGACCTGCTCGAAGCGCTCGTAAAAACTCATGATGGCCAATTGGTCACGTAAGACCTGAAATGGGTTAAGGCGTGTTGATTTCATGACGATGAACTCCCTGGAAAACGGCTGCTGTCGAGACGGCGGCGCATTGCGCTGATGTGTCCTTCAATCAGCTCGGTCGACATGCCAAGCGTCGACATCACCTGTTCCGCCAGCCCAATAGCTGCGGCAAAGGATTGCTGATACACGCGCACGTTGGGCATGGCGCGAAATGCATCGGCCGCGGTCGTACTTCTGCATGACACCCACAAGGTCAGCGCCGGACGGCGCTCGGCAATCGCCTGGGCGATGCGCAACGCTTGCTGGGCATGGGCGAACGTCAGCACCACCAAGTGCGCATGCGTCAAGCCGGCAGCCAGCAAGGTATCGGGCCGACTGGCATCGCCATGGAACACCGGCGCGCCGGCGGCACGCGCGGCCTCGACCTTCTGCGCATCCGCCTCCAGCAGCAGATGCGCCACGCCGGCGTGGCGAAGAATCTCGCTGACTGTCAGGCCAAGCTCGCCCGCGCCGCAAACGATGACATGGTCTCGATATCGCGTCGTCTGCGCGGCGATCTCGACTTCTTCAGCCTGGGGTGGCTGAATGACGCCGCCGGTGCGGCTCAAGAACCGGGCAAGTACATCGTGATGGCGGATCAGTAGCGGTGCCAGGGCCATGCTGAGCACCAGCGCGACCAGCATGGGTTGGACGACGGTCGCGGGGATCAGATGCTGCTGCAAGACCGTGCCCAACAACAGCAGGGCGAACTCGCCGCCGTGCCCCAACGCTATGCCCGTGCGCCAGGCATCGAGGGCGGACAGGCGCGTCGCCCGCAAGGCCAGCGTATTGAGCAGGATCTTGACCGGTACCAGCACCACCAGCCACGCCAGCACCGCCAGCGGTGCCGAAAGAATCTGTGCTGCGTCCAGTTGCAGGCCGATGGTCACGAAGAACACGCCCGACAACACATCGCGAAACGGCCTGAGGTGGCTTTCCATGTGGTGCCGGAAGTCGCTCTCGCCCAGCACCATCCCGGCGAGGAAGGCCCCCAGGGCGGCGGATACGCCGACCGCGTGCGCAGCGGCGGCGGCAGCCACCACCACGCACAAGGAGACGAGCACGAACGATTCCTCGTGGCCCCGCCGCGCCACCCAGCCCAGCAGGCCATGCAACAGACGGCGCGAGGCGAGGGCCGCTGCCGCGAACAGCAGCAGCACACCGAATACTTCGAGCAGCACATGCTCGATCTTCGGCGACTCGCCGCGCGCCCAGATCGCCAGCAAGGCCAGCAGGGGCACGCTGGCCAGGTCCTGAAAGACCAGCACGGCGATGGCACTGCGTCCGTGGCGGGTGGTGAGCTCGCCTTGGTCGGCCAGTTGTCGGCTGACCAGCGCCGTGGACGACATGGCCGCCGCAGTGCCGAGCAGCGCGGCGCTCTGGCCGGGCTGCCCCAGCCACATCAATAGCAGGATCAGCGGCGGGGCCACGGCGATCATCTGCAGAGCGCCCGCCATCAGCACCGTCCTGCGGGCGAGCCAGAAGTCTCCGAGGGAGAATTCCAGTCCGACCATGAACAACAGCAGCGCCACGCCCAGCTCGGACAGAAAGCTCAGCGTCTCCCCCGGCGCGATCACGCCGATGACTGAGGGGCCCAGTACAACGCCGACAGAGAGATACCCCAGCAAGGCGGGCACTCTGAACGCCGCCGTCGCCATCGCCGCCAGGCTGCAAGCTGCCAGCAGGATTAGTGTAGTGCCGAGCAAGCCCTGCATCGGTCAGCGTCCCACTTGCGTCGACGTCCAGCGCACGATGTCCTGCGCGCCCATCACGCCGGCCTGACGGGCGATCTCCCGCCCACCCTGGAACAGGGCAAGCGTCGGGATGCTGCGGATACCGAACTGCGTGGCCAGGTGGGGCTCAGCCTCGGTATTCACCTTCGCCAGCCGGATCCTCGGTTCGAGCTGGTGCGCCGCTTGCTGGAACTGTGGCGCCATCATCTTGCACGGCCCGCACCATGGCGCCCAGAAATCGACCAGCAGCGGCAGATCGCTGCGCTCCACGTGGCGCGAGAACGTCGCCGTGGTCAACTCGATGGGCTCGCCCGTGAACAAGGGCTGCTGGCAGCGGCCACAGTTGGGATGTTCCGATAGCTTCGCAGTCGGTACGCGGTTGATGGACTGGCAATGCGGGCAGACAAGGTGAAGATCATTCTTCATGGTTCGCCTCCTTGGACCACAGTGAGGCTGCCTCGTTTCGGGTCACAGACAATGCCGACCAATCAACGCCTTGGAGCCAATCGTTCCCGTTTTTGCTTACTCCGGCCTCTTCCAGATGAGCAGCGATGAATGCTTCGGCCTGCATGAGCCACCTTCGGACAGCATCTTCCTTACTAGGAATCAGCAGGATTTCAGAGACGCTGCTGGCATTCAGCCCGTCCACACGGATAAGCAGAAAAATGCGCCGCCACAAACGCGGCATGTCCTTCAGCAGGTCAAATGCAAAAGCGAACTCGCTCGACCGATCAATCAGCTCCTCCTGTTCCGCGATCGTTGCGACATCGGGATGCTGACTGCCAGCGAAAATATCGGCCAGCTTGAGTGTGTCATCGTGCTGATAAAATTCGAAGATTTCCTCTTCCACCATGGCCTCGGCCACGTCTTGGGCATCCGGTTCGACCGGCGCGTCCAGAGAAACGGATTCGCCAAATTGCCGGCTGCTTGCCACTTCGTTATCCAGGACGGCGAACAGATGCTTCAAAAGACCGGTGTAAGCCTCTTTTTCCCCCGGCACGGATTGCCATTCCACCTTAGCTCGGACAATCGCTTCATCCACCACGTCGCGCAGCGTCGGATAATCGCGCGGTAAATCGCCGACGGCCCGCAGATAAGCCAGCTCACGCCTTGCGACAGCCTCAAGTTTCGACAGTAGAGGCATTCGGGTCACCTCGGCCTCATGGGCGGCTGATGCGGGTTTTGCGGCAATCCGCACCTTGAGCTCGCGCAAGCGCTCGCGTCGTGCTTTGCGCTTGATTTGATCCTGAGCATGCAGTCGGTCAAAATGCTTCTTGGCCTGACGGAACAACGACTGTGCGAGCATCTGCGCGAGGGGCGTCAGCTCGTTATGTGATGCAGTAACGCTGACAATCTTTTTGCCGGGCAGGTGCATATAGCCACTGGCCAGAAATTGCCGCTTGATCTTGTCGCGATCAAGGACGATTTGAAGTCGCGCTGAATCTTTAGTGTGTTTGTCGAGCAATGGCTTGAGGGCGTGCTCGATCACATTTCCCAAAGCTCTCTGCCAAGGTTCATGAAACTCTTTGTCGATAGCTCGATAGCTATATTGTATCTGCATGTATGACTCCTTCGATGTCATTTCTATGGAGGCATGAATCGAGGATGCTCATATCCATAGATTTTGGTTTGGCACGCTCTTACCCCAGGCGCGTTTTGCGAAGACTCCAACTCAAGAACAAAAGCGTGACGCCATAGACTGCCGCATGGAAACCCAACAGCCAGCCTGCGGCCACGAATGACTCGACCGGACGGGTAAAAAATATCCACAAGACGATAGCACCAAGGATAATCGAGAGCAGTCCACTGAGGGCAAGCCAGATTTCACCCTTGATTTCCCGACGCAGCCGAACGGCGGCGGATATCTCCAGCACACCGGTGAAAATCGCCCAGAAGCCCACGCTAGCCCATAAAAAAGAAGCCAAGACTATCGTGGCGACCCAAGGAGCAACCAGGACGACGACGCCCGTAAGTATGCCGACAATGCCGCTGAACAGCAGCCAGCCCCAGCGCTCTTTTTTCTGGATATGGCGCACCGCTGCAAACAAGTTGAACGCGCCATTGACCAAGGAAAATGCGCCGAACATGATGGTCATGGCCAACAGAGCCGATTGTGGCATCCAGAACGCGAGGGCTGCAAAAATCAATGCCAAGACACCGCGCAGCACAAAAAGCCACCAATTTTGGCTCAGCGAACACAGTGCTTTGGTGGGGTCATCCGCATTGGAATTGGCGATGGTGTCTGTGTTCATGCAATATCTCCTAAAGATCTATACAAAATAAAAAATCAAACACTCATGGGACAAGAGAGGGGGCGCTATGCGCCCCCTCTCCAGCGGTTTCAGAACAACTTGGACAGTTTTGCCTTGACTTCATCGAGCCAGCCTTTTCCGCAGCCTCCCCCTCCCGTCTTTTCCTTGATTTTCTTGAGTTCAGCGTACAGGGGCTCAAAGTCCTTCCTTTTTCCATAGCCCAGCAGTTCTGCCATTTCCAACTGCTGCCGGGCTTCGTTCAACAATGTCTCCAGGTGCTCATTGGATGCTTCGCTGCGCTGACCATCTTCTACCAGGGGCTCGGCGCGCTTCAGGAGCAGCTTCGCACGCAGGACGGGCAGCGGAAGCACGCTGCGCTCCTCGACCAGTGTGCTGAGCGCTGACTGCAGCGCGGCTTTGGCTTCTTCGATCTTGCCCTGATCGATCAGCGGCACGACTGCCTTCACGGCTGCGGGATAGGACGCCAAAGGGATGTTGGTGACCGTGATCACGATTTCACTGGCCAGCAAAGCCAGCACGTGGCGAGCCTGTTGCACCTCGCCATGTTTGAGGGCATCCAGCGCCTCGTCGGTCATCGCCTCAATGGTTTCCGTGTTGGCGAACAAGTCGTGCACGATGGTGCGCACATCAACGCCGGCCAGGGCGAGCGTGGGTTCGCGCGCGACGATCAGCTCCAGCTTTCCCGTCACTTCGGCCAGCGTTGCCAATGCGCGTGCAGTGTCCTTGCCGTCAAGTGCGGCCAGCGCTGATTTGGTCAGCGACAAGGCCGAGACTGCCTCATCGAGGACTTGTTTACGTTTGTCTGCCGCCTGCGAGTCCGTTTCTTTCTGAACCTCAGGCTGTACCTCCGTGACGACTTCAGGCTTGGACTCTGGACTGACAGGAAGGCTGCTTACCGCGGCCTGTTCGTTTATTCCTTCGTTCGTCGCATTGGGATTCGGTGTTTGCTCATTCATGGTGATATGCCTCGTATGAGATAGTGAAAATAGGCGAATCTATTGGGGCTGAATGCGAACATCGCGAGACTGACCGACAGAGCAGTCAGCCCCTTCATCACCTCAAAACAGCTTTTGGATGCGCGTCTTCAACTCGTCGAACCATCCCTTGCCGCTTTTGCCACCAGCCGACTTTTGCTCAATGGACTTCACCTGATCGAAGATGGGTTTGAAGTCCGCCTTCTTGCCATAACCCAGGATCTGCGCCATCTCGATCTCCGTGCGCACGGACGACAGCAAGGTGCTGAGCTCCTCGTTCTGCTTGGCATCGCGCCTGTCAGTCTCGGCCAGCTTTTCAGCTTTTGCCATCGCGGCTTCGGCCCGTAGCACGGGCAGAGGAAAGGCGACCGAGGTCACCACCAGCGTGTTCAGTGCTCGGGCGAGTTCCGCTTTGGCGTTGTCGATCTCGCCGCTGTCGATGAGCCGTACGGCCGACTTGATCGCTGCCGGGTACGTTGCCATCGGAAGGTTGTCGGTTTGGATTACGATTTCGCTGGCCAGATTGGCAACGATGGGCCGGGCCTTTTGCACCTCGCCATCACCCAACAACTCCCGAGACAACTTAACCGCTTTCTTTACCGATTCCACGTTGGCGTGGATATCGTGGGTGATGACGCGTACATCGACCGGCGCTAAAGCAAGTTTGGCGTCGCGTGCCAATACCAGTTCCAGCTTTCCGCTGGCCAGTTCCAGCGCAGCAAGCGCCTCCTTGGTCTTCTTTGCATCAAGGAGGGTCAAAGCCTCCTGGGTCTTGGTGAGCGCCGTGATGGCGTCTTGAGTGAGCTCGGCACGCTTTTTATCGGCTTCCCGGGCGGCCTTGTCATCTACCTGTGGCTGTGCCGCCTTGGATGCGGCAGAGGGTGCTGCAGCACCTGGGCTAGAACCTGCCGCCGATTGGGCCAGAGCCGGTCCGCTCAGTCCGACGACGACCGCCAGGGCAAGTGCGGAGAAGGTGTATTGTGGCTGTTTGATATTCATGATCTTGGGCTCTTGGTTGAAGTTAGTTGACTGAGATTTCAATCTGTTTCGGTTTGGCTTGCTCGGCCTTGACAAGCCGCACTTCCAGCACGCCGTCTTTCATGGAAGCCGTCACCTTGGTCGGATCAACGTTGTCAGGCAAGACAAAGCTGCGCACAAAGCGGCCATACGCACGTTCGATGCGGTGGAACTTCTTGCCCTGCTCCTCTTTTTCCAGTTTGCGCTCGCCGCTGATGGTGAGCACACCGTTTTCCGCGCTGACGCGCACGGCATCCTTGGGGACCTCCGGCAGATCCAGCTTGAGGAGGAATGCGTTCTCATCCTCGCTGATGTCCGCCATTGGTGCCCAGTCCGCCGTGGTCATGGCTTCGTTGCCGGTACGGGCGCCCTGTCGCTGGGGTATTCGTCCGAACATCGTCGCCAGGCGGTTTTGCAATTCATCCAGTTCCCGGAAGGGGTCCCACGGAGTCAATGCAGACATATCGGTTCTCCTTGAACAATGCCGACGAATTGGATGACGCACTGAACAGAGCCGTCGGTTTACTCTGAATGGCACCTACTACTGTTTTCAGTTCCGAACAAGTCCTTGAGTCAATTGACGGATATCGCTTTCGTCGAGCGTTTCCCGCGCCAGCAGCTCGCGCGCACAGCGCTCCAGCACCGCGCGGTTGATGTCGAGAATCCGGTAGGCGTGCTCGAACACGCCCATCACGATGTCGCGGATAGCCTGATCGATGCGCGCCTGGGTCGATTCGACCACCCGGCAACCGCCGTGGGCCAGTTCCGGTGTATCGACAAAGCGGGGCCGCTACGCCTCGAAGGCGATGTAGCCCAGGCCCTCGTCCATGCCAAAGCGGGTGATCATGTCGCGGGCGATGTCGGTGGCTCGCGCCAGATCGTCCGCCGCCCCGGTAGACAACTCGCCGAACACCAGCTTTTCGGCGGCACGCCCGCCCAGCAGTACGACGATCTTGTGCTCGAGATCGGTACGCGTCATCAGGAAGCGGTCTTCGGTGGGGCGCTGCAAGGTGTAGCCCAGCGCGCCGATGCCGCGCGGGATGATCGAGATCTTGTGTACGGGGTCGGTTTCGGGCAGCGCCAGCGCCACCAGCGCATGGCCCATCTCGTGATGGGCCACGGTTTCCCGCTCCTTGGGATTGAGCACGCGGCTCTTCTTTTCCAGGCCCGCCACGATGCGCTCGATGGTCGCGGTGAAGTCCTGCAATTCCACGGCGGACGCACGGCGTCTCCTCGCCGCCAGCGCCGCCTCGTTGACCAGATTGGCGAGGTCCGCGCCGGAAAAGCCCGTGGTCAGTGCGGCTACCTGTTCGAGGTCTACATCCTGGGCCAGCGTCACCTTCTTGACATGAACCTTCAGGATGTCCAGCCGCCCCTTCTTGTCGGGCCGGTCCACCAGCACCTGGCGGTCGAAGCGGCCGGCACGCAGCAGCGCCTGGTCGAGGATTTCGGGGCGGTTGGTGGCGGCGAGGATGATCAGCCCGACCGAGCTGTCGAAGCCGTCCATCTCCGTGAGCAGCTGGTTGAGGGTCTGCTCGCGCTCGTCGTGACCGCCGATGGGGCCGCCGACGCCGCGCGCGCGGCCCAGCGCATCGAGCTCGTCGATGAAGATGATGGCCGGCGCCTGCCCTCGGGCCTGCTCGAACAGGTCGCGCAGGTCGCGCACACGGGCCGCACCCACGCCGACGAACATCTCGACAAACTCTGATCCGGAGATGGAGAAGAAGGGCACCGCCGCCTCGCCGGCAACAGCCTTGGTCAGCAATGTCTTGCCGGTGCCCGGTGGGCCGACCAGCAACACGCCCTTGGGAATGCGCGCCCCGAGACGGCCATAGTCCTGCGGATTCTTCAGGAAATCGACGATCTCGACCAGCTCCGCCTTGGCCTCATCCCCCCCGCCACATAGGCGAACGTCACACCGGTGTTCTTTTCCACGAACACCTTGACGCGGCTCTTACCGATGTTGAGAAACCCGCCCATGCCCTGCTTCTCGGCGAAGCGGCGGAACAGGAAGAACCAGACGCCAAAGAAGGATACCGCTGACAGGATCCACGACAGCACATCGCGCAGCCAGGTGCTCTCCAACACGCGGGCATAGGGCACGTCGTACTTCGACAGGCGATCGGCAAGATTGGGTTCGACCCTCGTTGCCACGATCGTCGTCTTGCCCCGGCTGTCCGGCGACTTCAGGCGCCCGGTCACCGTACGATCCGACACCAGCACTTCGGCCACGCGCCCCTCGTCCAGCGCCTTCTCGAACTCGCTGTAGGGCACCGGCTCGACGGTTTTCGCCGTCTGCCAGTAGCTCTGCAAACTCAGCAACAGCAGGAGGGCAACGATCCAGTAGCCGGTATTCCATTGATTCTTTTTTTCCATGGGCCTTGTTCCTCGAAAGTCGAGTTGCCAGAGGATCAGGTGAACAGACGGGCCGCACCGTCACGCAAACGGATGGCCAGCGAGCGGGAGGGCAGTGCCGCCGCTGATGAGCAGCCCCCACGGCGTGGCCGACCGCGGATCACGCTTGTAGACGACCGCGTGACCCGCTGGCACGACCGCCACCGCGATTGATGCCAGGGAGGCTGCCCATGCCAGGCCGATGGGGTCGGACACGGCAGCCTCGCCCGCCATCAAGATGCGTCGCTCGCCGACTTCTTCTTGCGCGAGCCTTTGCCAGCGTCGCCGTGCGGCGTCTCGGTCGCCTTCGCGACATCCGGCTGCTCCGGCTCGGCCGGGGTCTGCGGTAGCTCTTTGCGTTCGAACACCACGCGTTCGGCCTTGTCGTCCCAGCGTGCGCTGGCGTGATCGCCCTTGCCGATGCTGCCACCGAGCATCTCGCGCGCCAGCGCAGTTTCCAGCTCGCTGCGGATCAGGCGCTTGAGTTCACGCGCACCGAACTCGGGTTTGTAGCCTTCTTCCGCGAAATGGTCGATCAGCGTCTGATCGAAAGTGAGCGTCACGCCCTGGCTGGCGGCGCTGCGCGCCACGCGATCGAGCTGCAGGCCGACGATGTGGCGGATCTCCTCCTTGCCCAGCGCATGGAAGACGATGATCTCGTCGATGCGGTTGAGGAACTCGGGCCGGAAGTGGCCGCGCAGCACGTCCATGACCTCGGCCTTGGTCTTTTCGTACTCCTCGTCGGCCGCCCCACGCGCCTTCAGCCGTCGCTGGATGATGTCCGAACCCAGGTTGGACGTGGCGATGATGATGGTGTTGGTGAAATCCACCACCCGGCCCTTGCCGTCGGTGAGGCGACCGTCGTCGAACACTTGCAGCAGGATGTTGTAGACGTCAGGGTGTGCCTTCTCGATCTCGTCGAGCAGCAGCACGCTGTAGGGCTTGCGCCGCACCTTCTCGGTGAGCTGACCGCCTTCGTCGTAACCGACATAGCCCGGAGGCGCGCCCACTAGCCGCGCCACGGTATGGCGTTCGCCATATTCCGACATGTCGATGCGCAACAGGGCGTGCTCATCGCCGTAGATCGATTCGGCCAATGCCTTGGCGAGCTCGGTCTTGCCCACCCCGGTCGGGCCCAGAAACAGGAAGGTAGCCACCGGTTTGCTGCCTTCGCGCAGGCCGGCGCGGGACAGCCGCACGGCATCGGCCACGGCACGGACCGCCTCGTCTTGTCCCACCAGGCGCTCGTGCAGCCGTTGTTCCAAGTGCAGCAGCTTTTCGCGCTCTTCCACCGTCAACTCGTTGACCGGGATGCCGGTCAGGCGCGAGACGATCTGCGCCACGTGTTCCGCCTTGACCTCGGCACTGCCGGAGGCCCGCTCCCGCTCCCAGTTCTCGACGAGCTTCTTGAGCTCGGCCTCCTTGGCTTCGATGCGCTTGCCGAGCTCGGCGGCCTGGTCGTACTGCTTGCGCGCGGCCACGTAATCCTGTTCACGCCGCAGCTGGTGCAGTTCGGACTCCAGCTCCTGCACGGCCACCGGCCGGGCCGTGGCCGACAGCTTGACGCGCGCGGCCGCCTGGTCGAGCAGGTCGATCGCCTTGTCCGGCAGGAAGCGCGCCGTGATGTAGCGGTCGGACAACTCGGCCGCCGCGATGATCGCGTCCTCGGAGATGCTGACCTTGTGGTGCGCTTCGAAGGTGTCGCGCAGGCCGCGCAGAATCATGATGGCCTGGGCCACCGTCGGCTCGGGCACCGTCACCGGCTGGAAGCGCCGCTCCAGTGCGGCATCCTTCTCGATGTATTTCTGGTACTCGTTCAGCGTCGTGGCGCCGATCAGGTTGAGTTCACCGCGCGCCATCATCGGTTTGAACACGTTGGCCACGTCCAGCCCGCCTTCGCCACCGCCCTGGCCGGCACCGACGATGGTGTGCACCTCGTCGATGAACAAAATCAGCTCGCCCTGGTGCTCGGTCACCTCCTTCAGCACCTTCTGCACGCGCTCCTCGAACTCGCCGCGATATTTGGCGCCGGCCACCATGGCGTTGATGTTGAGTTCCACCAGGCGCTTGTCGCGCAAGGTCTCGGGCACTTCACCCGCCACCATGCGCTGCGCCAGCCCTTCGACGATGGCGGTCTTGCCCACACCCGGCTCGCCGATCAGCACCGGGTTGTTCTTCTTGCGCCGGGCCAGCACCTCGATGGTTGTTTCGATCTCCTGCGCGCGGCCGATCACCGGGTCGAGCTTGCCGTCGCGCGCCATCTTGGTCAGGTCGCGCGAGTACTTGTCGAGTTCTGGCGTGTTGGTCGGCGTCTCAGCGCGTCCATCCTCGGCGCCCTTGCCGACCACCTTGCTGACCTGTTGGCGCAGCGCCTGCGGCGTCAGGCCGTAGCGGCGCAGCAGGTTGGCGGCCAGCCCTTCGCCTTCCTCGGCCAGACCGATCAGGAAATGCTCTGGACCGACATAAGAATGGCCGAGTTCATTGGAGGCCACGAAGGCGCGGCTGAGCGCATCCTTCACGCGCGGCGACACGCCGATCTCGCCCTCGAAGGGCTTGTCCCCGCGCTTGGCCTCAGACTCGATCTGCCGCTTGAGGTCATCGACCTTGATCTTGAACTGACCCAGGATGGTCTTGACCACGTCGCTGTCGGCCAGCGCCAGCAGCAGATGTTCGGTATCCACCTCGGAGCGGCCAAATTCGGCAGCGTGTTTGGCGGCCTCCTGCAACAAGGCTTCCGACTGTTCGCTGATGCGGCTGGCCAGCCCACTGCCGCGACGGCGCGGCGCACCCGAACCTGCGGCGGCGGGCTCGCCAAACGAGGCATCGACCACGTCATCGGTATCGGCGGCAACTGGCGTCGCGTCGTCGCCGATGCGGAAGAAGTCACTGCCGAGGAAGTCCTCGAACAGGCCGCTGCGCGAACCGAACAAGGCTTCCAGCGGCGAAACGGTGCGCTTTTGCTGGCGCACTAATTGCCGGTAATGGTCGTCGCACAACAGCATGGTGCTGTGACGACCGTTGAGATTGGCTTCCACCCGCACGGTGGCGGGTTGGCCGCAGACCTGGCATTGTTTTCTGGCCATGCTGATGCTCCTTAGAAGGTTGAAAAGGTTGAGGCGACGAGGCATCGCGAGCCGCGACACCTCGTCTCGGGCCGGGTTTTTCTTGTGACGAACGAGCCGGCGACGTCAGCCGTTGATCGGGATCGAGCGTCCCTGCTTCGGCGCGCTGACCTCGCGCTTGTCGATCGTGACCGTGAGCACCCCGTTCTTGAACGATGCCTTGATCGAATCCTGGTTGGCGTCGTCAGGCAGGTTCAAGGCACGCTGAAAGCTGCCGTAGGAGCGCTCCACACGGTGGAAGCCACCTTCCTTCTTCTCCTGTTCCTGGCGCTTCTCGCCACGCACCATCAGCACGTCGTTGTCGAGGGTGATCTGGATGTCCTTCTCCTCGACACCGGGCACTTCCAGGGCAATCTTGTACTGCTTGTCGGTTTCCTGGATGTCCAGGGCCGGCTTCAGCATGCCCGACCAATCGGATGGCCACTGCGGCATGTTCAACGCCGGAAAACCGAAGCCCCGGAATGCGTCATCGAACAGCCGGTCGATTTCCCGATGCAGTTGCAGGATCGGGCTGACTGGCCCGCTCGCCGCTGGCAGGTCATTGCGCTGCACCGGCAGGGAAGAGGCGGTCTGCTGCTCTTGCTGCTCGTTCTTGAACCAGTTCCAGGGAGCCAACTTCTTGAAATCGATGTCCATGTCATACCTCCAGAAAAATTGGAAAACGAGTTACTCAAGCCCTTTGCCTGCTGCGACGGGCAGTGCGCCCAGGCGACACGGGCTGCTCGGATGACTTCTGCTGTTCACGCTTGCGCATCACCTCCTTCTTTGCTCCGGCTCGGGTCTGATCATTGATGCACTGATCGATTTCACTTTGACGAAGCCGCCACGTCCCGCCCACCTTGAAAGCCGGAATTTCCCCGTGTGCGGCGAGCCGATAAAGCGTCCGCTTGCCGACTTTCAAGTACGCAGCCAATTCATCGAGCGTGAAAATCACCTGTAGGTGCGCTTTCATCTCACCCTCTCCAATCGCGTCGCTTTGCGGTTCCGGCCAAGGATATCCTTGCAATACTTTGTAATATTAGACCTACTATGAAAAACTTCAAGAGTCAAGAGTCAATGTGCAGCGTTCTCCCGCCCCATTGATGCAGGTCAACTGCTCAGGCAAGGCACAGGGGGGCGGCCTGATCAGGCAATGGACAGCGCCTGGCTCCTCAGCCTGCGTGTGCCACAGGCGCCTCGATCAAACACCGATCCTCACGTTGTAGCCGAGTGCCCGCAGCCCCTTGCTCGTCTGCATGTTCCTTGGCGGAAACTCGTCTGGGCGCGCCCAGACGACGATCTCCCCGAGGCTGCTCAGGCCAACGTGCGGAATTGCCCAGTCGTCGCTGCGGATCGCGTTCCAGAGTCGGGCCGAAACACTTCCGTTGCCCCAGACAACGTAGTTCAACAGTATCCGTCCGGCCAACACACCTTCCCGACACCGCCTCCGAAGGCCATGGCCCATCAAGCGGATTTTCCATGCGCCCTCAGCGCCGTACCTACAGCAAATCTTTCAAGGCTCAGGTCATTCAGGAGTGTTCTGAACCCGGTGCCTCCATCGCAAACATCGCCTTGGGCTACAGCCTCAATGCCAACCTCGACCACAAATGGATTCGGCTGCCTACCCACAAAACCACGGCTATCCAGCCAGCGTTCATCCCGTTGCCTTCTCAAATGCTCGGCGTGGGTTCGCATGCTCAAGCGCGCTGCTGCGATCATGAGTTTGATCCAGTCGGCCCGTAATAATGGGCACGATCCGTATGCCTATCTCAAGGATGTGCTGACACGGTTGCCGTCCCTGTAACAGCCTGAAGTTGACCTGGGTAATCAAATACCGGTGTAGTGATTAGGAAACAGGGCTCGGATAACATCATGGCGCAGGTCATTGAACCTACTAACGACGCCGGATATATGGTCGCAAACCGCATCGAACTAGTACTTGCATCACCCGGGGCGTCCATATATGGTCAACTAAAACTGGCCACCGCTTTAGAGTTTTTCCAGTATCGGTTTTCCGATTCGTTTGGGGGTAATCCACCGTTATAGTCATGCGACCTTAGCGAGCTGTAATACCCGACGATATAGTCTGTGATCGCATGAGCAGCTTCGCTAAAGTTTATATAACCTGTCACCGGCACCCACTCGTTTTTCAGACTACGGAAGAAGCGTTCCATCGGGCTGTTGTCCCAACAGTTTCCACGTCGGCTCATACTCTGCCCGATCCGGCAACTCCACAGTAACTGCCGGAACTGCCTGCTTGTATAGAGGCTACCCTGGTCACTATGGAACATCACTCCGGCTGGTTTACCGCGAGCTTCCCACGCCATTTCCAGCGCTTTGATGGTCAGCTTGCTGTCCGGCGAGAATGACATTGCCCAGCCCACCGGTTTCCTTGCGAACATATCGAGAACAACAGCGAGGTAAGGCCAACGTTTACCTGTCCAGAGTAGAGTAAGAGGCAGGGCGTAGTCGGACTATTTCCCTGCCTCTCCTCCCCGAACCGGACGTGCACCTTTCAGCGCATCCGGCTCTCCATTTAAATGCTGGCGAACGCCATTGCCACTTCTGTAAAGCGCGATGTATACGTGTTTCTGGTCTCCGTCCTCAGATAGGGATTACCTTCGGGTAGCCGCCAGCGGAACAGCTTCTTGCCTTGCCCCACCAACCGGTACAGTATTTCGCCGCTGAGCTTGCCGTGATTGGTTTTACCAAATAAAACCCACGTTTTGCTCTGACCCGGTTTCGGTGATTTACACCACCACCTCATCAGGGAAGCGATACCTGTACGGTATTTGCGGGCCAGCCAGTGAGCCAGCTTCCAGAACACGACACGGTCGATATAACTGAAGACTTTGGCCTTAAAATCAACGAACTGATAGAACATGGCCCAGCCTTTCAGTTTTCGGTTGAGTTGTTCAGCCATATCGACTTTGCTTTCACTGTAGTTGCCTGATAACAGTGCTGTCAGCGATGCGGCGAAGTTTCTGGCTTTCTCCTGCGGGATCGTTGAGACCACTCGCATCTCGCCATAACGACTGCGTTTGCGAATGATCCTGTGCCCCAGAAAGATAAAGCCGTCATTAACATGGGTGATTTTAGTCTTATCCATGTTCAGCCTGAGTTTCAGACTGCCTTCGAGCACACCCCGACACTCCTCCCTGATGGCTTCCGCCTGTGCTTTGGTGCCTTTGACGATGAGGACAAAATCATCGGCATAGCGGCAGTACGCCACCGCGGGTTTCCACTGCCAGTTTTCTCTGACCGCCGTACTTCGGCCCCGTTGGATACTGTTATTCCAGTACCACCGATCTTTTCTGGCTTTCCCGCTCAGGTAGCGCTCATGCAGGTATTGATCGAACTCATTCAGCATGATGTTCGATAATAGCGGCGATATAACACCGCCCTGTGGTACACCTTCACTGGCCGCCCGAAAGAGACCGACATCGATATGTCCCGCCTTGATGGTTTTCCACAGCAGAGTCATGAAACGTGCGTCACTGATCCTGCGGCGTACAGCCTTCATCAGCAGTCGATGATGTACGGTGTCGAAGTAACTGGACAGGTCGCCTTCAATCACCCAGCGTCCCCGGGTTTCACCACAGTCTGTGAGCTGTAATTTCACCGTGCGGATCGCGTGGTGGACACTGCGCTCAGGCCGGAAGCCATATGAGAGCGTATGAAAATCACTCTCCCATATCGGCTCCATCGCCATCAGCATGGCCCGCTGAACAATACGATCCCGCAACGCGGGGATACCCAGTGGTCGCAGTTTGCCGTTGCTTTTAGGGATGTAAACCCGTCTGGCGGGCAAGGGCTGGTAGTGGCCTGAGAGTAATTCATCCCTGAGGATTTGCAGCTCAACAGCCAGTCTGGCCTGTAGCATTGTTTTGTTCACGCCATCAACGCCGGGGGTATGGGCCCCCTTTGATGAAAGCGTGATCCGCGCCGCTTCAGCCAGCCATTCTGGTTGTGTTATCAGACGCAGCAGCCGTTGAATCCGTAGGGACGGATCGGTGGCTGCCCATGTGGCAAGCTTGCGTTGCATTTCGCTGATTATCAAAGGTCTTCACCTCGTTAGGTCAGTTAATTCACGTCGCAAACACATTCAAACTGCTTCCCTTCGCCATGTAATGGGCTTTCCCCATCGCGGACTACTACGGAAGCTCCGCCAGCCAGCGCGTCATCGGAGCCATGCCCCCTTAACATCCGTCGCTGACCTTCCCCGGTTTACCTGCCTGGACTCAGGCATACTGAGGAGGCTGCCCGTCGCACTCTTTATCCTTGCTTGCCGCAAGTTGGCAGAAGTCAGCAACGCAAGCGTGATAGACGCTGCTGCCCCGGTGTTTCGCATACATGTCAAAACACCTTCGACCGGCAGTGCTTACGTATCACTGCCAGTTCCTCCTGCACGGCCTGTCAGATCACGTAGGCCGTGGTGACGTTTTCAACCCACAGAGGCGGATTAACGGGTTCATGTTCTTCAGCCTTTCAGTACTTAACCTTGAGGATCATCTCGGCTTAGTGATCTCGCCTCAATCCCCGTTGTCAGCGGGTTACATCACCCTGCGGGCATGCCGCAGGTCACTGCCGCTCAGGTTCTCCACCGTCACACCCGGTGGGATTGTTGGGTTTCTCATCGTGAGTTACCGGTTCAATATTCCAGACAGACTCGCGGTTCATTTAAGCATCCATGCCCGCCCTGAACTCCGGGCACACTATACGTCACATCGCCACACCACACTTGGTAGGTTCTGTCACTGCGAACTGTCGCTCAAGGTGATTCGGGATAACGATGTGTTCATGACCACCACGTTTATACCGGTGGGTAGGCTGCTGACAACTCACCAGCCCCAGTTCTTTCATGAGCCTGCCAGCAAGCCAGCGTCCCATTTTGAAGTCTCTCAGGGTTGCCATGATGGCGATACTTCTTGCGCCAGCAGAGCCATGGCTGATGTTATGCAGTTCCAGAACCTGACTGCGTAACACAGCTCGCCTGCCGTCTATGTACTCACGGGCGGGCGCTTATCTTGCCGGACAGCCGATGCTGTATGCCGAGGATTTTTCTCCCAACACGCCGCAGGGGGCATGCCCTTCTTGCCATTGTCTGGGCCATATCTATGAGGTAACTGAAACACTGATGGTGCCCGATCCTTCACTTAGTATCCGTGAAAGGGCTATTGCTTCCTGGCCCCCGGCCTGGCACGGACAGAATCTGCGGGATATTCTGGTGACGCTGGGGTATGACATCGACACTCCCTGGAAAAATCTGCCAGCGGAAGACCGTCAGCGGATCCTTTTTACCGAAGACACCCCCACGGTACCGGTTTTCCCGGGACTGAGTCCGGAAGATACGCGCGAAGCCGTCAGGAAAAAAATGACGCCGGGTTATATGGGGTCAGTTTGGATATCGAAAATTATTGTACGTTAAGGCTATTTTTTAATCAGATGCCGTCTCTGGTAATGCTGCCAACTTACTGATTTAGTGTATGATGGTGATTTTAAGGTGCTTGCGTGGCTTCCATTTCCATCAGATGTCCTTCCTGCTCCGCTACTGAAGGCGTGGTGCGTAACGGCAAAAGCACTGCCGGACATCAGCGCTATCTCTGCTCTCATTGCCGTAAAACATGGCAACTACAGTTCACTTACACCGCCTCTCAGCCCGGTACGCACCAGAAAATCATTGATATGGCCATGAATGGCGTCGGATGTCGCGCCAGTGCACGCATTATGGGCGTTGGCCTCAACACGGTTTTACGTCACTTAAAAAACTCAGGCCGCAGTCGGTAACCTCGCGCATACAACCGGGCAGTGATGTGATTGTCTGCGCTGAAATGGACGAACAGTGGTGACCTGCCCCCAGGATTAGATACAACCTTCAGTTAGTAATGTCGGTTGGTTTTTCTTCATATTTCCCGTTTCGCCAGCCCGCCGCAAATTCAGCCGGAGTCTGGTAGTTCAGCGATGAATGTGGACGACACTCGTTATAATCCTGCCGCCAGTCATTAATCGTTTTCCTCGCGTGAACGATATCGCTGAACCAGTGCTCATTGAGGCACTCATCCCTGAATCGTCCGTTAAAACTTTCAATAAATCCGTTCTGTGTTGGCTTGCCCGGCTGGATAAGCCGCAGCTCCACCCCATGCTCATAAGCCCACTGGTCAAGTGCTCTGCAGGTAAACTCCGGCCCCTGGTCAGTTCTTATCGTCGCCGGATAGCCGCGAAACAGTGCAATGCTGTCCAGAATTCGCGTGACCTGAACGCCTGAAATCCCGAATGCGGTGGTAATTGTCAGACACTCCTTCGTGAAGTCGTCCACGCAGGTCAGGCACTTGATCCTGCGACCGGTGGCCAGCGCGTCCATGACAAAATCCATCGACCAGGTCAGGTTGGGCGCCTCCGGGCGGAGCAGCGGCAGACGTTCTGTTGCCAGCCCTTTACGACGTCGTCTGCGTTTTACGCCCAGCCCGTTAAGGTGGTAAAGACGGTACACGCGCTTGTGATTAACATGAAGGCCTTCACGGCGCAGTAACTGCCAGATGCGTCGGTAGCCAAAACGCCTGCGCTCCAGTGCCAGCTCAGTGATGCGCCCTGATAAATGCGCATCAGCCGCCGGACGCTGAGCCTCATAGCGGCAGGTCGACAGGGACAAACCTGTAAGCCTGCAGGCACGACGTTGCGACAGACCGGTCGCATCACACATAAACTCAACGGCTTCCCGCTTCTGGTCTGTCGTCAGTACTTTCGCCCCAGAGCCACCTGAAGTGCCTCCTTATCCAGCATGGCTTCGGCAAGTAGCTTCTTGAGTCTGGCGTTCTCTTCCTCAAGCGACTTCAGGCGCTTAACCTCGGGCACCTCCATACCGCCATACTTCTTACGCCAGGTGTAAAAGGTGGCGTCGGAAATGGCGTGCTTACGGCAGAGCTCACGGGCAGAAACCCCGGCTTCGGCCTCGCGGAGAATACTGATGATCTGTTCGTCGGAAAAACGCTTCTTCATGGGGATGTCCTCATGTGGCTTATGAAGACATTACTAACATCGCGGTGTATTAATCAACGGGGAGCAGGTCAATGCTGCTGTTCGGATTCCGAGATCATAAATCACTGTATTCCCTGCTTTCAAAAGTCGAGGGCATGGGCTTAATCCACAAGCACATCTTGATATCGCGGACGATGAAAATTTCATTATGGGGCATAACCAGTGACGGACTGGCCGTTGTATTAACACCAGACGATGCGCTTTTCCCGGCGCGGTTTGAGCCTTCAAAAATCACCG
Source organism: Obesumbacterium proteus (assembly GCF_001586165.1). Taxonomy (NCBI): domain Bacteria; kingdom Pseudomonadati; phylum Pseudomonadota; class Gammaproteobacteria; order Enterobacterales; family Hafniaceae; genus Obesumbacterium; species Obesumbacterium proteus. The sequence continues at coordinate 2,222,298 of NZ_CP014608.1, read as the reverse complement.
GCTGGACGCTGGAGCACCACCTTGATAATCAGGCAGCCCGGATCATCCTTGAGCAAAAAGGCGCATCCGGGTGGATAAATGGCGATCGCACAACCTTCCTCAGTCGTTACCAGACCAGCCACCGCCCGGACGGACTGATTACCCTGCCCGGCGGCACCGTGATCGCCATTGAGACTGAGCGCCGTCTGAAAACCAAAGCCCGATACCAGTCAATCATCGCCAGCCATTTACTGGCCCGGACCCGTAAAGACTGGATTTACATTTTTTATATTGTGCCGGATCCGCAGAAAAAGCGCGGCCTTGAACGGCTGTTTGATAGCATCAGACATGTCATCATTAACCATCAACACATTCAATTGGAAGCGCGTCACCGAAACGTTTTTCGCATTTATACACTTGCCGACCTGGAGCAGTTGGAACTTAAACACTATTGTTAAGTTGAAATAATTGGCGATACACACATTGAAAATGAGCAAAAAATATAGGTATTTTTGAAACTACTTCATCCTAACATACAGAAATTCAATACATTTTTTAAATCAACCCCAAAGATAGTGGTTACAGAAATACATTTCTGTAAATCAATAAATGTGATGCAAGTCAAACTTTCTAACAACCGGCACTTGCAAGAAAGGCAAAAAGTGCGAACATGTAAAAAAATATTTATGGGATTATTCCTATGGTATCAATTGATAAATATAACATTACTCCATTCCTTTCGATTTTGCTCGGAGTGAATGCCAGCAAAGATAAACCAGAAGAAATTCACAATATCATCCTTGATATAATCAAAAATGAAGAAAGGGGGAACCAGCAAATTACAGTTTTTGCAACAAGTAATGATAATGCTGGAGAATCTATAATTCATTATACACCATATGAAGTTATAAAATCACCTAGCTGGTTTAAAGGTTCAAACTTAAATGATATAGAAAACCATGTTTTTGTTTCTTTCTGCTTGAACAATTCATATGCTTTTTATTTTTCCGAGAAAGGTATGAAAGATGAAGTCAGAAGTTATTTTTTTTCTGCAAGATTACCAAATCTTAAAGTTGTAGAAATGAAGTACCTCAACTATCTCTTTATCAATGAAGATAAAGTACGAATGCTTTGGTTGCTAGGCATACACGGTAAGAATAGTTTTAAAGCTGATTCGAAAGTGTTAGGTGGAGATAGTGTAGCTGATACACTTGATCCTCTAGAAGATCAATCGTTTACTATGTCTGCGGTAAGGACGGAGTTAGATGATAGTGGACGTACTACGGGTATAAATCCTTTCAAGTCGTCTTTATGGAGAGGGCCTTGTAAGGACTGGAATACCTTTGAAAACCGTGTAGTAGAAATATTAGATAAGATTGAAAAAAATGTTGATGTTGTTGATAGTCCGATAAGCATTTTAGCCACTCCTATTTCAGACATGAAAGAAGTTAAGTCCCTTTATGACTTGAGCTTTATAGATTATGAATTTTATCAGAATGATGACAGTAGAATAAAACATGAGTTGTTAAAGGAATTACATAATAGTTATTCTTTCATCATTAATGATACGATAAGTTCTCATAAGATAAGTATAAATGTATATCAAAACGATCAAGAGTTAGGTGAAGTTCAAGCTGAGGCCTTAATTAAAGATTATTCGGTTGAGTTCATTACTTCTGCACTTCCTAAGAAAGGCAAAAAAAAGGAAATAGATTTCTTCACGCGAGTTTTTAAATATCCAGAACTGATAAAATGCTGGTATGAATCAGGGCATGCAATTGTTAATGGCAGGGTTTTTAAAACAGATTATCGTGATGTTGTTTATGATAATTTTATTTGGGCTGATTTCGAAAAATTTTCCATACACCAAGAAAAACCGGAAGCGTCACAAAAGAAAGTTGCATTAGAACATATTGGTAATAAAAACTCTCTTTTTTGCTGGGTAAAAAACAGATGGTCTGGATTATGGGATGGCAAAGATAACTTTATTACTACTGAAAAACCTACCGGATGGTTATATTGCGATGATGGTGCTGGAGAAAAAGCCGATTTCATACATGTGAACACCTTCGGCAGCTACACTTATATATCAATGATACATGTAAAAGCTGCTGGCACAAAAAGTGAAAACAGAAGAATATCTGTTGGTGCACATGATATCGTTCTAAATCAGGCAATTAAAAACCTCCGATATACTAATCGTAAGAATCTTATTTTAGCCCTAAATGATAGAATAAACTCATCTGAAAAGAAATACTGCTGGAATAACAACGTACCAATTGAATCTTCTAAATTTATTGAATTTCTTGAAAAGATTAATATCGACAGTAACATAAGAACACGGGTGATAGTAGTTCAACCACATACAAGAAAAAGCATTTACAATAACGGTTCAAGCTCTAATATCAGAAAACAACTAGATGTATTATTAATAAGCGCTGAAACAGCTATAAAATCATCCGGAGCTGAATTCTATATTATTGGATGTGATGATAGCAACCCTCGTAAATAACGGGTATAACGTTGCAATTTAAATATATTACTTAGCAAAGCATTGGTATATTATTAATATCAGAAAACAAAAATCCGAATTAGCCATAAAACATCATGAGTAATCATCAACTTGAATATATACTCCAATAGAAATCGACTAAAACAAATGAATTGTAATTCAATACTTACAGGGAAAATGCTTTGAAAAAAAATAAAAAACCACTCAAAAACATCATAAAAGATAAATATCATCCATTATCATCATGCATGTTTAGATTAACAGATGAAAGCGGGTCTCGGCCTGAGCATCTGACTGTTCTTTGTTGATGGAAGAGTCCGGCCCGTACTTCTTTATCCAGGCGTAGAGACTGTGGGTAGTGATATCGAGACGTGTTGCAACGCTGGAAACAGAATGGCCACGACCAACAACCTGTTTGAGCGCTTCAATTTTGAACTCTTCGGGATAACGCTTACTGCTCATGAGCACCTCATTTTTCCAGTCATTTTAAATGACTCTGAGGTGTCTGTTAAACCTGTGGCGATTCATTTAACGAGCCATGTGGTTTGTGTAATCGAACATGTTTGCATTCAACGATTCTTGGTAGTTGTCTCGGCTTGCCTAAACCTTTATGAATAGATTGAACTGACTTTTTCGCTTCATTCCAATCATAACGTTGAAGAAAGCCCCCGTAAAACCCCGTAATATATGGAATCTTGTGTCGAACAAAGGCGTACTCAGCTAATAAATCGTAATTGGGCGTTGCGACGTGAAGTTGTTTATCGGCCTGGGGCAGTGTCTCTACGAGCTTTTTCAGTAATGAACCAGCGGGCCAATCACGTAATCCTGAAATGATTTGATGAGCGTGAACGTTGTCGTGATAAGCAACAAAGTTGGCAGTTAGTTCAACTATTCGAGTGGTCAGTGCCTCGTCCTTTATGAAGTCCATAGAGGATTCAAAATCATGGCTACCCACATCGAGTGCAGATACAACTTGCTGCCATTGTTGTGTCTGAGCATCTGTCATGCCACTGTTCAGCTCGTCTCGAAGGTGACGCTCTAGTGCTGGCATCCCAAAATTTAGATCAAGTGCACATGACGTTCCTGTGCCAAATAAAACAAACGGCTTTTCAGTAAAAAACTCTGCAATCGCTTGATATGCAGATTCCTTTGTCAACTCCATGCCTTTCCCCACTTAAATCATGAAATATCAGTGGCTGCCACCTAAAATCTGCAGCATTAGTACTTTATTCCCTTGCTTTAAGGCTTCAAGTTTTTATTGCGGAGCAATTATCCATAACACTCATTTGTAGAACTATATCAAGTTTCTGCCAATTGGAAGTTATTCCTCCGCGTAAAACAGCTCTTAGATCGCCATCGAAGCAAGTGGATGTTATTGCAGCAATAATGTCCATTGCATTTATTTTTGAACAGCTTCCCGCTATCTGACGCACCAGTGTCTGAAAGATCCCCTCTTACGCCGCAGAGGTGAAAAGTAGATTTGGTGGTTGAGTCGAGGACTGACAGGAACTTCATATAGGTGTTAGCATGCATTCCTGCCGGACGAGACGATCCTGTTAACCGGGGGCGGTTTGTTCTTAAATTGTCTCGTTCCGGCATCAATTACTACATGGTGCGGGCTGTCTCCGTATTGAACGCAGTTTACAGTCTACCGCTCTGCGTTGGCTTGCCCGGCTGGATTAAGCGCAACTCGACACTAGCTCAAAGCGCCATTGTTCAAGCGCGCGACAGGTAAATTACGGGCCCTGAACAGGTCAATCCCTTTGAGGGAACTCAGTCCGAATTGTGCGATCTGATCAATCGCCAAACCAACCCTATCACCAACTGGACTGAGCGATGCCGACATAGCACCAATACCTTGTACCGAACGACGTCTGATGCAGAAAACTATCCTTAAAACACGTGATAAAAACCATGTCCGCAGGCTGACCGAACGTGCTCCCGGCGATTTTGGCTATTCACTGTGATTGGACACTTGCCGGTATGTATACAAAACGCGCAACCGAAACTACTGATTTGCGTAATACCGATATATAAAAGATGCCCTGAAGTTTCATTATTCTTAACTCTTTAAAAATGCAGCGAGTCGTAAAAACCCTGCTAAAACTGAAAGTTAAAAACTCTCCGCCCCTGAGCCAGGAAGGTTTTACTTTCTCTTTCTACTGTTCTGGTTTGTTCAAAAAAGTGTGCATTTTCATGCTGGCTGAAATAACGAGCGGTATTGCAGTTTTTACAGAGGGTTTTAAATCCACCGGGATATTGATAAACCAGTTCGGTTGTATGGTCGCAGACAGGGCACTGTTGCAATGCTCGCCATTCCCGGTATCGCAGCGTAATTTCCTCTGCCTGTGTGCTAGCATTGTTGTTGATTAAATGAGAGGTTAATTGTTCCAGCTCAGCTTTAGTCAGATCCCCATGCAGTGTTATCTGATTTAACTGTTGATCAACTGTCAGTGAAGACAGTTTTGTAGCAAGTGGTAATACGCACCGGGGAATACGGATAACCGGACGGGCAAAGTTTCGCAATAATTCCCGGCTAAGAATTTTATCTATCAGTAAGCCAAAACGCTCTACACAGTACATATCTAAAGGTGAAAGCCGAATCCAGCCCTCTTTATCAGGTAATGCCTGCTGTAAATGCCCCACGCAAGGCCAGGCGATATACCGATTTTCCGGTAGGTCTACCGCTACCTGCTGGTGGTTCAGAAATGGCACCAGAGACAACAGCGTCTCTTCACTGGCACTGTCATTGGAATCACAGCTCAGCAGCCATTCCATGCCTTGCTGGCGAAGTCGCAGAGTGCGACCAGCCCAGCTTCCTTCACTCTTACCGTGTAACCAGGGCTGCAACGCATGGCGTAACACCAACCCGGCATAGCTGCTATACGCAGCTGCCAGGCTCTGGTTCACTCTGAGGCGTTGTTGAGGCAAATTTTCGGGCTGAGCCCCGTCAGCCAACTGTGCCCATAGTAAAGGCAAATGACCATAGTGAGGATCGTGACTTAAAATATTCGTCATATGAACTCCACCTGTCACTTGCGCAGTACGACTTACCCGCAGATAGAGGCCGCTTTGTCGCAGACCGGAAATGATGCGGAAAATTTGCTCCAGCGTCGCCAATGTGGCGTTGAGCTGCCGAGATGCGCCATCAGTCGCATCCTCATCGTAAGTCATCCCCCACAACTGACAAATAGCATTGCGCAGGCGGTAATTCACCTCCTGAGATTGATAGAAGTCCAGTGCTTGGGCAAGAGTAGATTGCAGGCTTCTCAAAGTGCGCAGCCGGTGATACAAATGACGTTCGATCTTATCCAGTAATCGCGCATAAACCCGATTCTCGTAGATATTGAAATCATCTTCGCTAAACTGTGCCAGTATCTGCTTGGGTACCACGCCGCCGAGTGTCTGACGCTGCCAGCATTCGGAGTGTGACGCCAGATGTACCAGTGCACCCTTTGCCAGACGACGCACGCGGGCAACGTCGGCCACCTCATCGTCATAACGTAAATCCAGCCGCGGCCGCTGTGATATATGCTGTAAATGTCCTTTTTGTATCACCTCCAGCAGTGCACGTTCGAAAGGTAGCAAAAGGCTTTGATTATCGACAATAGCTGCTGGCATCAGCGGCGATAGCACACTGATGTCATCATCAACTGCGGCACCGATCGTGGTGATGGCTTCCTCCAGCAGCCGGGTTTCCTCTTCATGGCCGGGCGGAGGCTGAATGAAGTTATGCAGCGTATCGTCCAGCCGACAATTTGCTCCGCCGTCGCTGACCAGCAATCCGAAAAAATTCGGTGTATGTCCATTTAGCGTCAGAGGGGAAGCCTCGATTGAGTAACGCCCGTGATCAATCCGTTGCGGAAGATGTGCATGTTGCCTACCAGTTAAACGATCGTGCCACATCAGCGCGCACCTGACAGACGGCGGATATCTGCCTCCAGCAATGCCATAGATTCAACCGGATCGCCTTGCAGACCGACCTGAATCCAGAAAAATTCAAGTTCTTCTTTGAGTCGTGTGACCGATTCCAAGCCAATATTATAGCGCCCGGTAACCTTACCTGAGCGCATAATACGGGTCGCCAGCAGATGATCGAGCGCGCGCCCAGCTTCTGCCCCGGAGGCCATCGTCACCGGGATGAAATCCATCGCCTGCTTGTCAAAACGGTTGCCCCAGCCGATGCCAAAATCTGTTTCCAGCAGGTGAGTAAATTCATGACCGGACAGTTGCTCCAGCATGTTCCTGACCGTTTCCGCATGTTGCGTTTTTGCTTTAGCAAAGGCTTCATGCAGTGACCGCCACGAATAGCTGGTTTTCTCCATCTCCCTGACAGGAAAGCGAGTGTCGTGCTTCGGTAGTGTCATCACATGGGCACGATCGTAGGTTTTGTCGGCCAGCTCATTTGTGGTTTCATCATGGTTGGCGGTGCCAATAAACCACAGGTTACCTGGTACCAGAATATGGCGTCCTTCAACGAGCCGTTCCGGGGCATTGAGTAAAGCTGTTTCGGTAAGGGCAATTTTTCGATCAGCGTGGCTGTTCTTCTCCAGGGCCGAGAGAAACTCAGCAAAATACTGCTCCGGTCGAGAAAGATTCATCTCATCGAGAAGAATGACATTACAGGTGTCCTGCCAGTACGGTGTTTGAGCACGGTAGAGTGCCTGAAGGCAGTCTTTCTCGTAATAGCGCCGCTCGAAGGCATTATAGTGGCCTAGAAGATCGTCGCGGTCACGCCAGCCAGCCTGCACCGAAATATCGGTACAAAATCCCCCCATCGCTTTTGCAAAGGCCTTGGCGAGGCTGGTTTTTCCGGTCCCGCTGATCCCTTGGAACAGGTGCAGTTGGCTCATCGCCAGACCACCAAGCAGCAGCTGGATACTTTCCAGTGGATAGAATAGCTGCACGCTCTCTTCCGCCTGAGCAATACGCTGCTGAAGCTCACTGGCAAAATTTTTCAGGTCACCGACCTCTCGATGATCACGTTTTGCGTTGAGCCCATTCTTCTCGTCCATTTGTGACATGGCAGGGAACGGCGTCTGGGTTTTGCTGGCATCGGTCAGCTTGCCAATACGAGCTTCAATCTCATCAATCTGGTGACCAAGCAGATGTTTCTGCTGCTCAAGAAGCCGCTTCTCCCGTGCCACTGTCTCAAGCTGGGTCGCAGCCACTCGCTGAAGATCCACCTCGCGTTGTAGCTTGTCCATCTCTGCAAGCAGATTTTCCAGCTGATTTTTAAGAGCGCTTTTGCTGTTGGCCAGAGATTTGTTCTCGCGCTCCAGCTCTGCTAGGTTAGTGTGCGCGAACTGACTTTTAAGTTCGCGGTTTTCATCGCGTAACTTATCCAGCTCATTCAGCATTTGCGAAGCGGATTGGCCATTGAGCGCCTGATCAAGTTCCTCCCATTCCATGAGGCGTTCACTGAGGTTTTGCACCCGTTCCTGAGCTTTGTCGAACTGACGCTCTTTCTGATCCAGCTTCTTTTCAAACTCAAGGCGTTCTGTTTGCATTGCTTCAGCCAAACATTCGTTCAGCGCCTGTCTCTCCGCCTCTACAGACCGCTCGTCTCGTTCCAGACGACGGCTGGCGCGCTTCAGATCCTCCTCTTTCCTGATGATGTCTTCTTCGCGCTGGTCCAGTGACAAGCTGCGCTGTGCCTCCGCGTCGCTTTGCTGGATTTGTAACTGGGTCAACTGGACAATGGCCTGCGATATTTCCCGCATTAACCCCTGCTTTTGTGTGATGAGCTGTTGAATATCCTCCTGATGCTGCTGGTCGAGTAACTGCTGCCTCTGGGTCAGGTTTCGCAGCGATGCTGCATTCTGCTCGCTGAAGCCCGCTTTGGCGTTGAGCTCACGTTCATTCAGCTCTCGTTCTTTGCTCACGATCCCGGCTTTCTTTTCCGCCAGTTCCCGAGCTTGAATGTCATGTTCAACACGGTCCTGTTCTAACTTTTCGCTTTGCTCCTCCAGCGTCAGCTCCAGCTGTTGAATACGCTGTGCTGCTGCTTGCGTCTCTTCATCCCTTTGCGCCAGTTTCTGGCAGAAAAGAGTAAATGTCTGAAGCCAGGAGACAAATTGATCATCTCCTTCCTGCTGAAGACGTTGACTGATACGTTCCAGCCATGTCACATCAAAATCGATATCTTTTGGAAGCTTTTCACTCTGAGCTGTGTGATGGGCTGCGGCAATAATCTGCGACTCGGTTGTCATTGCAGACCTCTGAAGTGTGGTGATGGCAGATGCCGCAGCAGAGCCATTTCTCTGCTTGGGAATAGGTGAGGTATACTTCTGTTGTGCTCGTTTTGACATTACATCCATTCCTTAAAACGTTCGGTAAAACTCAATGCATAACTGATACTTTCCTCAACCATCTGCTGAGTGAGTTCCTGTACCGGCTTATCAAGATATTTACTCTGTCCATGACTACTCTTGTTGCGACGATCCGCCAGTTGCAGCAGCATTGGCAGTTGTAACGCTGAGTCATCCAGTGACCAAAATGGGTGCTGTGGATCCTGGTTCGCACCGACAGCCGCTGCAAAAAGTAGTGCCTTCAATGAGCCGGATGGGTTGCTACATGCGTAGCGCACCTGACGTATTATCTGGCCAGATAGGCCATCAATAACTGATGGGGTAAATGCTGGTATTTTCATATCCTTGAGCAAGTTGGCCGTATTAATTTTATCCAGGCGGCCCTTGGGTAATAATTCCGCGTTGGCTGGATGACGACGAATCAGCCACTGCATAACAACCTCCAGCAGCTTCTGGCACTCGTTCAGTGCGGCATCCAGCTCACTTTGACCGTTATCACCCTGCTCGATCCTCCCTCTATGTACCAATAGCGCCACCAAATAACGTTTCACATCCGGTAAACGTTCGGCCCAAGGGTATTGACTCATCATCTTAAAATCAGTTTCGTGCGCGATAGCCTCAAGCCACTGCTGGTAGGTTTGTTCTGCGGCGCGTGGCACCACAACCAGCGGTTCCAGTATCTTTTGCAACCGGGAGTCACTTTCCACGATTGAAGGCAGGTCCAGCCACCATGCGTTACTGCGCAGAGCAAATGGGTCCGCGGCACTCCATAGCTGTCCACTCTCTCGATCAGTGGTGATCCACACCAGTATTCGTGCGCACTGCGGTGGTTCCTCTAGCTGCTGCAGACCGTGCAGGTTAATGTGTGGCGGCAAACGGCTGACGCCCAGTTGCTGACTGGCACGATAGTCGTCACGATAGTCACGCCAGGCACGCTTCAGTTCTTTGCGTTCCAGAGGCGGCAGTGGCGATCGGCTGGCATTCATCAGGAAAGGTCGCAGTGTCGCTCCTGTTTTCCTGGTCAGTATAAATTGCGGATATTTATCCAGAGGATTGACCGGTTCGATTTGCTTCAATGTGCTGACCAGACGCGGCCAGAACTTTCCGCTTACAGCATCCTGCAATACATAGCCTGATTTTTGTTTGCCAATACCGTCATCCTCATCATCCAGCAACCGCTGACCCGCTGAAGTGAGGGTATCTTCACCGGACTCAAGCCAGCCATTACTGACGCTTTGTGCCAGGATAAGCGTAATAAGTTTAGGGTGCAGACCGGTCAGTTCTGCCAGTTCGGTCGGACGTACGACGCGCGCTCGTACCAATCCGAGAATTGCGCGTTGGAAGACATTGATCTGAGCCTGATAGCTTTCCGGGTAGAGCACCCTATGTATCCTGACTGGCCAGAGTATCGGGCGCGCTTCACCCTGCGGCCGTGGGGCAGATTGAATATAAATACCTGTTTCAGCGAAGAGTGCCATGAACGCCTCCGCATAAGGTATGAAATGCTGCCAGTGCTGGCGCGGCTTCCAGGGCTTCGGGAGCGGTGGCCAGTGCTGCATCGCCGAAGCAAAGCAGCATCTGTCGTTGTCGGCTCATGGCGACGTTCATGCGGTTAGGCAGACGCAGGAAACCGAACAGTTCATTAAGCATTTGTTCCCTGGCAGCTGCATCATCGGCGGCAGATGAGGACCTCGGCTGACGCCAGGTGCGCACGCAGGATAGCAGTACAACATCGAACTCTTTACCCTGGAAGGCATCCACCGAACCTACTCGTAACCGCTCTTCCTGGCTGAACGAACCGTCAGCACGGTACTTGCGCACCCAGCGAAAGTTTTCATGCGGTTCATAGGTTCCGTTACGTTTTTCCATCAGTGGCACGCCTTCCAGCCTGATTTCGGATAACTTTTCCATAATCAGTTCTCGTTGTGCGGCATAGAAAGTAATTACCCCAACAGAGAGGGTTTCTCCTCCGGCTTTCAGTAACTGTGCCACCTCTTGAGCAATACGCTCCGCTTCAATGGTGCGGATACGGCTGGTTCCTGATTTTTCTGCCAGCCCAGCAGAAGCGGGCAGGTCGATCCACTGGCAGACCTTGTCACGATAGGCCGACGCCAGTGGCCCCAGCGCTCTCAGGAAACCTTCGTCAAAGACAAATTCCTCTGCGCTACGGCCTGGTTCCACTCTCCCCAGCCCTTCTTTTTCATAAAACTGCTGGCTGATGAAATCTCCCAGCAGTGGATGCATGCGGAACTGCTTATCAAGCATCACAACCCTCTGTAAATTATCTTTCTTTTGCAGGTCCAGTAGCTTTAGCCTCATGCGCTCAAAAAGACTTGAACGAAAGGCAGCCAGTTGCAGTGCCGTAAGCTGATGCTCCTCCTGTAACTGGCCTTCAATATCCGGTTCCAGCATATGCGGAAGCTGGCGGTCGTCGCCGACCAGAATAATTCTCCGCGTGGCCATCGACATAGGCACAAACAGGTCAAGAGGGTTGGCGCGTGCAGCCTCGTCAACGACTACGGTATCGAACTCAATGTCACTGCTCTTGACTCCTGAAACCGACTTGAGGCTGGCCATCTGTTGCCCGGCGGCCTGCTGGCAGGTCGCTCCCACCACCATGGCGTATTCATCCACCACCTCCTGTGCGGCACGGCGGTCCATCTCCAGCGTATCGGCCATTTGTTCAAGCACCCATGCCACACCCTGCTTACGCCGATGCATCAAGTCGGAAAGATGCTTGTCGAGGTCATTCAGTAGAGCCAGTCCTTCATCATCGATCTTATTTTTGAGGGCCGGAGGTCGATAATCGGGCAGAAAACGCTCCAGCAGCTGTTGCTGGCACTCGACGAGTGCCACAGGAACTTCTCTGGCATCGGCAGCTATTTCCAATACCGAGGTCAGCTCAGCGTCGATGTCAGGAACATTCCGCTTCAACCATCGCAGCAAATCCCAGGCACGATCGGCACCATCATCTGAGAAAGCAGTCTGAGTGGTCCGTAACGCGCGAATGCGGCGCAATACTGCTACATTCATCACCGTACTGACCTCAGCAACACCATCCTGTTTCAGATGCTTAATATAGTCCTGCAGACGTATCTCAAGCCGGGAGTCCGTGACCAGCCCTTTCTCTGCCAGGGAATTGACGTCCTGATAAATATGCGAAAAAGCCTCTGCCCGTTGTTGAGGCAGGTCGTTTGCCAATCGCTGCAGGGCAAGCCGGGAAGTGAGGTCGGCAATTGTTTTCAACTCCGGGTAGCGTTGATACTGGTCAGCAATTTTCTCCTGCAGATGACTGGCGTGGCGAGACAACCAGGGATCCAGTGGTGACTCGTCTTCTACTGAAGCACGACGCCCGCCCACACGTGATGCAGGCAGACCGAAAACGTCACTGCGGTCCAGCGCGTTATCGACGGCATCATGCTGAAAACTGCTGATTAAAACCTGAGCAGCAATATTCTTTTCCTGGGCCTCTTCCGCCAGACGTCGCTGTAGCGCAGCGATCACCTGGGTTTTCCCTGTTCCGGGCGGGCCAATTACGATAGCAATGTCGGGTGTGTTCAGAGCGGTAAACACAGCCAGTTCCTGGTTGCCCGTTGGTTTGCCACCCTTAAAGATTTCGCGGGCGTAGGGTGTCATCCCCTGGATGTTGCGACGCCGAGCAGCAGGAACAACGACCCCTTCCAGCAGCCACTTCAACTGTGGCATGCGTTTACCGGAATCAATGGCACGTTTTGCCGCCAGGCGACGTTTGCCGACTGTGCGATATCCTGCCAACGAGAGGTAGAGCCATCCTTCAGGCTTTGCGGGGCGCACGTCTCGGCGATTCGAGGCTGAAGTAAAGACCACATATTCATCAGCGAACTCGATCTTCCCGCGCGGCGTTTTCAGTACCGTATCCTCTTCGGTACTGAGTTCTTCTGCCCAGTCGGGAGTTTCAGCGCCCAGGTCAACCTGAGTGCCTGCGGGCAGATCGAGCGCGCGCCAGCGCTGGCGAAATTCTCTGTATTCTTCAGGAGTTCGGGGAGTCAGATGCCAGACATTTTCCCGGCCAGCTTCGGTGCCCTCGCACGCAACAAAGCGCAGAACACCCAGCGTTTCGGCCTTTTTCAACTCGCTCTGCCACTCTTTATCGTTGTAGAGATTCCAGAGCTCAAGGTAGCTGGCACTGTCTCGCAGTGCGGCATCGAGCATTGCCTGCTGGGTTGCACTATTCAGCACCGCAGCAACTGACATATCCCGGAAGGCGAAGTGTCCAACCAGCAACGAGAAGCCTGTATCATGGCTTAAATGACCAGTAATACGTCTGATAAGAAAGCCGTGGTCCGGGTTGCGCTCAACATCCGCACGCCAGCCGTTTCCCAATAGCTGAAAACCACCTTTGGCTGCATGATTGCTAAAACGGCCAACCGTTAACCAGTCACTTTCTGACTCGCTATGGACAATAAAAGTCTCTTCAAACCAGCGGCAGGCAAGCTCAATATCGTTGTTATTGATCTGTTTTTTCGCGAAAAGGTCTTCCGCAATTCGCTCATCAATTCCCAACTCGAGCTGCATTGGTGTGACTTCAACAGGCGTGCAATATTGAACCCGCAACTGTTTTTCCGCTTTACTGGTCAGCAACCAACGAACCTGATCCCTCATCACCAGACGGCTAAAGAGTTCGTGATCACCAGGGGAGCACTGGACACTTACGCAATGATCCCCCTGTACCGCCAGCCAATTCTCACCATACGCCTGAAAGGTGATAGCTTGCTTTGGCCGGAACCCGGTGGTTCCTTTATCCGTTTCCAGCAGCAGAATATCTTTGGACATCAGTGGAAATTCGTTAATTTTCATATATTGTCACCACGTGAACTGCCAGATTACATGCGACTGGCCAGGATCGCCGATATGGATCTGCCAAGGCTCCCCACCTGTTCCGCGCAGCTCGTTTTTGAGTCCCTGAAACCCCCGCAGTGGTTTGATAGTTTCACCGCGTTGTAGGTATAGCTCTCCGCCAAGCAACGGATGGATCCCAATCCCGCGGGCGGTGTAATCAATCTGCAGATGATCTGATGGCCAGTGGTCATAGATAAAACTTGGCAACAGGCGCTTTAACTCAACACGGTGACCTGGCTGCAGCCATACATTTCGCCCTGTGGCAATCAAGGTTTTGGTGTCTGGATTCGAGCCGTCTTGTTGCTCAGTCACATATTCACTAAACCGGACCAGGAGGCGGTCGGCGGGACTGTCACAGTAAAAGCAAACGGCATCGTTCGCGCTTTCTGCTTCCTCTGCCAGGAGCGTGCTTCCCCCACAGCTGTCACAGGTAAACAGACGCTCATCCACAGCACTCAGCGCCTCAAGCCATTCAGCCATACCCGGACGCTCATGAGGTTCAAACCTTCCCTGTTCAAAGCAGCGAGCGAAGAGAGTTGGCAGTGCACTATGTGCAATCAGCTCCGGTGGCAGATTGACGAAGCAGTGATTCGCGTCATCCTGTGCGTCATTGATCCACGGGTATTCACCGCGCATGGCAGCTTCTTCCATCTCAGGAGGACCATTACTGACCAGTTCCCCTTTAAACGGATGGTTATGAGTCAGCAGTTGCCAGGCAATGACGGCGAAGCTCCATACATCGGTCAGGCTGGACAGTAACGATTCTCCCCTGACCACTTCGGGAGCACCATAGTCCACGGTATGCAGAGTCAGATTGTGATGGGCTGTCAGGCTGATGTTATCGCAGTCGATAAGCCAGGTCTCCGCGTGTCTTGGATCGTCTGAAACAAAAATATTGCTGGGGGAGAGATCACCATACAACATGCCGCGTGCGTGAAGCTGATTGAGTGTGCGTGCCAGCTGGCAAAGGATACGAATCCGCCGACGGAGTCCTCCCTGACGCAGATAATCCGCCAGAGACTCCTCCCCTGCGTTTATAAAGCTGTTCAACAGGCTATCCAATGGAACCAGGCCATCCATCAGCTCCATTACGTAACCAAAGCGAGGCTCCGCCAGAAGTATTAATGGACGTGCAAGTTTGAGGTCGCTAAGATCCTGGCTGAGCAGCCATGTAATATGGTTGCGCCAGCGCTGGCGTTCCTGTGGGTCCTGATTAGTAAAACCTTTCACCAGGGTTTGCGGATAGGTCGTCCGGTAAACAATGCCTTGTCCACCACGGTTAATTACCTCTGTCAGCTCGTAACTTGATCCCCTGGTATCCTTCACCACGCGTTTTGGTTGCGTTTTTACTATTGATGTCATGTGGTCAGTCCATCCTGAAAATTCCAGCGAGGCTCTTGTCGTCACCATGATTTGGAGTCGACCAGCCGTTAAGTTCCTGTGTTAACCAGCGACGTGTACGACGCTTGCTGCATTGCCGTATCCGTTGGTAGATAGCATTAAAGAATGACTCCAGCTGATCCGGGATAAGGTCATCAGCGATACCGTCGGTCATCATCAGTACGCCATCTCCGGGTTGGGTTAATGCCACTCTGGCACTGCAACTATCTAAATGTGCACGCTGTGCCAGAGTCTCAGTGTGATTGCTGTAACCCCGTCGTGGTGTGCTCATTACGTTGAACACCCCAGCACTTCTGACCAGCAGCAGGCCATCGCCTACCTGTCCGATCACGCCATGGCCCGACGCCTCGACACAGGCCCACAAACAGGTAGTTTCGTAATCGTGATAGTCAGTACCAAAGTGGTTTAGCCAAGCTTCACGTAACGCTGGAGTCACTTCGGCAGCGACCAGCATCTCCGCACCGCGCATGATCTGCCGCAGCAGATTGACTGCCTTACGGGAACCCAAATGACTTTTTGATCGGCTACCCAACCCGTCAGCAACGGCAATACACCAGCCACCACGCAGACCGTAAATCCCTACAGCATCCTGATTGGGTTCATCATCCTGTTGGTGTGCGGGACCACGTACCGAGGTGCCAGAAGCGTACAGGCGCATCAGAACTCCCAGTCCTGATCATCAGCACTCGGGATCTGCAACGGTGTAGACTGATTCGGGGTTGCGGAACGGCTTCGTGCGCTGACGCTCATGCTTACCGCTCTGAAAAAACGGCGAATGTCACGCGCGTTTTCTGCGTGGAAGAGAGGAGCCTCAGGATCATTTGCAAATTCGTTGAGCATTGATTCATCGGCATCTGCACCGATAGCCATGGCAAAACGGGAGGCCTTGGCAGTAAGTTCACCGTGAATCAGGCGAGCAAAAGGGGCTTCCCAGTCGTCGTTAGGGTAGCCATCGGAGATAAGCACGATAATCGGCTGAAATTTTCGCGTTGGATTTTCAATAATCTCGCAGGCCAGCGATAGTGCGCCACCCAGTGGAGTCATGCCATTTGCCTCCAGGGAGGTAATACTTTGCAACTGGTGAGCAGGCGTCAATGGCAAGCTAACTTCAGCCTGGTGACCACCAAACGTAATAACGCTGACCTGAATTTCAGCGCGCAGGCGGCTCTCTTGTTTAAAACTATCAAGCATTTCCCTGAGCCCCAGATTAAGTGCATCAATCTTGCCATCTGTTGACATACTCCCACTGGTATCCGCCAACACAATCACCGGCAATGCACGTGCTGTTTGTACCTGAAATTTTTTTAATTCCGACATCGGTAAATTCCTTGTTAGTAAAATGGCATTCTGTATAAGCACATACCGTGCCAATATTTTTATTTATTAATTTTCAATGAAATAAAATAAACCTCTTCATTCTGATCTGAATGAGTAGTAAAAGTATTTACAGGTAAGGTAAGTTTTATTACGGCCTCATTAGCCATCAGTTAGCGAAGAAGGTTTACTCGGAACGATTTTTTTTCATCCAGTTATTTAAGGTTTGATGATTATTGAACCCCAATAACCGGGCAGCCTGGGCCTTATTCTGACCAGTATAAGCAAGGGCCTGACGAATATAGTTTCGCGAGAAATCCGACATCAGTGCCTGCAAGTTGACCCCCTCTGAAAAATCAATATCGGCTTTATCATTCTTATCTTCAGGTAAAATAAACAATGCTTGGTGAAGTTCCTCAGCGGTGATTATCGTCCCCCTACTCCAAAGCGCAGCCCTTACAAGGGTCGCCTGTAACTCACGCACGTTTCCTCGCCAAGGGTGGTTCTGAATTCGCTTCAATGCCTCTGGCGATAGTCGTTTATCCATCAGGGAATCATCCTGCTTAGCCATCTCCTGTAGCAGCGTTTGTGCCAGTAAAAGTATGTCCCCTTCACGCTCCCGAAGTGGCGGCAGGTGTAGTACGCCAATAGCAATTCTGTAGAAGAGGTCTTCCCTGAAGCGGCCCTGCCCTACTTCATGCATCAGATTACGGTGAGTCGCGCTAATCAGACGTATATCGACTTTTTTCTCCTGATCACCGCCGACAGGTGTGATAACACCTTCCTGCAAAACGCGTAGCAGGCGGACCTGGACGTCTGGTTTTAATTCACCGAATTCGTCAAGAAACAGGGTCCCACCGTTAGCTTGTTCAAAGACACCTGTTCTATTTTGTATCGCCCCGGTAAATGCCCCCTTCAGGTGGCCAAAAAGTGTTGAGTCCACCAACTCAGGAGGTATTGCACCGCAATTTACAGCGATAAATGGACCTTTGGCGCGAGGGCTGGCGTTGTGAATTGCTCGTGCAAACAACTCCTTACCCGTGCCGGTCTCACCATAGATGAGTACTGGAACAAGCCTGGCTGCCAGGATTTGCGACTGCTGAATAAGTTGCTGCATACGCGGATTGCGAGTGACGATACGGTCGAATGCGGCGTCGAAAGGGACATCGAGTCTTGAAAGCTGAACCAGCTTTTCACCACTGAGGGCATTGGCAGCAGGGATGTACTCTGCCGCAATTTCAAAGGGAATATCGACCTGCTCCACTCCCTGTTCAGGGGATGATTGGTAGAATGTCATTGGATAGCGGGTTTTGCCCAGTAGGATCCAGACTGCCTGCATAGCGGGCGTACCCGGTGTCATTTGCACCGAAAGACATGCATCAGGGGCTAATCGCTTAAGATGTCTGGAGGCGGCTTGATAAATCTGGGCGAAGTGGACTGGGGAGCTTAAGGGTTCATAATGGGCGTTTATTTGCAGGTTAACCTGCGTGCTAAGCCAGGTTAACCAGGGTTTAACCCGGGTTTCTGGATAGCTGTATAGTAACTCTACCCGGTTAAATTCAACCGCCATAAGCGTAGACAATATAGGGCCGGGATTTTCATCAGCTAATGAATTCAGGTCTTTTGCACCCACCCAGCAGACTAAAACACGCTGTTTATTCAACTGAAATTCCCTCCCTTTGTTGATGTAGGCAGTAACAATATAGGATAAATCTTATTTTTTACACAATAACTCATTTGACCTGCCCCAGGATTAGATACAACGCTCAATTAGTAATGTCGGCTCCTTAACTGTCAGAATTACCCTCTCTCCAGCCCGCCGCAAATTCAGACGGAGTCTGATAATGCAGCGTGGAGTGCGGGCGGCACTCGTTGTAATCCTGACGCCATTCACTGATGATTTGCCTAGCATGACTGACGTCGCTGAACCAGTGTTCATTCAGGCATTCATCGCGAAAGCGTCAGGTAAAACTCTCAATAAATCCGTTCTGCGTCGGCTTGCCGGTCTGAATAAGCCGCATCTCCACGAAATGCTCAAAGGCCCACTGGTCAAGTGCTCTACAGGTAAACGCCGTCCCCTAGTTAGTTCTTATCGTCGCCGGATAGCCGCAGAACAGCGCAATGCTGTCCAAAATACGCGTGACTTGCACACCTGAAATCGTCCGCTCCCCAAAGCGGTCATTAAGCGGTGTTGTTGACAATTGGTGGTCATTCTGGTGGTCTTGACAGAAAGGGCATTCAAGCTTAGCTTAATTATTAGCCAGTTACTGGCAAAGGCGATCCCAGTCAGAGGAGCCATATTAAAGAAGCCTGCTTAGGAAACTAAGCGGGCTTTTTGCTTTTTGCTTTTTGATATTCAGCCATAAGTTCGTCTTCGCTTTTCTGCAGCCACTCATATAATCGTAATTACATAAAAACCCATCATTCTGCTTAGAAGATAAGCGAACAGCGCAAAAATAGCGATTTAGGCTTTACAGCCTCGTGTGAGGCCGCTATTATTCACCCCGTTCACACGATTCCTCTGTAGTTCAGTCGGTAGAACGGCGGACTGTTAATCCGTATGTCACTGGTTCGAGTCCAGTCAGAGGAGCCATATTTGAGAAGCCTGCTTAAGGAAACTTGAGCAGGCTTTTTGCTATTTAAATTTCAGAAATTTTATTCTTTGAAATTCATATGACGGTCCGATATCTCTTCAGCACATGCCTGTTTTTACGAATTTTATCTTTTTCGTGCATACAAACCGGCAAATGATGACAAATAATAAATATAATTCTAGAAAATCAACATGATGAAGGAAAAGCAAGCAAATAAATCTTGTTTTACTTTTATTACTTTACAGCGGAATACTCGCTCGTTATTATTCGCCTCGTTCACACGATTCCTCTGTAGTTCAGTCGGTAGAACGGCGGACTGTTAATCCGTATGTCACTGGTTCGAGTCCAGTCAGAGGAGCCAGTGATTCATAGTCAGGATCAACATGTTTACCCTGTCAACTATCCACTCTGCACTTCCCTTTCTATCCCGTATCGATGCGGGAGTTGTAACACTTCGCCCAGAAATAAAATATTGCCAAGTTAGGTTTGACAACCATTCTTATGAAGATGCGTTGTTTAATCAGTTTGCAATCCCCTTCCCCGAATTTCTAGATAAAGCGCCAGTTAAACGACGGGCGGAGTACCTAGCTGCCCGATATGCAGCAAAGTTGTTATTAGAAGACAAAGGATGCGATGCCGATGTCGGCTGTAGTTTGAGTCGAGCACCAATTTGGCCAGCAGGCTTTTGTGGAAGCATTTCGCATACTAATAATTTTGCTATTGCTTCAATTGCGCCATGCCATACCGCTCTGACACTAGGAATTGACATCGAGATGCTGGACTCAAAATCCATTGTAAAAGCAGCAGATATATTTACCACATCAGTTGAGCAAGCGATGCTTGCTTCTTGTAACATCGCTTACGAAACCGCGCTACTCATTGTTTTTTCTGCTAAAGAAAGTCTATTCAAGGCTCTATCTCCTGAAGTAAAGCACTCATTCGGATTTAAAGCCTCTCGAATATGTCAATTAGATATATCAGCTTGTCGTATGACTTTCGAGCTTATGCAGACGCTGACCCCAACTTGGACTGAAGGGCGTTTTCTCTATGGTTATTTTAGTTTACAAGATAGCAAAGTGATTACTCTTATAACCCAGAATAAAATTTAGAATTGCTTTTCATATAAACGATACGTCTTATAAGGCGTTGCACCAATACGTTCTAAAATAGTTCTCATTCCTGTGTTTGACTCAAGGATCCAAGACATTTCTAAAGCGTCAATATTGCGCTTCGCAAATGGATCACGTAATGCTTCAATTAAGAGTAAGGCGATAACTGGACCTATGCGACTAAATTGATATTCTTGGCACACCCCCATCAACGGCACCCTTGCGGTACGTACACCGCTTATCTTTAAGCGCCATAGTAGCTTTGCCCATCCAAAAGGGAGCAATCGACCATTGAGGTCGGCAATGGCTTCATTGATATTTGGCAAACCGACAATAAACGCACAAGGTATTGAATCTATCTCTGCAATATAAATCATGTCGTCTGGCACGAGAAACTTTAATTGCTCCCCCATCGTGGCAAACTCATGCTCGGTAAAAGGAACAAAACCCCAGTTATGCTGCCATCCAGAATTAAAAATTCCTCGCATAATTTGCATTTCCTCGCTGAACCGTTTGCGATTGATACAGCGAATTGTCACCTTGTTACGCACTTGGTTCATTAGTCGAGTCAGCGAGGGTGAAAAGTATAATTCTGAACAGCGCATCCAATAAGCCAGCAGATCGGTCCCTTTCTCATACCCTTGCAGCCCAATATGCTTACTATAGTAAGGTTTGCCATGCGGCATCATTATACTTGGAGGGGTATCAAAACCATCAATAAGCAGTCCACTTTCCTGATTAATATTCAGGCTAAAAGGCCCCGTGATTTTTCGTGCACCACAAGATCTCAGCCATTCTTCAGCAGCAGCGAACAATGCGCTGAATACTTCATTATCATCTATAGCATCAATCATCCCAAAATGCCCTGTATCCTCGCCATACAGGGCATTATGCAATCTATCAATTTGTGCCGTGATCCGCCCTACCACCACGCCCTCTTTTTTAGCTACCCATGCCTGCCATTTAATATGTTCCGAACCTGGATTCTTCTTAGACAGATGCTCAGCACGCTCAATAAACAAAGGTGGAATCCAGTTGGGATCGTTTTTATATAATGACGAAGGGAAAGAAATGAATGCTTCGAGGTCATATTTATTTACAACCATTTCAGTATAAACCATAGATAGCCTTAATTTATTCAGCACAGATAATATGCATAGTGTTTTTCCATTACTATAAATACAGTCAATGGTTTTTATTTTAAAATTAACATGCCAGATAGTTTTGTTAGATTAGGATTCCTATTATCCATAATACAAAAAAGCATTTAATCTGACCACTTAATGCTTCTATCACACCAATGAAAATCAAACCATTAATAGTGATTTAGCCAACTAATAACTAATCACAAGTAATGACACAAGTAAATAATTCACACAAAGAATGTCACCTTCCAATTAATCGAAAGAATGATTTCCATTAAATAATATGATTGTCATAACAAACGTTTTTTCTTACAAAAATAATAAAACAACTCTATACCTAAGTAGCGAGATAAATTACATTAGCCTCTGGCCAAGGATTAGCCCTATTATCTAATGATATTAAATCAAAACATTCTCATGGTGTAGTATGTTCAATAGAATCTCAACTCATCCCATGCGTTATGCAGACTTTCCTACTTTAGTAGAAGCTGTGGATTATGCCGCTCAGGGAAGTGCAGGAATGAATTTTTACGATCGTCGAAATCAACTAAAAGCTGAGTTGAAATATCGTGATCTAAAATTAATGGCGATGGCAGGAGCACGACGATTACTGTCTTTAAATCTTAAAAAAGGTGACCGTGTTGCTATTATTGCCGAAACAAGTGTCTGTTTTGTAGAAGCCTTTTTTGCCTGCCAGTATGCTGGCTTAGTCGCAGTGCCTCTGGCCATTCCTATGGGTGTAGGGCAACGAGAATCTTATACAGCGAAACTTCAAGGCCTATTATCTAGCTGTAAACCATCTGCAATTATCAGCAGTAATGAATGGTTATCACTCATTAATGTTGCCAATGATAATGCTCCTGGGATTCATATCCTCAGCACTGAGGATTTCAGAACATTGGCTGAGATAGATATTAAACTGCAATTACCCTCACCTGATGATATTGCCTATCTTCAATATACATCAGGTAGTACACGTTTTCCTCGTGGCGTAATCATTACTCACCGCGAGATTATGTCTAATCTGCAGGCTATAAGCCATGACGGTATCAAATTGCGTGATGGCGATCGTTGCATCTCTTGGCTCCCCTTCTATCACGATATGGGGTTAGTCGGTTTTCTGCTTACTCCCGTGGCAACCCAGCTCTCCGTTGATTATTTGAGTACTCAGGATTTCGCCATGAGGCCAATGCAGTGGCTCAAACTCATTAGTAAAAACCGCTGCACAATCTCTGTTGCCCCACCATTTGGATATAATTTATGCCTGCGTCGAGCAAATGATAAAGAGCTTGCTGAACTCGATCTCTCCTGTTGGCGCGTCGCTGGCGTAGGTGCAGAGCCCATTTCTGCTGAACAGTTAAATCAATTTGGTGAATATTTCAGCAAAGTGAATTTTGACAGCAAAGCCTTTATGCCATGCTACGGACTCGCAGAAAATGCGCTTGCCGTGAGCTTTGGCGAAGAAGCATCAGGTCCATTGGTAAACAAAGTTGATCGTAATATTTTAGAAAATCAGGGTAGAGCTGTTGCGCCAACTAAAGATACTCAGGCTATTTCGACCTTTGTGAACTGCGGTAAGGCACTACCTGGTCATCTCATTGAAATTCGAAATGAATTAGGAGTGCCTCAGCCTGAATGCGAAATAGGTCATATCTATATTTCGGGTCCTAGCCTAATGAGTGGTTATTTCCAAGATCTTGCTTCACAAAAGGAAATACAAACTACAGGATGGATGGATACAGGGGACCTAGGATATCTATTAAATGGCTATTTGTATGTAACAGGCCGTATAAAAGATCTAATTATTATTAGAGGTCGTAATATATGGCCTCAAGATATCGAGTATATTGCAGAACAAGAGCCAGAGATCCATTCAGGTGATGCAATAGCATTTGTCACTTCGCAGGAACGTATTGTTTTACAGATCCAGTGCAGGGTTAGTGGAGAAGAGCGCCGTGCGCAAATCGTTCACTCACTATATGCTCGAATTCAAAGTGAATTTGGTGTCTCAGTTGATATTGAACTATTACCGCCACACAGTATTCCGAGAACATCATCTGGAAAACCAGCAAGAGCAGAGGCTAAAAAGCGCTATTTGACTGCCTTCGCAAATCAGCTAAGCCCGCAGTTAGGAATGGTGGATTGTGTGCAATGAAAAGGACAGTTGCAGTAACCGGTGGCACTGGCTTCATTGGTAAGCATATCATCGATAACCTGCTTTCCCGTGGCCTGAATGTTCGGGCCCTAACCAGATCTTCACGCAACGATCCTCGTAGTAATATCACGTGGATCCGCGGAGAACTGGAGGACTTAGAGTCACTTGCTAGGTTTGTTGATGGTGCGAATTTTGTCGTCCATTGCGCTGGCCAAGTTCGCGGACGCAGTGAAGATATTTTTGCTCAATGCAATGTCGCTGGAAGCCTACGCGTTATGCAGGCGGCCAAAGAAAGCGGAAGCTGTGAACGATTCCTGTTTATGTCTTCTCTCGCGGCACGCTATCCAGAATTATCATGGTACGCAAACTCCAAATATATTGCCGAGCAACACCTGGTGGACATGGCATCGGGAATTTCTCTGGGCATTTTTCGCCCAACTGCGGTTTATGGCCCGGGGGATAAAGAATTAAAGCCTTTATTCAGCTGGCTGTTACGTGGGATCCTTCTGCGATTCAGTTCGATTGAAACTCGTCTGTCGCTCCTTCATGTGAGCGATTTGGCCGAGGCCGTTAGCCAATGGTTAACCACTGAGCAGCCGCACACTCATCCATATGAACTATGCGACGGTGCTCCTAACGGGTATGACTGGAATCGAATTCAAGAAATAGGTGCTTCGATACGTAATAGCTCAGTGCAATTAGTCGGAGTCCCTTTGCCTTTACTCAAACTCATTGCAAATGTTAGCACTCTAGCAAGTTATTTAATCGGAAAAGAGCCCATGCTAACTCGTAGTAAAATCCGAGAATTAACACACCCCGACTGGTCTGCAAGCAATAAATTTTTGTCTAAGCATATTAATTGGTCACCTAAAATTGACCTCGAATATGCATTACGCAACGGCTTATTTTAATTATCTTGCTTATAGGTATATCGATACTGCTATGTTAAACCGTAAAATAGTAATGGACTATACTCTTTCCTGCCTACAGGATATGGTCGAAAGTGGATTAGATATAAAACCCGATAGTGACCTCGTTAATGACCTTGGTTTGGAGTCCATAAAAGTAATGGACTTATTGATGATGTTGGAAGATAGATTTGATATTTCCATTCCCATTAATATATTGCTGGATGTCAGAACGCCAGCACAATTATTAGAATCCTTAATTCCATACCTGGAGAATATCAATGAGCCTGTATGATAAGTTTTCACGCCTTGCTAGCGAGCGAGAACAATTTTGCACATCTGGTATAAATCCATTCGGGACCTGTATTGACGATGTTTATTCCGCGACAGAAGGACGCATTGGCAATCAGAAGGTTATTCTGGCTGGTACCAATAATTATTTAGGACTAACCTTCAATACTCAGGCAATTGCCGATGGACAGATGGCATTAGCTACTCAGGGTACAGGAACAACTGGCTCCCGTATGGCAAACGGTAGCTATAAATCACATATAGCTTTAGAGCAAGAAATCGCAGATTTCTTTAACCGCCCTACCGCTATCGTTTTTTCTACAGGCTACACCGCTAATTTGGGAATAATCAGTGCACTTGCTGGTCATGGTTCCGTTGTATTACTTGATGCGGACAGTCACGCCAGTATTTATGATGCCTGTACTCTGGGCGGCGCTGAAATTATTCGTTTCCGCCACAATGACGCGAAGGATCTTGAGCGCCGTATGATTCGCCTTGGCGACCGTGCTCGAGATGCGATAATTATTGTTGAAGGTATCTACAGCATGCTAGGGGATGTTGCGCCACTGGCCGAAATTGTCGATATCAAACGCCGGCTGGGCGGATATTTGATCGTCGATGAAGCACATTCCTTTGGCGTGATGGGGGCTACAGGTAGAGGACTTGCTGAAGAGGTAGGGGTTGAACAAGATGTCGATATCATCGTGGGTACATTCAGCAAAAGCTTGGCTTCAATTGGTGGATTTGCCGTCGGCTCTAAAGCAATGGATGTGTTGCATTATGCTAGCCGCCCCTTTATTTTCACAGCGTCACCATCGCCATCCTGCATTGCCTCTGTTCGCTCATCCCTAAAAACCATTGCTGAACAGCCGGAGCTACGCCAAAAACTCTGGGACAACTCTCATCGATTATATGGTGGGTTAGATAAACTGGGCTATAAGCTAGGCTCACATATTAGCCCAGTTGTACCGGTAATCATTGGACATAAAGAAGATGGCTTACGTATCTGGAGAGAACTGATCGAGCTAGGAGTCTATGTTAACTTAATTCTACCGCCAGCAGCGCCAGCTGGCATAACATTGTTGCGCTGCAGCGTTAATGCAGCACACAGCGAAGAGCAGATCGACGCCATTATTCACGCATTTGCGACACTAAAAAATAATACTCAGTAGTTCCTCGAACTTAAGTATCGATAAGCTGACAGGTAGCATCGTTATGCTACCTGTCATGATCGCCGGTCAAATTGATAAATCAATATTAACGCAATAATTAAGAGAAACGCCGGAGGAGTAATCGTAACCATCTCAACATTAAGGCGGAACAATAAACCCACATTAACGACGATTTGATAACTAATATAAGTCAACAACCCAACAATAACACCGATGGCTAAGCGGCTGCCTAATCCCGGAGAGCGTGGGGCAGTGAAGGTAAATGGTATAGCCAGCAAAATCATGGCTAAAGTCAAAATGCCACGTCCTATTTTTTGCCATAACGCCATATTAAATTCAATACTTGGCTGCCCTGTATTTTTCAGATAGACAATATATTGATTAAGTTGCTTTATTGAAAAACTGTCACTGGGCATTGTCAGCTCTTCCAATGTCATGCCGGTAAATATCGACTGCCATTTTAAGCTTTCTTTCACTTCTACTATTTCTTTTCCATTTACCCAGTTTTTTTCACTCACATGATTAAGTGTCCACATATTTCCATCAAGGACAGTCGCATGTGACGCATAAACATATGACGCTAGAGAACGATCGGGCCGATAGTAAAAAACCTCAATGCCGACTGGCTGATTATGATCATCCAAAGCTTTCACCGTCACAAACTCATTTCCGCTTCTGGCCCATAGAATGTTTCCCTGACTTTCGTTACTACCATCCAACGCAGTTGCAGCATTTTTCATTTGCAATGCATATTGCTGCAGTGGAGAGGCGAACCATTCATCAACTACGCCGAGTGATACGGTTAAAATCAGGCCGGTGCATAATGCCACCATCGCAATTCTAAAGATTGAAAAACCTGTAGTGCGTATTGCTGTTAACTCCATGCTTTTAGAAAGCTGACCAAGACCTACGATCCCACCGAGTAGCGCAATAAAAGGACCAAGATCAATAAGCGTTCTAGGTAAGGTCATCAACACGATCAAAATGGCCTGTGTCCAATGATACCCGCCAGCGCTAACATCATCGAGCTCGTTCACGAGATTAAACGTCGTGAAAAGCGGGATTAGCAACCCCGCTGCTGCTGCAAAACCTATAAAAATATTGCGCATTAAATAACGGCTGAATATATTCATCGAAATAACTTCTGCAACAGACCAAAATCACGAGATATCAATACAATAACCCCAACCAGCATCAATATGGGTACTAACCATACCCCTGGATTTACTGAAAGATAGCCACTGGCAACCAGCGATCGGCAAATATTGCCGCCATAAAAAATGACGGTAAATAAAACCGTAAGAGGAAGCAGCGTTGAAAAACGCCCTTGACGTGGCTTAACACGACTTAACGGTATAGCCAGCAACGCCATTAAAAATGCGTTGACCCCACGGCTTTCTCTCCATTGTACTTCCGCATGGTCAGCAGGCTCGAAGGAGCGCAACAAAGCCACTACAGATTTGGCTTTACGCTTATCATCTGCACTCTGAGTGAGCGGTTTAAGATTCAAATCAAGGTTACGGTAAATTCGCTCGCTGTCATCAATGCCCTGATGCTTCAACGTATAGGCAGTGCCCGAGTGCAACATAACTGACGGAGTTGCGGGCGAAGGATCAATAATATCCACCGAATGAGCCCTATATACGTTAGTTTTATTTCCAGAAGAGGTATAAATCAGCACATCTGTTAGATGATTAGTATCTGAATTGATCTCCTCAGACAAAATCATCCGGCCACTATCATTAGTGTTAAATTTTTTGGCGCGTAAGTGACTGATATCCAATTCTGATTGTGACTGCTGTTCCAATTGATAAATTTGTGTATAGGCCCAAGGTCTTGCATACATAGACATTATCGTTACTACTATGCTCAATGGAATTGCAAGGAACATGACGGCTTTATACACGCGCACGGGGCTACCTCCAACAGCTGTAATAGCTACAATTTCAGAGTCTGTATAAAGTTGGCCAAGAGCAACACCGACTGAGACATAAAGCCCAACTGGCAACAACATCTCCAGTGCAATAAGTACCTTATAGAACACAATATCCAGTACAACTTCCAGAGCTAATGTGCCATTGGCGGCCTCAGTCAAATAACGTTGAGCCGAATAGCTAGCAAAAATAAAAATAAGGAATCCGACAAGAATTGCCACTAAACGACGAATCTCAACCATGATGTAATGCTCAATCAATTTCATCTATTACGAACACTCCACGTAGCCTAAAAACACTACAAACGCTGAAAATATGGGTTAGCATTTTGCAAATACTTAGGGGACAAAAGATCATGTATAGAAATACATCGAATATTGGTTTTATGAATTATTAATTACTCATTGATCAATTTTTTCACCATCGAAATAACCATATTTACTTCCTCGGGTGTCAAATTCCCATCTTTAGCCCATTGAATATGTCCAAACTTATCTAAAACCACAATGGTTGAGCTTTCTTCATTAAGCTGCCAAGTTCTTCGCCCCACTCCATTACTGTCGATAATAAATTGCGCCCAAGGATAACGTCTTTTGTTTTTTTCTATTTTACCAAGCACGAAAAAACCTGAGCCTAAGATCACATCATCAGTATTAACAATCGTTGTTGGTTGGAAACGTTCGCTTGGGAAGTTTGCATTCTTGATCGCCTTAATCAGCATCGAGTTTTTCTTTTTCGCGGAAGTCCGTCCCGCGATATACTGCACTACACGCACTTTTCCTATCAGCTCTGAGCTATTCCAACTGCTGTAGGTAATTTCATCATTATGCAGTAGTAACTCTCCACGATCGGCAATACTTATTGGCAAAACTGATTTTCCATCAACAAGATTATGTGCCGATACCTGAAAAGCATGCAGCAACAACGAAGCGAACACCATGCCTCGCAGTACTTTAAGGTTAAATTTGCTCTTGAAACCCTGCGTTATGATCTTCATTAGATACAATAGGGAAAAAAGTTACATAGGGTATCGAGCAACAAGAAGCTCTAATCGAGATCGAATCGTGTCATCTAGAAAAGCTGGTGTATCATAGGACTTCAGATTTGCCATATCAGCCGCCACCATTTCATCATGTTTATTTCCCATCAATCCATTAATCGCTGCCAAAAATCTTGAAATCTGGGTGGCATCCTGATTACTTGGGTCAATAGATCTCAATGTGTCATAATAAGAAACCTGTTGGCTAATAATTTTCCGCACACCATGAAATTCTTTACCGGTTAACTGTGGCTTAGCAATTAACAACTGCAGCGTCCGCATTTGTTCTCTGCAATAATGAATAAAGCCTTCCGCGGTATCTAGTTGACTATGGCGTAGAGAGTAATGAACAAACATCCAGACAGGTATATTTAGATGATACCTCCGCAACACTTCTCCATAAAAATCAACATGATTCTTCTGTTTATTGCGAAAACCATCTTGAAAACGGCCAAGAAATACGGTTATCTTGCTAAATAAAAAGCCTGTTTGATGCTTCTTTCTATAAAGTTGCTGAGCAAAGCGTAAATGTTTATAACGTGCACGAATATATTTATATTGCATCTGTTCTTTCTTAGATAGCTCGCTGCTTTTTAATTGTTTAATAATCAAGCCCAATAAGTCCTTGCGGTTAAAACCATCCTCCCAAAACTGCAAGCACAATGCATAATTACTTCGGATAATCTCTTGCGAACATTGAAAATTGATGATTTTTGGTAGAGTCGCATGTTCATCAACAATGTCATCCTCCTCTACTGCGATAAATAAGCGCTCTAAAACCTCATGTGAGAACTTCTTTTTAGTCATTTATTGCTCTTCCATAGCGACGTTAAATCTAAGCAAATGGCGGCGGGAGTATGCTTGCAAAGTCGGAATAAGCGATAACAGCACATCCAGGCATTGCCCAGCAAAATAAGCAAACGCGGCACCCATTACGCCAAAAAGATGTGACAGCACCACAAGAAGTACAACATAAGAGAAGGAGGCAACAGTTTGAGCCACTAAAAATGCTCGCTGCCTACCAGCCATAAGCAACAACGACTCCTGAGGGAACCCTACCATTGAAATAACAATAGCCCCCAACATAACCTGTATTAAATCATAAGCCTGAAGATATTTAGCACCAAAAACAAGCGAGATTACATGCCCACCAGTGATAAGCACGACAAGTGCGACGGCAATACCAATGCCCCCCGCTAAGAGCGCCGATTTAAGCCCTAATAACCATGGAGTCTTAGTCCGCGGATCTAAACGCATCACTTCGGGGTAAAAGCTCTTTTCAAGCAACTTTGCCGGTGTTCCTGTGGCATCAAAAAACGTCATCGCTATTTTAAACAGCCCTGCAGCCGCTGGCCCCAAAACAATTCCCACTAAAACAGTACTACAGGAATTGCGCGCGGCCCAAATAGAGTGTGCAAAGTTAGTTGCCCAAACGAAACTCCAAGCCCCCTTTATACGCCGTGCTGATTCAAATAAGCGTGGCCTCAGTGCATTATGAATGTTCCTGCGGCGCAATTCCCGTGCGGCAAACCCCCAATACATCGTTCCGCCAATTAAATTGGATGCATACCAAGTGATAATGAATCCTGCAAAACCATAGTCACCGAAGTAAACAATTACGCTTCCGAACGCACGTAAAAAAGGCTTAGTTGCTTGCTGAACAGCAATCAAATCAAAACGATTTACCGTTCTTAAAATACCTGTTGGAGTAGATGAAGCCATGGAGGGGATAAGCGTACAATAAAGCATAGCCAGCCAAAAACTATCAGAATCGAGGCCTAACGAGTGAGAAAGCAGTGGAAGCAGTGCCATTCCTCCAATTACAGCAACTGCACCACTTGCGATATCCAGACCAAAAGAGAATGAAATCACATCTCGAAATTGCTGCAGGTTATTCTTTTCCAATGCTGGCGTACCGTATTGAACAACCAATTGCCATGTCTGAAATTTTATAAAATCACTAATCGCTTTAGTATACGATTGAATAATAACAAGCACTCCAAACATTGCTGGAGTCATGCCCTTCCCTGCACAAGAAAGTGCAATCAAACCAAGTAAAGCACTTACTAAATTACTGGAACCTAAATAGGCGCTATTACGTATGATGGTGCGGAAAGCACCATCAGAAAACCAATTCTTCATGGTAAAAACCAGCTAGATAAATTATCAATCACTCAGTAAGGCTTAGCTTAGCTCATCTAATCTAGAATTAGAGGAAATAATATTTACCACCTGAATTATGTTGGGTTTATATATAATTCAAAATGTAGCCAACTTAATTTTTATACAACCGTAGCACTCCTACGCTGTGAGGATATAGCAACTGAAGATGCGGCTTCTAATGCTTTTTCTAGCACCTCACTGTATGGTGCTCTGGAATCTAGCTCAAGTATTCGAGAGCCGTTATAACCAATCCGAGCCATAACGGAAATTTTATCACGCAATTCATCATAATCGTGATCAGGTTTGCGGGAAAAGGCAGTATCAATGTCGATATCAAGGCGAATTATTAACTCAGGGCGAATATGTGCAATTTTCTGATACATTACTCGCTCACGTTCTGCCAAGTAGCTTTTTATCCCTTCATTAACACGCTCAACGCCAATGCCTGGCCCATCATAGTGAAATCCTGAAATTTCAGCTTGCGGATAACGATCGCTAATGACCAAAACACCACTCTGCGCCAAATGTAATGCCTTTCGTAGATTTGCCCTACGCCGTAAAGAAAACCCAAACATAATCAGCGCAGCCCAGATTGCTGGAGATTGAGTGCTCATACTTTGTGTCTTAGAAGATTTGGCCGCTAAACGCCGCTCAAGCCATACACCAATAAAAGGCAAACGCTTAATTTTATCGCCATCCTCTCCAGAAACGAGCCCCAAATAACGCCGTTCTGTTACCCATTTTTCTCTAAGCTTTTTTACCAAATCGGCAGTTAATGTAGACTTACCTGTGCCATCACAGCCCACCACGGCAATAAGCCCAGGTATATACTCGGGTAGTTGTTCGTTTAATTTATCTATTTGCATACATTCAGTCATTCAATCTTAGAAGATGATCATAAGCCCAATTTTTGGCTATAAAAGAGAGGTTCGAATCGTGCTCAGTGATTTACTCAGAACAGTGTCAATTGACTCGCGCCCATCCAATTCAAGGATCGTCGCACCATTAAACGTAAGGTGTGGTGTAACCACGATCTTCTCATGCAAAACAGAAATCTTATGGTCTGGTTTACGGGAAAAGGCAGTATTCTCATCAATATCCAAACGAATTAATAATAATGGCAAATAAGAAGCCATCCAGTGATACAGTTTTATTTCACGCTGTCTCAAAGTTTGGACCCACCAACTACCACCTACCGTTTTTGCCAATTGTGGGCCATCAAAATGAAACCCTGGGACTTCTGCCTGAGGGTAGCGATCGGTAATGAGCAAATGCCCTTGCTGGCTTCTCGCCAACATTTTTCGAAACTTATATGCTCGCCAGCAAGAAAGCAGATAGATAGTCAATGCAGTTACATTATCTGGTGGTGCTGACGGACGTTCATGTACACAGTCTGCCTTTGCCCGCAAATAACGGCTAAATGGAATTCCAATAACCGGCAAACGCCCAATCCATTCGCCAATACGGCCTGAAGATTGCCCAAGATAGAATAATTCTGTTGGTATTTGTGAAGCTAGATTATTTACCAGATTGGTTGCTAAGGTCGATTTACCTGAACCATCACAACCAACTATAGCTATCACTCGAACAACAGCGCGATTAATAATTGGAGTATTCTGTTGACTCACGAAAAATCCAGTATCAAAGAAGTTATTGTATATTATCGGTTGAGTGCTCAGAATATATGCTCAGCATTGTTGTGACAATGCCTAAATGTGGCTTTATTTTTAATAAGACATTATTTTAAAGATATTAACAACAAAACATTCCATCCGGAAATTTAAATACAGGATGCATTTATGCAGTCAATAAATACCCCTATCATAGCTATTATTGGCAGTGATGGTTCTGGAAAGTCGACAGTTTGTGAGCACCTAATTAACTGTGTTCAAAAATATGGACCGGCAGTAAAAGTACATTTAGGAAAACAAGCTGGGAATGTAGAACGTGCTGTTATAAAACTGCCATTGATGGGGCATGCACTAAACAAAACGATTAAACACAATAAGGTCAAAAGCGCCAAAAAACTTCCAGGACCAATTCCTGCCTTAGTCATTATGTCTTTTGTTATCCGTCGACTATTGCGTTTTCGTCACATGCTAGCATGCCACCGGCGTGGTTTAATTGTTTTAGCAGATCGTTACCCTCAGATACAAATTCCAGGCGCTTATGACGGCACTGTATTCCCAGCCAATGTCACAGGTAGTCGCTTTGTTTTATGGCTAGCGGGTCTGGAGCGCTCATCATTTCACTGGATGGCGGGCCATAAACCCGATTTAGTGATTAAGCTCAACGTTGATCTTGATGTTGCCTGTAGTCGTAAGCCAGATCACCGCAGAGAAGCCCTAGCAAAGAAAATCGCCATAACACCACAGCTGACGTTTGATGGTTCTCAGCTTATTGATATTGATGCGAATAAACCGCTTGATGAAGTACTGATTGATGCAGAGAAAGCAATTACAAGCTTTATGGAAAATTGTGGCTATAGCAAATATACAAACAGATAACTAATCGATTGTTAGTCCTCATCAGCACATGAACGTTTACGCAACAACGCCCAGTCATTTGAACTGGGCGTTTGCTTATAGAAACCTGCATGGCTACGTACAAAACTGCGTTTCTGACTACTCTGCCTGCCGATTGCTTAGGTAAACTGCAACGCAATCCAGAATAATGTCCCAGACAAAAGAATCGCAGCGGGTAAAGTGAATACCCAAGCCATCAAAATATTGATCACTGTTTTTCGCTGTAATCCCCCACCATCAACTATCATCGTTCCCGCTACTGCAGAAGATAGGACATGAGTAGTAGAAACTGGCATACCTACATAGCTAGCAAGACCAATAGAAACCGCTGCAGTAATTTGTGCCGACATCCCTTGAGCATAGGTCATTCCCTGCTTGCCAATCTTTTCGCCAATGGTCGTTGCCACACGTTTCCATCCGATCATAGTGCCAATCCCTAGTGCCAGCGCAACAGCCATAATGATCCAGATCGGCGCATACTCAATGGTATTCAGCATGTCTGTTCTTAGTTTCTTTAGTAATTGTCGGTCATCACTACCTACGCTTGCCAATTTTGCCACATTCTCGGTGGTATCAGAGATACACAGCATGATCCGACGCAGCTGGCTACGCTGTGTCATGCTCAATTTGCTATAGTTGTCCATATCACCGGACAACATCGCTTTTACTCGGCTCAGCGCATCTATCGTGTTTGCAGGGTGGCAATGAAATTCTGCAAGATCTGCGCC
Organism: Obesumbacterium proteus; assembly: GCF_001586165.1. NCBI lineage: Bacteria > Pseudomonadati > Pseudomonadota > Gammaproteobacteria > Enterobacterales > Hafniaceae > Obesumbacterium > Obesumbacterium proteus. The sequence goes on along the minus strand of NZ_CP014608.1, from coordinate 2,188,140 downwards.
TGACGGAATCGGCTGCGCTGCATCGGCAATTAACTTCAGCAGCTCCGGGTGTTGCTGGAAATAAGTCGCAAGATTACCGATAGCATCACGAGTCCGAGTAATCTCATAGCCTGAAGCATTCATATTCACTGCAAAACCTGCAGGTGCAATCCCAACAAGCACGAGCATAATCAGACCGATTCCCTTCTGACCATCATTCGCACCATGAGAGAACGCCACACCAGCAGCAGAAAGGATTAGAGCGATGCGTGTCCAAAACGGGGGTTTTTTCTTGCCCCCCTTCTTTTTTCGCTCGACAGGAACTCGATGGATACGGGCACGCTTTTTAGTTCCGCTCCAATATCGGAGTAACAAGAAAAGCAAGCTACCGGCGCATACTAAGCCCACAATTGGGGAAACGATTAGAGAGGCAAAAATATCTATTACCTTCGGTATATTCAGTGCATCTATTACTGATGTACCAGTCATAATTGCATTAGTTAAACCTATACCAATAATCGCCCCTATTAGAGTATGAGAACTGGATGCAGGTAAGCCGAAATACCAAGTACCCAGATTCCAAATAATCGCCGCTAATAACATAGAAAACACCATGGCAAGGCCATGCGAAGATCCCATATTAAGCAGTAAATCTGTTGGTAGCATATGAACGATGGCATAAGCAACACTTAACCCCCCCCAGAAGAACGCCAAAAAAGTTGAAAATAGCTGCCATAATAACAGCCAAATTCGGACGCATAGCGCGGGTATAGATAACGGTTGCTACCGCGTTCGCGGTATCATGAAACCCGTTAATTGCCTCATAAAACAATACAAAAATCAGAGCAAGAAATAACACAAGCTCGGTATATAAATCCAAACCAGAAAATAAATTTAGCATATGGGATATTGCGCCAACTTGAGAAAACGACTGTCGTTATTATCAGTGACTTTATCGGTATGGAAAAGTGAAATGTCTATTTTTATCAATAAACACTCACTATTTCGATACAAGCATTTAGTTAACACATTTAATTACAAGGAATAATTTATCACTATTATTTTACGTCTCAACTTACATTGATGGATTTATACTTTATTTCTATTTTTTATTTTAAAAAATTCAAAAATTATATTTTGCAAAAAAAAAATAATACTTTCATTGCGACATTCTCTCTAATTTCCTTCGGAGGTGTCGCATTAGGCATATTTGATTAACCGATAATACTGATTAACGGCCATTCAGCGGTCAATCATCTATTAATCTCATTTTGCCGATACAAATCAGCTACCGAATCTCTCTCAATGAGTTGGCACGGCAAATGGATTCTACCATGTTCGGAATGTCCTTCTATTTCATCAAGTAAGCATACCATCGCAGTCTCGCCAATTTGGCGGCTAGGTTTCTTAATCGTGGTTAAACCTGGCATTGAAAACATTCCTGCAGGGATACCATCGAACCCAAGAATGGAGACATCTTCATTGCAGCGTAAGCCAGCCTTACGCACCGCCATCATTGCACCTAGCGCCATCAAGTCATTGGCTGCAAAAACAGCTCGGTGCTTTTCCTTTCTAGCGTTCAATTCAAGTAGACGACTCATCGCTTGGAATCCGCCTTCGACCGTATAATCAGCGTCTTCAATAGTAACAAGTTCAGGATCCATATCACGAGCGATGCAATAGTCAGTAACCGCACGCAAGAAACGAATTCTTGCCAAACGCGATCTCGGTCCCATGATTAATGACGGCAAAGCATGCCCTCTTTCTGCAAACGCTTGAAGCCCTAGATTAACACCTTGTTTAATATCAGAACCCACACTGGAAATTTCAGGAAAACGCTCAGCGCTTGAGCCGAGAAAAACCAACGGCATACCAAAAAAATCAATCGAATCGAAATTATCTGCGACGGGGTTGATAATCGCTCCATCAACGCGGGCCTGACGTATCGCCTGCAGGTGCGCAGCTTCCTTTGCAACATCCCAGTCAGATGAAAAAACCAGCAGCGAAAACCCTTTCTTGATGGCCTGATCTTGCGCGCCTCGCGTTACCTCAGCCCAGAAAGGGTTGGTTATATCGGGAATAACTATCGCCAGCAATCCTGTACGCCCAGAACGCATCCCTACCGCAAGCCGATTACGCTCATAGCCTAATGCAGCAACAGCTTTCAGCACACGCGCTCGTGCATCATCCGAAACGTTAATTTTCCCTTCTAAAACTCTGGCCACCGTACTTTTCGAGACGTTCGCTTGTTTTGCCACATCAACAATCGTTGCTCTTCGCTGCGCTACTCCCTTCAACTACCCCTCCTTTTCATCAGTTACACAAATGCATTAAAACATTATGGGAACGTTATCATATGCAAGTCGATTAAATTTGTGATCGGCACCACTCACTGCAATTTTGATGAAAAAAAGCGCTTGAAAGCGCAATTTGGCAGGAGTAGCGTCTCGGTAAATTTACAGGAGATCGGCATAACAGTCGATTAGAACGGGAGAGAGAGATACCAATGACCATAATTTTAAACACTCACGTTTCATCATTCATGATTTACCTTTTCGGCTTTTTTCTGAGCCCAAAATGAGAACGTTCTCATTGATAGCTAAACGGGATATTTCTCTCTTTAACATGCCTTTAAATGAGAACGTTACCATGACTAACTGATGAAAATTTTACGTTCTTATCTCAGCGAATAAACCCATGAAAATTGATGCTCATTCATAAACAAAATTATTAACTCACTATGCATATTTACTCGCAACCAAAGGACTCTTAGAAATGACGACAACAGTTGGTAGTCTCTCTTTAAACGGCCGCATCCGTGCAATGATGTTTGGCGTTGCTTATGGTGATGCCATTGGTGCAACCGTGGAAAAACTTTCGGCAGCAGAAATCAGCGAGCGCTACGGTCGAGTAACGTCCATTGATATGGAGTGGCATCGTATGGGGCAAAGCTCTACCGCTCGAAATGGGCGTGTACGCGGAGGTGGGATCATTACTGATGATACGTTGATGACAATGTGCTTGATGTCTATATACAACGATACCCAACGTCATTTGGATGCATGGGACATGGCCGCAGGAATGGTGCGCGAAATTGCTTGGACACCTCGCTGGGTTCCAGAATTGCAGCGCGAAGCCATGTTGATTGAACGGCTATTTTATCCAGAAAAATGGATTTTCCAGCGTCATCAGCTCTCTGCTTGCGATCCTCGTCTTGGTGGCGTTGGTAACATGGTCAACTGCGGTGCGGCGATGTACATTGCCCCTATTGGTGCCATTAACGCTTGCGACCCAAAAGCAGCCTATGATGAGGCTATTGCTTTCGCCTCTGGCCACCAGCAAAGTTTTGGCTTAGAAGCCGCAGGCGTGCTTGCTGCCGCCGTTGCAGCAGCATTTGTACCAGGGACGACGCTTGATAAAGTTATCCAAGAAGCGATTGCGGTTGCCAAAGATGGCACCCAAAAAGCAATTATTGAAATTGTTGATGCAGCCCGTCGTTTAAAAGGCGCGGAGTACACGGACATTGTAGAAGAATTCCACAATATCATTGGTAAATACTCCCCAATGGGCGACGATGTTGTACACTCAGTGCAAAAAGCGGGTCGCGCTACCGATGCATATTGTCCTTCACGTCTCAATTCAATTGAAGAACTTCCTATCGCCCTTGGTTTTGCCGTTATTAACGAAGGTGACTTCTACAAAACGATTCAGGATGGAATTAACTCAGGTCGTGACACCGATTCTATTGGTGTGATGACTGGCGCTATTTTAGGCGCACTTCAGGGCGAGGACGTTATCGATCAAGCAATAGCCTCACAGCTTAATCGTGTTAATAAATTCGATCTATTTATAACTGCCGATACTTTCACGGATACCGTGATTGATATTCAGAATAAAGATTCTCAACGCGACATTGAAAAAACAACAGCAAGAAAAAATCTTGCCTTAGCCTTATCTAAATAATAATAAATAAACGATTTCTCAGTTTTTCAAACTGCAGATAATCCTGTGTGCTCGGTCAGGAATCATTAAATAACATTACCTTGAAGGCTTTATTAACAAGGCAATATTAAACTTTCATAGGAAATGACAGTTCGATTTATCTGGCCGCAGCACCAGTAGATTTTCATAGGAGAATAATAAATGACTATGGCGAATGATTACAAGAAACCAAATTACAAGAGCATATATATGCTCACACTAGGCATACCTATTATATTAGCCGCAATATATTTTGGTTTTGGCATTAGCGCATTTTGTTTATCTGTTTCTGTTGTAGTAGTCGCCCTTATTGCTAAGGGAATTTTAGATGATATCTACCCGCAGGCTATCATCTTAATTGGTGGCATTGCTCTACTGCTGATAGTCGCTTTCATGCTTCCGGGGGCTCCTTTAGTCAAAGAAACATCAGGCTCTAGGCTCATCGATATCTTCGGCTCCATGAAATCTATCTTTGCCACAAATATGAGCGGCCTTGGTCTGATTATCATGATCATTGCAGGGTTTTCCCGCTATATGCAGGAAATCGGGGCATCACAAAAACTGGTAGAAATTTCAGTAAAACCTTTAGGTGTTTTAAAATCAAAGTATATTGTATTAGGCAGCTGTTTTGTTCTGATTCAAATTTTAGCGATCTTCATTACCAGCCCGTCGGGACTATCGTTGCTACTGATGTCAACGCTGTATCCTATTCTGCGATCTATTGGTTGTAGTAAAGGTGCGGTAGCCGCTGTTATTGCCAGTATCTGTATTAACTACGGCCCAGCTGAGGTCGGTACTATTTTAATATCCCAACTTGCAAATCATGATTTATTCTCGTTATTTTTGAAAGTTCAACTACCGATGGTGATTGTTGTCTTCCCATTCATTGGTATTCTGCACATGATCATGCAAAAATATTGGGATGAAAAAGAGAAGAAAAACGTTAATAATGAGGAAGATTACGCATTCGACAACAAAGAGATGCCACCAAAACCATTGTTCTATGCATTTTTCCCTGTGCTGCCATTAGTTTTATTATTCTGCGGTTCACAGTTGATGCAAGATTTTTTACCACCAGCCTACCATGTTAACATCGACATTATTTCTGCTTTGTTAATTTCGTTTTTCCTTGCTTTTTCCTGTGAATTTATCCGCAACCGTAACATCAAAGAGTCAGCAAATCAGATTAAATTCTTGTTCGAACAAATGGGTACCTCATTAAGTTCTATTGTATCCATAATGTTATGCGCACAGGTATTGGCTGAAGGCCTGATTAAAATCGGCTTTGTGAATATCTTATTCTCTTCGCTACCGGCAGGCGCTCATACAGAATTAATGATGGTGGCATTCTTCTCATTCTTTATCTTTGTCAGCATCGTGATTTTAGGCAGCTCATCGACCTTTAATGCTTTTGCACCATTTGCAGCTGAAATGGCTAAAGCGGGTGGCGTATCTGCAACAAAGGTTCTGCTTTCAATGTATTACTCAGCGGGTTTCGGCCGTGCTTTCTCGCCAATTGCAGGTTTCATTATCGCCGTTTCAGGCTTAGTTGGCCTCAAGCCTTATGATTTGATTAAGCGTAACGCGGTTCAGCTTGCTTGCGGCTATGCTCTTTCGCTAGTTATCACGTATTTTATTGCTTAACCGCTTCTTTGGTTCTAGGGGCTTCCGAAAACGGACATTGGAAGCCCTAACCACGCCAGTCATTCAAAACAGTCAAAATATCAACAAGATGAACGTAAGTTAAGCAAACAAATTTTTTTTCAACTTTAACACTTTACAGCACTCTGACAGATCGCTAATATTCGCCTCGTTCAAACGATTCCTCTGTAGTTCAGTCGGTAGAACGGCGGACTGTTAATCCGTATGTCACTGGTTCGAGTCCAGTCAGAGGAGCCAAATTTAACGCCTTGCATTTCGAAAGAAATGCGAGGCGTTTTTTATTTCTAGGCTTGAAACCTCATTTTGCATAAGCGTAACAAATTAAATCTTGTGGAACTTATATTGCATCCACACCATCCCATCCTGAAGGGTTTCCACTGATTTAAGCTCCAGCGCCTGACCTGCAGCTGGGAGTTCGTCAGCTTTTCCACGATATTCAAAAATAGATGACACGCCAGAAAGACCATCAATGCCTGGGTAAATAAGCAGACTCAAAGCATCCAGCAGACCTGCTTTTAGGAAAGTACCGTTTATCGTTCCTCCCCCTTCCAAGCGCAGATGCGTAAAGCCGAAATCACAACCGAGCACATCCATTGCCTTCGCCATATCTTGGCCATCAGCGCCAGCAAAAACCCAAGAAACATTGCATTCACGCAGATGCGCTAGGTAACGGTCAGAAACCTGCTTATTCAGCAAAGCTATAAAATGATAGTCGGAGTTCTTTTCATACATCACTTTTCCGTTTGGATCGGTAACAATGAAAATCCGTTTATCTGAACGTGGAGCATTGTAATTTTCATGACTTTGCGTTGGCGCTTCGCCATGATGCTCAAAACTGCCCAATGTCAGAAATTCTTGCAAAGTTACTCGGCCAAGAATAGTCGCTTCCCCACCTACCTGTTCAGCCACGCGGAAATAGATATCTAAAACTTCATCTGTGGTCTTGCCGTTAAATGGCTGGCTATAACGCGTAGTCACCAAACGACCATCGACGGTAGCTTCCATATGAACAGTAATTTGTGGTTTCATCATGCGTTCCTAATTTCATAATAATAGCACGCAGGTGACTCGCTGATTTTCTGTTTGCTCAGCACCCGGTCCCATATAAAGGCTCAATATCGACTGATACAAGCGCTTTCAACGAAGAGAAATACTATCGTTCGGCATTGAGAATGTAATGCCCGATACAGGCAAATCATTGCCCAATTCTCTCACCTCATAGGCAGAGCATTTGTATTCCGAATCAGTCGCCTTTATGCTGAACACTTGAAATATTTTCGTGCAACTAATGTGATGAAAACAATTTACGGCCACTTAAAACAACGACTGCAAGATTTACTTCCTGCTACAGGCAAAACGAGTTCATCAATTAATGGGCTTGAGCTCATCCGACGCGACCGCGCTGCACGCGATGAAAGCTGCATATACCAGCCAGTGATTGAGTTTATTGTGCAAGGACAGATGGAATCACTGACCGGCAATGAACGGCTGGAGTATGGTGAAGGCCAGATTATGGTCACTGGCATCGATGCCCCCTGCATCATTAATGATATTAAGGTTGCGGTTGATGCCCCTTTTCTCTGCATCGATCTTATTTTGGACTTGCCATTAATTACTGAGATATCGGTAAATATGGGAACAATCAACCCATGTAATTCACATAAGGGAATTTGTGTCATTCCGTCTACACCAGAGATAGCCGATGCCTTTTTGAGACTAATTCATCTGTTAAATACGCCGCAGCACATCGAGGTGCTTGCCCCTTTGATCATACGCGAAATCCACTATTACCTGCTCATTGGAGAGATGGGGGAATATTTACGCGCTCTTGCGACCGAAGGCTCTCATAACCAGAGAGTGGCAAAATCTGTCAGTTGGCTGCGAGATAACTTTCTCGCCCCGCTGGATATTGATCAACTCGCCAACCTAGCGCATATGTCGGTTTCCACCTTCCACCGCCATTTTCGTAAAGTCACCTCGTTTAGTCCTCTGCAATTCCAAAAATGCCTACGCCTATATGAAGCTCAACGGCTGATGCTCGTTGAAAACATTGATGGTACTACGGCTGCGTTTCAGGTCGGATACGAAAGCGCATCCCAGTTCAACCGTGAGTACAAGCGAGAATTTGGCAATCCTCCACAGCGTGATATTGATCGAATGCGTATCGTCAGTGTTTAGCGCCGTGCAACCGTTGCAGCGGTATTGCAGTTAAACCGCAATTTTGGCAAAAAACATGCGACAACCTGCTAAAAAAACAACATTTTGCTGATTTGCTAAACAAACGATTCGGATATTTGTTTTTGCGCTTTACAAGGTAGGGCAAGCTCGCTAATATTCGCCTCGTTCAAACGATTCCTCTGTAGTTCAGTCGGTAGAACGGCGGACTGTTAATCCGTATGTCACTGGTTCGAGTCCAGTCAGAGGAGCCATATTTAAGAAACCTGCTTAGGAAACTAAGCGGGTTTTTTGCTTTTCATCGAACGAAATTTTATTAACAGAACCCATACGCAGAATGAGTCTTCGACGCGAACAAGATTTGGTGACCGTGGTTTGAAGGGGTTACCAGCATTTGGAGTGCAGGCAGAGCGAGATGCCCTGCCTGTGAGATAGGATCTTATTTAGCTTCGCCTTCGCCTAACGCTTTAAGCTTCTTAGAAAGCTCACGACGCTCTTTAGACAGGTCGGCGTTCTTGATGATGTAGTCATCAACACGATCTTCGTAGTTGCCACGCATATCGGCAATAATCGCCTGAATCGCTTCAACACTCATACCTGGCTTGATATATTCGCTCAGATTGTCTAACAGCAATACGCGTTTCTGGTTATCACGGATTTTTTTCTCATTATCCACGATTTCGCGCTGCAGCTTATTTTTACGGCGGAACATACGCACAAATTCCAGAACGTTTTGGAAAGTCGGCTTATTCACATTTTCCATCTTGATACCTTTGCTTAAGTAGAAAACTTCAAATCAGGCTGTGACTAACAAGATACCGTTTCACGGCTTCGAGGTATAGCCTCTCACTATTCTTATATTACCCAGTTTAGCTACTCGGCAACATGATAAAAACACCTCGAACAGTGAATAAAGATGACTAAATGCTGCAATTTCGCGCAAATGCATCGATCTTGAACGAAAAAAATCCGGGCAAGCCCGGATCTTGGTTTCTACATTTAGATGCGCAGAATATTAGTCTTGCAACCACTCAGTGTGGAATACACCTTCTTTATCAGTGCGCTTGTAGGTGTGCGCACCAAAGTAGTCGCGCTGAGCCTGAATCAGATTAGCCGGCAGCACTGCTGAGCGATAGCTATCGTAGTAGGAAATCGCCGCAGAGAAAGTTGGCGTTGGGATACCGTTCTGTACAGCGTAGGACACGACGTCACGCAGTGCTTGCTGATATTCATCAGCAACTTTCTTGAAGTACGGAGCCAGCAGCAGGTTTGCAATTGAGGCATCCTGCGCATAAGCATCAGTGATTTTCTGCAGGAACTGAGCACGAATAATGCAGCCCGCACGGAAAATTTTAGCGATCTCACCGTAGTTCAGATCCCAGCTGTATTCTTCTGATGCTGCACGCAGCTGAGAGAAGCCCTGCGCGTAAGAAACGATTTTGCCAAGGTACAGTGCGCGACGAACTTTCTCGACGAATTCTGCTTTATCACCGCTAAATACCTGAGCTTTCGGCCCAGATAGTACTTTGGATGCTGCAACGCGCTGATCTTTCAACGAGGAGATGTAGCGTGCAAACACTGATTCGGTGATCAGCGACAACGGTTCGCCCAAATCCAGAGAGCTCTGGCTGGTCCATTTACCGGTGCCTTTATTAGCGGCTTCGTCTAGGATCACATCAACCAGATATTTACCTTCTTCATCTTTTTTGGTGAAGATATCTTTGGTGATGTCGATTAGGTAGCTGTTCAGCTCGCCTTTATTCCATTCGGTAAAGGTCGTTGCCAGTTCATCGTTAGACAAATTCAAGCCGTGTTTCAGCAGAGAATACGCTTCAGCAATCAGCTGCATATCACCGTATTCGATACCGTTGTGAACCATTTTCACATAGTGACCAGCACCATCAGAACCGATGTAGGTTACGCATGCTTCACCGTCTTCTGCAACCGCTGCAATTTTCTTCAGGATAGGAGCAACCAGTTCATAGGCATGCTTCTGACCACCAGGCATGATAGATGGGCCTTTCAGTGCACCTTCTTCACCACCAGAAACACCGGTGCCAATGAAGTTAAAACCTTCGGCAGACAGTTCACGGTTACGACGAATAGTATCTTGGAAGAAGGTATTACCGCCATCGATCAGAATGTCGCCTTTTTCCAGATAAGGCTTCAGAGAATCGATAGTCTTATCGGTAGCTTCACCAGCCTTCACCATCAACAGGATACGACGAGGCTTCTCAAGGGATTCAACGAATTCCTGTACCGTGTAATAAGGTACTAAATTCTTGCCCGGGTTCTCAGCAACGACTTCGTCGGTCTTGTCCGTGGAACGGTTAAAGATGGATACGGTATAACCGCGGCTTTCGATGTTGAGCGCGAGGTTGCGCCCCATCACTGCCATACCGACAACGCCGATCTGTTGTTTGGACATTGGAAACTCCTGTCTAAGGGATGATACCTGCGAGGACTCTCCTCACAGCACATGTGTGGCAGCTATGTTAACTCAGCTTGCAGTTAATGGGATAGCGATTGATGCGATAGATGTTTCAAGCGTTCAGAAGGTGTACGCATACGTTTGCTAAAACTGGGAGTTTAAAATATAAAAAAAGCCCGCAAGCGGGCTTTTACATTTAGTTCACGAAATTACAGTGCTCACAAAGGATTAATCGCCACCGAAAAGGTCACGGGTATAGACTTTATCCGCCACATCCATCAACTGTTCGTCCATGCGGTTAGAGATAATAATGTCAGAGCGGGCTTTAAATGCATCCAGATCGCGCATCACTGGCGAGTTAAAGAAGCTATCTTCTTCCATCACCGGCTCATAGATCACTACCTCAACGCCTTTAGCCTTAATACGCTTCATAATCCCTTGAATCGACGACGCCCGGAAATTATCTGAACCGCTCTTCATGATCAAACGATAAATGCCTACCGTTTTAGGCTGGTGCGACAATATGGATTCGGCAATAAAATCTTTGCGTGTACGGTTCGCATCAACGATGGCGCCGATGAGATTATTCGGTACCGATGAATAGTTAGCGAGTAGCTGCTTGGTATCTTTAGGCAAGCAATAGCCACCATAGCCAAATGACGGATTATTATAGTGATTGCCAATACGCGGATCTAAACAAACCCCGTCAATAATCTGACGCGTGTTCAAACCAAGCGCTTCAGCATAGCTATCCAGCTCATTAAAGTAAGCCACACGCATAGCCAAATAGGTATTGGCAAATAGCTTAATAGCCTCCGCTTCAGTGGAGTCAGTGAAAAGCACCTGAATATCTTCTTTGATTGCGCCTTCAACTAGCAGTGCGGCGAATTTCTCTGCCCGCTCTGAACGTTCACCAATCACAATTCTTGATGGGTAAAGATTATCGTATAGCGCCCGCCCTTCACGTAAAAACTCAGGCGAGAAGAAAATGTTATCAATACCAAACTCTTCACGAATCTTCTGAGTGTAACCAACAGGTACCGTTGACTTAATCACCATTACCGCAGCAGGATTTATTGCCAATACATCTTTAATGACAGACTCAACCGATGTGGTGTTGAAATAGTTGGTTTTAGGATCGTAATCCGTCGGCGTTGCAATAATGACAAAATCAGCGCCTACATATGCATCTTTTTTATCGATGGTTGCACGGAAGTTGAGAGGCTTGTTGATCAGATAGTTTTCGATATCAGAATCAGAAATTGGCGATTTTTTCTGATTTAACAAATTAACTTTTGACTCGATAATATCTAAGGCAACAACCTCATGATGCTGAGAGATCAAAACACCGTTCGACAGCCCAACATAGCCTGTACCGCTGATTGCTATTTTCATCTTTGCCTATACGACAGAGTAGAGAGATTGTGCATACTCTACCCCGTTGCATACAGTCATGAATAGATGCAAATATCAATTCGTTGCTAAGGAAGGTGCGAACAAGTCCCTGATATGAGATCATGTTTGTCATCTGGAGCCATAGAACAGGGTTCATCATGAGTCATCAACTTACCTTCGCCGACAGTGAATTCAGCAGTAAGCGCCGTCAGACCAGAAAAGAGATTTTCTTGTCCCGCATGGAGCAGATTCTGCCATGGCAAAACATGGTGGAAGTCATCGAGCCGTTTTACCCCAAGGCTGGTAATGGCCGGCGACCTTATCCGCTGGAAACCATGCTACGCATTCACTGCATGCAGCATTGGTACAACCTGAGCGATGGCGCGATGGAAGATGCTCTGTACGAAATCGCCTCCATGCGTCTGTTTGCCCGGTTATCCCTGGATAGCGCCTTGCCGGATCGCACCACCATCATGAATTTCCGCCACCTGCTGGAGCAGCATCAACTGGCCCGCCAATTGTTCAAGACCATCAATCGCTGGCTGGCCGAAGCAGGCGTCATGATGACTCAAGGCACCTTGGTCGATGCCACCATCATTGAGGCACCCAGCTCGACCAAGAACAAAGAGCAGCAACGCGATCCGGAGATGCATCAGACCAAGAAAGGCAATCAGTGGCACTTTGGCATGAAGGCCCACATTGGTGTCGATGCCAAGAGTGGCCTGACCCACAGCCTAGTCACCACCGCGGCCAACGAGCATGACCTCAATCAGCTGGGTAATCTGCTGCATGGAGAGGAGCAATTTGTCTCAGCCGATGCCGGCTACCAAGGGGCGCCACAGCGCGAGGAGCTGGCCGAGGTGGATGTGGACTGGCTGATCGCCGAGCGCCCCGGCAAGGTAAGAACCTTGAAACAGCATCCACGCAAGAACAAAACGGCCATCAACATCGAATACATGAAAGCCAGCATCCGGGCCAAGGTGGAGCACCCATTTCGCATCATCAAGCGACAGTTCGGCTTCGTGAAAGCCAGATACAAGGGGTTGCTGAAAAACGATAACCAACTGGCGATGTTATTCACGCTGGCCAACCTGTTTCGGGCGGACCAAATGATACGTCAGTGGGAGAGATCTCACTAAAAACTGGGGATAACGCCTTAAATGGCGAAGAAACGGTCTAAATAGGCTGATTCAAGGCATTTACGGGAGAAAAAATCGGCTCAAACATGAAGAAATGAAATGACTGAGTCAGCCGAGAAGAATTTCCCCGCTTATTCGCACCTTCCCTAGTTTTTCCGATAATTCTCACCAGCTTTTGCCTTATATTTGCAATGTGGAGTGTGACCTCGCTTAAAGATTTGTAGATTTAATCAACAAAAAATATCCGACTTGAAACATAACAACGCCGTCAATACGATTATATTTTAATAGAGTTCGGTTTGGTGCTATAGCTGCTTTGAACTCCATGTTGTAATCTGAATAACAAGTAGCTATATTCGTTATAGTGTTTAAAGAAGCATTATTTGCTTATATTACGAAATATTTTGCTAATCTTACAAAATTCACTATTGCGTTAAATAAACTGGCACTCTATTATAATCGAGACGCCCCCCACCAATATAATTTGAGATTAGGACAATGAGCGAAGCATTAAAAATTCTGAACAACATCCGTACTCTTCGTGCTCAGGCTAGAGAATGTACTTTAGAAACTCTGGAAGAAATGCTGGAGAAGTTGGAAGTTGTTGTAAACGAACGTCGTGAAGAAGATAGTCAAGCACAAGCTGAGATCGAAGAACGTACTCGTAAATTACAGCAATACCGCGAAATGCTGATTGCTGACGGTATCGATCCTAATGAACTGCTGCAAAGCATGGCTGCAGGTAAAGTAGCGGGTAAAGCTAAACGCGCTGCACGCCCTGCAAAATACCAGTATGTTGACGAAAATGGCGAAACTAAAACCTGGACCGGCCAAGGCCGTACTCCTGCGGTGATTAAGCAAGCTATCGAAGAGCAAGGTAAATCTCTGGACGATTTCCTGCTGTAATTCTCTTCTGAACATTACGACAGTCTGTATAAATAGCCTCTTATGAGGCTATTTTTTTATCCATAATTTGCGAATGGACTTATGCTTCTAAACTCTTTCGTATAACCATTCATTCTATGCACACAAATAAATTCGGTTTTTAAAATCCACCTGATTAGCTGGCCTCGAGTGAGCCTACAGCAAGATACGATGTGCAGTAACAATATGGATGAGAAAACGCCGTCAGCGCTACACATCCTCTTCTGTGAATGCACATTGGCACTCCTACATGGCTGTAGGACTTATCTTTCACGCCGTAGTCATTTTCGTAATTCCCTCTTCTAGATTAATTTCTTATCGCTGTGTAGGGTCGGTAGCAGATGATAACCATGCATTTTAAATACCTTAAATTGATAGTAAACATCTGAGTAATAAACAACAGTAACTATGGCTATATTGATATAATCAATCTTCAGCAAAGTTAATATTTTTTTGATTTACTCGCACGTATATACCACAAACAAGGTATGGGATTGTTCCCGTGTAGCCTTAATTCAAGATAAATCCCTTCGGCCGAGGTAGTATTATTAAAAAAGGCTTATCTGTTGATCTTTTCATGGTATCCCTTTAGAAGGCTTGAAAAGCAAGGGAGAGAAGATTTAAATCCGAGGGTCACGTGTAGTCATTATTTGATGAGATTCATATTTGGGTTATCTCACAATGCTAAGATAACTCGCATAAAAAAAGGATGCCGAAGCATCCTTTACGAAACGTCTTTACACATAATGGTTTTTAATCGTTCAAATCTAACGACTTCAGCCACGTAGTGAATTCTTTACCTAATGAAGCGTGACGCATGCCATATTCAACAAACGCCTGCATGTAACCCATTTTATTCCCACAGCCATGGCTCAACCCTTTCAGGTGATAAGCCTCAACGGTTTCTTTCTTCATTAACATCGCAATCGCATCTGTTAATTGGATTTCTTCGCCTGCGCCTGGAGGAGTTTTAGACAGTAGCGGCCAAATCTCAGGAGAAAGGACGTAACGGCCTACAATAGACAAGTTGGACGGTGCCTTATCGCGTGCAGGCTTCTCAACGACGGCTTTCATCGGAGTGCTCTCACCCGCTTTCAGCTCTACGCCGCTGCAGTCCGCGACGCCGTAATTAGAAACATCTTCCATCGGCACTGGCTCAACCATAATCTGGCTATGGCCTGTCGCTTCGTAGCGAGACAGCATTTCGCTCAAATTGTCTTTGCTCAGGTCAGAAGTGTACTCATCCAAAATGACGTCTGGCAGGATAACGGCAAATGGCTCATCGCCAACCAGTGGATGCGCGCACAGGATAGCGTGGCCTAAGCCTTTCGCTAACCCCTGACGAACTTGCATGATGGTGACATGCTTAGGACAAATAGACTGCACTTCAGCCAGAAGCTGACGCTTGACGCGTTTTTCCAGCATGGCTTCTAATTCAAAACTGGTGTCGAAATGGTTTTCGATAGAGTTTTTCGAAGAATGTGTAACCAGAATAATCTCGTTAATCCCTGCGGCAATACACTCATTCACAACATATTGAATCAGTGGCTTATCAACCAACGGCAACATTTCTTTTGGAATGGCTTTGGTGGCTGGCAACATACGTGTTCCAAGCCCTGCTACAGGTATAACCGCTTTTCTGATTTTTCTTACTGACGTTGACATACAACCTCTCTAATCGTTTAGCTCCGTGTTCATATCCATTTTACTTGGCGGATATGAATGCTAATTTCCAGCGCGAGTATACCAGTTCGTAATTTGTGCGCATTAAATTCAAAGTAATTACAAGCCGATTGAAGATATTCCAAGCAACTGACCGTTTAGATTAATAACAACTCATTAACTAATTAAATTAAAAAGCAGATAAAACTGAAAAAATCAGTGCTGCGGTGAAGTTAGCATTAAACGTAGATGCCCACCGGCTCCCCAGATTTGGCTTTGCCAATGACTACAGCGCTGGCTCACCTGATTGATATGAATTGACCCCATAGTGCCTAAAGGCACACCGCTGTTTAGCTGGTTCTGATTATCGCCCGCATGAATTTTGGCATGCAAACCGGCTGAGACAAGAATGAGGTTCTGTTGCTGGACATGATAATACCCAGCCAGCAATGGAAACTGCCCTTCCAAGTTTGCCTGACGCAACAGCTGATTAACCTGTTTAAGAATGGTCGACATTTGGGGCAAACGCAACTCTTGGTGAGCCAGTTGCTCTTGGAGTAATCCATTAAAAATTGCCCGCACCATGAGCGCCGCTAGAATGCCATTTTCACCCGCCCGTGAAACATCTAAACAATAGAAGGCCAAATCTTTACTGGATAACGGAGCAATATCTAATACCAAGCCTGAATTATTCAGCGAAGTGAGCTGCCGATAATTAACCTTACAACCACAAATGGTTTGTTGAACCGGTGGTTGTAGCTGTTTAAGTAAACGCGCCGCATATTCAGGATCTTGGCTTAATAGCTCCCAGTCATGGATAAACTCGTCTTTTTCTAAGGCCGGAGATTCGAATAGATCGGGATAAAAGCAGGATAAAAGTGTTTCTTGCAATCTGCTGAGATCGGTTATTGGCTTGAGCAACACGTCACGAACACCAAGACGCATCGCATTCGCCACGTCAGCCATTTCTTCGGTCGCAGAAATCACGACGACCGGCGTTTGAAAACCCCGTTCTCTTAATCGTTTAATAAACTCGATCCCACCCATTTCTGGCATCGCGAGATCGCAAAGAATTGCGTCTGGAGTGAACTCATCCAGAAAACCTAAGGCCTCGATTCCATTGGCAGCTTCTTGAACCAAAGCGCCTTGGGATTGGAGGTAGCCGGCAAGTACACAGCGAAAGACGGGATCGTCTTCAACGATCATTACTCGCTTACTTTCCAGTGGCAGCGCCATTAAGAACCTCCTTTCACTAGTGCTCCTTCTATTTTGGCTCAATATGCGGCCTTGTGCTGCATAGATATTTCTGGAATGACGCGTTTTGCGCGCTATTACGCACATTTAACTAAAAGGTCTATTCGTTACAATTATTTATTAGCGGGCGATTCAGAATATTATCTCAGCCGCACTCCTTCATAGCGGCTGAGATAAGGATTCGATACCATAGCCCCAATTCGTCTTTCGATAAGGTTCGACCATCATGATCCCTGCACCACACACACAGCTTGATAGCCACTCACCTTGCCCATGTCAAAGCGGCAATATGTTTGCCCAATGCTGCGAGCCTATTATTAATGGACAACGTATAGCCGCAGCTCCCGAACAACTGATGCGCTCACGCTATACCGCCTATGTGATGCGTAACGCCGATTATCTGGTGAATACCTGGCATCCAGAATGCGGAATGGACAAACAGCGCGCTGCGATTGAAGAAAGTTTTGCGGATACCGAGTGGCTAGGGTTAACGATTGTCAAAACTGCCAGTGGTAAAAACAGCGACGAAGGTTTTGTTGAATTCTTCGCGCGCTACCATTCTGATGCCGAGAATCAAAATAATTCGATTCATGAATGTTCGCGCTTTATTCGTTTGGATCAACGTTGGTATTATGTGGATGGAACCAAACCGCAAGTCGGCAGAAACGATCCCTGCCCATGTGGTTCCGGCAAAAAATATAAGAAATGCTGTGGCCAATAAGGTCATCGGCAATAATAAAATATCTAGACAGGAAACCAACACATGTCACAACCCGTTATTCAGCGCAAAGTCCTCCGCACCATCTGCCCAGATGCCAAGGGACTCATCGCCAAGATCACCAACATTTGCTACAAGCATCAGCTCAATATCATTCAGAATAATGAATTCGTTGACCATCTCACCGGTCGTTTTTTCATGCGTACAGAGCTGGAGGGTATTTTCAACGATGAGACGCTGCTGGCCGATCTGGATGGTGCGCTGCCTTCAGGCTCTGAGCGTGAGCTTACCGTATCAGGCCGTCAACGCATTGTGGTGCTTGTCACCAAAGAAGCACACTGCCTTGGCGACCTACTGATGAAAAGCGCCTTTGGGGGCTTAGACGTTGAGATTGCGGCGGTAATTGGCAACCACCCGACGTTGCAATCACTGGTTGAACGTTTTGATATTCCCTTCGCGTTGGTCAGCCACGAAGGCATCTCGCGTGAAGAACATGACGCCGCCATGGTGGCTGAAATTAAAAAGCATGCACCAGACTACGTGGTGTTAGCGAAATATATGCGAATATTAACGCCTGAGTTCATCAGCCACTTCCCAAACTAAATTATTAATATTCACCACTCTTTCCTTCCGGCTTTCATTGGCGCGCGCCCTTATCACCAAGCCTATGAGCGCGGTGTGAAAATTATCGGTGCAACCGCGCACTTCGTTAATAACGATCTGGATGAAGGCCCAATCATCATGCAGGACGTTATTAACGTCGACCATACTTATACCGCCGATGAAATGATGCGAGCGGGGCGCGACGTTGAAAAAAATGTGCTTAGTCGCGCACTCTATCGCGTGCTGGCACAGCGAGTATTTGTTTATGGGAATCGTACAGTTATATTCTGATTGACGGTTTTTTCTCTGCTTTTTGTTCACACAAAAGGCGTTAAGTGCAAAAAAACGGCAAACAAAATATTTTTTACCTCCCAATGCTTTACAGCGCGGCGCGATTTGTTATTATGCGCCCCGCTTCCGGTGATAACGGAGCGATTAAAAATCTGGTGGGGTTCCCGAGCGGCCAAAGGGAGCAGACTGTAAATCTGCCGTCTCAGACTTCGAAGGTTCGAATCCTTCCCCCACCACCATCCTTTCTTAGCTTCACAATCCCAAACAAATACAAAAATCGCATATTCCCCATGGGGAAGGTCGAGAACCTTCGATTAAGGTTCGAGTTGAGCGCAGCGAAACAACGTCGCTTGCGAGGGCCTGTAGGGCGAAGAGCGCAGCGATGAGTCATCCTTCCCCCACCACCATCCTTTCTTAGCCTCACAATCCCAAACAAATACAAAAATCGCATATCCCCCACGGGGAAAATCTTCGATTATGATTTCAATATAATTTTCTGTTCTCCATCATCTCCTTGAATTCCTGACACCAATCCGCTATACCACTGCTTTTCTCTTCAGCACTAGGGTATGTCATGCGTAACAATATCTGCGTTTTTTGCGGCGCCAGTGAAGGCACTCATCCAGCCTATTCCGATGCAGCTAAACGGCTCGGCCGTACACTTGCGCAGCAAGGTCGTCGGTTAATCTATGGTGGTGGCAGTAAAGGGCTCATGGGCGTGTTAGCCAATGCGGTACTTGAAGCCGGTGGCGAAGTGCATGGCGTCATACCACAGCGTTTAGTGGAAGCGGAAACCGCGCACTACGGCCTAACCTCGCTGGATATTGTTCCCGATATGCATACCCGTAAAGCACGCATGGCTGAACTGCCTGATGGGTTTATCGCCCTGCCCGGCGGCATAGGAACCTTAGAAGAATTATTCGAAATCTGGACGTGGAGCCAAATCGGCTACCACAATAAGCCGATCGCGCTCATGGACGTTGCAGGCTATTACCAAAAACTTATCGAATTTCTACGCTACAGCGCCCAACAGGGTTTTGTTCGCCAACAGTATGTCGATACGCTCGTTTGTTTAGAAGATCCTGCGGTAATCCTGAAAGAATTCGATCACTATCAACCACATAATTTGAACCGTTGGGCATAGTGGCTGCCCCTGATTTTTGAATTGATAGGCTTTCTGCTACTATTCATTCACAACTGTTGTTTAACAACGCTTTGTTAACCAGAACGCTTCAATATGGCCTGCACTTATGAAATTTATCTCTTTTAATATCAATGGACTGCGTGCCCGTCCACATCAACTTGAAGCCATCATCGCAAAACATCAGCCCGATGTGATTGGCCTGCAAGAAACAAAAGTTCACGATGATATGTTCCCACTGGCTGATTTAGAGCATCTGGGATATCACATTTTCTATCATGGCCAAAAAGGTCATTACGGCGTGGCTTTGCTGACGAAGGAAAAACCATTGGCGGTACGCAAAGGCTTTCCGACCGATGAAGAAGATGCTCAGCGTCGTATCATCATGGCCGATATTGCAACGCCGACCGGCGTGCTCACGGTGATCAACGGTTATTTCCCGCAAGGCGAAAGCCGTGACCACCCTATCAAATTCCCAGCGAAAACTAAGTTCTATCAAGATTTGCAGAACTATCTTGAGTCTGAACAGACACCTGCGGGACAAGTGATCGTGATGGGTGACGTAAACATTAGCCCAACCGATGATGATATTGGTATCGGCGAAGAAAACCGTAAGCGCTGGTTACGTACTGGGAAATGTTCATTCTTGCCAGAAGAGCGTGAATGGATGGATCGCCTGAAAAACTGGGGGCTCATTGATACCTATCGCCAAGCCAACCCTGGACGCAACGATCAGTTCTCGTGGTTTGACTATCGCTCGAAAGGCTTTGATGACAACCGCGGACTGCGCATAGATTTAGTTTTGGCAAGCCAACCGCTCGCTGAAAAATGCATCGACACCGGTATCGATTACGAAATTCGCGGCATGGAAAAGCCGTCTGATCATGCCCCAATTTGGGCTGAGTTTAAGCTGGCGTGATAGAAATGACCGCACCTCATAATACGATCGATGTTGTTGCCGCCATAATTGAGTCTCGAGGCAAAATCTTGTTAGCCCAACGAGGGGCGAATAAAGATCAAGCTGGTTTGTGGGAATTTCCCGGCGGTAAGGTTGAGATGGGAGAAACCCAGCCTGAGGCGCTGTGCCGTGAGTTGGCAGAAGAGTTGTCGGTCAGATGCAGCGTGGCAGATTATGTCGCCAGCAGCACGCTGAGGCTTGAGAATAAAACTATCCATCTGCATGCTTGGCGTGTGCAGCATACCGAGGGTGAATTCATCGCCAACGAACATGCCGCATTGGTATGGGTAACGCCGCAGCAAGCCGAGTCTTATGATTTGGCACCGGCGGATATTCCTCTACTACACGCCTATCAACAGAAGCTAGCGCGGTTATCGCAACACGATGATGAGGCGTAAATAAGTAAAAAGGCCAGTGCTAAACGCTGGCCTTTTTACTTTCAATTGCCCAGCCTAAATAATCTTGGGCTTTTTTGCAGCGGCTCGTTAACGTAGTGGCATTAATCTTTTTTCAACACAACCCATCTGAGATTATTGGTGCTCAATACATTTTTATCCGCTGAACACTGCAATAACACCCCTTCGGCCTTCACCACCGCGCCTTCTGAATAACTGCGATTATCATAAATACAGCAGCGTGGGCAGTTCACATTGCTGTCGTTATTACTATAGCCATTGCTGTTATTCAGAATTTCGGGAGAAACTGGCACCACGACATCAATGCCATTGTTGCGATTTGCCATCGCCATGGCGCTGAGCAGTACCAACGGCAATACCCAGAATCCTATCGTTATCTTTTTCATGCCTTGTTCTCCTTTGCTTTTGGCTTATATTTTCGCTTGGCGCTTTTTTCAGCCGCCGGAGGTAAACCGCGAAATGCCTGAGGATTTCGATTACTTCTCGCCTGATCGATTAACTGATACAACGTGCCCACCAGCGGCTGCATAAAATCCTGATAGCGGCGGTTTTTTTCACTGATTTGAGTCAGAGTAGCTTCCCAATCTGCGGTCATGTCGGGCCGGGCAGCAATTTCAGGCAAACAGTGGATTAGCGCTCTTCCCGCTTCTGACGAATGTATATAGCGACCCTTTTTGTACAAAAATGTACGCCGGAACAATAATTCTATAATTCCGGCACGCGTTGCTTCAGTACCTAAACCATCGGTCGCTCGTAGGATTTTCTTTAGCTCTTTATCTTGCACAAAACGCGCAATACCCGTCATCGCCGATAATAACGTGGCATCGGTGAACGGACGCGGGGGCTGAGTTTGGCGTTCCATCAGCTCACCTTTCTCGCACAGCAGCTCGTCACCCTTGGCAACAACCGGCAGCGGAGAACCTTCATCCTCATCATCTCGCTCTTTGGCACCCAGCAATGCTCGCCAGCCAGCTTCAGCAAGGAAGCGCGCTTTGGCAACAAACTTACCGTTGGCAATATCCAAATCGATAACGCATTTACGGTACATGGCATCCGGACAAAACTGCATCAGATACTGACGCGCTACCAACGTGTAAATTTTGCGTTCATCGTCGCTTAAATTGATATTACCAGCACGCGCGGTCGGGATAATCGCATGGTGAGCATCAACCTTTTTATCATCCCAGCAACGATTGCGTCTGTCGGGATCAACGGCGGCAACCTGCTGTAGTTCGGGAACATGAGAAGCAATTGCGTTCATTACGGCATGTCGCCCGGCAAAATGCTCTTCAGGCAAATAGCGGCTATCCGATCGAGGATAGGTAATCAGTTTATGGGTTTCATACAGCCGCTGGCAAAGATCCAGCACCTGCTGAGCACTTAGGTTAAAACGCTTAGCGGCTTCAATTTGTAGCGCTGAAAGCGAGAACGGCAGCGGCGCGGTTTCTGATTCCCGTTTATCATTATAACCGGTGACAATGGCTGGCTGACCTTCAATCCGTTTGATGACGTGCTCAGCCAGCGCCTTATTCAGCAAACGCCCCTCTTCATCCTGATGAGGCTCGCACGATTCACTCGGTATCCACATTGCTGTAAAACGCTCTTCGGCAGGCGTTACGATGTGGGCTTTAACTTCGTAGAAGTCCTTACTGACGAAATTTTCAATCTCTTCGTCACGACGCACCACCAAGCCTAATACCGGCGTTTGCACACGACCTACCGACAGCACGCCGTTATAGCCCGCATTGCGGCCTAAAATGGTGTAAGCACGAGTCATGTTGATGCCGTATAGCCAATCTGCGCGCGAACGAGCCAGCGCGGATACGCACAGCGGGATAAATTCACGGTTATCACGCAACCGCGAAACCGCACGCTCTACCGCCTGTGGGTTTAAGTCATTGATCAGACAGCGCTGTACGGTTTGACGTTTTTCTGGCGCCAGTTCTAGGTAATCTAAAACCTCATCCACCAGCAACTGTCCTTCGCGATCGGGGTCTCCTGCGTGAATAACTTGCTGGGCATCACCCAGCAATCGTTTAATCACGTTGAGCTGTTTGGCAACAGAAGGCTTAGGCTTGAGTTGCCATTTTTCCGGCACAATCGGCAGATCGGCTAAGTTCCAGCGCGCATAGCGCGTGTCATAAGCATCTGGCTCTGCTTGTTCAAGCAAATGACCAATACACCACGTGACAGTGTCACCTGAACCACAAGAGATATACCCGTCACCACGTCGATGAGGTTTTGGCAGCACATCGGCAATCGCGCGTGCCAGGCTTGGTTTTTCCGCAATAAACAGACGCATCAGTCACCGTAAGTCTGGCTGGTCGCCAATAAATAGTCCTTAACTTCCGAATAATTGCCTCGGAAGACAATACGCTCCGCTTTCTTTTCCAGTTGATAGCGGTACATCGGGTCATAATATTCTTGCAACAGCGGCACCAGCCACGCGAGATGCCCATCGCTGATACGCGTTTCACTTTGCTGAATAAGCGCCTGCTCTAGATAGAGTTTAAGTTTAGTATAACGTTCCATACCCAAGCGCTTGCGGATCGCAAACAGGCCGTGATGCAAGTATTCAACGTAATTATTCCAACCTAATTCTCGTCCGTAGGCACGTTCAAACTCAACGCGCATCAGGTCAATGTACTCTTCCTGCAATCGGACGATGCGTGTTTCGAAAGGATCGTCCACCACCGCAACCGGCGCTTTTTGCATTTGATCATAAAAACAGATCGGCAGATGATTTGAGCCAATAATTCGCCCTTCATCTTCAAGAAACCAATGGCGTATGCCTTGATCTTGTTTCTTGAGTAAATCCACGGCTAGACGGTTTTCAAAATCGATCTGGCTGCTTTGCTTGACCAAAGTGCGGCCAAACGATGAGCCACGATGGTGGGCAACACCTTCTAAATCGATACCCGCCGCCAGTTCTCGCAGCATACGGGTTTTACCACTGCCGGTATTGCCACCAATAAGCACCATTGGCAGCAATGATGCTTGCTCGGTGGCTTTCATCGCAAAGGTGCGCAGTGCTTTATAACCACCCTCAATAAGAGGATAGTCTACCCCGCTTTCATGCAGCCACTGCTGAACAATATGTGAACGTAACCCACCGCGAAAACAATAAATATAGCCTTCGGGGTGACGAGCACATTGTTCGCGCCATGCGGCAAGGCGGGCATCACGCACCGCGCCATAAACCAGTTCATTACCCAGTTTAATCGCGGCATCTTGTCCATGCTGTTTGTAACAGATGCCAACGGCTTCGCGCTCGCTGTCTAACATAAGCGGCAGATTTTGCGCGCAGGGAAATGCCCCCTGAGCGAACTCAACGGGGGCACGAACGTCAATTAAGGGGATATCATCAACCAAAATACGGTGGTAATCCACGCCGTTGGCTCGCGAGTTAACGCGTGGATTGAGCGGCAAAACCATTACTGCACCTCAATCAGAGGCTGTTCTGGCTGGCGCGGATGGAGCTCACCGATGGCCGTTAGCGTCAGTCCAAAGCGATTGGCTACGTCTTGGATCTGAGCTTCTCCTTCGGGTAACACTGCCAACAATAAGCCGCCGGAGGTTTGCGGATCGCACAGTAATTTGCGCTGCAAATCCGTCATTTCCCCCACCAGATGACCGTAGCTTTCAAAGTTACGACCTGTACCGCCCGGCACGCAACCTTCATTGATGTAGCTTTCGACATCAGGCAGTTTCGGTATTTGATCAAACCAGATGGTGGCTTGTAAACCTGAACCTTGGCAAATTTCGCTCAGATGCCCCAGCAGGCCGAAGCCCGTTACATCGGTCATCGCCGTAACGCCTGCAATGTCGGCGAAGTCTGCGCCCGGCTTATTGAGCTGACACATTGTCTCAGTGGCAACGCCCTGATGTTCTGGACGCAGCTTGCTTTTTTTCTCAGCGGTGGTTAATACGCCGATACCGAGCGGTTTGGTCAGATAGAGCTTACAGCCTGCCTGAGCCGCGCTGTTTTTCTTCACGCGATCGGTGCTCACCATACCGGTGACGGCTAAGCCAAAAATCGGCTCCGGCGCGTCAATGGAATGACCACCCGCCAGCGAAATACCGGCCTGTTGGCAAACAAAACGCCCGCCCTCAATCACCTGCTGGGCGATTTCTGGTGCAAGCTTATCTACCGGCCAACCGAGGATCGCAATCGCCATAATCGGTTTTCCGCCCATCGCATAGATATCACTAATCGCGTTGGTGGCGGCTATACGGCCAAAATCAAAGGGATCGTCAACGATCGGCATAAAGAAATCGGTGGTACTGATGATCCCGACCCCGTTACCGATGTCATAAACGGCGGCATCGTCACGCGTTTCGTTACCAACCAACAGGTTCGGATCAACAAATTTAGCGTGTTCGCTGTGCAGAATAGTTTCTAACACTTTAGGGGAGATCTTACATCCACATCCCGCCCCATGGCTGTACTGAGTCAAACGAATGGCTGGCGCAGTCATATCTACTCCTTTCCATCTAATTTATGGGTGCTATGTTAGCGCTTGAAGCCGAACTTAGTAAGGGAGTGAAGGAAATACCGGAAAGATCTGTGGAATAAATCGCGTGATTGCGCAGTAAACCAGCAAAATAGTTTTCTGCTTAAGATTTTTGGTGGCTATCGCAAGATAACTTTCACTCTGCGGCAAGCCTTTCGCTACGCGGCAGAGTGAAAATGGCTAGCGCTTAAAAGGCGCTGACGAACTGGCTGCTGTCGAGCGGTGCTACACGCGGAGACTTCAGCTGTGGCGTTCCGAGATACAGGAATCCAACGATTTCATCTTGCTCGCGACAGCCAAAGGCCTCACGAACTTTCTCATCGCTCGTCCACTTTCCGGTACGCCAAATACCGTTAAATCCTTGTGCCTGCGCCGCCATTTGCATGGCCATAACGGCACAACATGCTGAAGCCACCTGCTCCCAATGTGGGACCTTGGTTTCCGTATTGCAGTGGGCTACAACGGTAATAATCAACGGCGCACGGAATGGTGCATTTTTTGCTTTCTCAATGCCCTTTTCATCTAGCTGTTCTTCCACGGCAATGCCATGCAATAACGCGCTCAAACGCTCCTGACCTTCACCTTCAACGGTGATAAAGCGCCACGGCTGCAAGGTTCCATGGTCTGGCGCACGTAAGCCCGCTTGATAAATGGCTTCTAACGCATCACCGGTTGGTGCTGGTGCGGTCAAACGTGAAGCCGAACGGCGTTGTAATAATATTTCCAGCGCATCCATAACGATCTCCGAAATTATGCTGTTTTCTAATTGATAATTGTTATCAACATTATCACGATTTGTTAACCTAGACATTATCGTTTTTGCATCATGAGCCGCGCTATCAGCAGTTATCATGTAAAAAGCAAAAGTAATAAGAACCATTTATGGTTGTTACACTAAAATACGGCGCAGCAACTCTAACTCTGGCATAGTGCGAGAATCGCAAAATGCTGATGTTTTTAAAAACTGATATTCTTAAAAAAATACGGTCATAAGCAAGACATAAGACAACCCAATTTTATATGGAGAGCACATGCACTTTTTGTGGAGATGCATTTCAGGCGTATTTCGATGGACTTGGCGGATACTGAATTTTATCCGCGAGTTTATTTTGAACGTATTCCTGATCCTACTGATTTTGGTTTGTGTGGGAATTTACTTCCAGATGCAAACCAAACCTGTTGAACCGGTTAAAGGCGCCCTGCTGGTTAATCTGACCGGCGTTGTGGTCGATAACCCTGCCATCAGCAACAAATTTAGCCAGATAGGCAGAGAGTTGCTGGGCGCAAGTAGCAATCGCCTACAGGAAAACTCACTGTTTGACGTGGTCGATATGATCCGTCAGGCCAAGACCGACCCAAATATCACCGGCATGGTGCTGTCCCTCAATGATTTTGCCGGTGCAGATCAGCCTTCGCTGCAATATATGGGTAAAGCGCTGCGTGAATTCCGCGACAGCGGTAAGCCGATTTTTGCCACTGCCGATAGCTATAGCCAAGCCCAGTATTATTTGGCGAGCTATGCCAACAAAATCTATCTGTCACCGCAGGGCGTGGTCGATCTGCACGGTATGGCGACCAATAACCTTTACTACAAAACCTTGCTCGATAAGCTTAAGGTCAGCACGCACATTTTCCGCGTTGGAACATATAAATCTGCGGTTGAGCCGATGATCCGCGACGATATGTCACCAGCGGCACGCGATGCGGATAACGAGTGGCTTAGCGGTATGTGGAACAACTACGTCGCAACCGTTGCCGCAAACCGTCAGATCACCGCTGAACAGCTGTTCCCTGGCGCGGAAGGCGTATTGAAAGGTCTACAGGCTGCGGGTGGCGATACCGCCAAATATGCGCTCGATAATAAACTGGTTGATGGGTTAGCTTCACGTTCAGACGTTGAAAATCTGTTTACCAAAGCCTTTGGCTGGAATAAAACCACCAAAGATTTCAGCGCTATCAGCATGTATGACTATACCCCACCGGCTGAGAAGAAAAGCGGGAGTGAAATCGCCGTTATCTTCGCCGATGGTGCCATTATGGATGGCGAAGCAACGCCAGGTAACGTCGGTGGCGACACCACTGCGAACCAGATCCGCGATGCGCGTTTAAATCCGAAAATTAAAGCCATTGTTCTACGCGTAAACAGTCCTGGCGGTAGCGTTTCTGCCTCCGAAGTTATTCGTTCTGAACTCGCTGCTGCACGCGCTGCGGGCAAACCAGTGGTGGTTTCCATGGGTGGACTCGCCGCTTCTGGCGGTTACTGGATCTCCACACCGGCTAACTACATCGTCGCGAGCCCAAGCACATTAACCGGTTCTATCGGTATTTTCGGTGTGATTAACACCTTCGAAAATACGCTCGATAGCATTGGCGTTCATACCGACGGCGTGGCGACTTCGCCATTGGCTGACCTCACGGTCACCAAAGCGCTGCCTGAAGCTTTCTCGCAGATGATGCAAATCAACATTGAGAACGGCTATAAAAACTTCATCACGCTGGTGGCCAAAGCGCGTAACAAAACCCCAGAGCAGGTAGATGCTATCGCTCAAGGCCGTGTGTGGTTGGGTACTGATGCGAAGAAAAATGGTTTAGTTGACCAGTTGGGTGATTTCGACGACGCCGTCACCAAAGCGGCAGAGCTTGCCAAGTTGAAAACTTACCAGCTGAACTGGTTTGTTGAAGATCCAAGCTTTGGACAGATGGTGTTAGGGCAGTTAACTGGTTCGGTACAAGCGGCGTTACCTTCTGCGGTACGCGCCATGCTGCCAGAGTCTTTGGTGCGTATTTCTGCGCTGCTGAAAGATAAAACTGACTGGATGGCCACCTTGAACGATCCACAAAACCGCTATGCGCTGTGCATGAGCTGCGGTGATGTGAAGTAAAAATAGAGAAGTAACAATAGAGAAATAAAATGCGGGCCCACCAAATTGATTAAGCCATTATTCTGGTTTATCGGCTTGGTGGGCTTTTTTTATTTGGCGTTAGCCCTATAATCCACTCCATCTATAGGCCATTGCGCTTAATCCACCGCGAAAATCTCGCCACACAGAATCCTAAGCCATGCAGAAAAAATCTATTTACGTAGCCTACACCGGCGGTACCATCGGCATGCAGCGTTCAGAGAATGGCTACATTCCTGTTTCAGGTCATTTGCAGCGTCAGTTGGCCTTGATGCCGGAGTTCCATCGTCCTGAAATGCCTGACTTCACGCTTCATGCCTACGAGCCGTTGATCGATTCCTCGGATATGACGCCGGAAGACTGGCAGCATATTGCGAATGACATTGAAGCCAACTACGACAAATATGATGGTTTCGTGATCCTGCATGGCACCGACACCATGGCATTCACCGCTTCTGCGCTGTCGTTTATGCTCGAAAACCTCGCGAAGCCGGTGATTGTTACCGGCTCTCAGATCCCGCTGGCGGAGCTGCGCTCAGATGGGCAAACCAATTTGCTCAATGCGCTGTATCTGGCCGCTAACTATCCGATTAACGAAGTTTCGCTATTCTTCAACAACAAGCTGTTTCGTGGCAACCGCACGACCAAAGCGCACGCTGACGGGTTTGATGCTTTTGCATCGCCTAACTACCCGATGTTGCTTGAGGTAGGAATTAATATCCGCCGTATTGCGCCACTGATGACTCAGTTGCATAACGCGCCGCTCAAGGTTCATCAAATTACGCCGCAGCCGATTGGTGTGGTGACGATTTATCCCGGCATTTCAGCTGACGTAGTGCGTAACTTTTTGCGCCAGCCGGTCAAGGCACTGATCCTGCGCTCTTACGGCGTGGGTAACGCTCCGCAAAAAGCCGATTTGCTGGCAGAATTGCAGGAAGCCTCAGATCGTGGGATCGTGGTGGTTAACCTGACCCAATGCATTTCAGGCCGCGTTAATATGGAAGGTTACGCCACGGGAAATGCGCTGGCTCATGCGGGCGTAATCAGCGGTTTCGACATGACGGTTGAAGCGGCGCTAACAAAACTGCACTATCTGTTGTGCCAAAATCTCAGCCCTGAGCAAATTCGCGAACTGATGAAACAGGATCTTCGCGGAGAGCTGAGCATCACCGACTAAGAAAGATAAAAGAAGGAACTGCCAATGTCAGCCGCATTATTGCTTATTGATTTACAGAATGACTTTTGCCCGCAGGGCGCACTGGCAGTCTCCGAAGGCGATCGGGTAATTCCTATCGCTTTGAATGCAATTAAACAAGCACAACAAAATAGCGTGCCTGTTATTGCGACTCAGGATTGGCATCCCGCGCAGCACGGTAGTTTTGCCAGCCAGTCTGGGGGAAAAATTGGTGAGATGGGTGAGCTGGCAGGCTTAGAACAAATTTGGTGGCCCGATCACTGCGTTCAAGGTTCTGAGGGGGCTGAGTTTCATCCATTGCTGAATGCCGCCCATTTCGATCACATCGTGCATAAAGGCACCGATGCCTCTATCGATAGCTACAGCGCTTTTTTTGACAATGGTCGCAGAGCCTCAACCGAGTTGCATCACTGGCTGCAAAGACATCAAATCGACACGCTCTACATGATGGGGCTAGCTACGGATTACTGCGTAAAATACTCCGTGATGGATGCGCTGCATCTGGGGTATCGCGTGGTGGTAATTACCGACGGGTGCCGCGGCGTCAATATCAAGCCTGAAGACAGCAAAATTGCACTCCAGCAGATGCAAACGCTTGGCGCAACATTGATGACATTAAGCGACGTTAGATTCTAAAACCTTTATTCTCTTGCACAGGGCGGATGACAACCAACGCTTCCGCCCTATCGCTCTCAAGCCACCACACTCTGTCACCTGAAAAATGCCGCCTGAATAACCTGAATAAATAGTTATGCTTCAGGCTTTATGCGAATAATGGCATCGCGCTCAAAGCCTTTCTTAAAGTCCTGCTTACTTTTCATTTCAATTTGCCCCTGCATGTTGATGCTCATGTGCTGAGGATCGGTGTTATGGCGCGACTGCCACAGCATCACCATTTGCAGACTGTTTTCTTTTTGCTCTGGAGTCAAACTCACGCCGTCCGGCCATTTTCCGAGTTCAACCGCGGTTACCAAGCGTTGATAAATTTCTGGCGTCATCGCCGATAGCAAATCATCAAGTTCCATTTTAAACCTCGCTTAAGATGCACTTTGCTGAATCGTTTCTTCTGCGCTATAATAAGCACATAGAAAAGAATTTGTTGTTAGCCCTGAGTCTGTTTACCGGAGTCTTCATCGGTGAAGCTAAGCGATGCAGAGTTCACGCAATAGCGGTCACCGGTAGGCTGTGGTCCATCAGGGAAAACATGGCCAAGATGCGCATCACAGTGAGCGCAGCGAATTTCAGTACGCTGCATGCCGTGTGAATTGTCTTCAAGGTAGCGGATAGCCTCCGCGCTAACGGGCTGGTAGAAGCTAGGCCAGCCGCAGCCAGAATCGTATTTGCTGTTTGAGTAGAACAGTGGACTGTTACAACACAGGCAGTGATAAATGCCTTCTTGTTTATTGTGTAACAGTTTACCGCTAAAAGGCGGCTCAGTGCCCCGCTGTTGTGTGACGTAGCGTTGCATTTCAGTTAAGTCATTCGGGTGTTGTGCAGAGAAATCGTCTTTAGCCATTTGTGCGTTCTCGAAGAGTTGTTTTTGGTTATCATTGATCACTTTTTTTGGCGATTAATTATAACAAACAGTTAACAACGGTTCAGCCAAATTTGGTCTAAACTGTTTAGCGAATCGGCGGCAGCCTCATTTTTGTGATGAGTATCACAAATGAAAGTCGAGATGGCTTGAGACTCAGATGACTGCCCCCATGTATAATCCGAAACAGAGTGTTAAATGGAAGCGTGTGATATGTGCTCAGCCAAGGCTTCGCTTTGATTTACAGCAATAATTGACACGATTCCGCTTGACGCTTTATAAGGTTTTTGTAATTTTACAAGCAACCTTTTATTCACTAACCAATAGCTGGTGGAATATATGACTATCAAAGTAGGTATCAACGGTTTTGGCCGTATCGGCCGTATTGTTTTCCGTGCTGCTCAAGAACGTTCTGACATCGAAATCGTTGCAATCAACGACCTGTTAGACGCTGAGTATATGGCTTACATGCTGAAGTACGACTCTACTCACGGTCGTTTCAACGGCACTGTTGAAGTTAAAGATGGCCACCTGGTCGTTAACGGCAAAACAATCCGTGTTACCGCAGAACGTGATCCGGCTAACCTGAAATGGAACGAAGTCAACGTTGACGTTGTTGCTGAAGCAACTGGTCTGTTCCTGACTGACGAAACTGCACGTAAGCACATCGCTGCTGGTGCTAAGAAAGTCGTTCTGACTGGTCCTTCTAAAGACAACACCCCAATGTTCGTAATGGGTGTTAACGATAAGACTTATGCTGGCCAAGATATCGTTTCTAACGCATCTTGCACCACTAACTGCCTGGCTCCACTGGCTAAAGTTCTGAACGACAAGTTCGGCATCGTTGAAGCACTGATGACTACCGTTCATGCGACTACCGCAACTCAGAAAACCGTTGATGGCCCGTCTCACAAAGACTGGCGCGGCGGCCGCGGCGCATCCCAGAACATCATTCCTTCATCTACCGGTGCTGCTAAAGCTGTAGGTAAAGTAATCCCAGAACTGAACGGCAAACTGACTGGTATGGCGTTCCGCGTTCCTACCCCTAACGTTTCTGTTGTTGACCTGACTGCTCGTATCGAGAAGAAAGCAACTTACAAAGAAATCTGTGCTGCAATGAAAGCTGCGTCTGAAGGCGAGCTGAAAGGCGTACTGGGTTACACCGAAGATGACGTAGTTTCTACTGACTTCAACGGCGAAGTTTGCACTTCAGTATTCGATGCTAAAGCTGGTATCGCGCTGAACGACAACTTTGTGAAACTGGTTTCTTGGTACGATAACGAAACTGGCTACTCAAACAAAGTTCTGGATCTGATCGCTCACATCTCTAAATAATTTAGCGATGAGAAGTTGATGAGAGGGCGACATTTATGTCGCCCTTTTTTTTGGTTTTTTGCACCTAGCATATGAAGGCCAATCTGATGTCACAACAAAATTTGTCTGAAAAAATCTTTACCCTGCCCGTTCAAGAACAAATCACTCCGTACATTTCTCAACGCCAAATCGACGAACTTCCTGTTGTCGTCGTTAATCATCCTAAAGTTCGTGCCGCTGTCACCTTGCAAGGCGCACATTTGCTCTCATGGCAACCTTCTGGCGAGAAACCTGTACTGTGGTTGAGCAGCGAAACCGCGTTCAAAAACAGCGTAGCGATTCGCGGGGGTATTCCTATCTGCTGGCCTTGGTTTGGCCCTGCTGGTCAGCCTGCGCACGGTTTTGCCCGTAACCTGCCTTGGACACTCACCGCGCATGATGAAGATGAAAGCGGCGTGATCTTAACGTTCACTCTTGAACAAAGCGCTGAAAGCAAAAAACATTGGCCGCATGACTTCTGCCTGATTGCACGATTCAAACTTGGTGAAGTATGCGAAATGGAATTGGAGTCTCACGGTGAATACGAATATGCCGCTGCACTTCATACCTATTTCAATATCGGCGACATCACCCAGATTGACGTCAGTGGCTTGGGCTCGCCATACATTGATAAAGTCAATCCAGGCACCGGCGAACAGCAAGGCAATTTGACCTTTGCAACGCGCACAGACCGTATCTATACCAAGCCTGAACCATTTAGCGTCATCACGGACAAAGCCTTACAGCGCGTGATTGAGGTGCATCACCATAACAATACTGATGTCGTGGCATGGAACCCGTGGTCTGAGCTTTCTGTGAGCATGGCCGATATGCCTAACGATGGTTACAAAACCATGGTTTGTGTTGAAACCGCGCATGTCACAAGCCCAATGAAAGCCTCCGCGAATGCCCCGTCACGACTTTCCGTGACGCTGCGCGCGCGCCCTCTGCGCTAATCTCCACGTTGCCGCTTAGCGCTAATTTAAGCGTATAAAAAAGGGACGCTTATGCGTCCCTCATTTTCAACAACTCAGCCAATGCTTAGAAGGTGTAAGTCACACCCGTCCACAGCAAGCCAGTGTAGCTCTTATCAATCATTGGGCTATCTTTCACTTCATCGCTCAGGCGGATATAACGCCCGGTGAAGAACGCATTCCAGTTGCTATTAATCTGGTAGCGAGCCGTTAACTCAACATACGGATTCCAGCTATCGCTTGCGGTATAGCGTTTGTAACCACTGCGGTTTGATTCGCTACCGCTCACGCCAAAGTAATAATCATTTTGGTTAGAGCTGTTCCACGTCACACCCGCGCCCGGTGTAAATGACCAGTCTCCGGCTGTAATTGGGAACAAATAAGCGGCATCGGCGATCAAACCGTTGCTGTTATCCAAAATATCACCGGCGAATGAGGTACGAATGGAGCCCCAGTCTTCTTTGTGAGTGTAAGCAACACCTGCCATCACGGTGGAGTGACGGTTGCTTAACTGCTTCATGTGGCGATCGTCGCTATCGCTTGCCTTGAAGTGTAATGGGTTATAAAAAGCCATCACGCTCAGTTGGTTCTGCTCATCTTTCCACAGGTAATAGCCGGCGGTCAGGCTGCGGAAGTAAAAATCATCACCTTCATAGTTAATGATCGGAACAGGATATACGCGATCGTTATTACCGCGATAAGGGTCTGGGCTGACTAACGCAGAAGCCCCCAAAGACCACGTTCCGGCCTGAGCGGCACTTGTAGCAGCCAACACGAGCAGCCCTAGCGTAGTTAATTTTAAAGTTTTCACGTTTATGTTTTGTCCCTAACTAAATAGTCTATAAACAACGCGCTGATTGTAGACCAAAAACTTGTTTTAAGTCGATTTTTTACAATTTATCAGGCAGTTTCGGAATCTTTACATCTGTCAAACAGGCTGCACCGAAACATAACTATTTTTTACCCTTCAGCGTCAACATCTGTCGTTGTACAAATGCCTTTAATAAATATTTGTTGTAGCGAATTCGGCGAAAATATTGGCAGCGTCAGATACTTTTTAGCACAAAGAGTAGATTTATCGCTTTTACACCACTCCTCCTCAGCATTTATATCTAAATGCTTTTCATAATGCCGATAAATTTTATACCAATCTTACCTGCCGGTAACTTGACCAACTGATGAAAGCCGCTCATAACAATATGGTAACAGTTTCAAAATTTTAACCCCCAAAATGAAGACTGTTACTTTTTTTGTTCCCAACCATTTTATCAGGACGGGCATCGCTATGAACA
Source organism: Obesumbacterium proteus (assembly GCF_001586165.1). NCBI lineage: Bacteria > Pseudomonadati > Pseudomonadota > Gammaproteobacteria > Enterobacterales > Hafniaceae > Obesumbacterium > Obesumbacterium proteus. The sequence goes on along the minus strand of NZ_CP014608.1, from coordinate 2,153,649 downwards.
TATTTGACCACTATCGCCAGCGTTATGAAGCTGCCAAGGACGAAGAGTTCACACTGCAGGATTTCCTTGCTATCTGCCGTCAGGATCGTAGCGCCTACGCGAACGCCGCTGAGCGTCTGCTTATGGCTATCGGCGAGCCTGCCATGATCGACACCGCGCTTGAATCACGCATGTCGCGTTTGTTCTCGAACCGGGTCATAGCCCGCTACCCTGCTTTTGAAGAATTCTATGGCATGGAAGAAGCCATCGAACAAATCGTGGCGTACCTCAAACACGCCGCGCAAGGTCTGGAAGAGAAAAAACAAATCCTGTATCTGCTGGGGCCGGTCGGTGGTGGTAAATCATCGCTGGCGGAACGTCTGAAAGCGTTAATGCAGCGCGTGCCTATCTATGTTCTCAGCGCCAACGGTGAACGTAGCCCGGTTAACGACCATCCACTGTGCCTGTTCAATCCACAGGAAGATGCCAATATTCTGAATAAAGAATACGGTATTCCTCCGCGCTATCTCGGCACCATCATGTCGCCGTGGGCAGCCAAACGCCTGCATGATTTTGGTGGGGACATTACCAAGTTTAAAGTAGTCAAAGTATGGCCATCTATTCTTGAACAGATCGCCATCGCTAAAACCGAACCTGGCGATGAGAATAACCAAGATATCTCTGCGCTGGTGGGTAAAGTTGATATTCGTAAACTGGAAAATCACGCCCAAAACGATCCTGATGCCTATGGGTATTCCGGCGCACTGTGCCGCGCAAACCAAGGGATGATGGAGTTCGTGGAAATGTTTAAGGCGCCAATTAAAGTGTTGCATCCGTTGCTAACCGCAACGCAGGAAGGCAACTATAACGGTACCGAAGGGATTTCCGCCCTGCCGTTCAGCGGCATCATTTTGGCGCACTCCAACGAATCGGAATGGGTAACGTTCCGTAATAACAAAAATAATGAGGCCTTCCTTGACCGTGTTTACATCGTCAAAGTGCCTTATTGCCTGCGCGTGTCTGAAGAGATGAAAATCTACGACAAGCTGCTGCGCAACAGCGAACTGGACCACGCACCGTGCGCGCCGGGTACGCTGGAAACGCTGTCACGCTTCTCTATTTTGTCTCGACTGAAAGAGCCGGAAAACTCCAGCATCTATTCAAAAATGCGGGTATACGACGGCGAGAGCCTGAAAGATACCGATCCGAAAGCCAAGTCCTATCAGGAATACCGCGATTACGCTGGCGTTGATGAAGGCATGAACGGGCTATCTACCCGTTTCGCGTTCAAAATTCTGTCACGCGTTTTCAACTTCGATCATAGCGAAGTAGCGGCTAACCCGGTTCACCTATTCTATGTGTTGGAACAGCAAGTTGAGCGCGAACAGTTCCCTCAGGACGTTGCAGAAAAATATCTGGAGCACCTGAAAGGCTATCTGATCCCGAAATACGTGGAGTTTATCGGCAAAGAAATTCAAACCGCCTACTTAGAATCTTATTCTGAGTACGGACAAAATATCTTTGACCGCTATGTCACGTATGCCGACTTCTGGATCCAGGATCAAGAATATCGCGATCCTGAAACCGGTCAGCTATTCGATCGTGAATCCTTAAATGCGGAACTGGAGAAAATTGAAAAACCAGCAGGCATTAGCAACCCGAAAGATTTCCGTAATGAAATCGTTAACTTCGTGCTGCGTGCCCGCGCTAATCACAACGGGCATAACCCAAATTGGACGAGCTACGAAAAACTGCGCACCGTTATCGAGAAGAAAATGTTCTCGAATACCGAGGAACTGCTGCCGGTTATTTCGTTTAATGCCAAAACCTCGACCGATGAACAGAAAAAACACGACGATTTTGTCGACCGTATGATGGAAAAAGGCTATACCCGCAAACAGGTTCGCCTGCTGTGCGAATGGTATCTGCGAGTAAGAAAATCATCATAATGCGCGTAACCAAAACCGCGTCGACCCAGCCGTCGACGCGGTTTACCCGAGTTGGCATACGGGAATTTACGGCGTATTTCAGACGGTAACGTCGTTTGGGGGAAATATGGCCTATTTCATTGATCGGCGACTAAACGGCAAAAATAAAAGCATGGTTAACCGCCAGCGCTTTTTACGCCGCTATAAGTCGCAAATAAAGCATTCTATCGCCGACGCCATCAATAAACGTTCGGTGACCGACGTTGAAAGCGGTGAGTCTGTTTCGATTCCCAATGAAGACATCAGTGAACCGATGTTTCATCAGGGACGCGGCGGCGAGCGCCATCGTGTCCACCCGGGCAACGATCACTTTGTGCAAAACGACCGCATCGAACGTCCGCAAGGCGGCGGAGCTGGCGGCGGAAGTGGTCAAGGTGAGGCCAGTAAAGACGGCGAAGGTGAAGATGAATTTGTCTTCCAGATATCGAAAGATGAATATCTCGATCTTTTGTTCGAAGATTTAGCGCTGCCAAACCTGCGCAAAAACCAATACAAACAGCTGACCGAATATAAAACCCATCGTTCGGGTTTTACCTCGAACGGCGTGCCTGCCAATATTAGCGTGGTGCGTTCGTTGCAAAATTCACTGGCGCGCCGCACTGCGATGACGGCGGGGAAACGGCGTGAGCTACATGAGCTCGAAAACGTACTTGAAGAGCTACGCCACAGCGAACCGGCACAGTTGCTGGAGGAAGAGCGTATCCGTAAAGAAATTGCGGATCTGCGCCAACGGATCGATAGGGTCCCATTCATTGACACTTTCGATCTGCGTTACAAGAACTATGAGCGCCGCCCTGAACCTTCCAGCCAAGCGGTGATGTTCTGCTTGATGGACGTGTCAGGCTCAATGGATCAAGCCACGAAGGATATGGCTAAGCGTTTTTATATCCTGCTCTATCTTTTCTTGAGCAGAACGTACAAAAACGTCGACGTGGTGTATATCCGTCACCATACGCAAGCCAAAGAAGTTGATGAACAGGAATTCTTCTACTCGCAGGAAACGGGCGGCACCATTGTGTCTAGCGCGCTTAAGCTCATGGATGAAATTGTGCGTGAACGTTACAACTCGGCAGAGTGGAACGTTTATGCCGCGCAGGCTTCCGACGGTGATAACTGGGCCGATGACTCACCGCTGTGCTCTGAGTTGTTAGCCAATAAGCTGCTGCCGCAGGTACGCTACTATAGCTACATTGAAATTACCCGCCGGGCGCATCAGACGCTGTGGCGTGAATACGAAGGGCTCAAACAGCGGTTTGAGAACTTCGCGATGCAGCATATCCGTGAACCTGATGATATCTACCCGGTGTTTAGAGAACTATTTCAGGCTCAAGTTAACAAAAACTAAGCAAACAACCTGAACCGCCAGCGAGATTTCCGTCCGCTGGCGGTTTTTTATTCTCTTCGTGCTGACACCTTCATTTACAACTGAACATTTGTGGGATTGTGCTGTCTGTCACAATCTAGACAACAGTTTTTTTGTCGCGTTTGTTTATCACTTTCAGTGTCACCATTGCATCAGGAATACCGTCTTATGCAGCAACCTCTTCACAGAACAACACACTGGTCAGAAGTGTGGCAATTGATTAAACCTTATTGGGTTTCTGAAGAAAAAGTCAGCGCCTGGACTCGCCTTATTGCGATCATCGCCCTCACGCTCGCTGGCGTGTATATCAATGTTTTGTTAAACGAATGGAATCGTGTTTTCTACGATGCGCTGCAAAACCGTAATTACGAAGTTTTCAAAGCGCAGCTAATACGCTTTAGCTATCTGGCGGTTATCTTTATCGTTATCGCGATTTATCGTATCTATCTGACTCAGGGCTTGCAGATGCTCTGGCGTCGTTGGATGACCGAAAAATACATGAGTAAATGGCTTTCACATCAAGCCTATTACCACACGGAAATTCAACAGACCATTGATAACCCCGATCAGCGTATTTCGCAGGATCTCAACGCGCTCACCAACGGCACACTCTCTTTAAGCCTCGGCCTGCTTTCCAGTCTGGTGACGCTGTTTTCGTTTATCGCCATATTATGGACGGTCAGCGGCTCCATCTCGTTCATGTTGAATGACCACCAGTTTGTTATCCCCGGTTATATGGTGTGGTTCGCCCTGCTCTATGCCGGTATGGGGTCAATTTTAATTTGGTGGATTGGGCGTCCGCTGGTGGGATTAAGTTTCGATCAAGAACGTTTCGAAGCAAACTTTCGTTTTGGCTTGATTCGAATCCGTGACAATGCCGATCCTATTGCGCTGTATCACGGTGAACAACAGGAAAAAAATCAGCTCAGCGGCCAGTTTGAAAACATTCGCGGCAACTGGTGGTCGATTATGCGCTTAACGAAGCGTCTGAATGTGGCCTCTACCTTTTACGATCAGTTTGCCAATATTTTCCCTATTCTGGTGGCTTCACCGCGCTATTTTGCCAACGCCATCCAGCTCGGTACGCTGATGCAGGTTGCTTCTGCGTTTGGACAGGTACAGGGAGCCCTTTCTTGGTTCATTGGTGCATTTACTGATTTGGCCTCGTGGAAAGCCTGTGTAAACCGTTTGGCGGGTTTTAACGCGGCAATAACTGCGATTGAGCAACATCCTAGTCATCTTTCTCACACGACCTGTGACGATCGTGATGATTCATTAGTTACGCGCGATCTCACCCTGAGCTTGCATCAAGGGCGCGAACTGTTCAGCCATGCCAATCTGCACGCACGCCGCGGAGATAAAATCTTAATCACAGGTCCTTCTGGCTGTGGGAAATCGACGCTGCTACGTGCCATTGCTGGCGTGTGGCCTTATGGGCATGGGGAAATTTCACAACCTCCTGCCGACCAACGCAGCGTGCTGTTTTTACCTCAGCGCAGTTATTTGCCCATTGGTACGCTGCGCGATGCATTGTGCTATCCGCAAAGCTCAGACGGTTATAGCGACGAAGAATTACAGCAGGTTTTAAAAGCCTGTCGCTTACATCATCTGCATCAGGCGTTAGACGTTCGCGCCAACTGGACTCATCAACTATCCCCTGGTGAGCAACAGCGTTTGTCATTTGCCCGCGCACTGGTGATAAAACCCGACGTGCTGTATCTGGATGAAGCCACCAGCGCACTGGATGAAGAAACTGAACAGCGTGTTTATCAACTGATCAACCAAATGCTGCCCGACACAACCTTGATCAGCGTCGCACACCGTAGCAGCGTGGCACCTTTCCATAATATTCGCTGGAAATTTGTTAAGCAGGCCGATGCCGACCAAGAAGAGATGTACTACTCTGCCCCATCCGTGATTGAAATTAGCTCGCTCAATCACTAAAAAAACCCGCATGCTGGCTTTCAGTATGCGGGGTTTATTCAATCCAAGAACACGTTAGTTCTAGACTCTCTATTTATTAGAACTGATAAACCAGCCCTAACGCCACTACGTCATCCGTATTCAAATTCAACGGGTTGTTGTCGTTTAGCTGGTTTATTTTGTAGTCCACAAACGCCGACATGTTTTTATTGAAGTAATAAGTGGCCGCCACATCGATATATTTCACTAAATCAGCATCGCCCACACCCTCAATATCCTTACCTTTGGATTGGATATATCCCAGTGACGGACGCAGACCAAAATCGAATTGATATTGCGCAATCACTTCTACGTTTTGCGTTTTATTAGCCAGCCCTTTCACGCTGGTATTAACTCCATTAATCACAGACGTACCTGATATTGGCGTCATATTGCGTGTTTCGGCATACATGGCAGCTAAGTAAACGTTATTAGCATCATATTTTAAGCCACCGGTCCAAGCATCGGCTTTATCGCCGTGACCAAATGCCGATGCCTGCTGCGCACGCGTGCGGTCTGAAGAGGCATACGCGCCACCGATAGAAATGCCGTCAACGATTTCATAGGTCGTCGATAACGAGTAGCCATCACCATTCTGTTTGGTAATGTCGCGATCGTTTTCATTTTTGCCTTGATACTGCAACGCAAAATTCAAGCCATCGACCAGACCAAAGAAATCACGATTTCGATAGGTTGCCAGACCGGTGCTACGCCCCGTCATGAAGTTATCGGCTTTGGTATAGCTGTCGCCACCGAACTCGGGGATCATATCCGTCCACGCTTCAACGTCATACAGCGCACCGTAGTTACGCCCATAGTCGAACGAACCAAACTCGCTAAATTTTAGTCCCGCAAAGCCTAAACGTGTTTTTGTTCCTGTCGCGCCATCGCTTTCTGCGCGGTTGGCGGCAATTTGATATTCCCACTGGCCAAAGCCCTGCATCATATCGGTGATCTGCGTAACGCCTTTGAATCCGAAACGCACATAGGACTGGTCGCCATCCACCGCATTATTGTCAGAAAGATAATGTTCAGCCTTCACACGACCATACATATCCAGCTTGTTGCCGTCTTTATTGTAAACTTCTGCTGCCTGCGAAACAGGTGTTGCCAGAGAAGCAACAGCCAATGTCATCATCATTGCCAACGCGCTTTTTTTCATTGTCTCATCCATCAATATTGTTATCTGCAATTACGTATTTTTTATGCCTTGCCTATTTCTGAAGGCGCAGATGTTTTACCGAATGAAGATGTAAGTTTTATTACACAAAAAATACTTTTGATGACAATGAAATAGACCGATAAAAAACAGGGCTTAATTTTAGGAAAAATTCGGTGAATTAAACACCTACAAGAATCTGGGGTAATATGCCCAGAGCCTGCATTGATAAGAGTTACTAATATTTTCGATCATTGTGTAAAATATCAAAATGTTTGCTAACATTTTTCTAAATATCATCAATCTCTTTTACCGTGGGCATGCTGAAAACAGGGCTATACTTTTGAGGTTTTACTTTTTTGCACTGTTCAAGTGCATCCTCAAATACCTGACGTAGCTTGACCTGTGTATAGGAACTGACTGATGAATAGCTTATTAATTGATGATGTCGCCCAGAATTTATTTCGCAATGAAGTTTCTAAAATTATCGGCGAGGCCGTCAGCGATTTAGTCGGGCGCGAAGGCGATATTGTCTATGGTAAGTTAATTAACTCGTTAGCTCACTCAGCCGATCAAGAAACCAGCCTTGAACGCAAAACATTGCTATTAAGCGCAATCGACCGACTTATCGGCGATGAAAACTTGTTGCGCCGTAAGCGACTTTTGCAAATCAAGTGATCTGCTCAGCCATGTTCAGTTATAAGGGCCATGCTTAGCATCAAACGGCAGCATAAACGTATCGGCAATCAATGAAAACGGCACGTCTAACGCCGTGACATAACGCCAAGGGCTATCGCGAAGATCCCACTGCACGCCTGGATAATATTGATATCCGTGCCCTTTCCCCACCGTTCGGCTAATGATGCTGCCACACCCGCTGAGCAACAGCACACAGGTCGCAAGCAAAACCCATTTTGGCCATAGTCCTGTCTTCATACTTTTCTCATATTGATGCCATGAAACAATTTTGGAGTATATATCAGTGGCTAGACGCTGACACCTGCGATAAGGTTAACCTTAAGCAGTTACGGTTGATTCTCGAGCTAACACACCGTGGTAAGTGATTAAATTTATAGCACTTGAGCTCTCGAAACTAACCCAATAGCGAAAACAAGTTCATACTGAATCAGGTTACTTCGTTCGTCTTTAAGGAGACTGTTATGTCAGATTCACATCACATCGCCGACTGGGCGCGTCTACGTCAGACATCTATCGAAATCGCACACGCAATTTTCGAATTAGCTAAGAACGATGAAGTGTTAGCTGAAAAAATTTGGGAAGAAGGCAGCGACGAAGTCTTGCCATTGGCTTTTTCTAAAACAGATAAAGATGAGCTGTACTGGGGTGAAGAAACTATCTTCCGCGCCAACGTATAACGCGCCTCATCCCTTCAGACTATGCCCGTGACCGCGGGCATTTTTATCTCTTTTTTTCACTCTTTTTGTCGTTAAAGGCAACGCTATGCACCATCTGATGCTAGATATTGAAACGCTGGATACCACGCCAAGCGCGGTGATCCTCTCCGTAGCGGCCGTATTTTTTGACCCGATGACGGGTGAGCTAGGTGAAAGCTTTACCGCTCAGATCAGCCCACAAAAGCCACAGCCACAGCGAACCATCAGCGCAGATACGGTCGCGTGGTGGGCGCAGCAGTCTGACGCGGCACGTAAGGAAGCTTTTTCCGGCACCGAAACCCTGAAAAAAGTACTGACTCAGTTCAGCCGTTTTATTCAGATCCACACAACGGATAAAGTCCACGTATGGGGCAACGGTAAAGAGTTCGATTGTTCGATTCTGGAGCATGCCTATGATCAGCTTGAGATGGTCTGCCCGTGGGATTTTTGGCGCACACAGGATGTGCGTACCTTGGTCACGCTGGCGCGCACGCTTGGCTTTGATCCTAAAAAAACGCGGCCTTTTGAAGGCGTGCCACATCTGCCGTTGGACGATGCGCGGCATCAGGCTCGCTATGTCTCAGATATCTTCCGTTCGCTACGTGTGATACCGTCTGCGCTTGAAAATCATCAGTAAACATATCGGAACGTTTCCGAAAATACGGATGAGAAACACCTGCTTAACTGCCAATCACCATTAAAAAATTATTATGCGAAACTATATTCTGCTACTGCTTACGCTTGTTTTGTTTGGTCCTTTGGGGATCGATCTTTTCCTGCCGACTATCCCGGCAATTGCCGCTGATTTTCAGGTTAAGAACGAAGTTATTCAGTCCACCATTTCCCTATTTTTATTAGTGATGGGGCTGGGTCAGCTTATTGCGGGCCCGTTGGTGGATAAATTTGGTCGTCGTCCTATCGCGCTGGTGGGCATTTCGCTCTACATCGTGGGCTCAATTTTGGCGGCGCTTTCAACCTCCTCCGATATTTTCGTCATTGCCCGAGTGGTTCAAGGCTGTGCCGTTTGCTGCACCGGCGTAGTGTGTTTCAGCGGTGTTCGCGACCGTCTAAGCGGCAACGAGGCGGCAAAAGCCTATGGTTTTCTCAACGGCACGCTCAACATTGTGCCGGCATTGGCTCCGCTGTTAGGCGGCATATTGGCAGAGTTATTTAACTGGCGCGCCCCATTCTGGTTCTTGGTGTTCTATGCCGTCGTGGTTTTCATCATTATGGCCATCTGGCTGCCAGAAACTCGCCCTGCGGATACCAAACCGGTTAAAGGTTTACCGCTGAAGCAATATGCACGCATTCTGAGCAACGGTCGCTTTTTGCGTTTTGCCTTAGTGAATGCTGGCGCAATGGGAATGGCGATCACCTATGTCTCCTTTGCGCCCACCGTTTTGATGACGGAAGGCCAGCTTTCGCCGCTCACTTTCTCGCTTATCTTTGGCGGTAATGGTTTCTGGATTTTGCTGGTCAGCCTGTTGGCAAATAAAGTGATTCAACGAGCGGGTCGCCCATTCTGTTTGATGCTGGGCACTATTCTGATGGGATTAGGCTGTGTGGGCTTATTGGCGGGCATGCACTTATTGCCAGAGGCGGCAAGCCAACACTGGCTAAGCTACATGTTACCCGTCGCCAGTGCCTGTGCGGGATTAGCGTTTATTATGGGGCCCGCCACCAGCTATGCGCTGGAGCCTTATTCCGACGAAGCGGGCATTGCTTCTGCCTTGGTCGGTTTTGTACAAATGGCGATCGGTTCGAGTATTGCATTAATCGCCATTGCATTGCCGATGTCGGCGAAGCCTGCGCTGGCGATTGTCATGTTACTCGGTGGCTTATTGGCCTTATCCGCCCGACTGCTGAGCAGCAAGCTTAAAGGCCGCGTGAAGTCGATTAATCAGTCCTAATTCGATTACGGCTCTTGTACTATCAGCGAATGATCACCGGAACTCTCTGTGCCACGGCACAGAGAAGTTCATAGCCAATCGTTCCCGCAGACTGAGCAACATCGTCAACCGGCAGATGTTGTCCCCATAGCTCGACGGGCGTGCCAATTTGCGCATTGGGTAGCTCGTTTAAATCCACCGCAAGCATATCCATCGATACAGCACCCAACAACGAAGTACGTACCCCATTTATCCACACCGGCGTTCCTGAGGGGGCGTGCCTTGGATAACCATCGGCATAGCCGCACGCCACAATACCGATTCTCTGCGGCTGATTGGCCTGATAACGGCTGCCGTATCCAATAGTATCGCCTGACGCCATATTTTGAATCGCAATGATTTCACTGTTTAAGCTCATGGCTGGCCGTAAATTAGCATCGACGATATCCTGCCAACGTCCAGTTGGCGATGCGCCATATAAAACAATGCCCGGCCGAACCCAGTCTGCATGCGTATGCGGATGCCAAAGCACGGCTGCCGAATTGGCTAAACAGCGTGGGGCTGAAATATCGGCGCAAGCGGCGTTAAACGCGGCGAGCTGTGGCTCAACGCCAAGATGATTATCAGCATTGGCAAAATGGGTCATCAAAGTAACGTGCCCCACATGAGGTAACGCACGGGCAGAATGATAAGCCGCCATCAAATCCTCAGGCATGAAACCAAGCCGATGCATGCCCGAATTAACTTTGAGATAGATATCGATTGGTTGGCTCAGCGGTGCGTGCTGTAACATCTGCAACTGATGCTCACAGTGAATCACCGTAGTCAGTCGATATTGATCGATAAGCGCTAAATCCTGCGCCTGAAAAATCCTTCAAGCAGCAGAATTGGCCCTTCCCAGCCCTGCTTACGCAGCAAAATCGCTTCGTCGATATCCAACAACGCAAAGCCATCCGTTTCTTTTAACGCTGGCCATACTCGGCCAAGGCCGTGACCGTAGGCGTTAGCTTTAACCACTGACCAAATTTTAGCGCCGCGAGTTTGCTGACGTATCTGACGCAAATTATGGGTCAGCGCCGATAGATGTACCGTAGCGTGTATGGGGCGAGGCATAGCCCTCTCCTGTGAAATTAAAGCAAGATGCAGGTGAACCGCAGCGTTTGGGAGCGCATAAACAGCCCCCATAAACGCGCTATTTTTTATTAATGTGCGGTATGGATATCGCTCAAACTACGGCCGCTTTGCTGATGAAAACGTTTGTCGTAGCGGGCAACAGAAAGATCTTCCGAAGGTATAGCCGGAGTGATACCTGAAATAATATCAGCCAGCAGCTGCCCAGAACCACAGGCCATCGTCCAGCCTAATGTTCCATGTCCGGTGTTTAAATACAGGTTTTTAATCGGCGTTTTGCCGACCATTGGTGTTCCGTCAGGCGTCATCGGGCGTAGACCCGTCCAGAATTTAGCCTGCTCGATATTCCCACCGTTTGGATAAAGATCGCGAACCACCATTTCCAAGGTCTTACGACGCGCATCCAAGAGGTTAGTATTGAAACCAACGATTTCCGCCATTCCCCCTACGCGAATGCGTTGGTCGAAACGAGTAATCGCAATCTTATAAGTTTCATCGAGTACGGTAGATACCGGCGCGCCATCAGGGTTGGTGATAGGAATGGTCAGCGAGTAGCCTTTCAGCGGATAAACCGGGATTGCCAGCATGTCATGTAGCAGTGCGGTAGAATAAGAACCTAATGCCACCACGTAAGCATCACCGGTAATAACGTCGTTGCCGCACTGAATACCGGTGATCTGGCTGCCCTCTTTCAGCAAACGATCAATGGACACATTAAATCGGAACTCTACGCCTGCACGCTGCGCCATGGCGGCTAATTGCTGGGTAAACAGCTGACAGTCGCCGGTTTCATCATTGGGTAACTGCAAACCACCGGTGAGTTTATGCTGAACCTGCGCGAGTGCCGGTTCAACCGAGCCTAACTCACTCGCTTCCATCAAACGATAAGGAACACCCGCCTCCTTCAGCACTTCAATATCACGCGCCGCATTCTCAAATTGCTGCGCGGTGCGGAACAGTTGCAGCGTCCCTTTTTGGCGGCCTTCATAATGGATGTTGGTTTCCGCCCTTAATGCTTTTAGACAATCACGGCTGTACTCAGACAAACGCACCATGCGAGATTTATTCAGCGCATAGTGAGAGCTATCGCAGTTGCGCAGCATTTGCCACATCCAGCGCAGCTGATCGCTGGTGCCGTCCAAACGGATCGCCAGCGGCGCATGGCGCTGGAACATCCATTTAATCGCTTTCAACGGAACGCCTGGCGCAGCCCAAGGAGCCGCATAGCCCGGAGAGATTTGCCCCGCGTTTGCCGCACTGGTTTCCAGCGCAGGGCCATCTTGACGGTCTAACACCACAACATCATGGCCAGCCTGCGCCAGATACCAAGCACTCGCCACGCCGACAACTCCACTACCCAGCACGATAACACGCATAGACGACTCCACATCCCGATGGTTAAAAGCACAATATTCTGGTTACATAAAAACAACTAAATATAAAAACCCATCCAACATTTCTTAGCGCAAGTGTGAATGAAATCACGATTATTCATAGAACTCGGGTAACGCACCGCATTTTCCTGTATTGCGGTGATTATCACTAACCCATTGAAATATATGAGCCTACATCATTATTTAATTTACACGCTTGTAACATTAGTATTAAGCATATGACATTCTAAATAGCCCTGCTGGACGCTAAGCTTTACTTTATGTTGTATAAATGTGACTCACAGTGACTTCTATTGTTTGGCGACTATCAAACAGCTACATACATCTATCTGAAAATCATAAACCAGCATAAAGTGGCGATTTTCATTTCGTTATCTACAAAATTAACTGAGCGACTGCGTGGCGACTGACCTCGTCACATGGTCACTAGGAATAGCGAGATGAATAAAATTTCATGCTGAATTTTTGCGATATTTGCAGAGTTAAAAACTATCAATTGAGAGGTTTTCAGCCAGCAAAAAAACTTTCTGATAATGCGTTTTTGTCACTTTAAGTGATTGGTAGCACGACAAAACATCTCGCTTTTTCTCCCTTGAGCTACGCTTGTTACAGGGTCTGCATGTCTGACAGATCCACTGACAAAAAGTCCACTGACAATCATGTTTCGTCGGGAGATGCGCTAATGACTATTTCAACTCGTAAGCAGGCACGGGAAGCCACCACATTAAGTGATGGTCCTGATTGGACATTTCCGTTGCTACAGGATTATCTAGATCAAATCGATCGGGTTGCTAAACACTACCGACTGGACACCTATCCGCATCAGATTGAGGTGATCACCGCCGAACAGATGATGGACGCCTATTCCAGCGTTGGTATGCCTATCAACTATACCCATTGGTCCTTCGGTAAAAAATTTATCGAAACCGAGCAGCTGTATAAGCATGGTCAGCAAGGCCTAGCGTATGAAATTGTCATCAACTCGAACCCTTGCATCGCTTATTTGATGGAAGAAAACACCATTACCATGCAGGCATTGGTGATGGCACATGCCTGCTATGGGCATAACTCGTTTTTTAAGAACAACTATCTCTTTCGTAGTTGGACAGATGCGAGTTCGATCGTGGATTACCTGCTCTTTGCTCGCCATTACATTACTCAATGTGAAGAGCGTTACGGCGTTGATGAGGTTGAGCGCCTACTGGACTCATGCCATGCGCTGATGAACTACGGCGTCGACCGCTACAAGCGCCCGCAAAAAATATCCATGGAAGATGAAATTGCGCGCCAGAAATCACGCGAAGAGTATCTGCAAAGCCAAGTTAACGAGCTGTGGAAAACATTGCCGCGCCGCGAGCGCGAAGAGCACGCGGTTGAAGCCGTCCGTTTTCCCAGCGAGCCACAGGAAAATATTCTCTATTTCTTAGAGAAAAATGCCCCGTTGCTAGAGCCTTGGCAGCGAGAGATCGTGCGCATCGTGCGTAAAGTGAGCCAGTATTTTTATCCGCAAAAACAGACTCAGGTGATGAATGAGGGTTGGGCCACCTTCTGGCACTACACGATTTTGAATCATCTCTATGATGAAAATTTGGTCAGTGACCGTTTTATGCTGGAATTTTTGCACAGCCACACCAACGTGGTGTATCAGCCCGCGTACAACAGCCCTTATTACAATGGCATTAACCCCTATGCGCTGGGCTTTGCCATGTTCCAAGATATTAAACGAATTTGCCAAAACCCGACCGAAGAGGATCGTCATTGGTTCCCTGCCATCGCCGGTACGGATTGGCTAGATACGCTGCATTTCGCCATGCGTGATTTTAAAGATGAGAGCTTTATCAGCCAGTTCTTATCACCGAAGCTGATGCGCGATTTTAGGCTTTTCACCGTATTAGATGATGACCGGAATAACTATCTGGAAATCGATGCGATTCATAATGAAGAGGGCTATCGCCGCATCCGTGAGCAACTGTCGGCGCAGTATAATTTGAGTAACCACGAACCGAATATTCAGGTATGGAATGTCGCGCTGCGCGGTGACCGCTCGTTAACGCTGCGTTATGTACCGCATAATCGAGCTCCGCTGGATAAAGGCCGCCGCGAAGTGTTGAAGCATCTGCACCGGTTATGGGGATTCGATGTGTATTTAGAACAGCTTAATGACGATGGCAATGTCGAGCTGCTGGAGCGCTGCCCCGCTCGCCCCAATCAGCTTTGACCTTTTCCGATTACAGTACGCAAAAAGGGCGCATCATGCGCCCTTTGTTTTATTCTTTTTGCGACCCAATCAGCTAGCGGCGGCCTTCAGCCAAATCGCTTGGAATTGATCCCTGCATACTATGCCAGATAGCACCGCTGTCTTTGCCATAGTTACGAACGTATTCCATGACTTTCTCATAGTTCTGCTCGTGGCACAGCTGGCTTAGCTTGGCATAAAAGGTTAATGCTAATTTGCGCGCTTCTGGATTTGAGAAGTAATAACGCCCAACGCGGGTATACAACCCTTTCAGACCGTTAAGGATCAAACCATAGATAGGATTGCCAGAAGCAAAGGCCAGCCCACGGAAAATCCCGTAGTCCAAGTCCGTGAAAGCTTCTGCGTGATCGTCCACAGTCTCTGCCTGAGCCAAGATCTCCTGCACTTTATCTGGATGCTGACGCACCGCTGTACGAATAAAGATAGACGCGATATTGGTACGCACGGAGAGCAGATTATCAATAAGCTGCGGAACACTATCGTGATCGAGGCGAGCTAATGTTTCCAGAATATTTAAACCTGAGGTTTCCCAGAAATTATTCACTTTTGTTGGTTTACCATGCTGAATAGTTAACCAACCATCTCGAGCTAATCGCTGTAGAACCTCACGCAGCGTGGTGCGAGTGACACCGATGAGCTCAGACAGCTCACGCTCTGCCGGTAAGATTGATCCAGGTGCAAAGCGATTATTCCAAATGCTTTCAATGATATACTCTTCTGCAAACCCTGCTGGACTCTGCGCCTTAATAACCATATTGTTGACGTTCCGTAACGACGATATTCCACTAATAACATGGCGCTCATCATACCAGATCGCCTATGGCTGATATAGCGTTGATGCTCGGGATTGCGCGAAACAATAGATCACCCATCACAAAAATAACCTCATTTCTTTGCGGTAATTATGTTACACACCTGCATTTCTATGTAAAAGACGCCTTCATCAATTAACACCTCATTAGCAAATAAGAATAAAACTCAATTAGATCTGGATTGCTGATAGATATGAGAGTTAAAATAACAATCGTTATCAATCGAGTTCAGAGGACAGTATGGATCTTGCAGGTATTTTGATTAGCGCATCCTGTGTGTTGACGACTTCCGCCCTACTGGTGACGGTCTATGGCGGCAGCGGTATGCCCCGTTTTTTCCGGAAACCTCAGCCTAAGTCTGAACCACATTATCAACAGTCAGTAGAAGCTTCCGCTTTAGAGGATGGAAAATCCCCTGACGTTGGCGATCTCAATATCTCCCTGCCAGCAATGAGCGCCATGGGCGACCTCAATATTGCATTGCCGGTGACACAAACCGTGATTGGCGATATCAGAGAAGCCTATTAGGCTATTGTGATGTGCATAAAAAAAACCGCCTGAACGGCGGTTTTTTTGTGTCTTTCGCGGCTAGATTTTACAGCCTTCGC
The DNA here is from genome assembly GCF_001586165.1 of Obesumbacterium proteus. Classification (NCBI taxonomy): domain Bacteria; kingdom Pseudomonadati; phylum Pseudomonadota; class Gammaproteobacteria; order Enterobacterales; family Hafniaceae; genus Obesumbacterium; species Obesumbacterium proteus. Next base: position 2,137,713 of record NZ_CP014608.1, on the reverse strand, counting down.
AGTCGGCTTCATCATTCAGCTCAACGGGGACTTCATTCGCTTTTTCCTGCGCACGCTTTTCAGCCTGCTCAAGTTGAGCATCAATGTCAAAATCAAAAATATCTTCGTTCATACAGAATACCTCGCTAGATCAATAAACGCAGTATAACGGCGTTATTCACGCAGGTAAAACCCCTCGCTCACGTTCATATTCTGTACAGACATAAATTCCCGAGATAAAAAACCATAATAATAAAATGATTTTAAAGGAGTTATTTTATTTCCGTCTACTTTTACGTCACAGAACAAAAAGAGTATAGTCAGAGCTTCGCATTAAAATATTCTATCTGTTTGTTCAAATTTTGGGTGCAGAGTTGTTATGAACACCACATTTTCTCAGGCTTTCAGCAAAAATTTTCTTGGTAACGCACCAGACTGGTACAAAATCGCCATTCTGATCTTTTTACTGGTGAATCCACTGGTATTCTTTTTTGTCAGCCCGTTTGTGGCTGGGTGGCTTCTGGTTGCTGAGTTCATCTTCACCCTTGCCATGGCGCTAAAGTGCTATCCCCTGCTTCCTGGCGGACTACTCGCTTTTGAAGCCGTCCTCATAGGAATGACCACGGCTGAAAAAGTTAAGCACGAAGTGGCCGCTAATATCGAAGTCGTGCTGCTGCTGATTTTCATGGTAGCGGGCATCTATTTTATGAAACAGCTACTGCTGTTTGTATTTACCAAGCTGCTGCTTAACATCCGTTCAAAAATCGCACTCTCGCTGGCTTTTTGTATTGCTTCTGCCTTTCTATCTGCGTTTCTTGATGCATTGACGGTCATCGCGGTGGTGATCAGCGTGGCCGTTGGGTTCTACGGTATCTACCATAAAGTCGCGTCAGGCATCGATGAATCATTAGCGTTAAATGATGATAGCCATTTACAAAACGCGGGCCGCCGCGCGATCTTAAATCAGTTTCGATCTTTCTTACGTAGCCTCATGATGCACGCAGGCGTAGGTACCGCGCTCGGTGGCGTAATGACCATGGTCGGCGAGCCGCAAAACCTGATCATTGCTAAAAGCGCCGACTGGGATTTTGTTTCCTTCCTATTACGCATGGCTCCCGTCACCGTACCTGTGTTTGTTTGTGGGATCTTGACCTGCTATTTGGTTGAGCGTTTTCACGTATTTGGCTACGGCACCCGTTTGCCAAAACGCGTGCGCCAAGTTCTGCGTGAATACGATCAAAACGCTACGCGCAAGCGCACCCGCCAAGAACGCCAAAAACTGTTTATTCAGGCACTGATTGGTATTTGGCTGATCGCTGCGCTGGCGTTCCATCTGGCCGAGGTCGGTTTGATTGGCCTGAGTGTTATCGTACTAGCAACGGCATTTTGTGGCGTTACCGATGAACACGCTATCGGCAAGGCTTTTCAGGAGTCACTGCCGTTCACCGCGTTGTTAACCGTATTTTTTGCCGTCGTTGCCGTTATTATCGACCAGCAATTATTCTCACCGGTCATTCATTTTGTGCTTCAGGCCTCACCTGAACATCAATTAACACTTTTTTATCTGTTTAATGGTCTACTTTCGTCTATTTCAGACAACGTATTCGTGGGTACAGTGTATATTCATGAGGCGAAAGCGGCGTTGGAATCAGGCGCGATTTCACTTAAACAGTTTGAGATGCTGGCTGTTGCGATCAATACCGGTACGAATTTGCCATCGGTGGCAACGCCAAACGGTCAAGCCGCGTTCTTGTTTTTATTAACGTCAGCGCTCTCCCCGCTTATCCGTTTATCATATGGGCGGATGGTGTGGATGGCTCTGCCTTATACCGTTGTAATGACACTTGTTGGGTTAGCCTGCGTCCAGTTCACATTAGAACCGGTGACTCAACTGTTTTACCAGTGGCATTGGCTGTCTTTACCGCCGGTCAATGAGGTATTGTCGAGCGTTAATTAGCAACGTCATTAATGCTTAAACAATGACTAGTTTTTCAATCAAATAGCTGGCAGGTAAGACAATATCGTTTACACTGCGCACATCTAGCTGTGGCATGGAATGGATCTGATATGTTGCAATTTTTGAATGGTTGTTCTCGTGGACGCGGAGCTTGGGTACTTTTAGCCATTACCGCATTTGTATTTGAGTTGGTCGCACTGTATTTTCAGCATGTCATGCTATTAAAGCCATGTGTATTATGCATTTATGAGCGCTGTGCATTGTTCGGTATCATGGGCGCAGGCATTGTTGGCGCCATCGCGCCTAAAACACCGCTACGTTGGGTTGCGCTTCTGATATGGATTTATAGCGCCTATGAAGGCCTGATGCTGGCATGGAAGCACACCATGATCCAACTGCATCCGTCGCCGTTTGTGACCTGTGATTTCTTTGTCTCCTTCCCTTCGTGGTTACCATTAGACAAATGGGCGCCAAGCATTTTCTCGGCATCAGGCGACTGTTCAGTGCGTCAGTGGGAATTTCTAACGTTAGAGATGCCTCAGTGGCTAGTCGGCATCTTTGCCGCGTTCATAGTGGTTGCCGCATTGGTGTTCATCGCGCAGTTTGTAAAACCGAAACGCCGCGATTTGTTTGGCCGCTAACAACTTCCTTGATAGACAAAAGCACCTTAACCGGTGCTTTTTTTATATCCCATACACTTCACAAAGGCGTAAATCAGGTGGATGGTCACAGTTACCAGCCTATTTATCCTCGCATCCTTGAATCCCTCGCCTCAGCCCTCTAATCTTGAATCATGACGTCTAACATTCAGGAAGTTAATCTATGATGCATCAATTCAAAGTTATCTACAGATCAAACAATGAAGTACATGATTTCATCATGAATGGGCAAGCCACATTGAGTAAGGAGGATGGCGAGGTTCTGGAGGCCGCGCTGATTGACGTAGCGCAATACCTTAGCGCCAGTGCAAAAGACCTACACATCCTCTCGGTTGAGCGACTACAGCATCTGTAAGTTAGTCGCTTAGGCAACATTTAACGTAAAAAAGCCTGAAGATTAGCAACGAATAAAATTCGAAGAAATCTATCAGGCTCTTAATCTTTGAGTAAATCTCGCGCAATTAATAATATTTAAACTCTATTATTAATTAAACCAGCTGCTGGCTTTTTTCTCGTAATCTACAAATTTAATATTACGAATCAGCCCCATTGGTTGCCCAGAACGGTTTATTCATAATGTGATCTTCCCAATCGTTGACTTCGCTTTCTCGCACAGCAATGTAGCGTACCGAGATCCGCTCCGCGTGCATCGCTTTTTTAGAGCCTACTTTGAGAGGATGCCATTCTGGCAAGTCCTTGCCTTCGTGCACCATCCGATAGGCGCAGGTTGGTGGAAGCCATTCGAAGGTTTCAAGGTTTTCGCGGGTTAGCTTGATACAGTCTTCTTCATACTCAAAACGGCGTTCGTAGTGACGACACTGGCACGTTTTAATGTTGAGTAGGTTACATGCAACGTTGGTGAAGTAGATTTCGTCGGTATCTTCGTCTTGAAGCTTGTGCAAACAGCACTGCCCACAACCATCACAAAGTGATTCCCATTCATCATTGCTCATTTCAGCTAATGTCTTTTCTTGCCAGAAAGGGAGAGTTGTCATGCTTGTGTGTCCGATAATTACAGTTGGGCTGCACTATATAGACGCTTTGACGATGAGATGCAAGTTTTGTCCTTACTAAAACTGTGCTTAGTAAGGACATTGCGGGTTAGATAATGCGCGTACTCAATGAGTTACCATTGATAGACAACGTTAGCATATCACCCGAGACTAAAGGCCCAACGCCCTGCGGCGTTCCGGTCAAAATTATGTCACCCGCACGCAGAGTAAAGTAACGGCTCATATAGCTTATCAACGGCAGAATGGGCGTAATCATGTCACGCGTATTGCCTTGCTGGCGAACAGCGCCGTTGATGCTTAAGCTGAGTTCCGCATTTTGTGGGTCGCCAAATTCAGATTCAGGAATAAAGCCAGAAATTGGGCAGGAGCCATCAAAGGCTTTCGCTTTTTCCCAAGGGCGCCCTGCTTTTTTGCATTCAGCCTGAATATCACGCAGCGTAAGATCAAGCGCTACACCATAGCCTGCGATAGCGCGAGCCACACGATCTTCATTTGCCTGTTTCAGCGGTGTACCAATCAGAATCGCCAGCTCAATCTCATGATGAACCGAGCCAAAATCTTTCGGGATAGCAACAGGCTGGCGAATATCACAAAGAGACGTTTCAGGTTTGATAAATAACACCGGTTCTGGTGCCTGCATACCGCCCATTTCTTTGATGTGATCGCCGTAGTTACTGCCAACGCAAACCACTTTACTGACAGGAAGCTCTAGCAATGCGCCCTGCCAATCACGATGTTGATACATAGACTTCTCCTGTGGTTATACACAACGCGATGCTATCGCCACGTTATTCCAAGGGGCATACATAATCTGAAGCGAGAATCGAGCCGCCAACGGTGGCTTAGCTTCCTGCCCTTCTTCTAGAACTAGATATAAAAACTCGGTATGAAACTAAGTATGAAACTACAGCCGCAATCATCAACACTTCAATGGATTTGCGCCGAGATAGCTCGGCGCTCTATATTTATGTGAATAGCATCACACTATTCATTCATCCGAAGATTTTTTAGTTTGCTCGAAATGCATCTTTAGCAAACTTTCTGGCGGCGGTGGCAGCTGTAAATAATACCCTTGCTCTTTTAAAGCGTTTTTGACTTTTTCAATATCGGCAGAGGCCAATTTCTTTTTACTGTCTAAATCGATCATCATGGCTAATTGTGGCTAGCCAAAACTTTTCATCAGTTCTTCAGGCACCGATGAGAAATCGTCTCTTTTTTCGACATAAAGATAGGTCTGATCGCGTTTTGAACTTCTGTAAATGGTACAAATCATTTTTTCACTCTAATTAATTCAGACGGCGACTTGCCTAGATATAGCACTGACTATAACATGCTTAATGTACATCGGAATATTACCCCCTGTGTGGTTATTCCGGGGATTTAAAGTTGCTGAAACTGAGTCAGGATAGATGTCACAATCGCCAATAGAACTAAAAGGCAGCAGTTTTACCCTTTCGGTTGTTCATTTGCATAATTCGCAACCGGAGGTAATACGTGAGGCATTAATCGAAAAAGTCGAGCAAGCGCCCGCTTTTTTGAAAAATGCCCCTGTTGTTATTAATATTGCTAACGTCCCTGAAGGCGCAAGCTGGCAGAAATTACAACAGGCCATTACCGAAGCTGGGCTGCATGTCATTGGCGTAAGTGGTTGCACCGATGAAGGGCTTAAACGTGCTGTAACGCGTGCAGGCTTGCCTTTGCTAAGTGAAGGGAAAGGTATTAAGAAAAGTGCGCCCGCCGCGTTACCCGAGCCACCCGCACCGGTTAAAACCCGTATTGTGAGTACGCCGGTTCGGTCTGGACAGCAAATATATGCACGAGACTGTGATTTGATTGTCACCAGCAGCGTCAGCGCGGGTGCCGAAGTGATCGCCGATGGCAATATTCATATTTATGGCATGATGCGCGGACGCGCCCTTGCCGGAGCCAGCGGAGATACATCCAGTCAGATTTTTTGTGCTCACCTTGCGGCTGAACTGGTGTCTATCGCCGGTCAGTACTGGTTGAGCGATCAAATCCCTGAAGCTTTTTATGGGCAGGCTGCCAGACTCAATTTGAGCGACAGTGCCTTAACTATACAACCTCTATTCTAGGCCCTTCGACAAGGAACCCATATACATGGCACGCATTATTGTTGTTACATCCGGTAAAGGGGGCGTTGGTAAAACCACATCTAGCGCAGCCATCGCTACCGGTTTGGCCCAAAAAGGTAAAAAGACCGTTGTTATCGACTTTGATATCGGTCTGCGTAATCTTGACCTGATCATGAGCTGTGAGCGTCGTGTGGTGTATGATTTTGTTAACGTGATTCAAGGTGATGCCACTCTTAATCAGGCGTTAATCAAAGATAAGCGTACAGAAAACCTCTACATCCTTCCGGCCTCACAAACTCGCGATAAAGACGCACTAACGCACGAAGGCGTTGAAAAAGTCTTAAACGATCTCGGCGAAATGGACTTTGACTTCATCGTCTGTGACTCACCAGCGGGTATCGAAACCGGCGCGCTAATGGCGCTGTATTTCGCTGATGAAGCCATCATTACTACTAACCCAGAAGTATCGTCTGTACGTGACTCTGACCGCATCCTCGGCATTTTGGCGTCAAAATCTCGCCGTGCTGAAAAAGGCGAAGATCCAATCAAAGAGCATCTGCTGCTGACTCGCTACAACCCAGGCCGCGTGAGCCGTGGTGACATGCTGAGCATGGAAGATGTGCTGGATATTCTGCGCATCCCGCTGGTTGGCGTGATCCCAGAAAGCCCATCCGTACTGCGCGCATCAAACCAAGGCGAACCTGTTATACTGGATAAAGAGTCCGACGCCGGTCAGGCTTACCAAGACATGGTCGATCGCTTACTGGGCGAAGAACGTGCATTCCGATTTGTTGAAGAAGAGAAAAAAGGCTTCCTGAAACGCCTGTTCGGGGGATAAAACATGGCATTACTTGATTTCTTCCTGTCGCGCAAAAAGCCGACAGCCAATATAGCCAAGGAACGGCTGCAAATTATTGTTGCGGAGCGACGCCGCGGCGATAGTGAGCCACAGTACTTACCCCAGTTAAAACGAGATATCTTGGCGGTAATCTGCAAATACGTGCAGATAGATCCAGAAATGCTGACGGTACAGTTCGAACAAAAAGGCGATGATATTTCGGTATTAGAGCTTAATGTGACCTTGCCTGAAGCAGAAGAAGCAGCTAAATGATTTTATCATTCTGACGTTCTCTTATAGAAATATAAGGGAACGCCTGTATATATAAACAGACCTTTTTAATAAGTCATTATCTCAAAAATAGCTATTATCAAGATTATTCCTAATATTAATTAATGCACCAATGGATATTAAGAATATTCACATAGACTACTTTCTATAAGTTTTGTTTTTATATTATTGATTCATTTTCTGATATGTTCGAAAAAATAAAGACAGCTAATAGCTGTCTTTATTTTTATTGTGCGATGGCTAAGACGATCACAGGGTCGCCAAAATGGCCCTAACCTGCTCACCCAGCAAATTCGCTCTCCAGCCCTGGAGTAAGTCAGGTTGCTCGTCTTTCAGCTTCCAGTGCCAGCTTAACAGTGCGTTTATTTGTCTACGCGAAGCAATCAGCTCTGCCGTTAATCCGCTACGTTCCGCCGCGCTTTGCACTGCGGTTTTTAACTCTTTGAACGCATGCTTATAACCGCTGTGATCGACCAAGCGTTCTACCGGCTGTGGCCATTCAGACTCAGGGATATTGGCTGACTCAGCAACCATCGCCACCAGCGTTTTGCCATGGAAACGGATCTCTGGGCCACTGAGCCCCAGTTCGCCCAATTCCCCTTGCGAGGTCGGCAAATAGCGTGCGACCTGCCACAAGTTTTCCTCGCGCACCACAAAATTAACCGCCATGTCACGCTGTCTGGCTTGATTGATTCGCCACTCCGCCAGTTTCTGTAAACACGCCAACTGACGCGTTCTCAGCTGCCAAGCATTCGTAATATCGCGATAGGCTAAAGCTGGATTGACCACTTCCTGTCGACGACGACATAGCGCCAAGCACTCATCGTTTGCGGCATCAGTCCAGCCAGCCTCAGCCACTTCTGCAATAAGCTTATGCGCTAGCGGCAACAGATAGAACACATCAGCGGCAGCGTATTCACATTGACGCTCGGTCAGCGGGCGTGCCAGCCAGTCAGTGCGCGACTCGCTTTTATCCAATTCAACCTGCAAATACTCATTCACCATCGCAGCAAAACCACATGAAAGTGGACGCCCCGTAAAAGCAGCCAAAATCTGCGTATCGATCATAGGCGTTGGCAGCGTCTGAAAATCATGAATAAAAACTTCCAGATCTTCGCTGCCCGCATGCAGTAACTTTGTGACGTCTGGATTTTTCAGCAGTTCAACAAAGGGCTGCCAGTCGGTAATTGGCAACGGGTCGATCAGCGACAGCGTTTCGCCATCAAAAAGCTGAATCAGGCCTAACTGAGGATAGTAAGTGCGGGTACGAACAAATTCGGTGTCTAGCGCAATATAAGTGTGGCGGCTTGCCTGCTCGCAAACCTGCTTAAGTTCGCTACTGGTGGTAATCAGCTGATAATTCAAAACATCATTCTCATTTTCATATTTCTGACGTCATCACAACGTCAGCTGAGTTAGTCGGTACAAACAACGACGCCGGTAACAACCGGCGTCAAAGTATCGGCTCAGAATAATGAGAAGCTATGCGGCGCTTTCCTGTGAGGCCGCTTGCTCCTCACGCAATTTTCTGCGTAGGATTTTCCCTACGTTAGACTTTGGCAACTCATCGTAAAACTCAACCTTCTTCGGAACTTTATAGCCGGTAAGATGTTTACGACAGTGTGCAATCAGCTCATCGCGAGTGAGAGAGGGATCTTTCTTCACAACGCAGATTTTAACCATCTCGCCTGAAGCCTCGCTCGGAACTCCGATCGCTGCGCACTCAAGCACTTTATCATGCATTGAGACGACTTCTTCGATTTCATTCGGATAAACATTGAAACCAGATACTAATATCATATCTTTTTTGCGATCGACAATGCGCATGAAGCCCTCATCATCAATGGTGACAACATCGCCGGTCGATAGCCAACCGTCTTTAAGGATTTCGTCGGTCGCCTCAGGGCGCTGCCAGTAACCAAGCATAACCTGAGGCCCTTTCACCTGTAGCTCTCCTGCCTCACCGCGCGGGACCTCATTGCCATTATCATCGACCAAACGCACGTCGGTAGAAGGAACCGGAAGACCGATACTGCCGCTGTAATGCTTCAAGTCGTAGGGATTGCCTGAAACCAATGGCGCGCACTCCGTCAATCCGTATCCTTCCAGCAAATGACGCCCGGTGAGTTTTTCCCATTTTTCGGCTACCGAACGCTGAACCGACATCCCACCGCCGACTGACAAACGCAGCGTTGAGAAATCCAATTCACGAAAATCTTCGTTATTCAGCAGCGCATTAAACAGCGTGTTGACGCCTGTTAACGCTGTAAATGGATAGCGGTTGAGCTCTTTCACCATGCCGGGAATATCACGCGGGTTGGTGATCATCAGGTTGCAGCCACCCATCTCAATAAACAGCAGACAGTTCACGGTTAAAGCAAAAATGTGGTACAGCGGCAGCGCCGTCACCACCAGCTCATGGCCTTCATTCAGCAATGGACCATATGCCGCACGCGATTGGATTAGATTAGCCTGCATATTTCGATGCGTCAGCATCGCGCCTTTCGCAACGCCGGTAGTACCGCCGGTGTATTGCAAAAATGCGAGGTCATTATTGGTGATATCCGGTTTGATGTACTGTTGACGCCGCCCACGTTGTAACGCCGAGCGGAAAGAAATCGCATCGGGTAAGTTATATTTAGGCACCAGACGCTTAATATATTTCACCACGAAGTTAACCAACGTCCCTTTTGCCGCCGATAGCTGGTCGCCCATACGGGTCAAAATGACATGCTTCACCTGCGTATTGAAAACGACTTTCTCCAGCGTATGCGCAAAGTTCGAGACGATCACAATCGCGCTCGCACCGCTGTCATTCAGCTGATGTTCTAATTCTCGCGGGGTGTAAAGCGGGTTAACGTTAACCACAACCATTCCCGCACGAAGCACGCCAAACAGCGCAATGGGATATTGCAACAGATTAGGCATCATCAACGCAACGCGGTCGCCCTTCTTCAGCCCTAACTCATTTTGCAAATAGGCCGCAAATGCACGGCTGCGCTCTTCAAGCTTACGGAAGGTCATCACCTGCCCCATGTTGATGAACGCAGGCTGGTCAGCAAAACGCGCCACCGACTGCTCGAACATCTCCACCAGAGAGGTGTATTGATCAGGATCGATTTCCGCAGGAACATCTGCCGGATACCGTTTCAGCCAAACCTTTTCCAAGGTCGTTCTCCCGTAATTATTGTTATCTTGTTTAAGCATCGTTTGCATCGCACACCTGAACCGTTAGCCATGAGAAACAACAGAACAATATCTAATGTTTAACAAAATTTTAACTCAGCGTACCAGTTCATGTGTAAACAATTTTCAGGTTGCGATATGCATCACTAAAATGGCTTTTGCTCTGATCTTACCCAGCATAGAGAAATGGGCAGACCGCTATAAAAACAAAAAGCGGCCTCGTGGCCGCTGTGGATATAATACCAAAAAGAGTAACTTTTTGTAAAATTGGCAATTTTTTAGTCTAAAAAAACGCCCATGCGCTTATTTTTTCCGCTGTAATTGCGTATCTAGATGGCGACTGTGACCAATGCAACACACAATATCTCAGGAAGTGATAAATCACTGTTCGTATCAGGACTCAACTCATGTATATTCCGCTTTTTATCCCCTAATAATTTCAAGCGCTACATACAGCTTGGAGCATAACGGGGTTTTACGGAGGGAACCATGCTGACCAACTCATCGACTCGTCTGAACAAATACATCAGTGAAAGTGGCATTTGCTCACGACGCGACGCCGATCGCTACATTGAGCAAGGGCATGTATTTATTAACGGTAAACGTGCCGGAATTGGCGATCAGGTTTTCGCTGGTGACGTAGTGAAAGTGAATGGCCAGTTGATTGAACCCCGTGACGCCGACGATTTGGTGCTCATTGCGCTCAATAAACCTGTCGGCATTGTGAGCACCACGGAGAACGGTGAGAAAGATAATATCGTTGATTACGTCAACCATAGCACCCGCGTTTTCCCCATTGGTCGCTTAGACAAGGATTCACAGGGCATCATTTTCCTCACCAACCACGGCGATCTGGTCAATAAAATTCTGCGCGCCGGTAATGACCATGAAAAAGAGTATCTGGTCACCGTGAATAAACCGGTAACCGATGAATTTATTCGTGGCATGGGCGCAGGCGTACCGATTCTCGGTACGGTGACAAAGAAGTGCAAAGTGAAAAAAGAAGCGCCCTTTGTGTTTCGTATCACTTTAGTTCAGGGCTTGAACCGCCAAATTCGCCGTATGTGTGAACATTTTGGCTATGAGGTCACCAAGCTCGAGCGCACGCGTATCATGAACGTCAGCCTTGCAGGCCTGCCGTTAGGCGAATGGCGAGACTTAACCGACGATGAACTTATCGAGCTGTTTAAGTCTATTGAAGACTCTTCTTCTGAAGCCAAACCGACCAAAAAAGCCAAGCCGAAGGCAAAACCCGCGGCGGCTAAAAGTGCTCCGGCAAAAGGACCAAAAACCGCCGCTAAAGGCGCAGGAGATGCCGCTTCACGCAAGCGCTTTACTCAGCCTGGTCGTAAGAAAAAAGGCCGTTAATCGCCCTAGCGCCCCAAAATGACAAAGCCCCGAAATTGGGGCTTTGTTTTAATCATCGATAGTTAAAGGCGTTAGCAAATTAATTCTCTGTTACCACGCTTTGCACTCTGGCTGGGCCTGGGTTATACCAACCCCAACCGGGACCAAAGCCTGGCCCCCAGAAACCACCGCGACCGTAGGCACCATAACCATAATCCCACGGGCCAAACGGCTGTGGCGGCATCACAATTTCCTGAATTATGCGCCAGCGCTGATAGCCCTGCACGTTCATTGTGACAAAGGTATACGGCGTTTTACCTATTTTACCTTCCACGCTACCGGTAAGCGGCCCGACGACCGTCACGAGCTGACCTTTGAAATCAACCGGATCCAAGAATGTTGCGCTTTTGGCAATCAAACGCCCAACCGAAGGCTGATTCAGGATAGGTCTTGCGGTATCGTCCAATGGCATCACCGCAATCTCTAGCATGGTGGCATCTTTCTGGTTAATCACGTTAACCACGGTACCGCCAAAGCGAGATTCTTGCCCAACATACAGATCCGGCGCGTTATGAACCGCAACGAAATTCTGCTGCGGCGTTGCCGACGTGCCTTTGATTGAGTCTGGGATCGTCACACACCCAGACAACAACAGCGGGCTACAAACGATCGCCACGCTGACTAACCGACGAACCCATTGCATTGCAGGCATATTTTATTCTCCAAAAACTAACTATCTTGTTCTTATGACTATTAGTTTAGACAGAAGTTGCCTGAATTATTCACGCCCCGGTAGTTTTTTCCATGTCACTTCATTACGTAAATAGGTTGGCTGTGCATTTTCTACCGCGGTAACGTTGCCTAAGGCAAAATCGGCCAGCGCAAGAGGCAGCATATCTTCAGCCTGAGGAAGCAACATTTGGCCGTCAATCAAGTGAATAGCAGTATCAGACGCCATATCAGGATAAGTTCCCCAACCGGTTCCAACGTGTGCCCAGTCACCGCTTAACGCCATGATGTTCTGCTGTGCGCGATCGGGCGTCAGCACGGCTTCGGTGCTCTCTCCTACCCACACGCCATTATCTTGTCGCTGGTATTGTCCCCAATAGACTTCACCCATGCGGGCATCAATTGCGGCTAATACCTGAGTGGCGCCGGTTACGCGAAACGCTCCCTGCGCCATGGTGGCCAGCGTGGAAACGCCAATCATCGGCAGTTCAGCCCCCATCGCTAACCCTTGAGCAATACCGATACCAATACGCACGCCGGTAAAACTGCCCGGACCACGGCCAAAAGCCAATGCGTCCAGTTGATTCAGCGTAACGCCTGATTCAGCCAACACCTGCTGCACCATGGGCAAAATACGCTGCGTATGCTCGCGTGGACAGATTTCAAACAGCGCATGTTTTTCGCCATTATTCCAGAGTGCAACAGAACAGGCTTCTGTTGCCGTATCGATCGCTAAAATTCGCGTGGACATGCCAACCTCGGGCGGGACAGTGAATGAATAAAGAAAAATCAGGATGCGGATCATAGCACAGCCTGTGTTTTGATGCTTCTGAAGGGTTTGATGCGCTGAATAAATCGATATGAGTGAGAAAGTTCGCGACGAAACAGAGATGAAACACCTGGTGGTGCTCCATCTCACTGAAAAATGTTAATCGGCCTCGGGTTGGCTACCGGCTTTAAGGAACGTAATCACCTTATTCAGATCCCGCGTTCGCGGCGCAGGCGGTAGGCTATTTAGGAAAACTTCACCGTAAGGGCGCATGACTAAGCGATTATCACAAATAATCACCACGCCGCGATCGCTGGTATCACGAATTAAACGCCCCACGCCCTGTTTGAGCGTAATCACCGCATCAGGCAGTTGCACTTCGGCAAAAGGATCGCCGCCGCGAATTCGGCAGTCTTCGATTCGCGCTTTCAGCAACGGATCGTCCGGTGAGGTAAACGGGAGCTTATCGATAATGACGCAGGATAACGTATCACCGCGCACGTCTACCCCCTCCCAGAAACTACTGGTGGCGACTAACAATGCGTTACCGGCAGCCACGAACTCGGCCAGTAAGCGAGGTTTACTGGTTTCGCCTTGTAATAGCACCGGCAGCGTCATCGTGGCTCGAAACTCTTCCGCTAAATCACGCATCATGGCGTGTGACGTACACAGGAAGAAACAGCGCCCTTCGTTAGCCTCAATCACCGGCCTTAACATTCTCGCCAGTTGACGCGCCGCGCCACGCTGATTCGGCGTGGGTAAAAAGCGAGGCACGCACAGCATCGCTTGGTTGGCGTAATCGAACGGGCTCGGCAGTAATAAGCTTTTGGCTTTATTTAAACCTAACCGCGCCGTGAAATGAGAAACATCGTCGTTCACCGCCAGCGTTGCCGAGGTGAAGATCCATGAGCCCGGCTTCTCTTTCATGACTTCACTGAATTTTTCCGCCACGGTGAGCGGCGTCAGCGCCATCACAAAATGGCGTGAGTTGCATTCATACCAGTAGCTATAGCCGGGAATCGACACATCACGCAGGCGCTTCAAGCGGTTACGGTATAGCGTGGCTCGCTCAAACGCGGCGTCGAGTAACGCTGAACGTCCGAGGGACATTTTCACCACGTCATAGCAAAGCTCTAAAGCATCATCGAGCAGCACCAAGGCACGCTGCACTTCCGGTAATGCTAAAGCCTCACGTAAATTTCCGCGATAGCCGGGATCGCCGAGCGCCAGACGAAAATCTTGCGCGCTCTGGCTTAGTCTGTCGGCGCATTTTTGCAGCTGTGCGGTGTCACGAACTTCCGTGCGGTAGGCAATCGTAATGTCTTTAGCCAAATCCATCAGTTGGCGGCTGGTCAATTGCTGGCCGAAATACTGGCTGGCGATATCAGGTAGCTGATGGGCTTCATCGAAGATCATGACATCAGCATCGGGGATAAGCTCACCAAATCCGGTTTCTTTCACCACCAGATCGGCTAAAAACAGATGGTGGTTCACCACGATGATGTCAGCATCCATCGCCCGACGACGCGCTTTGACGACGAAACAATCTTTGTATTGTGGGCAGTCGCTGCCCAAACAGTTGTCATTGGTGCCGGTGACGAGTGGCCAGATCGTACTGTCTTCCGATACGCCATGGCAGTTACTGACGTCACCGTCTTCCGTTTGGATTGACCAACCGCGCAGGTGCATAAGATCGGATAGCGCATCAGAAGCCAACTCGCCGCCAACCATAGATTGTTGTTCTAAACGCTCGAGACATAAATAGTTCGAGCGCCCTTTCAGTAAGGCAAGCTTTCCTGCGAACTTCAACGCATCGCGAACGGTGGGCAAATCGCGGGCATACAGCTGATCCTGTAGCGCTTTAGAACCGGTAGAGATAATCACTTTTGCGCCAGAACGCAGGGCAGGAACCAAATAAGCATAGGTTTTCCCCGTTCCGGTTCCCGCTTCAACCACTAACTCTTCTTTGAATTGAATCGCTTTGGTGACAGCTTCGGCCATATGTTGTTGTGCTTCACGCGGTTTAAAACCCCGTATCGCTTTAGTTAGGATGCCATCGGGCGCGAAATCGTCTGTCACACAGCCTCTCTTTCTTTTTGTGAAGGCGTGATTATGCCAAGTGTTGACAGTAACAACCACCTACTTTGATGCAAGCCTATATATGACTAAGGCCGCCCGAAGGCGGCCTTGATAGAAACATCAATACAAATATCACTTAGCTTGCCGGTTTAAGATTCCCACGCGTAATATGCGTTAGAGGAACGTTAATATCAAAAATGCGGCTGCGAATATCGGTCGCGCCCATCTGTGCCACACGTTTGATGTGCATAGCGGCGTATTGCTCCGCGCTCGTTTTATCGCTGAACAGGTAAATACCACCGGCTTCACCGGCATCGACATTTTCAGTCCAGATTTTTGAGATAAAACCCGGCTCTTGCGTGATGCTCTGCGCCAACGGCGTTGCCATTTCGGCCAAGCGATCACCTAGCATTTCTCCCGGCATTTTAAAATCGATTTGCAATAATACGGTCATCTGTGACTCCTTATGTTTTTCAGTTCCTGTCTCTCTCTTTGAGAATGCCACATACTTGCCACTGAAAGCAGTGTTTTTCATCCGTTTTCTATATACTCAACGGATTGTCATGTTGTAGAACCTACAAGGAGTTACTAATGTCTATTGAACGTATCAATCCAGAAAAGCGCTGGTCTGACGCCACTGTCTTCAACGACACTATCTATTACACCAGCGTTCCTGAAAATCTGGACGACGATGCAACGTCACAGACCGCCAACGCATTGGCCGCTATTGATATGATCCTGAATCAGCTGGGCACGGATAAAACCCGCATTCTTGATGCCACCATTTTCTTGGCTGACGGCGACGATTTTCAGGCAATGAACGCCGCATGGGATGCTTGGGTGCCCGCAGGTAAAGCGCCAGTACGCTGTACCGTTCAGGCCAAATTGATGAACCCTAAATACAAAGTTGAAATCAAGATTATCGCGGCACGTTAATCTATGGCGACGATGAAAGATGTAGCCCTACATGCAGGTGTCTCTACGGCAACCGTATCGCGGGTTATTAATCAGACATCTTACGTTGAGCCGGTAACCAGAGAGCGGGTGGAGAAAGCCATGCGCGACCTGAATTACCGGCGTAACGCCGCGGCGCTGGCATTAGCGAAACGTAGCGGTGACATGTTAGGGCTATTAACAGGGAATTTAGCCGACCCGTTTTTTGCCCGCTTGGCTCGAGGGGTTGAGGAAGTTGCTCGCCAACAAGGCTTCCGTCTTATGGTATGCAGTGGAGGTCATCAAGCCGAACTTGAAAAAACAGGATTAGATTTCCTGATTAATCAAGGCTGCGAGGCCATTGTCGTTCACGCAACTCGCATGTCCGATCAGGAGCTGATTCGCTACAGTGCGCATTCTCCGGCTATGGTGATCGTTAATCGCTATATCGCCTCCTCGGCAAATCGCTGTGTCTGGTTAGACAATCAGTCGGCGGCGCAAGAAGCTACCCGCCATCTGCTGCAAAAAGGCCATCGCTGTATTGCATGCGTCACCTCAGACTTACCGATTGACGATCGACAACAACGGCTCGAAGGCTATCGCATAGCGCTGGCAGAGTACGGTATCACGCCGGAAAAAAACTGGATTATCAGCGTCCCATTTAATGAAGAAGGCGGTGAGATCGCGGCGCAAAAGCTGTTAGATAGCGGCGTTCCTTTCACTGCGGCCTTTACCTTTAACGATGTGATGGCGGCAGGCATGATGCGCGCATTGCATCAGCGTGATATTCGCTTGCCGGAACAACTCTCGCTCATTGGGTTTGACGATGTGGTCTTAGCGCGGTATCTCTATCCGGCTTTGACAACCATGCACTATCCTATCGAACGCATGGCCCGTCGTGCCGCGATGCTCGCCATTCAACTTTCTCAACAACAAACCCCACCGCCCCGCTCCCTACGTTTCGAAGCTGGGTTAGTCGAGCGCGACTCGGTTATTGGTTTAAGTCAGTCAATTTAGCCGTCAACGGTAACAATCGTGATATACCTCTCATTTCAAATCACCATGTAAGCGATTACATGGCAGTTTTCTTTCGATCACATTTGAATACCCCCATTACCTTTACGCTAAGCCAATCCTACAAATCTGGAGCACCATCATGAATGCGAAAGAAAACAACAACAAAAAAACGCTCTCTCTCGGGCTGGCTTTAATCCCCATAATTTCCATGCTGACGCTGCTCATCGTAGGCTATGGTGTGATGGGGTTGCGTATCGAACCTCTGCTTTTATGCTCTGCCGCCATCGCAGCGGGTTTAGCCTATTGGCAAGGCTATTGTTGGGATGATGTGATTAACTCCATCGTTAGCAAATTGGCTAAAGCGATGCCCGTTGTAATGATCCTTATCTGCGTCGGTGGGCTAATCGGCACATGGATGTTCAGCGGCACCATTCCATATATGGTGTATTGGGGATTAAAACTCATCAGTCCACAGTATATTTTAATTGCCGCTTTCTTCTTAACCAGCATAGTGTCTGTGTGCACGGGAACCTCGTGGGGCTCAGCTGGCACCGTGGGTGTCGCCTTGATGGGCGTGGCTTCAGGGTTGGATGTTTCCTTGCCCGCTGCGGCTGGCGCGGTAGTATCAGGCGCGTATTTTGGTGACAAAATCTCTCCGCTGTCTGACTCGACTAACTTCGCGGCTATCGTCGCCGATACCACGCTGTTTGAGCATATCCAGCATTTGATGTACACCACCATCCCTAGCTTCATCCTAGCCGCCATTGTTTATTTGATTGCAGGACACAGCAGTATGCTGGGAGAAGTGGCCACACCTCAGCGCGTCACCGATATTATTACTGCGCTGGACGGCCTCTACCATTTCAATATTGTGCTAATTCTTCCTCCGGTCATTGTGTTGTGGGGCGCGTTCGGTAAAAAACCCGTCATACCATTGATGCTCTCTGCCTGTGTTTTAGCCATTATTCTTGGGGTTTGGCTTCAAGGCTTAAGTGTTAAGCAAGGTCTAGACGCCTTCATGGATGGCTTTAATCTTTCTATGTTCCCGCAAGGCTCTGAAGGCATTATCGCTGACGTACCTCGCCTACTAAATCGTGGTGGCTTGTTCTCCATGATGAGCACCATTCTACTGGTCTTCTGCGCATTCTCATTCGCTGGAGCCCTAACGCTCACGGGTTCTCTGACGATAATCATCAATCGCTTACTGACTGTGATCCACTCTGTTGGCCAGCTGATTGCAGCCACTATTGGCACCACCATTCTGGTAACCGGCGCGACCAGCGACGGCAAGCTGGCGCTGCTGGTTCCTGCCGAACTTTATCAAGATGCTTATCGTCGCATGGGGCTTGATACCAAAAACCTTTCACGCACCATCGAAGATGCCGGTACGGTCATGGAGCCGCTGATCCCATGGACCGCTGCCGGTGTCTATATGGCAACCACGCTCGGCGTGAGCACGCTCGATTTATTGCCTTGGGCGGTTCAATGCTACTCGGCCATTTTCTTTGCCCTAATTTACGGCTTCACCGGTTTTGGTATTGCCAAGACTCAACCTGCCCCGCAGATGGCAAAATAGAACCGTTAGGAGATTTTGTAATGAAAACTAATTTTGATGTTGTTATCAATCGCCACGCGACCGGCTCGGTGAAATGGGATTTCATGGATCGCTATCAGAATATGCATACGCATAATTTGTTACCGATGTGGGTTTCTGACTTCGACTTTGCCTGCCCACCCAAGGTACTTGAAGCGCTGCATCAGCGTGTCGACCACGGCGTTTTCGGCTACAGCGAGCGCGACGAGGGCTATTACTCCGCACTGATAAACTGGTTTACCCGTCGCCATCAGTTAGCGATTCATCCCGACTGGATTTGCAGTATTGAAGGCGTGGTTCCTGGACTGTCGCTATTAATTCAAATGCTGAGTCAATCAGGCGACAGCGTCGTCGTTCAAGGGCCCTACTATGGTTCCTTTGCAAAAATCATCCAGCTCAATCAGCGAAAACTCCTCGAAAATCCCCTCATTGAAGATTCAGAGCAGGGTTACATCATGGACTATGCGCACTTAGAAACGCTATTCCGTGAGCAAAAGCCAGCGCTATTCCTCCTATGTAATCCACACAATCCAACGGGGCGTTGCTGGTCAAGAGATGAGCTTACCCAACTGCTAACGCTATGTGAAAAATATGATGTCACCGTGCTGTCTGACGAAATTTGGGCTGACCTACTATTACCTGGTTCGACGTTTACTTCGGTACTGCATCTGGGCGAGCGTTGGCACTCGCGCGTAGTTGCGGCCACCTCCGCCAGTAAAACTTTTGGCCTATCTTCATTACGGATCTCTAACTTCCTGATCCCCAATAAAGACATAAAGTCTCGCTTCATTGAGCGTTTAAACGCGCACGGCTTAGACGTATTCAATGCACTTTCCATGGAGGCAGCCAGCGCAGCTTACCGCAGCTCAGCCCAGTGGCTGGACGAGATGTTGGCCTATCTGGCGGCTAACAGAGAGTGGTTTGTCGAACAGGTTAAGACTCATTTACCGTGGGCGAATATATCACCGGCGCAGGGAACCTATCTTATTTGGATGGACTGCCGCTCGCTAAACGTTAACGATGACGAGTTAAAGGCGATCATGACTGATTGCGCGGGCATTGCACCCTCCATGGGCGCTGGATTCGGCCCTCACGGCTCGGGCTTTATTCGCCTAAATCTGGGTTGCCCTCGTCGCTACCTTGAACTGGCGATTGAAGGTTTAATGCGCATCAAACCTCAGCTTTAAGAGACAAAAAAGGCTGCACAATGGCAGCCTTTTGTTTTACTTGAAAATTATTACGCCAGCTTAATCATAATCATGCCAGCCAGCAGCAGGGTTAGCCCCGCCCAACCTTTTTTATTCAAACGCTGGCCGAACAGTATCCAACCGGCAGCCACCGTGGCCGCGATACCAAAACCGCCCCACAGCGCATACGCGACAGACAGTTCGATACCTTTTACCGCCTGTGACAAGGAGCTAAATGCACCTAACACCGCGGCCAACGACAGCAACCCCATCCAGATACGGCGGAAACCGTCTGACCATTTTAGGAAGATATTAGCTAAAATTTCTAATACGACTGCAAATGCTAACCACGCGATATGGAACCACTCAAGCTGTTGCATGATTGCCTCCTACGTTAGTTTTTGTTTGCGCAGGTTTGTTTTTCATCGCTACGGCGCTTTTCTGTTCACCTGTTTTGGCAGATGGTTTTTTAGTTTTGACCGTACCCGATTTAACCAGCGCGATACCCGCAATCAGCGTAACCAAGCCCATCAATTTCATCATGGACATACTTTCGTCAAACCACAGTACGCTGAACAAGGTAATAAACAGAATACCGATACCTTCCCACAGTGCATAAGCAACGCCTAAGGCAACACGCTTCACCGCAAAAGAAAGTAAGATATAAGAGATGGTGATCATAACTAGCATAACGATATTACCCGTCATGCCGCCGCTCAGACTCGCCCACTTCATTGATAGCGTACCGATAATTTCGGCCGCGATGGCACATGCCAAAAAGATCCAATAAATCATTTTTCTCTCCACAGAGTTTTATTTTTTATTCGACCCGTTATTTTTTAATGTTTAACCCTATCAGGCTCGTAAATAGGCGCAGTAAGGCTAAATAACATTGCAGAAAACCATCATTGGCGTTCCGATGTTAAATACGGATCGGTAAGAATTATTCGGTTAGGAAAAACGCAGACAACATCTGGCTGAGTTGCTGGTTTTATCAGCTACCGTAAGTGGAGAAAGAAGCTAAAGCTCGCTACACCAGTGATGCTCACTAGAAAGCGTTGTAGAAATGAATAAGAGATATGTAGAAGTTTTAATCATCAAGCGATTGTGAGTTTTCATAATAGTTTACATCTTCCCCCCGTACCTACTCCCTACCATACGGTTTGTTCAGTGTCCTCATCAGGTTTAATTAACTGCATTATTTGTATCATAGGCAATTTTATTAAGCAAACCGCCTTTTTGCAAGTTTTCACAGAAAAATGAATATAAATAAGCAAGTTAGATAATTAAAAAAGAAAGCCACCCAAAAAGGATGGCTTGATTTCTGTGGAGCCTCAACGAGTTAGCGTTGCTTAACTATTATGCAGCGTGCATAAAACAACGCTTTTTGTGCTCACAAAAAATGGTCAAAATATTTTACGCTTTTGCGCCTGCAACCGCTTCTTTAGCCAGTTCAGTGATACGTGCGTAGTCGCCGTTGTCCAACGCATCGTTAGGGATCAACCAAGAACCACCGATGCACAGCACGCTTTTCAGTGCCAGATAGTCACGATAGTTTTGTGGGTTGATACCGCCAGTTGGGCAGAAACGAACGTGAGAGAATGGGCCAGCGATAGCCTGTAATGCTTTAACGCCGCCGTTAGCTTCAGCTGGGAAGAATTTGAATTCTTTCAAGCCGTGATCCATACCCAGCATCAATTCTGAAACGGTGCTAATACCAGGGATCAGTGGGATTGAACCCGCAGTCGCTGCTTTCAGCAAATCAGCAGTTAGGCCTGGGCTGATAGCAAACTGAGCACCGGCTTCGGTGACGTCAGCCAGCTGTTTAGCGTTGGTAACGGTACCCGCGCCCACGATAGCTTCTGGAACTTCTTTGGCGATCAGGCGAATAGCCTCAACCGCACACTCGGTACGCAGGGTCACTTCCAGCACACGAACGCCACCGGCAACCAGCGCCTTTGCCAAAGGCACGGCCTGCTCAATTTTTTTAATAACGATTACAGGTACAACCGGGCCGGCTGTCATGATTGACTCGGCGCTTACTTTCCAGTTTTTCATCTGCTTATTATCTCCATGGTGCCTTGCGGCATGGTTTATGGCTGGCGTTGTTGTTTTCAAACAGGAAAACCTTGCCATACCCCTCTTTCTTAATACGAAACGCATAATTGGGGTACACAACGCCAAAAAGAATCATTAACGCGAGCTCGCATTAAGCCCGCGTCATAGAATTAATAGAATTTAATGCAGCTAGCGCCTTCTTCGGCACCGGAGAGCTGTTCACGCAGCGCGGCAAACATCTCACGGCCTGAACCATCGTGCAGTTCAGACAAATCCGGGTGAACCAGTTCACGGCTCGCCAATTCAGCCTCATCCACCAGCAAAGTAAGCTCGCCGGTTTTACCGTTAACACGAACCATATCGCCGTCACGGACTTTCGCCAGCAGACCACCTGAATAAGCCTCAGGGGTAACATGGATTGCTGATGGGACTTTGCCAGAAGCGCCAGACAGACGGCCATCGGTGACCAATGCCACTTTCAGTCCGCGATCCATCAGAACGCCTAATGGTGGCATCAGTTTGTGCAGTTCAGGCATACCGATAGCGCGTGGGCCTTGATAACGCACAACGACCACACAGTCTTTGTCCAGTTTACCGGCTTCAAACGCAGGAACCACGTCGTGCTGGCTGTGGAATACCACCGCAGGAGCTTCAATAATTTGGTTATCAGCAGGCACCGCAGAGGTTTTCATCACGGCGCGGCCTAAGTTGCCCGTCAGCACTTTTGTACCACCGTGAGATTCAAACGGTGCTGCAAAGCTAGCAATGACATTGCTGTCATGGGATTTTTCAGGACCTGGGCGATATACCAGCTTGCCCTCTTCCAAGAAAGGCTCTTGGGTATAACGGCTCAAACCGTTGCCAGCAACGGTTTCAACATCTTCATGCAGCAAGCCGCCTTTCAACAGCTCTTTGACCAGCACAGGCACACCGCCTGCCGCTTGGAAATGGTTGATATCTGCTGGACCGTTTGGATAGATGCGGCACATCAATGGCACCACGTCAGACAGGTCAGAGAAATCATCCCAATTAATATGAATGCCCGCAGCACGTGCCATCGCCACCAAATGCATGGTGTGGTTGGTAGAACCACCGGTTGCCAGCAGAGCGATAATACCGTTCACGATGACTTTCTCGTCAACCATGCGGCCCACCGGCACATAATTGCCGCTCGTCTCCGTCATGCGAGTCACCTGACGCGCTGCCGCATCGGTTAATGCTGCACGTAATGGCATATCTGGCTGAACGAAAGATGAACCCGGTAAATGCAGGCCCATCACTTCAATCACCATCTGATTGGAGTTCGCCGTACCATAGAAAGTACAGGTGCCCGGCGCATGGTAAGACGCGGCTTCAGCTTCAAGCAGTGCATCACGGCCCAGTTTGCCTTCCGCGTACAGTTGGCGAACACGGACTTTTTCTTTATTAGGCAAACCGCTCGGCATTGGACCGGCTGGCACGAACAGGGTCGGTAAATGGCCGAAAGACATCGCGGCCATAAACAGACCCGGCACAATTTTGTCGCACACGCCAAGATACAGCGCGCCGTCAAACATATTGTGCGAAAGCCCCACAGCGGCGGACATGGCAATCACTTCGCGACTCATTAATGAGAGCTCCATGCCGTCCTGTCCCTGAGTTACACCATCGCACATCGCGGGTACACCAGCGGCGACTTGCCCTACTGCACCAACCGAATGCAGCGCGGCTTTGATCTGCTCAGGATAGGTTTCATAGGGTTGGTGCGCCGAAAGCATATCGTTATAAGAAGTCACGATGCCGATATTGCTCTTGATCATGCTGGTCAGAGACGCTTTATCATCCTGACCACAAGCGGCGAAACCGTGTGCCAAGTTGCCGCAGGCTAACTGAGAACGATGTACCTTCTTGCTGCGCGCTTTTTCGATTTTGGCCAAATAGGCCGCACGACTGTCGCGAGAGCGTTCAATAATGCGTTGAGTAACTCGGGATACTGTTGGGTTCATTGCTGCCTCATGCCGTCCAGTAGATGTCGACCGGCGTTTGTGTTTGATGTAACACTGCGCGGATCGGCATCTCATTCACATCCGTACCCTGAATTGCGCGCTGATAAACATCACGCTTGCCGCCACCTACCACATGCAGGTAGATATGGCGGCTATTGAGCAGAGCCGGAAGTGTTAGGGTGATACGATCGAGTGGCGCGGTCAGCGGGGTCATCCCCATGCAGACTCGGCCAGAATCCATCGCGAGAGCTGGGAACAGATTCTCTGCCCCAGGGAAGAGTGAAGCGGTATGGCCATCATCACCCATGCCGAGGATCACAACATCAAACGGACGAGCAATAGATTGCAACGCACGTTCGGTGTCTGCGGCTCCGGCAAACGGGGTGGCATGACTATTCTTCAAACCAACAAACTTCGCGGTTGCGGCGTGACCCTTCAGCAAATGTTCTCGAACCAGCTTTTCGTTACTGGAATCATCATTTGCATCGACCCAACGCTCATCCGCTAAGGTGATGGTGACCTTGCTCCACTCAATGGCTTGCTGAGTTAACGCCTCGAACAGTCCTAGCGGTGTACGACCACCCGACACGACTAGACTGGCTTCTCCCTGAGCGCTAATGCTGTGGCTCAGAGCTGCGGCTATTTCCTCAGCAAACTGTTCGTTGAGCGCCTGTGCGCTCGGAAATTCCTTAAACTGTGCCATTTCAACCTCTCCTAAACTGTCCTATACCCAAAATAATTGGTGTTGCATCAAGGCGGCAAACGAGCGAATCCCGATGAGCTTACTCAAGTAAGTGATTCGGGTGAACGAGTGCAGCCAACACCGATGCAACTTCAAGTATGCCGGGTATGAATCTCAACACACGGAGGGAATGCCCTCCGTGATGCTTTGCGATCAAATAACGCGGTGACGTTATTCGAATTCATTCCATGCACGGCCGTCGCGACTGATCATCGCAACTGAGGCGACAGGGCCCCATGTACCGGCTTGGTATGGTTTAGGAGATTCATTATCAGCGGCCCACGCTTCCATAATGGAGTCGACCCACTTCCATGCTTCTTCTACTTCATCGCGACGCACGAACAGTGCTTGGATCCCACGCATGGTTTCCAACAGCAAACGCTCATAGGCATCCGCCAAATGCTCTTGATGGAAAGTATCGGAGAAGCTCAGATCCAGTTTAGTGGTTTGCAAACGATGCTTATGTTCCAGACCTGGCACCTTGTTCAGGATGTCAATCTGTACGCCTTCATCAGGCTGTAAGCGGATCGTCAGTTTGTTCTGCGGCAGCTCTTGGTAAGAGTCGCTGAACAGGTTGAGCGGCGGGTTCTTAAAGTAAATAACTACTTCAGAACATTTTGATGGCAGACGTTTACCGGTACGTAGATAGAACGGAACGCCAGTCCAGCGCCAGTTATCGATATCAACGCGAATCGAGACGAAGGTTTCCGTGTTACTGGTTTTGTTCGCCCCTTCCTCCTCCAGATATCCTGGTACTTTTTTGCCTTGCACAAAGCCTGCGGTGTATTGGCCACGCACCGTGGTATCACGCACGTTGGAATGGTTAATACGACGTAGTGAACGCAACACTTTGACTTTTTCATCACGGATGCGGTCGGTAGAAAGATCCGCCGGCGGTGACATGGCAATCATGGTCAAAATTTGCAACAGATGGTTTTGAATCATGTCGCGCATCTGGCCAGCTTTATCAAAGTAGCCCCAGCGACCTTCAATGCCCACTTCTTCAGCGACGGTGATTTGCACGCTGTCGATCATGCTGTTGTCCCAGTTATTCGCAAACAGGGAGTTAGCAAAGCGCAGCGCCAGCAGATTAAGCACCGTTTCTTTGCCCAAATAGTGGTCAATACGGTAAACCTGTGACTCATCGAAGAATTCAGCCACCTGATTATTGATGGCGCGTGAGGATTCCAAATCGGTACCGAGAGGTTTTTCCATCACGATGCGGCTTGGATCTTTATTCAGACCGGATGCACCCAAACCTTGGCAGATTGCGCCGAAAGTGCTTGGTGGCATAGCAAAGTAGTTGATGGTGACGCGTTTCTTCTGATCCAGCATTTTTGCCAGATTTTTGAAATGCTGAGTGTCATTGACGTCAAGGTTACAGAAATCGAGACGCGCACTGAGCGTCGCCCACAGTTCTTCATCAACCTTTTCCTTCAAGAAGGTGTCCAGTGCTTCACGAACGACCTTAGTGTAGGCGTCTTTATCCCAATCAGCGCGACCTACGCCGATGATACGAGTGTCCGGATGGATATGACCGGCTTTTTCTAATTGGTACAGGGAAGGCAGCAGTTTACGGCGGGCTAAATCGCCCTTGGCGCCGAAAATGACCAGGTCACAGGCCTGTGCTGTTGACGTAACCGCCATGTTCATCTCCTCGTTGCAGGATGCTTGTAATTTTATTACATAATTAATGTACTATTTTTGACTATAGCCAGTAAACATGCTTTTTTGCCGAAAATTTAAACATAAATGGTGTGAAATTTTCGTTGACCCCGCCGCAGACCGCGTAATGACAGATACATTATGTAATTTTCTGTCAAAACTGAACTAATATTACCATATCGAAAGTTAGACACACGTCATACTCTGGTAAAAAAAGCCCACGAAGCGGCATCATCTCGCTGCAAAGCAGTTGTGGCTCGTAGTATATTTTCATCAAACAATCATAGATTTCTCCTTTCTTTGAAATCGTTTTGCTCAATAGATGTCAAAATGCAGGAAAGCGGCGAGTGAAAAACACCCAATGAGCTTACCGGAGTAAGGGGTTCGGGCGCACAAAGTAGCCAACACACCTGCAGTTTGAAAGATGACGGGCATACAATCCATGAGTGAATGTGTATATGAATACGCTGGACAAAATTCAGGCCAACCTGGACCAACTCAGTAAATCCGAGCGCAAAGTTGCCGAGGTTATCTTGGCTGCACCGCAGACCGCAATTCACTCTAGCATTGCGACGCTGGCGAAAATGGCTGATGTCAGTGAGCCCACGGTAAACCGTTTTTGTCGTCGTTTAGAAACCAAAGGCTTCCCCGATTTTAAACTTCATCTAGCACAGAGCCTTGCTAATGGGACGCCGTATGTCAATCGAAACGTCGAAGAGACTGACAGCGTTGATGCTTATACCAGCAAAATATTCGAATCTGCGATGGCCAGCCTTGAAATGGCCAAGAATAACCTTGATATGGCTGCGGTTAATCGCGCCGTTGATCTACTCACTCAGGCCAAGAAAATTTCTTTCTTTGGTCTAGGTGCATCCGCAGCTGTGGCTCATGATGCCATGAACAAATTCTTCCGGTTTAACATTCCTGTGGTTTATTTTGATGACATCGTAATGCAAAGAATGAGCTGCATGAATTCGAACGAAGGCGATGTTGTGGTTCTCATCTCTCACACAGGGCGAACCAAAAGCTTGGTCGAAATGGCACATTTGGCGCGCGAAAACGACGCTACGGTGATTGCCATTACCTCCCGCGACACACCGCTTGCGCTGGAAGCGACGCTACCTTTAATTCTGGATGTGCCAGAAGACACCGATGTTTACATGCCAATGGTATCGAGAATTGCTCAATTGACGCTGATTGATGCGCTGGCAACTGGCTTTACCCTGCGTAGAGGCGCAAAATTCAGAGATAACTTGAAGCGAGTCAAAGAAGCGTTGAAGGAATCGCGCTTTGATAAGGGACTGGCACTGCCCCACCATTTTGATTAAATCGGTGAAAGGCTAAGATATAAAGTACACGTTTAACGTCGATCAGGCACCAAAACATAAAAACAACCTGTCATTTTCTGCTAGATAATGAAGAGACGGGTATTTATCAACCGCATGCTTTCTTTTGCGGTTTCATGCGAGCAGGCTTGATGAGTTGATCTACCCAGTGCTTTTTAAGCGTAAGAACGTCGCTGCTGCAGGTGAGCAACCACGCCAGCTTAAGAAATAATCGGGTTACGTGGATGCGTAATCAACTGCCTGTTCGTTGTATTGGCACCAACACCAATGCTTCACATGTCAACGGAGTTACACATGTCCAGACGGCTCAGAAGAACCAAGATCGTTACCACCTTAGGCCCAGCAACCGACCGCGATAATAATCTAGAGAAGATTATTTCTGCTGGTGCTAACGTCGTGCGTCTCAATTTCTCTCATGGTACAGCTGAAGATCATCTTGCTCGTGCCAATAAAGTCCGTGAAATTGCAGCAAAACTAGGACGACATGTTGCCATCCTCGGAGACCTGCAAGGCCCGAAAATCCGCGTATCAACCTTCAAAGAAGGCAAAGTATTCCTTAACATCGGTGACAAATTCCTACTCGACGCCGATCTCACCACCGATGAAGGCGATAAAGAGAAAGTCGGCATCGACTACAAGCGCCTGCCAGAAGACGTGGTGCCGGGCGACATTCTGCTGCTCGACGATGGTCGCGTGCAGCTCAAAGTCCTGGAAGTTAAAGGCAGCAAAGTGTTTACCGAAGTAACTGTCGGTGGCCCTCTTTCCAATAATAAAGGGATCAACAAATTAGGCGGCGGCTTGTCTGCCGAAGCTTTAACTGAAAAAGATATTGCAGATATCGCGACTGCGGCGAAAATTTCTGTCGATTATTTGGCGGTTTCTTTCCCTCGCACCGGCGAAGACATTAACTACGCGCGCCGCCTTGCACGCGATGCCGGTTGTGATGCCAAGATCGTGGCTAAAGTTGAACGTGCCGAAGCGGTATGCAGCGAAGAAGCGATGGATGACATCATCTTAGCCTCCGACGTCGTGATGGTTGCTCGTGGCGACCTCGGCGTCGAAATTGGCGATCCTGAGCTTGTCGGTATTCAGAAACAGCTGATCCGCCGCGCACGCAAGTTAAACCGCTCCGTGATTACCGCAACTCAAATGATGGAGTCGATGATCACTAACCCAATGCCGACACGCGCTGAGGTCATGGACGTGGCGAACGCCGTGCTGGATGGCACCGATGCCGTGATGCTGTCAGCTGAAACAGCGGCTGGGCAATATCCTGCGGAAACGGTGGCTGCCATGGCTCGCGTATGCTTGGGTGCTGAAAAAATCCCAAGCATTAACGTTTCTAAGCACCGTTTAGATGTGCAGTTCGACAATATCGAAGAAGCCATTGCGATGTCTAGCATGTACGCGGCTAACCATCTGAAAGGCGTTACCGCAATCATCGCCATGACCGAATCAGGCCGCACGGCGCTGATGATGTCTCGTATCAGTTCTGGCTTGCCAATCTTTGCCATGTCTCATCGCGAGCGCACCTTGAACCTGACAGCGCTGTATCGCGGCGTAACGCCGGTTTACTTCGATAGCACCAGCGACGGTGTGGCTGCGGCTCAGCATGCTGCAAATCTGCTGCGTGATAAAGGCTTCTTGGTTTCTGGCGATCTCGTTATCGTGACCCAAGGTGACGTGATGGGAACCATCGGCAGCACCAATACCAGCCGAATCCTACGCGTTGAATAAAGTGAAATAATAGAAATAACAAAGGGGCGCAATTCAATTGCGCCCCTTTTCTTTGGCATCAGCTCTGAAAGCTTAAGCGAAACCTATAGGTCTTTTCGCTTATAAGGCTCAAGCTCGCCCGGCTTGCGGGTTTTAAGCAGCTTCAGGATCCACGTATATTGCTCTGGGTGTGGTCCCATCAGTAACTCAACTTCTTCGTTCATGCGGCGAGCCATATCGTGCTCATTCATATCAGCGATATCATCCATCGGTGGACGGATATAG
Source organism: Obesumbacterium proteus (assembly GCF_001586165.1). Classification (NCBI taxonomy): domain Bacteria; kingdom Pseudomonadati; phylum Pseudomonadota; class Gammaproteobacteria; order Enterobacterales; family Hafniaceae; genus Obesumbacterium; species Obesumbacterium proteus. The sequence continues at coordinate 2,108,245 of NZ_CP014608.1, read as the reverse complement.
ATATCCAACATGCTTGTTTTGCCGTCATATACCGGGAAAAGCGGAATAACCTGAGCACGGCAAAGCTTCATCAAACGACCAATCGCAGGCAGCGTAGCTTTATACGTCGCGAAGAAATCGACAAACTCGCTGTGTTCCGCACCATGATCTTGGTCTGGCAGATAATAGCCCCAGTAGCCATGACGCACCGAGCTGATGAAAGGCTTAATGCCGTCGTCGCGAGCGTGCATACGCCCGCCAAAACGCCGACGGCAGGTATTCCACAGCCAGTCCACCATCTTATTCTTTTGATTATGGAACATTGCGGCCATAGGCTGACCTTGTGCAGCCAGCAACATTGCTGGGATATCAACGGCCCAACCGTGTGGCACTAAAAAGATGGCATTCTTACCACTTTCACGCAGGGCTTCGATATGCTCCATGCCATGCCAGCGAGTGCGCTTTAGCACGCGTTGCGGATCGCGCAGCGTCAGTTCGGCCATTAAAAACATAGACTGCCCAGCGCGCTCAAACATTCGGTCAATAATGTCTTCACGCTGAGCGTCGGTTAATTCTGGAAAGCAGTACAACAAATTAATTCTTGCACGACGTCGTGCCCCGCCGGCGAGTTTCCCTGCCCAGCGCCCAACGGCCGCAAGAATAGGATCTCTCAGACGCACCGGCAAATAGGCCATCGCGACCATAGTCCCAACGCCTACCCACGCCCCCCAGTATTTAGGCAGTAGGAAGCTTTTTTCAAACCGCGGGATAAACTCCACGTTTGACCGTTGTTCTTTTTCCATACAAAAGCTCTTTATTAAAATATCAGTTAATTATATACCCAAGTGGCTTCAATACAGCTTGATATAAGTCTTGGACATAGAACAACCGATAAAAATTTGCGCATTAATAAATAGCACAAAGAAAAACAGCCGGTTATAGCCGGCTGTTATAAACGATACCTAATCTTAATCTAGCTGGAGTTGCGGAACAACCTGACGCACCTGAGCTAAATACTCGCGGCGATCTTTACCAGACAATCCATCCGAGCGAGGAAGCTGAGCCGTCAGTGGATTCACTGCCTGATTGTTCAACCAGAATTCATAATGCAGATGCGGCCCTGTAGAGCGTCCAGTATTGCCCGACAGCGCGATGCGGTCGCCACGTTTTACTTTTTGCCCCGGCTTAACCAGAATTTTTTTCAGGTGCATAAAGCGTGTCGTATATTGACGCCCATGGCGAATAACCACGTAGTTGCCTGCGGCACCGCTGCGTTTAGCGATAACCACTTCGCCATCACCAACGGCTAATACAGGTGTTCCCACCGGCATCGCGAAATCTACGCCTTTGTGCGGAGCCACTCGACCCGTGACCGGATTCACGCGGCGCGGATTAAAGTTAGACGATACGCGGAATTGTTTGGTGGTTGGGAAACGCATAAAGCCTTTCGCCAAACCGCTGCCCTGACGATCGTAGAATTTGCCATCATCTGCGCGCACGGCGTAATAATCTTTACCACCAGAGCGCATTCTTACGCCCAGTAGTTGGCTTTGCTCACTGCGGCCATTGAGCTCTTCACGCGACATCAGAACGGAAAATTGATCGCCCTTCTGCAATTTACGGAAATCCATCTGCCACTGTAACGCTTTGATCACCGCATTCACTTCTGAACGGCTCAGGCCGGCAGCACGTGCGCTGTTCACAAAGCTTCCGTTCAGTGTTCCAGTAACAACTTTATTTTTCCACTCGCCCTGCTGAGACTCAACGGCTTCTTTAAAGTTACCGTTCACCAGATTATAAGTGCGAGTTTCGCGACGATTCACTTCCCAAGTCAGCTGTTGCAGTTCGCCTGCATCATTGACGACCCATGACAGCGTTTGGCCAATTTTGAGGTTACGCAGGGCGGGATTTTGCTTAGCGAGTGCGGACACCTCTGACATATCAATGCCAAACTGGGTCAAAATGCTGCCAAGCGTATCACCGGTAGAAACCACGTAATCATGGGTACCCGAATCGTTATCGGCTTTGTCGTCTAATTCGTCGGTAGGAACTTCATCTTCCGGGGCGGGTTGATCCAGTGGCTCACTGGCCTCAGGAACAAGCGTTCGCAACTGTTTATTATCCAATGGGATAATTTTGGCAGAAGCGCTGTCGCTATCGATATTCGGTTGGTAAACGAATGGCCGCCAAATAGAGACGGCCAACGTGATGACGGTCAGTGACCCTAGCATAACCCGATGTGGTCGGGGCAAGTTGTTATACGCTAGGGCGATAGATCGCGCTATCTGCTGCACTCGGATATTCCTCTTAATCTCCGTTCAGGCAGCTTGAATACTGTTGCGATAGCTGAGTTAAGAACCTCATGTAACTATCAGCACCCAGTGCGATCGCGCTACCCAAGGGATCTAAGGTACCCTGGCGGACTTTTGTCCCCTGCGCAACCGCTGAGATTACTGCTGGCCTGAACTGTGGCTCAGCGAAAACGCAAACGGCTTTCTGCTCAACCAACTGTGTTCGAATTTGATGTAAACGCTGTGCGCCAGGCTGAATCTCGGGATTGACCGTGAAGTGACCTAAAGGAGTCAGACCAAAGGTTTTCTCGAAGTAACCATAGGCATCATGAAAAACAAAATACCCTTTACCTTGCACAGGCCGCAGCATCATACCAACATTTTTTTCTGTCTGCTCTAGTTGTTCCTCGAATTTACGTAGGTTGACATCCAGTTTGTCTTTGTTTTGTGGGCTTTGTAACAATAATTTGTCGTGTATCGCTATCGCTATCTGTTTTGCGATGGCTGGAGAGAGCCAAATATGCAGATTATATTGCCCGTGGTCATGGTCATGATGCTCTTCTGAACCAGTCTCAGCGCCATTTGTAACATTATGTGTATCTGATTTTTCGGATTTTTCTACATTGCTTTCTGACGCATGCGCTTTATGGTCATGATCGTCATCATCATCACCGGCCATAAGTAGGCTGTGAATGGCTGGCAGCCCTGTCAGCATCAGATTCTTGTTATTTTCGAGCTGTTGAACCGGTTTTGTCAGGAAAGCCTCCATTTCTGGCCCTACCCACACAACGAGGTCGGCTTCACGCAAACGTTTGATGTCGGATGGCTTAAGTGCATAATCATGCGGTGATGCGCCATCTGGAAGCAAAACTTCCGTTGTCGTAACACCATCAGCAATTGCCGAAGCGATGAATCCTAAAGGTCGGATTGAGGTTAATACCGCAGCCTGTGCGCAGCTGATCCCGGCGCTTGTTACTAGTGCAGCAGCAATAATAGTGCGCTTAAACCAGGCTTTTTTGTGTATCATGTCAAAATTCTCTTCTTCAATTTGGGTGATCGTTATATTATAGCATTTCATCCATTCTGCAATATGCAAAAACATGTCGAGTCAAAATACAGTTCAAAACAATAATAGTTTGGTATCGCTGAAAGACATCATGGTGAGCTTTGGTGCTCGCAATGTGCTTTCTCACATATCTCTCGATCTCAAACCCGGACGCATTCTGACGCTGCTGGGGCCTAATGGTGCCGGAAAGTCTACGCTGGTTCGCGTAGTACTTGGATTGATTAAACCCACGTCGGGCACAATCACCACCGCAGAAAAGCTCACCATTGGCTATGTACCGCAAAAACTGCACCTCGATGCAACGCTGCCGTTAACTGTCAGCCGATTCATGCGCTTGCGTCCCGGCGTAAGAAAAGAGGATGTATTGCCAGCATTGAAGCGTGTTCATGCGGCTCATCTGCTCAATCAGCCGATGCAAAAACTCTCTGGCGGTGAAAATCAGCGAGTCCTGCTAGCGCGCGCGTTGCTCAATAAGCCTGATTTGTTGGTACTGGATGAACCTACCGCTGGCGTTGACGTTAACGGGCAGTTGGCGCTGTACGATTTAATCAACCAGCTCAGACAAGAGCTCAATTGCTCAGTGCTGATGGTGTCGCACGATTTACATTTAGTGATGGCAAAAACGGACGAAGTGTTGTGCCTAAACCAACATATCTGCTGTTCAGGCACGCCAGAGGTGGTTTCGATGCATCCTGAATTTATCGCGATGTTTGGTAACCGTGGTGCAGAACAGCTCGCGATTTATCGCCATCACCATAATCATCGTCACGATCTACAGGGAAAAATTGTGTTGAAAAGTAATGGGAGCCAGCCGCAATGATTGAGTTACTTCTCCCCGGCTGGATCGCAGGCGCATTGCTGGCGCTAACCGCTGGCCCACTGGGATCATTTGTCGTATGGCGCCGTATGTCATATTTTGGCGATACGTTGGCACACGCATCCCTGCTAGGCGTTGCTTTTGGCCTACTGTTGAACGTGAATCCTTTCTTTGCCGTTATCGTCGTTACATTACTGCTGGCCATTGGCCTTGTATGGCTGGAACGACGCCCGACGCTCGGCGTAGACACCCTGCTCGGTATCATGGCCCACAGTGCGCTGTCGTTGGGGCTAGTGGTGGTCGCTTTAATGTCAAACGTGCGTGTGGATTTGATGGCGTATTTGTTCGGCGACCTGCTATCAGTCACCTATGACGACATTATTATGATTGCCATCGGTGTTGCCGTCGTACTGGGTATTTTATGGTGGCAATGGCGGCCACTGCTTTCGGTAACGATTAGCCCTGAGCTTGCCCACGTAGACGGCGTTAACCTCGAACGTGTGCGCATGATATTGATGCTAGTCACCGCGCTAACCATCGGTTTAGCCATGAAATTCGTAGGTGCACTAATCATCACCTCACTGCTGATTATCCCTGCCGCCACGGCGCGCCGCTTCTCACGCACGCCGGAACAAATGGCCGGTATCGCCGTCATCATCGGTATTTTAGCCGTAACCGGTGGCCTCACGTTTTCTGCTTTCTACGATACGCCTGCCGGGCCGTCGGTGGTGCTGTGCGCAACCGCAATGTTCATTCTCAGCCTGAGTAAAAAACAGAGCGTGTAGAACGTTAACGTTGCAGGTATAAAAAAGCCCGAGACATTTAATGTGCTCGGGCTTTTTTTTCGACGCAAGAAACTGTGCTTTAAAAGGGGCTATTCTTCTCGGGTCAGACCAAAATGTTTATAGGCATGATTGGTCGCCATACGACCACGCGGCGTGCGCTGCAAGAAGCCCTGCTGAATGAGGTAGGGTTCCAACACGTCCTCAATAGTTTCACGCTCTTCACCAATAGCCGCGGCAAGGTTATCGAGCCCTACTGGCCCGCCCATGAACTTATCAATGACCGCCAGCAGCAGCTTTCTATCCATGTAGTCGAAGCCTTCGGCATCAACGTCCAGCATATTTAGCGCCTGCGTTGCCACGTCACCATTAATATTGCCATCGGCGCAAACTTCGGCGTAATCCCTTACACGGCGTAATAAACGGTTAGCAATACGCGGCGTACCGCGGGAGCGGCGCGCCACTTCATGCGCGCCCTCTTCCGTCAAAGATAAACCAAGGCATTGTGCGCTGCGGCCAACGATGTGTTGCAAATCAGCAACCTGATAAAACTCCAAGCGCTGCACAATACCAAATCGGTCGCGTAACGGAGGGGTTAACGAACCGGCTCGCGTCGTTGCCCCCACCAGCGTGAAAGGAGGTAGATCAATCTTAATGGAACGTGCCGCGGGCCCTTCGCCGATCATGATATCAAGCTGATAATCCTCCATCGCTGGATACAAAATCTCCTCAACCACCGGAGACAAACGGTGGATCTCATCGATAAACAAAACATCATGAGGCTCGAGGTTCGTTAGCATAGCGGCTAAATCGCCCGCTTTTTCTAACACGGGGCCAGAGGTTGTGCGCAAATTCACGCCCATCTCATTGGCGACAATATTGGCCAAGGTAGTTTTCCCCAACCCTGGAGGGCCGAAGATCAACAGGTGATCGAGCGCATCGCCGCGCAGTTTGGCCGCTTTGATGAAAATCTCCATCTGACCACGCACCTGTGGTTGCCCAACGTATTCTGATAGGCTTTTGGGGCGGATAGCGCGATCGATAATTTCTTCTTCGCTTTGCACTTCCGCAGTAATCAGACGGTCAGCTTCAATCATCCTTCATTTACCTCACTGGCGATCACAGCGCCGCGCGCAGTGCATCACGAATTAATGTTTCGCTATCAGCATCTGGTTTGGCAATTTTGCTGATCATCCGGCTCGCTTCTTGCGGTTTATAGCCCAGCGCAATCAGCGCTGCAACGGCTTCACCTTCAGCATCAATTTCAGCGGCCGGTTTCTTCGCTTCCGGCATTGGCAGCTCACTGTGGTTATTAAACAGGTCGCCGGTTAAGCCTTTAAAGCGATCCTTCATTTCAACCACTAGACGCTCCGCCGTTTTCTTACCTACGCCGGGTAATTTCACCAGCGTGCTAACTTCTTCACGTTCGATAGCGGTAACAAACTGCTGAGCTGACATGCCGGATAAAATGGCCAACGCCAGTTTTGGCCCAACGCCATTGACTTTAATCAGCTCGCGGAACAATGCGCGCTCTTGTTTGTTATTAAATCCGTACAGCAACTGCGCATCTTCACGCACCACAAAATGGGTGAAAATAATGGCTTCCTGACCAACATCAGGCAGTTCATAAAAACAGGTCATCGGCATATGGACTTCATAACCTACACCGTTGGCTTCCAGCAGCACTTCCGGCGGCTGTTTTTCCAGAACAATACCTCTGAGACGACCTATCACGCGCAATTCCTCTTAAAATGTTAACTCTTTCATTATGGCTTACAGCTTATACCATAAAAAAGGCTGGATGAATATCCAGCCCATTGAGTTCGATACCTAATTTACTTTAAACGCCCGCGCGCTAAGTTCAAGCGCGTTGGGCTGGCTCTCAACGCATTTTGGCTTACATGACAATGCGTGATTGCCACTGCCAGCGCATCGGCGGCATCAGCCTGCGGGCTCGCCGACAACTTCAGCAGAGAACGCACCATATGCTGAACCTGCGATTTCTCGGCCGCCCCCGTTCCCACTACGGTTTGCTTGATTTGTCGTGCCGCATATTCAAACACTGGCAAATCGACGTTCACCGCGGCCACAATAGCAGCGCCGCGAGCCTGACCCAGCTTTAAGGCTGAATCGGCATTTTTAGCCATAAAGACCTGTTCAATGGCAAAAATATCGGGCTGGAACTGAGCAATGATTTCGCTGACGCCGGCATACACCAGCTTGAGACGTGTAGGTAAATCATCGACAGAGGTGCGGATGCACCCGCTGCCGAGATATTCGAGCTTTCGCCCCACTTGGCGGATCACGCCATAGCCTGTGATCCGCGAGCCGGGGTCAATCCCGAGGATGATACTCATTCCAGAGTAGCCGCAACCTCGTCGGAAACTTCACCGTTGTGATAAACTTCCTGCACGTCATCACAGTCTTCCAGCATGTCGATCAGGCGCATCAGTTTCGGTGCGGTTTCTTCGTCCATTTCTGCCTTAGTAGAAGGGATCATAGAAACTTCAGCAGACTCGGCAACCAGACCGGCAGCATCTAACGCATCTTTCACTTCACCGAAGGTTTCCCACGGAGTGAACACGTCGATAGCGCCATCGTCATAGGTGACAACGTCATCAGCACCAGCTTCCAGCGCGGCATCCATCACGGTATCTTCATCTAAGCCCGGTGCGTAAGAAATCACGCCTTTTTTGGCGAACAGATAAGAAACAGAACCGTCAGTGCCTAAGTTACCGCCGGTTTTAGTGAAGGCATGACGCACTTCAGCCACGGTACGGTTACGGTTGTCACTCAGACATTCCACCATAATCGCAGAACCGCCAGGACCGTAACCTTCATAGATGATGGTTTCCATATTGGTATCATCATCACCGCCAACACCACGCGCGATTGCACGGTTCAACGTATCGCGGGTCATGTTGTTAGACAGCGCTTTATCAATTGCTGCGCGCAGACGTGGGTTCGCACCCGGATCACCACCACCTAATTTCGCAGCGGTAACCAGCTCGCGAATAATTTTGGTGAAGATTTTACCGCGCTTAGAATCCTGCGCAGCTTTACGGTGTTTCGTGTTGGCCCACTTACTATGACCTGCCATATGTTTCTCCGGTAAAAGCCGTAGGGCTTTAAAAATGACAAACTTTACGCCTGTTAGGATGAATAGTGACAAACCGCCAAGCTTATTGGCTTAACGCGGTTTGCCACACAGGCACTTAATCAATGAACGAGTTCTTCAATCGCCTGCCGGTTGCTCCACGATTTGGTGAGCTGGGCAGCCTGCTCAACGTCTAGCCATTGATAAGCCAGATGTTCCGTTAGTGGGATCTCTCTCTCTGACGGCAGCGCCAAACAGAACCAGTGCTCCAAATTGCGAGTTACACCGGGTGCATAGCGATGGCGCAAATGCGCAAATAACTCAAACTCCACACAGTGCTGACAGTCCATCAATGACAGGCTTTCACCTGAAATATCAATACCGACTTCTTCCTTTACTTCACGCTGTGCGGCGTGCGGCGCAGATTCACCCTCTTCTAAACTGCCGGTAACCGACTGCCAGAAATCAGGATCGTCGCGCCGCTGTAACATCAGCACCCGACCACTCTGGCGGGCATAAATGACCACCAGAATCGACTCAGGACGCTTATATGCCATTAGGCTTTCTCTGCGTCGTCTGCGCTGCCTTTTTTGGCAACCACAGAGATAGAGAGTTCCTGCAGCGATGCAGGGTTTGCAAAGCTTGGCGCATCGGTCAGCGGGTCAGCCGCAGCCGTTGTTTTAGGGAATGCGATAACATCACGGATATTATCGGTACCGGTTAACAACATCACCAGACGATCCAGACCAAATGCCAGACCTGCATGTGGAGGCGTACCATATTTCAGCGCGTCCAGCAGGAAGCCAAACTTGTCGCGTTGTTCCTGTTCGGTAATACCCAGAATACCGAATACGGTTTCCTGCATTTCACCGTTATGAATACGCACAGAACCACCGCCCACTTCATAGCCGTTCATGACCATGTCATATGCGTTAGCAATAGCGCCAACTGGATGTGCTTTCAGCTCTGCTGGAGAGATATCGCGAGGCGCGGTAAACGGATGGTGCATCGCAGCCAAACCGCCTTCTCCATCGTCTTCAAACATTGGGAAATCAACAACCCACAGCGGTGCCCAGCTGTTTTCATTGGTGATTTTCAGCTCACGACCCACTTTCAGACGCAGCGCGCCCATGGCATCGGTGGCGATCTTGCTGGTATCTGCGCCGAAGAACAGAATGTCTTCGTTTTGTGCACCGGTACGTTCCAGAATAGATTCTAAAACTTCAGCATTCAGGAATTTAGCAATTGGGCTTTGAACCCCTTCCATTCCTGCGGCACGGTCATTGACCTTCATCCATGCCAAACCTTTAGCGCCATAGATGCCGACAAACTGGCCGTATTCATCAATGATTTTACGCGTCAGGTGTGCGCCACCCGGTACACGTAATGCAATGACGCGACCTTTAGGATCGTTAGCTGGGCCGGAGAAGACTTTAAAATCAACGTCCTTAACCAAATCAGCAACGTCAACCAGCTCCAGCGGGTTACGCAGGTCTGGTTTGTCGGAGCCATAGCGACGCATCGCTTCAGCAAACGTCATAACAGGGAATTTGCCCAGATCGACGCCTTTGATTTCCTGCCACAGAGAACGTGCGAGTTCTTCCATCACTTCACGCACTTGTTCTGCGCTCATGAAAGAAGTTTCCACATCGATCTGGGTGAATTCAGGCTGGCGGTCAGCGCGCAGGTCTTCATCGCGGAAGCACTTAACAATCTGATAATAACGGTCAAAGCCAGACATCATCAGCAACTGTTTGAACAGCTGTGGAGACTGCGGCAGCGCATAGAATTTGCCTTTATGCACGCGGCTTGGTACCAGATAATCGCGAGCACCTTCAGGCGTTGCCTTGGTCAGCATCGGCGTTTCGATATCAAGGAAACCGTGGTTATCCATGAAACGACGCACAAACGCAGTAATGCGCGCACGCGTTTTCAGACGCTGTGCCATCTCAGGGCGACGCAGGTCAAGATAACGATACTTCAGGCGGTTTTCTTCGCTGTTAGTCTGGTTGAAGTCTAACGGCAGTGGTTCTGAACGGTTAATGATTGTCAGAGCATGACCAAACACTTCCACTTCACCGGTGGACATGTCTTTATTTTTTTGGCTATCTGGACGCGCACGAACGGTACCCGTGATTTGCACGCAGAACTCGTTACGCAGCTCTGAAGCTTGCTGGAACGCTTCTTTATGATCAGGATCGAAGAATACCTGTACCACGCCTTCACGGTCACGCAGATCGATGAAGATTAAACCACCCAGATCGCGGCGGCGATGTACCCAACCGCAAAGCGTGACTTCCTGACCCTCATGGGACAAATTCAACTGCCCGCAATAATTAGTACGCATAACGATATCCTTTGGCTTTCTTATGTACTTCACCGATGCCACATCCGAGCATGAGCCCAGATGGGTGCTGCCTGTGCAGCCCTATAATTTTAAACTCGAGTCGTGCTAATTCTCTGATTTTCCTGACTTCGGTTTGAAGTCAGTGGCATACCATCCGGTTCCCTTTAGCTGGAAACCCGCAGCAGAAACGCGTTTTTTCAGCGTCGGTCTGCCGCACGCCGGACAATCAACCAACGGCGCATCGGCCATTTTTTGCAATTTCTCTAACTGATGATTGCATTCGCTACAAGCGTATTCGTAGATCGGCATAGCAGTGATAGATTACATGTTCGATGAAAAAAGGCGGCTATTATAAAGGAAATTCGCCGCTGCGATAAGAGCAGACGCGCACTTTGCGCGGATTCTCACCACCTTATCAAAACAGTTTATATTCTCTGCGCTCAATGCAGTACTATTTGTTAACTTATTGATACAATGCATTTTCTTTTTAAATTAACGAATTACAGAACATCGCTACCGAGTCGTTGCCACATCCCGTTACGTTTAATGGGCTTAGTTCGCGTTATCTTTGAGCTAAAACCCTGTTGCACCACCATCGTTTTACTGGCTATTTCTACATACTGCTAGTGAACGAGTTCCCATTTTTGCGCCATGATGGATGTCTACGATTTGATAAGAATCAAATAAGTACAATAAACTTTCATTCGCTAAGCAAACTCGCAGCAAGACCAGCCACATGGCGTCATTGAGATAGAATAGCATTCGCAGATCCCATCACCACATACATCATCGGTAGATCTCAAAATCAAAATAGTGAATTTATCGATAGACGCTGAGTGTGCCTGCCGATTCAATCCGACAGAGAGTTCAACCAAGATTAAATAGACATGTTAAAAACCAAAAAACACGAAGTTATTTTGTAAGTAACAAATACAAATAAACTATTTCTATTTTTATAGCCTGAAAAACGTATAAAAAATTAATTCGAATAAATAAAACCCAGCATAAATAGCAATGACTCCCTTTTTTATTTACTAATCGTTTAACCATTCAGGAATAAAATACTCTCGAATATCTTATCTAGCATTGGAAATGAAAAAATGAATCTACTTATTACTGGGGCAACGGGTTTTTTAGGCGGCGCCGTACTTGCAAAGGTATTGCTTGATGACAACCCCGTATCTATTCTTCTTTTAGTGCGCTCAGATAATTCACAAAATGCTTTAGCTAGGATAAAAAAGAATCTGGTTAATTTTGGTTGTTCTGAAAAAACATTAGAAAAACTTACGAGTGATAGTATTCTCATCGGCGATCTTTCTGACCCCGATGGTTTTATTCACGATAAAAGATTACATAATATCACCCATGTTATTAATAGCGCTGCTATTGCTTCGTTTGGCGAAAATCCTCTCATTTGGAAAGTGAACGTTGAAGGCACATTAAAGTTTGCCACTCACATGTCTAAACACGCGAAACTTCAGCGATTCGTGCATGTCGGAACAGCGATGTCATGTGTGCCAGAGGCGGACTCTGTCGTCACCGAAAGCCTGACGTTAAAAGATGAAAACGAACATCTGGTTCAGTACACCTATTCAAAATCTGTTATCGAGAACCGTATGCTGACAGAGTGCCCTGATTTACCTCTGGTAATTGCAAGGCCTTCCATTATTGTTGGCCACAGCGAACAAGGGTGTAAACCGTCCACCAGCATATTCTGGGTATTCCGCATGGCGTTAATGTTGGGCAAGTTCATGTGCTCAATGGATGACAAAATTGATGTTATACCCGTTGATTATTGCGCCGACGCCCTTCTTCTGCTCTTACAAAAAGAGAATATGAATGAAAGAATATTCCATATTTCCGCGGGAGAAGCAGGCAGTGTGTCCTTCGGTGAAATAGACCGTGCAATTGCTCAAGCAACAGAAACAAAACCCGTAAAACTCTCTTATGAGCAAGTGGAATATATTGAATTAGTTAAATCTAGAAAAAGTTTCAAGGGCATTTTTGGGCAGTGTAATGAGCGACTTATGCTGCGTGCAATGCGTCTCTATGGTGAGTTTTCTATTCTTAACGTTCGTTTTTCTAATGAAAAATTACTCCAGCTTGGAATATCTGCACCGCCACGATTTACCGATTATGTCGCGAAGTGCGTCGCCACCACGGCAAATCAATCAATACCTGAGCAAATGGTCGTAGATTTTAAATAATACACACACAGTAGATAGGTTTATATAATTAAGCCTATCTACGTATTTGCCTAGCTCGCTAATATTCATTTTATGTTATATTTTTCAGTTCTTGTTCTAGAGAATGATCAACATCATGATGTATATCGGTCTGCCACAATGGCAACATGCAGCTTGGCATAAAATCGGGCTCACGGATCTTGCAGATTACAGCCAGTATTTCAACTGTGTTGAAGGCAACACCACGTTTTACGCGCTGCCTAAGCAGGAACTGTCACGACGCTGGCGCGATATGACTGATGATAATTTTCGATTTTGCTTCAAATTTCCATCGGCAATCAGCCATCAAGCTGCGCTAACCCACTGTGACGACCATTTGCAGGATTTCTTTAGCAGCCTATCTCCTGTTCATTCGCGTATTGGGCAGATTTGGTTACAGCTTCCTGCTGCATTTTCGCCACAGCATTTACCCCGCCTATGGCAATTTTTAGACTCGCTGCCAACCGAGTTCACTTACGGCGTTGAAGTTCGCCACACCGACTTCTTTGCTAAAGGCGACGCTGAACGTGCGCTTAACCGTGGACTTTATGAGCGGAAAATAAACCGAGTGATGTTAGATAGCAGACCCGTTCATCATGCCGTTCCGCATACTTCGGCAGTTCGTGATGCACAGCAAAAGAAACCAAAACTTCCCGTACATGCTGTTTTAACGGCTGAAAACCCGCTTATCCGTTTTGTCGGAGGCGATGTGCTAGATGACAATCGTCGCTGGTTGGATCAATGGGGAAATAAATTAGCGGAATGGAGTAGTACCAATACGCCCTACCTTTTCATTCACACACCTGACTGCACCGATGCACCACAGCAGGCACGGGCGCTTTGGCCACTTCTTGCCAAATACATCCGAAATTTACCGCCTCAACCCGATTGGCCTTTGCAAGCAGATATGTTTTGATCGGCCGCGAATTTTCAATACCTGCATCACAACCCCAAACTGACTGATGCTTTAACGAGCTAACTATTTTACTTACAACGATATTTCCTGAGGACAATGCTCTTTGGGCCCGCTATTATTCATTCGTAGGTAAATTATTGGGCAATGGAGCTAAAAATGGTAAGCGCGCTTTATGTCGTGCTCGGCGCACTGTTGTTGATCAAGCTATCTTTGAACGTTGTTAAACTGCGTATGCAGTATCGTGTTGCCTACGGTGACGGCGGTTTTTATGAGCTACAAACCGCAATCCGCGTACATGGCAATGCCGTTGAATACATTCCTATTGCAGCGATATTGCTGGTGATGATGGAGATGAACGGCTCGCTGATTTGGATGATCCACGTATGCGGAATTTTGCTTATCGCAGGTCGACTAATGCACTCCTACGGTTTACGTCACCGTGAAATTCGTTGGCGTCGCTCGGGTATGAGTGCGACCTATATCTCTCTGGTACTGATGGTGATTGCCAATCTATTTTATCTGCCGTGGGATCAGATGTTTACCTTAGATTAAGGCGTCTCAGTAGCCTGTTTTTGTTAAAGGAGGAGAGTTCCCTCTCCTCCTTAGATGCGACCCAAATCAGCTAATAAACCTCAATGCTGTTTCAAGCAGTTGCAACGCAGCAACCATGAACTTTGCCAAACAGAAATGATTACATGCCCAGATGCTGTATATAAAACCAGTATTTATAGTAAAATTTATTAAGTTTGTTTTAAGCGGCATTAAATTGACTTGGCCGCCCTGCCGCCTTACATTTGTGTAGTTGAAGAATACTAACGTGCACAGCGGTCACCAGCCGTAGTCACAAAATAAAAAACCTCGCATACCCGCGAGGTTTTTTATTTTTAGCCAAATGACTTAGCAAAAAAGGCAATCCGAAGATTGCCTTTTGCTTAGAGATTCGCAGGTTACGCTTTGTTTTTCTTACGAGAAAGCATGAATCCGATCCACAGAACAGCTACCCAAATTGGAAGCAGGATCACTGAAATCCGAATCCCCGGTGTCATATACATGATCACCAGAATTAGCCCCAAGAAAGCCAAACATAAGTAATTACCATACGGATACCAAAGCGCTTTGAAAGCTGTCGCCACACCCTGCTGGTTTTTTACCGCTTTGAACTTGAGATGAGCCATACAGATCATCACCCAGTTAATAACCAGTGTAGACACCACCAGCGCCATCAACAGTTCAAAAGCCTCACCCGGCATAATATAGTTAATTAAAACTACCGCCGACGTTGTTAATGCAGAAAGGCCAATAGACAGAATAGGCACGCCACGGCGGTTCACTTTCGTCAATGCCGCTGGCGCATTGCCCTGCTTTGCTAAGCCAAACAGCATACGGCTGTTGGAATACACACAGCTGTTATAAACGGACAGCGCAGCCGTGAGCACCACGATATTCAGTGCGGTAGCCACCCAGTTGCTATCCAGCGCATGGAAAATCATCACGAATGGGCTTCCGCCCTGCACAACGTTTTGCCATGGATACAGAGACAGCAAGACGGTTAATGAGCCGATATAGAAAATCAGAATGCGATAAACCACCTGATTGGTCGCTTTCGGAATACTTTTGCGCGGTTCGCTGGCTTCCGCAGCGGTGATCCCTACCAGTTCAAGACCACCAAAGGAGAACATAATTACCGCCATAGCCATGATTAAGCCATGCCAACCATTCGGTAAAAAGCCGCCTTGGGTCCATAGGTTAGTGATGCTTGCCTGCGGGCCGCCGGAACCGGAAGCTAACATCCACGCACCAAAGACAATCATGCCGATAATCGCGCCGACTTTGATGATCGCAAACCAAAACTCAGTTTCACCGTATACGCGAACGTTGACCAAATTGACGATATTGATGATCACAAAGAAGCCAGCCGCCGACATCCACGTTGGAATATCCGGCCACCAATATTGGATGTAGATGCCCACCGCAGTCAGTTCCGCCATCCCTACCAGCACGAACATAACCCAGTAATTCCAGCCTGCTAAGAAACCGGCAAAACTTCCCCAATACTTATAGGCAAAATGGCTAAATGAACCGGCTACCGGCTCTTCAACCACCATTTCACCCAGTTGGCGCATGATCAAAAATGCAATAAAGCCACCAATAGCGTAACCCAGCAGCACCGACGGGCCTGCCATTTTAATGGTTTGCGCAATACCCAAAAATAGCCCCGTACCCACTGCACCACCAAGTGCAATCAGCTGGATATGCCTATTTTTCAATCCCCTCTGTAGGGTTTCTTCTTGTTGCAGATCGCCCATTTTATCCTCTGTGCGATAGCGTCATTCGCGCTGTGTGAACGCTGAATCGTGGCGCATCGTATTATTTTATTTACATTGCGGGCTGCTTTGTATCACTTCCGACCTATTGCAATCAAGCCAAACTTCATGCTAGGCGAGCTGGTTGTTGCCAGTTTATCCATTCGTCAACGCCCTCATTAACGCTATCTACACCCTATTACCGTCGTCACAACCCTCTTCCTCGCAAGGGAATAGCCCAAGCTGGGGTTTATCTGCTAAAATGTGCGCCCTTTGTTGAAACCGCATGCACCTGTTTATGTCAAACCGCGATACTCATTCTGATAACACTTTTGATGATAAGAAAGGCGTTGACCGCGATACGCTTTTCTCGGCCCCGATTGCTAAGCTCGGCGATTGGACTTTTGACGAGCGCGTCGCTGAAGTTTTCCCCGATATGATCCAACGCTCGGTGCCGGGTTATTCCAACATCATCTCAATGATCGGGATGTTGGCAGAGCGCTTTGCACAGCCAAATACCAACGTATATGACTTGGGCTGCTCGCTAGGTGCTGCAACGTTGTCCATGCGCCGCAATATTCGCGCCGAAGGATGCCAAATTATCGCCGTGGATAATTCCCCTGCGATGGTAGAGCGCTGCCGCCGTCATATCGACGCTTTCCGCGCCCAGACGCCGGTCGACGTCATCGAAGCCGATATTCAAAATATTCACATTGAGAACGCCTCGATGGTGGTTCTCAATTTCACGCTGCAATTTTTGGCCCCCGAAGAGCGTCAATCGCTGCTGAACAAAATCTATCAGGGGCTATTGCCGGGTGGCATTTTGGTACTTTCTGAGAAATTTAATTTTGAAGATAAAACGCTGGGCGAGCTGCTATTTAACATGCACCACGACTTCAAGCGTGCCAACGGCTATAGCGAACTGGAAATCAGCCAGAAGCGCAGCATGCTGGAAAACGTGATGCTGACCGACTCGGTAGAAACCCATAAAAAACGCCTGAATCAGGCCGGATTTGAACACGCAGAAATCTGGTTCCAATGCTTTAATTTCGGCTCCTTGTTAGCCGTGAAGGGAGACGTCGTCGCATGATCGAGTTTGGTAATTTTTATCAGCGTATTGCTAATAGCCCGCTCAGCCACTGGCTGGAAGTGTTACCAGCACAGCTGGCCGCATGGCAACGCGAGTCGCTGCACGGCAAATTTAAAGACTGGTTTAACGCCGTCGATCGTCTTCCTGAAATCACGCCCCATACTTTAGATTTACTTCACGGCGTCAGTGCGCAAGCGGAACCTGAGCTTGGGCCGGGGCAAAAAGAAGGTATCGAAAAAATGCTGCGTGCGTTAATGCCGTGGCGTAAAGGCCCTTTCGATTTGTACGGCATTCATATCAACACGGAATGGCGCTCTGATTGGAAGTGGGAACGTGTTTTACCACATATTTCCCCTTTGGAAGGTCGCACCATTCTTGATGTGGGCTGCGGCAGTGGTTATCACCTGTGGCGAATGATTGGCGCCGGTGCCCATTTTGCCGTGGGCATCGATCCAATGCAGCTTTTCCTGTGTCAGTTTGAAGCCGTGCGCAAGCTGTTAGGCGGCGATCAGCGGGCACATTTACTCCCGCTCGGCATTGAACAACTGCCGGAGTTGGCTGCCTTTGACACCGTTTTCTCGATGGGCGTGCTCTACCACCGCCGCTCACCGCTTGATCATCTATATCAGTTAAAAAACCAACTGGTTAAAGACGGCGAACTGGTGCTTGAAACGTTGGTCATTGAAGGCGATGAAAATCAGGTCTTGGTGCCCGGTGATCGCTACGCGCAAATGCGCAACGTCTATTTTATTCCTTCGGCTAAGGCCTTGGTAAAATGGCTCGAAAAATGCGGTTTTGTGGATGTCCGCATCGTTGATTCTTGTGTGACTACGCTGGATGAACAGCGCCGCACCGACTGGATGATTAGCGAGTCATTGGCGGAGTTCCTCGCTCCTAACGACCAAACAAAAACCGTAGAAGGCTACCCTGCCCCTATTCGTGCGGTCATTGTGGCGCGTAAACCCTAAGCGTTAAGCGAAAAAAGCCCCAACAACAATTGTTGGGGCCATACTGTTTAGTGAGACATCCACTAAAATTCGTACTACTTCTACTGGAACTGCTCAACACACCTCTGCGTTATGCAGAACGTGGATACGGTTCACCGAGACTTAGCGCGGTTTTCATTGCTTCGACCACTTCGCCATCGACGCAATAATGCGTAAATTCATCAAACTCACTGTCTGAGCACATCGTCACTCCCGCTTTACGGTAGCGCATTTCTGACGGCACCATATGGCCCGCAGAGCTATGTACTTCAGTCAAACCAATCTCTTGGAATTTATGCAGGTTAGTTAAACGCACTCCTGCACCCGCCATAATCACCGGGCCTTGAGTCTCATTAAGTAACTCTTTGAGCAACGGTAAGCCAACTTCTGCGCTTTGCTGCTGACCCGATGTCAGAATGCGCGCAATCCCTAAATCGGTCAACTGGCTCAACGCAACGAGTGGGCTCACGCACATATCAAAAGCACGATGGAACGTGATCGCCATATTACCGCTTAGCTGCATCAGCTCACGCATTCTTGGCAAATCGATATGACCTTCAGCATCTAACATACCAATGACAGCGCCGGGGAATCCCATATCGCGGATCATCGCTATGTCGTTTTTCATCACTTCAAATTCAGTATAGCTGTAGCAAAAATCTCCGCCGCGCGGGCGAATAATCGGATGTACGGGGATAGAAACCTTATCACGAGCCAGTTTCAAGGTCCCGTAGCTTGGCGTTAAACCACCGTCTAACTGGCTTGCGCAAAGCTCGATACGATCTGCACCTGCGCGCTCCGCCGTCAGGGCACATTCCACCCCGAAGCAACAAATTTCCAATTTCATAATGAAAAAACCTCCAAAAAAACCGCCAAAACAGACTACGTTACGTGAAAACTTTTCATTCCAACGTAATGACACTTGAGAAAGTGGAACCTTCTCGCGTAGGCTGACAAAAAACGTGATAAGTATCGTTCCCAGTAACGAACTCTTGATACGCTTAAGAACACTCATGCAAACCGGCAGAAAAACGCACATTAATCATCGCCATGACGTTTTTACCGTCTGTTTTACTATTGCCTACTGGGGCAGGAACTAAGCCTACTAAAGGATGAATACTATGACATTCAATTTTGATGAATGGGTCGACAGAAGTCACAGTGATAGCCAGAAATGGAACAAATATGCGAACAAAGACATCATTCCGATGTGGGTCGCTGATACCGATTTCCGTTCCCCTTCAGCCGTTATTGATGCCCTGCAAAAGCGTGTTGCTGAGGGTGTATTTGGCTACGGCGATCCATCACAAGAATTGGTGAGTATATTTATTGAGCGCATGCGCAATTTATATCAGTGGGATGTAAAACCTGAATGGTTAGTCTTTTTGCCGGGTATGGTTTGTGGCTTGAATCTCAGCGTTCGCGCCTTTACCGATCCTCAGCAGCACACGCTGGCCCCCTTCCCAATCTATCCACCGTTTGTTAAATCATCCTGCTTTGCCCATCGTCAACAGCTGTCAATTCCGGTGAAGCTACGCGATCAACGCTGGGTCATGGATTTAGACAGCGCTGAGCAACAGCTCACCGGCAATGAAAAATTGATGATGCTGTGCAACCCGCATAACCCAGGCGGCACGGTTTATACACGTGAAGAACTTGAAGCACAGCTCGCCTTTGCCCAGCGCCACGATCTCGTTATTTGTTCTGATGAAATTCATTGCGATCTGCTGCTAGAGCCCGGCGTAAAACATATTCCTATCGCCTCTCTGAGCGACGATGCCGCCCAGCGCAGCATCACGCTGATGGCACCATCAAAAACCTATAATATTGCCGGACTCGGCGCGACGATTGCCATTATCCCGAATAAAAACCTACGCGACCGTTTCAACACAGAACGCGCAGGGCTAGTTCCTAATGTGGATATTCTGGCTTACGTTGCCGCTGAAGCAGCCTACCGTGATGGGCAGGCGTGGCTTGACGCACAGCTTGATTATCTTCGAGGCAACCGCGACCTGCTGGTAAAACGTATCAATGCGATGAAAGGTCTGTCTACGGTTAATCTCGCTGCCACCTATTTGGCGTGGGTGGATGCATCCGAACTGCCTGTTGATAATCCACATGCCTTCTTCGAGCAGGCCGGTGTCGGTCTGTCACCGGGTGCGGATTTCGGTGATGCTAAATTTGTACGCATCAATTTTGGCTGCCATCGTGACCTGCTGAACAAAGCGCTCGACCGCATGGAAAATGCCATCAACGCGCTGTAATTTTCCATAAAAAAGCGCCATATCCCGCAACGGAATGGCGCTTTTTTACATTGAAACGTCAGCTTACTGCTGTTCGCTCGCCACAATTTCACGAATAGAGTGAGGATGGAATTTTATCGTCACCTCACCGTCGGTGACCGCCAACGTCGGGTTTGGCAAACGTTCTTGCTCCCCTTTGGGACTGCTGAATTTCAACTTGATGCCCGGTGCCAGCAGTGCCGAGTCTGACAGTAACTCTAGGGCGCGTGGATGCAACGTTGCCGGGTCGCCGCCAATCACCAACTCAACGTGCTCCCAACCTTCGTGCGGATAACGTTTCTCACCCGGATAAGGCAGTTCCACGCAGTCAATCAGCCACGGGCCGACTCGAAGCGGTTCGCTGAGATCGAATAAACAAATAGGCCGCCCGTTAATCATATTTTCCGACAGCAAAGAACCACAGATTTCAAACCCCGCTCGCCAACGATCGGCCGTGGCATTCTGGTGACAACGCAAAGAGATATGGTCCGCGCTGAATGCCGATAAATCGAGCTCAAGCTTGTCAGCAAATCCCTGTAGCAGCGTGGTAAAACGATCCAGATCTGCATCTAAATCGCGCAGTGTTTCAATCTCTGCCAAAAATGTCATTTTCTCGGTTCTCCGCTATCCGCAAGGCTGCGTACTTTACCTGCTCTTTTCACAGACTTCCACGTCCTATTTATGGCGGCTATCTTCGCTGTATAAGCGCATGCTTGCTGACTCACGCAGCGAATTGACATATAATTATCGGCTGTTTTGGTGTGAATGCACCTCGATTAACGATCTCACATATAAAACGCCGTCGTCACGCACGTCTGGCGTTACAAACTTAAGGTAACCCGGTGAATATTCAGGCACTTCTTTCAGATAAAGTCACCCAAGCTCTGGTGGCTGCAGGCGCTCCTGCTGACAGCGAAGCTCTTGTCCGTCAATCCGCGAAAGCGCAATTCGGCGACTATCAGGCCAATGGCGTCATGGGCGCGGCCAAGAAACTGGGTATTGCTCCACGACAACTGGCAGAGCAGGTGCTGACCCATCTTGAGCTAGACGGTATCGCGAACAAAGTTGAAATCGCGGGTCCGGGTTTTATTAATATCTTCTTAGATCCTGCATGGCTGGCAAAACAGGTTGAAGCCGCGTTGGCAGACGAACGTTTAGGTGTTGCTCCGGTGAAACCACAAACTATCGTGGTTGACTATTCTGCGCCAAACGTCGCCAAAGAGATGCACGTCGGTCATTTGCGCTCCACCATCATCGGTGATGCATCCGTCCGTACCTTGGAATTCCTCGGTCACAACGTCATTCGTGCTAACCACGTCGGCGACTGGGGTACCCAGTTCGGTATGCTGATCGCCTATCTGGAAAAAATGCAGAACGAGCACGCGAATGAAATGGATCTTTCCGATCTGGAAGCCTTCTATCGCGAAGCGAAAAAGCATTACGACGAAGATGCTGCGTTTGCTGAGCGTGCACGTGCCTATGTGGTTAAACTGCAAGGCGGCGACGAATACTGCCGCGAAATGTGGCGCAAACTGGTCGACATCACCATGTCGCAAAACCAGAAAAACTATCAGCGTCTGAACGTCACCTTAACCAAAGACGACGTCATGGGTGAAAGCCTGTACAACAGCATGCTGCCTGGCATCGTTGCAGATTTGAAAGCCAAAGGTTTAGCAGTAGAAAGCGAAGGCGCTACCGTTGTATTCCTCGACGAATACAAAAACAAAGACGGCGAACCTATGGGCGTCATCATCCAGAAAAAGGATGGCGGCTACCTGTACACCACTACCGATATCGCCTGTGCCAAATACCGTTACGAAACGCTGGGTGCCGATCGCGTGCTGTACTACATCGATTCCCGTCAGCACCAGCACTTGATGCAGGCATGGACTATCGTTCGTAAAGCGGGCTACGTACCAGACTCTGTTAGCCTTGAGCATCACATGTTCGGCATGATGTTAGGCAAAGACGGCAAGCCATTCAAAACCCGTTCAGGCGGCACCATTAAACTGTCTGACCTGTTGGACGAAGCGGTTGAACGCGCAGGCAAACTGATCGCAGAGAAAAACCCAGATTTAAGCAGCGAAGAGTTGGCCAAGTTGGTTGACGTTGTTGGCATTGGCGCCGTGAAATACGCGGATCTGTCAAAAAGCCGTACCACGGATTACATCTTCGACTGGGACAACATGCTGGCGTTCGAAGGCAACACCGCGCCATATATGCAATACGCCTATACGCGTGTGTCTTCCGTATTCAAACGCGCCGGTATTGATGAAAAATCGCTGACCGGTGATATCGTCCTGGCGGAAGATCGCGAAAAAGCGTTGGCGGCTCGCCTGATTCAGTTTGAAGAAACCATTACTCAGGTGGCTCGTGAAGGCACTCCGCACGTCATGTGTACCTACCTGTATGACTTAGCGGGTCTGTTCTCAAGCTTCTACGAAGCGTGCCCTATCCTGACGGCCGAGAGCGAAGAGCAACGTAACAGCCGCCTGAAATTGGCTGCGCTGACGGCAAGAACGCTGAAAACTGGCCTAGATACGCTGGGTATCGAAACCGTAGAACGTATGTAATTCGTTTATTATTCGTCATATTGTTCTGACATAAAAAAACCGGCCTTGATGGCCGGTTTTTTATTGCCTAACAAACATCATCACACGACAACGTTGCGCGTAAAGTCTCGCACGCGGAATCCAAGCAGCGCCAACGCAGCAAAGTAAGAGCCCGCGCCAACCACAACCACCGCCATCAAGCGTAATAAACGCATCAGCATGTTGCCTGAGTCCCACGCTGGCATAAACCACATCATACCGATGAGCACCGCGGCCATGATAACAACCGCAACCACCAGCTTAACCAAGAAGAGAGCCCAGCCCGGCTGCGGAATATACATTTTTTGCTTACGCAACTGCCAATACAGCAGGCTGGCGTTAAGGCAGGCCGCAAGTCCAATAGAGAGAGAAAGGCCAGCGTGTTTAAACGGCCCAATGAAAGCCAAGTTCATCAACTGGGTCAAAATCAGCGTGGCAATGGCAATTTTCACCGGTGTTTTGATGTTCTGGCGGGAGTAAAAGCCGGGCGCCAACACTTTCACCAGAATGAGCCCCATCAAGCCGACTGAATAGGCAATCAAAGCACGCTGCGTCATTTCGGTATCAAACGCGGTGAACTGACCATACTGGAATAGAGACGCAATCAGCGGCTTAGATAAAATACCTAGCGCAATTGAGCTCGGCAGTGCCAATACAAAGCACAGACGCAACCCCCAATCCATTAAGCGGGAATACTCTTCATGACGTCCGCTAGATACGCTTTTCGCCAATGACGGCAGCAAAATAGTGCCCAATGCCACGCCCAACACGCCGGATGGGAACTCCATCAAACGGTCAGCGTAGTACATCCAAGAAACCGAGCCAGACACCAAGAATGACGCGAAAATGGTGTTTATAATCAATGAAATTTGGCTCACGGAAACACCAATAATGGCGGGTCCCATCAGCTTCATTACGCGCCAAACGCCAGCATCGCGCAGGTTCAAGCGCGGCAGAACTAACATTCCGATCTTTTTCAAATGCGGCAGTTGGTAAGCCAACTGCAAGACACCACCCACGGTGACCGCCCATGCCAATGCCATCACCGGTGGATGGAAATACGGAGCCGCAAACAGAGAAAAACCGATCATACTAACGTTTAAAAATGTCGGAGCAAAAGCCGGCACCGAGAACCTATTCCACGTATTCAGTATTGCGCCCGCTAACGAGGCCAGAGAAATCAGTAAAATATAGGGGAACGTGACGCGCAAAAGCGACGAGGTCAGCGTAAATTTATCCGGCGAATCGACAAAGCCCGGCGCAGTCACATAAATCACCCACGGCGCAGCGAGCATGCCCAGCACGGTCACTACCGCCAGCACCAGCGTAAGCATACCGCTGACGTAGGCAACAAAAGTCCGCGTTGCCTCTTCGCCTTGCTGACTTTTGTATTCTGCTAAAATAGGCACAAATGCCTGAGAAAATGCGCCTTCGGCAAAGATACGCCTTAACAGATTCGGCAGTTTAAATGCGACAAAAAAGGCATCCGTCGCCATTCCCGCACCAAAAATACGTGCCACAAGCGCATCTCGCGCAAATCCCAACACGCGCGAAAACATGGTCATCGAACTGACCGCCGCCAGTGATTTTAATAAATTCATGAGTTAGTTTTTTCAACGGTTGCGACCCTTGCTGAATACAGCAAGGGCAATTTAGGAGCACTAGTCTACTTATCTCGCGCGGAAGATCTAGTTAGAGATGTTACAAACCAAGATGATAGGGACAAAATGTGTGCCAATACGCCTACTGGGACAGCAAGCCTTCAATAATTCGTTGAGCGGCTATCGCCTGCTCGCCCGAGGTTATTGGTGCCGTTTGGTTCTCAACGCAGTCGATGAAATGATTTACCGCGCCAACAAACCCTCGTTGTTCAAGGGTTGATTGCCAGCCAGCTATCGGCAATTCACTCAAAACGGTATCACGTTCGATATGCAGACTCCTGAGATCCTGCGCATCATAAATCGCCCCACCGCTAACAACCTGCATCACTTCACGTTGCGATCCCGCTGCGCGGTGCATCGACGTAGTGACCTGAATCTGCCCCGCGCTAAAATGATGCTCGGCGTAAATCATTTGCCCCACGTCGTTGGTATGCAAAGTCCCCGACTTTAGCTTTAAATTTTTGCCGCTCATCCATAGCGCAGTATCCACCACGTGCAGGTAGTCATCCAGCAAGGTGAAACGCGCATCTTTCGGGCCAATGTTTTGATGTCGATGCTTATCCATACGAATAGCGGCCACGTCGCTGGCCTGCTGTTTAATCTGCACGTAGCGTGGCGCAAACCGGCGATTGAACCCGACCATTAAACGACAGTTTTTCTGTTCAGCCAGCGCAATTAACTGCTCGGCCTGATCGAGTGTTTCCGCCAACGGTTTATCGACGTAAACATGTTTGCCGCGCTGCAAAAGCTCACGCACGACATCGAAATGCGTATTGGTGCTGCTGTGCACAAACAGCGCATCGCACTGTTCGGCCAGTTCATCTAAACGAGAAAAGGCCGTCATTCGATAGCTATCACATACGCCTTGCGCCTTAGCCAGCGTGGGAGAAAAACCACCGACTAACTGCCAGCGCTCTGCCTGACTCAAAATAGGCAAATAGGCTTTTTGCGCGATACCACCTAACCCAACAACGCCAATACGTAATTTCGTCATTCTTGTTCTCTTAGTCAGCAAGGTGATCCAACAGGCTTTGTACGCGCTCTTTTAACTCTGCCACTTCGGCTTCAAGCGCTTCGACACGCTCGGCTAAGCCACTATCAACCGGCGCGCTGTAGGTGCTTTCAATGGCAGAGGTCGCAACGTTTTCAACCTCGCCGCTAAAGAGATGCGCATAGCGACTTTCACGTTTACCCGCCTCACGTTCTAAACGAACGACAAAAGGACCATCCTCGCGCGTAGCTAGCTCATTGAGCACCTGTTCAACCTGCGTCACATCGCTAAACTCATGCATGCGGTTGGTTCGCGTGCGCAACTCGCCGGGGGTTTGCGGCCCACGAAGTAATAGGCAGCACACTACCGCAACTTCGGCATCAGAGAATTTCAGGTTTCCGAACTCTGAGTTACAGAACCGATGTTCGTATTTCATCACGCGGCTACCAGGAATGCTTAACGAGCGCACCTGATGCTTTTTCATCAGCATATCCAACGTTGATTGCACGTCGGACTCGCTGAGATCCATCACCGGTTCACGATTGGTTTTCTGATTGCAGGCGGTGGTTAAGCCATTGAGCGAAAGCGGATATTGATCGGGCGTGGTGACCTGTTTTTCCAGAAAACAACCAATCACGCGAGCTTCAAGTGGAGATAATGGGTTTTTCATTGGTCTTAGATCCTTGTGAACGCAAACAGTTAGCGCGGCGCAGTCCATTCTCGATTAACCAGCGCAGTCAAAACGTGATCCTGCCATTTACCGTTTATCAGCAGATAATCTTTGGCATAACCCTCTTTCTCAAAGCCCATACGCTTGAGCAAATCCCCACTGCGTTGGTTATGCGGCATATAGTTAGCCATAATTCGATGCAGCCGCTGCTGACGGAACATATAACGAATCGCCGCCTGCGCGCCTTCATACATTAACCCCTGCCCTGCCATTTCTCGCCGAGCGAATAACCGAGATAGCAGGCATGGAAAGAACCCCGCAGCACGTTACTAAAATTAGCCACGCCTCGAACTTCATTCTCATCGGGATCGAGCAACAGAAAATAGTAGGCGCTGCCCTGTTTCTGTAGCTCATTGATAAGCCCTAATCGCGCCTGCCAGCCCGAAGGATAACAATGGCTTTCATCGCGTACAGGTTCCCATGGTTTTAGGAATTCGCGGTTTTCTGCGTAATAGTCAGCCAAACGATAGGCATCGCGGTCATGAACCAAACGCACCACCAAACGGTCGGTGGTTAAACGGACTTTTGGCCCGCTATTGTGATAGCCAAACATCAATCCTCCAGCACCACATGCAAACATTTTATTACTTATCACTATAACCGCTCTTTGTATGGCGGGTAATACCTTAGCTGTAGCAATATTGCGCACTTAGCAGCGGTTAAGGCCTTTTTCTTCTATTTCTGCTGCCTAGTTAACGGTTAATTTCTCACTGCTCATAATGAAAAGTATTATGAGGCCGACTATTTGCAGAAAAATATTATTAATCAGACCTATACCCACGCTGAAAATGGGTAGAAAATGAACGAGTCAATCCCTCCTTTTTTATTTTCTCGCTGATGGTGAAACATGTCGCTGGTGTCGCAAGCTAGGAGCTTGGGTAAGTATTTTTTATTGTTAGACAATTTACTGGTTGTACTCGGTTTCTTTGTCGTTTTCCCTCTTATTTCGATTCGCTTCGTTGACCAACTTGGTTGGGCGGCGGTGGTCGTGGGGGCGGCACTGGGATTGCGACAATTAGTCCAGCAAGGATTAGGGATCTTTGGCGGAGCCATCGCCGACCGCTTTGGTGCGAAACCGATGATCGTCATTGGCATGTTGCTGCGCGCAGCGGGTTTCGCCTCGATGGCCGTTGCCAGCGAGCCTTGGATCCTGTGGCTTTCGTGCGCGCTGTCTGCGCTAGGCGGGACGCTGTTTGATCCGCCGCGTACCGCACTGGTGATTAAGCTGACCCGCCCGCATGAACGCAGCCGCTTTTATTCACTATTGATGATGCAAGATAGCGCGGGCGCCGTGGTGGGCGCGCTGATCGGTAGCTGGCTGCTACAATACGATTTTCACTATGTCTGCTGGGTCGGTGCGGCCATTTTTGTGCTGGCAGCAGCCTGTAATGCGTGGCTACTGCCTGCCTATCGAATTTCGACGGTTCGGGCGCCAATCAAAGAAGGCATGATGCGCGTTATTCGCGATCGCCGTTTTCTGCTCTATGTGCTGACGCTGACAGGTTACTACATGCTGGCCGTGCAGGTGATGCTGATGTTGCCCATTATGGTCAACGAAATTGCCGGTACCCCAACGGCGGTTAAATGGATGTATGCCATCGAGGCCACGCTGTCTCTGACGCTGCTCTATCCTATTGCGCGCTGGAGCGAAAAACATTTCCGCCTCGAAACACGGCTGATGTTTGGGTTGTTGATTATGACGATTAGCATGTTCCCTGTCGGTCTAGCGACTGAGCTTCGCACGCTATTTATTTTAATTTGCTGTTTCTATTTCGGTTCAATTATCGCCGAGCCAGCACGTGAGACGTTAAGCGCCTCGTTAGCCGATCCGCGTGCCCGTGGCAGCTATATGGGCTTTAGCCGTTTAGGCTTAGCGCTGGGTGGGGCTATCGGGTATACCGGCGGTGGTTGGATGTATGACACCGGCCAAGCGCTTGGAACGCCTGAACTGCCGTGGTTTTTACTCGGCGTGGTCGGCGTGCTTACGCTGATTCTGCTGTACTGGCAATTCAATCAACGCAGCATCGCTCCTGCCGTGCTAGGCGGAAGCTAAAGCCCCCCTCTAAAGTACTGCGTTCTGAATTTTCGTCATTATCTGATTCAGAACGCAGTACGTTCTCTCTAAATTCATGCCAGCATGTTGCCTATCATCGTGAAAGAAGACACCTTTCATCCCACGATCAATGTGTATTAACAGGATGAAACATACGTTATTTTTCTCTCTGGTAGATCTATGACACAATCAGGTCGACAGCGTTAACATGTTAATTAGCACACTTATTTATTCTGTATTTAGAGGTCAGATAATATGAAGAAGGCGATTTATATAGCAGGGATCGTTGCTGCGGGGCTGGTATTAGCGGCCTGTAATAAACTGACCCAATACACAATTACTGAGCAGGATATGAACCAATATCTGCAAAAGTATAATAATTTCCAGAAACAAATTGGCATCTCTGGGTTAGTTGACGCCGACATTACCGTCGACCAGCTTAACAGCCAAATTGGGCGTACTGACCCTAATAAAATTACCCTCACGGGCCATGCAAAAGTCAATATCAGCTCTATTCTCGGCCCACAGACCAGCGACATGCAGATCACGCTACAGGCTCAGCCGGTTTATAACAGCGAGCAAGGTGCTATTTTCCTGCGTGATATGGAATTAACCGATTACACGGTTAAGCCTGAAAAATGTCTGGCGTGATGAAAGCGGTGGTGCCGTATTTGAACCAATCCTTAAAAACCTATTTCAACGAAAAAGCCGTTTATACGTTAGATCCGAATAAGAGCGAAAAAGAAGCCTTGGCGAAAAAACTGGCTAAAGGTATCGAAGTTAAACCGGGCGAAATTATTATTCCTTTCACTGACTAATACTCGGTATCTCATAATAAAAAAGCCGGTGTTTACGATTGAACACCGGCTTTTTATTTAACAGTTCGCAAACGTTTATTCTGCGTCTTCGTCTGAGCTCTCGCCTTCAGAAAGTTCATCCCACATCGCCTGAAGCGCTTCACGCGTCAATTCAGCCAGCGTGCGATAAAACGCCGTGGTTGCATGCGCTTCGACTTTGCCCAAGAACTTCCCACACCATGGCAGTAAATACTCATCAAACAGCGCGATTTGTGCCTGAACTTCGTCTTCGGCAGACTGATCTTCCAGCCACGATGCGGCAAGCAACAACTGCCCAAAGGCATCAGCAGGCTGGTCGCCTAAAGGCATTCCACGCTGGGTTAAAAAATCACGAACTTCCTGCTCGGTAGCATTCTCTTGATAATCACTACGATGAACATCGACTGACGCATCGGCACCGCTAAACATGGCGTCATAATCAACGCTTAACGCGGCACGATCTTTCGCGGCGGTTTGCAAACGGGTCAGCAGCGCGTCTTGCTCAATAGGCCAAAACTGTTGCAGTTTACCCTGCGTCATCAAATCAAATACGGGGGTCAGTACAGCATCCTGCGGCTGGCGGGAAAACAGGCTTCCCAACAAACGGCAGATGATAGAAAAATCGTTCATTTCTAATCCTGAAAATATGGCCTGTAAAAGCGGCCTAAAATGTGACATTGTCACTTCGCGCAAATTGCTAATTAATTACCAATCGGCCAGTTCGGGGATTGCGCCCTTCCCTCGTTCAACCAGAAAATCGAGCAGACGGCGCGGCGTTACGTTAAGCACCCTATCCTGCGGGAAGTTTACCTCATTCATGATTCGGATACAGTGATCAAAACTTCCCAGCGAAAATGCGACATGCGAATCTGACCCGAGCGACAGATAGCCACCGGCATCGCGCACCGCTTCGGCAATGGCTCGGCAGTTTGCTTCACTGCCAATTCGAGAATGTGTAAACGAGGAGTTATTCAGCTCTAGCGCCACGTTATAACGCGCTGCGGCCTCAGCAACCGCGCGAATATCGATTGGAAACTTCGGGTTGCCTGGATGGCTAATAATATCAGCATCGCCGTTGGCCATCGTGGCGATCATGGCCTCAGTATGGCTATCGCGGTCGCGCGGTGCAAAAACCGGCTCGTGGAATCCCGCAATAATCAGATCCATCTCGTCTAACATGCGACCCGTGCAGTCAATTTCGCCCTGCGTATTCTTAATATTAGATTCGATACCACGCAAAATAGCCACGCCATCAACAATTCGCGGCCATACGCGCATATTCATGAAATGCCAATAATGCGGCGCATCGGCCATATCAGGACCGTGATCGGTGATGGCGAAAAGTTTGATACCACACTTTTTTGCTTGGGCAATATAGTCATGAAGGGTGCTGTAGGCGTGGGTACTTGCCACGGTGTGCATATGTAAATCTACGGGATACATGGCTTCTCCTGTCTAAGGCCCGCTGGTTTTGGCACCAGCAGGCGTGTCCCTATAAGGTTAGCAAATAGAACGTATTCATACAGCAATGAATATTTTCTATCCCCAAGTTACTTCGAGATGCAGGTAGGCGGCAAGTTTGTGAAGCCCTAGGAGCATAGATAACTATGTGACTAGGGTAAGCAAACGCAGCCAACACCCCTGCATCTTGAAGGACGACGGGGATATCATCAATAACCTAAATCCATGTTTACTACGCCTTCCGGCGTTTTCCCAGCTTCAATCGCCAAGATGTTCTGCGCGACATAATCCATCGCGACTTCGGGCAACGTGATAGCGGCAATATGTGGCGTAATCGTCACTCGCGGGTGTTTCCAGAAAGGATGCTCAATCGCCAAAGGCTCTTTGGCAAACACGTCGAGCGTTACCGCCGCAACCTGTCCAGATTCCAGCGCCGCCAGCAAATCATCCTCTTTCATGTGCGCACCACGCGCCAAGTTGATGATATAGGCTCCGGCGTTAAGCTGCGCAAACAGAGACTTGTCGAGAATACCCACGGTTTCTGGCGTATTCGGCAACAGGTTTATCAGCAACTGAGTCCCTTGCAGGAACGACGCAAACTGCTCTTGTCCAAAGTAGCTCTGAACGCCGCTATAGTGTTTTTCCGTGCGGCTCCAGCAGCGAACCTGTAGGCCAAACGAAGCCAAACGCTCTGCTACTTTTCCGCCTAGAACACCCGCGCCCAACACACCCACCACAAACTGAGAGGCATCGTGCGGTGCCAGATACTGCCATATGCCCTGACGCTGTTGCTGTTCGTACTCATCGAAGCGACGGAAATAGCGCAACGCGGTCGCCGCCGCATATTCTTCCATCTGCAACGCCATTCCGGTGTCTTCTAAGCGCACCAGCGGAACACCTTTCGGCAACGTACCGGGATTCGCCCTTTCCTGAGCCAAAATCGCGTCAACGCCCGCGCCCAGCGCAAATACGCCGCGTAGATCTTGGCGCTTAGCCAGCATCTCAAACGGTGGTTGCCAAACCAGCGCGTAGTCTGCGGGCTTATCATCCCCAGACTGCCACTGGCGAATATTGGCTTCCGGTAAACGCTTGCGCATACCATCCAGCCAAATCTGCGCATTAAAAAACGGATGGTAGTAAATGATATCCACTTCGTGCCTCCAGTTTTCTGTTTTAGTCGTATTGTTCGCTCGTCGCGGTCTTAGCAGGTCTGACGTTGTTGGGCAATTAATCGACGCAGCAGCGGAATTAACAACACCAACACCACGCCCGTGGCAACAGAACCCCAGCCCAACGCGTTGAATACGCTGCTATAGCCTGGGTTAGTCTCCAACGGCGTGCTACCGCTATTTTGTGGCATCAGCCCCGAAACATATCCGGCCAGCACGGAGGCCACGCCGGTTACCATCATCCAACAGCCCATCATCAAACCTTGATGGCGTGCCGGTGCCAGTTTGCCGATCATCGCGTAACCAATCGGCGAAATCATCAGCTCACCAAAGCTTTGCAGCACATAGCTCAACGCAATCCATTTGAATGCGACTAAACCATCACCGCCTGCAAGTTGGATCCCCAGCGGCAGAACCAGCATACCTAATCCCATGCAAAACAGTGAGGCACAAAATTGCAAAGGTATATCAATGTTTAAGCCACGTTCACGCAGGCGTTTAAACAGTAAAGCCATCAGCGGTCCGCCGACCACAATCACGACGGTATTGATGTTCTGAATCCACTGAGGCGCTACACGCAGGCCATACACATTCAGATCGATATTATGCTCAGAGAACAGCATCAGCCCCATTGGAGCCAGCTGGTATAGCGACCAGAACACCAGAGAACCCGCGGCTAAAATCAGATAGGCGACCATGCGACGACGTTCGTCGGCTTCACGATGACGTAGCGTCATAATGCACAGCATGATGAAAATCAGAATGCCGAGCACCACCACAAAATAGCTGCTGAAATCGGCGTGGGTCAGCAGAACTCGGATAATCGGCACCAATGCCACCAGCACAACCAAGCCTGCCAACATGCGCAAATAGAACGATTTGCGCGAGGCCTGCTTGAGCGGCGTGTTGATGTCCGCCAAAATTTGCCAGCGCGACAGCGTAACCAGAATGGCTACCGCGTTACCGATGGTGGCAAATAAGAATAGTGCGCGATAGTTTTCACTGAGTTGGAAGTAACCCGCGACGGCAAAACCGGCAAAAAAGCCTAGGTTCATGCCCGCATAGTTCCACAGGAATGCGCCCTCACGGCGATCGTCGTCCGGCGCAAAGCGTTGGGTTAGCATCATATTCAGGCAGGTGACGTTTAATCCGCTGCCGGTGAGGAACATCGCCAATCCCCAATACAGGCCTGATACGCCCATCTCAGCAATCATATAACAACCGATGACCTGCAATACCATACCTAAAATAAAGAGGTTACGGTTGCTCAGGCAACGGCCGCCGAGATAGCCGCCAAACAGGTGTAGACCATAGTTGAAGGCGCCAAATACGCCCATCATGGCATTGGCGTCGCTTTCACTGAATCCTAAGCGCTTGGTCGCATACAGCACCAAGGTGGAATAAAGCACGGCAAAGCCAAGCGTTGAAAAGGTTTGGATAAAGAACAGAGCACCAGAGCCAGCCGGAATGGCGCTGCGGTGTGAAGATGGTTGAATGGGTGTCGTCGAGCTCACCGCTTTCCCCTTGCTAAATGATGTTGTACACACTCTTCCTGAGAGTTACCAGAGCCTAGGCTCGGCGGGCTTGTTGGCTATTATTCCGTTATCTTTTGTTCAAGCCTCGTTCTCATTTAGCGGGATAAATATCCAAAACACCAGAATTAATGTTGTTATTTCGTCTGTTTAGTCATTATTTATCCAGTTTATTGGCGTAACTATTCACGTTTACTGGTTTTAAAAACTTACGACACCTTCATCTATATGGCTTGTATATGGCGTGAAGCTAATGTTTTTATATACAAAGGCCATTACAATCTGGTTTTCATTATTGATAAGGCTGATTATGCGTCTGCGAAATCTACTCCCTACCCTTTTGACCGGTTTGTGTTTGCTCGCGCCTGCGGCACACGCCAATACAACAGAGTCCAGCGCGGCATGGGCGCAAACTCAGCAACAGGCAAAAGGCCAAACGGTTTATTTCAACGCTTGGGGAGGCAGCACGCAGGTGAATAGCTATCTCGACTGGGCTACAGCCGAGCTGCAAACCCGCTACGGCATTACGTTAAAACAGGTAAAAGTGGCTGATATTGCCGAAACGGTCAACCGCATTCGCGCAGAGAAAGCCGCGGGTAATACCGCAAATGGCAGCGCTGATTTAGTGTGGATTAACGGCGAAAATTTCAATGCCTTAAAACAAAATGGCTTACTGTATGGCCCGTTCGCACAGGGTTTACCCAACTGGCAATGGGTGGATAAAAAACTACCGGTAACGCAGGATTTCACCGTACCTACCGACGGATTTGAAGCACCCTGGGGCGTCGGGCAACTGGTCTTTATCCATGATGTAAAAGCCACACCGAATCCTCCTGCCGATCTTTCCGCATTGCTTAATTATGCGAAAGTTCACCCAGGACGCATCACCTATCCGCGCCCTCCTCAATTCCACGGTTCCAGTTTCTTGAAAACAGCGCTGATCGGATTAACGTCTGGCGTTGCGCTAGACAAACCTGTCAATCCAGAGACATTTGCCCGAGATACCGCACCGCTGTGGGCGTATCTCGACGCCCTGCATCCGTTCCTGTGGCGACAAGGGAAAATCTTCCCGACCAGCGATGCCCAGATGATCCAGATGTTTAACGATAATGAGCTTGATATGGCGATTACGTTTAACCCTGGCATTGCGCCAGCGGCCATTGCCGCCGGTAGCCTGCCGCCCGATACGCAAACTTATGCATTAAATCAGGGCGCGCTTACCAACGTGCATTTTTTAGCGATCCCCTTCAACGCACGCGCTAAACCCGCTGCCGAGGTTGTGATTAACTTCCTGATGTCGCCGGAAGCTCAGGCGCGCAAGGCCGATAGCAAACAGTGGGGAGATCCTAGCGTTTTAGACGTTGAGCGTTTACCACAGGCTCAGCGTGCGTTCTTTGCCGAGCAAAAACCGCTGTTTAACGCCGTCGCGGAGCCCCATCCTTCATGGCAGGTGGCATTAGACGCTGAATGGCAAAAACGCTACGGACACTAGTAGGGTGTTGTAAAAGACGCCAGCTATCGTTGAGGAAAACAACAATCTGCTGATTGTTTAGCTAAACAGTTGGTTTTGATAAAAATAAAGTTGACGCATCACGCTGTTTTCCCTACATTAGCGCCCATCGCAACGGCGACGTCGCGATAAACGGTGAGGTGTCTGAGTGGCTGAAGGAGCACGCCTGGAAAGTGTGTATACGCGAAAGCGTATCGAGGGTTCGAACCCCTCTCTCACCGCCATTTTCTAACAAAAAGCCCTGAATGAAAATTCAGGGCTTTTTGCTTTTTGTCATTTAGACGCTCGTACTAACGTACTGAATAGTTAGATGACGTTCAGCTTCACATCAATATTGCCGCGGGTAGCGTTGGAATATGGGCAGACCTGATGGGCTTTTTTCACCAGATCTTCGGCCACGCTGCGTTCAACACCTGGCAAACTGATATCCAATTGAACCTCAATCCCAAAACCTCCTGGAATTTCACCTATTCCCACGGTGCCTTCAATCTGTGCATCGGCGGGAACTTTGACCTTCTCTTTTGAGGCTACAAATTTCAGCGCACCGAGGAAACAGGCCGAATACCCTGCGGCAAAGAGCTGCTCTGGATTGGTCACCGCCCCGCCTGCGCCGCCCATTTCCTTTGGTACGCCCAACTTCACATCTAACACGCCGTCAGATGAGGTAGCACGACCATCTCGGCCGCCGGTGGCTTTCGCTTTTGCACGATAGACAACTTTTTCAATCGACATAACGTTTTCCTTTTGGCTGATTAGAGAATTGTGGCTTGGTAACTTTCATTTGGTCACTCACTTGCATTTGGTAACTGTAGTACATCTCGACCAAGGATGATGTCAGAGCACTCTGATTGGCTATTCCCTCGCCATACGCACGGTTTTACTGAAATTATTCTTGACCCTGTGAGGGTGAATCCCTATAGTAGCGCCCCGTTGCAGTGCATAGCACGGCAACAAAACGGTGAGGTGTCTGAGTGGCTGAAGGAGCACGCCTGGAAAGTGTGTATACGCGAAAGCGTATCGAGGGTTCGAACCCCTCTCTCACCGCCATATTCAATAAAAAAGCCCCGAATGAAAATTCGGGGCTTTTTTGTATCCAAAATTTAAGTCGGCGTATTACTCTCGGCCTCACACTATTGTGTCAGGCCGAGAATCGTTAGCCACCTACTTTCCAGCGTTTTTAGCTGCCAAAGAGCGCAATAGCACTCCCAACGTAGTACCGTTATGCAGCAACGCACTAGCGGTTGGCGTTAACCAGCCCAGTGCCGCAGCCAGCATAATGGAGCTGTTCACCCACTCCGTCAGACGAATATTGCTGTTGACCAGCTTCATCGCTTCTAAAGAGAGCTCACGCGCAGCCACAATACCGTGCAGGTGATCCTGCAACAGCACGGCGTCTGCCGCCTGCTGAGCCAGTTCCGTGCTCTGGTTCATGGCTAAGCCTACGTTTGCCTGCGTTAGCACCGGAGCATCGTTGATACCGTCGCCGACGAACAAGACTCGGTGTCCCTGCTCCTGTAATTGACGCACAACGTCAACTTTGCTTTCTGGCGTTGCCTGCGCATAGAAGCTGTCAATGCCCAATTCTGCGGCTAATTGCTCCGCTTTCTCCGCTTTATCACCGGTTAACAACACAACGTTGTTGATGCCATGTTCGCGCAGCTGTGCAATCACCTGAGCAGCCTCTTCACGCACGTTGTCCTGTAGACCAATCATGCCGACGAGCTGATTATCTAAACCAATAAACAGAAGATGACGACCTTGTTGTTCCAGCTCGGCGATTTCATCCGCATACGGAGCGAAATCGATATCATAGTGACAACTGAGGAAGTGACGGCTACCAATGACCATTTGGTGATCGTCCAACTCGCTCAACAAGCCATGGGCAATCACGTATTCCACTTCGCCGTGGTTAATGTGCGGCAATTCGTGATGTTCTGCCGCCGCTACCACCGCTCGTGCCAATGGGTGATTGCTGTGCTCTTCAACCGAAGCAGCAATGGCCAGCAAACGCTCAGCCCACGTGCGCTCAGGATCGAAGCTCACCACATCGGTCACCAGCATGTCGCCATGCGTGAGCGTACCTGTTTTGTCAAAGACGACGGTATCAACCGCGGCCAATTGCTCGATTGCACGACCCCCTTTCAGCAGCAGGCCATTGCGCGCCGCACGATACATGATCGACTTGAACGCAATTGGCGTACTGAGCTTCAGCGCGCACGAGTAATCGACCAAGAATACCGAGGCCAAACGCTGCCAGTCGCGAGTCATCGCAAATACCGCCGCGCCCACGCCCATGGTGATCGCCACGCGGCGATCGGCCATTTCCTGCGTGACCTTCTGCGTCTCGCTACGCTGACTTAGCGAATCAGTGATAAAGCGACGAATATTGGCCGTGGAAGAATCATCACCAACGCGCTCCGCTCGCACGGCGATATTGCCATCTTGAACCTGCGTACCGGCGTAAATCCATGCACCGACCTCGCGGCGAACGGGAACGCCCTCACCGGTCATCGATGCTTGGTTAATCAAACCGACGCCGCGAATAACGGTGCCATCGGCGGGGATATTATCGCCCGGCCCCAATAGCATCACATCACCGTTCACTAAGGCTTCAGACTGAATTTCAACGCTCTGCCCATCACGTTCCACCCACACCGGATGCTCACGCGGCTGCATGAGGCTCGCCAGCAACGCGTCAGAATGACGGCTGGTTTGCTGCTCCATATATTCGCCAAGCGTCAGCAGTGATTGGGTCAGCATAGCGGTACGATAATCGCCGCGCGCCATCGACAAGCCGAGCGCCAGCGCGTCTAACACTTCGACTTTCAGCTTACGCTGGGCAAGCTGATGTGCCCCTTCGCTCAACGTCGATGACGTCAGCAATAAGGTTGGCAGCGCCGCCCATTTTTTTGGCAACAGCTGAGACAGCGCTAACCCACCGATATTAAGCAGGTTATCCCCACCACAGTATTCGGTTTCGTATTCGCCTTCGGTTGTCTGCGTCCAGTCGAGGCTGCGCAGTTTGGCTAACAGCTGTTCATCGCTGGTCGCCGCCACGTCATAGGTGATGACTGCCGAACGTGCCTCAGGCCGCAGGCGTGTCCCCGTGACACCGGGGAATGAAAGCAGCTGACGCTTCAGCCATGCCGCGCAATCTGGCATGGTGCGGAGCTGAGGAACGCGCACGCGCATACGCCCTGGCAGACGGTGTACAACAACAATCATGTCAGGAGAGATAGCTTTCACTCGGCGTCCTGTTCCTTGCTGTGGTAGTAATCTAGCTCGGCCTGCAAATCTGCCAGACGCTCTTTGAGTTCCTCAACTTCGCCCCGCACGGTTCCCCATGCTTTGCTCGCCGTGGTGGTAATGCCCTGCTGAACCTGACGATTCGTCAGTAAATACGCAATGGCTGCACCTGCCACCATGCCGGTTAGCAAGTGAGTGCGTCCGTTCGCCTGACGATAGTTCGCAGGCTGAGTCGCTGCGGGCTGCGCAGGCATCTGCTGTGGATTAACGTAGCCTTGCGTATTGTTGTAGTAGTAATACGGATAACCATAAGGATAGTTAGGCTGATTCATCGTCATTTTCCTTATTTTTCATTGCGTCCATCAGATAAAGACCGGCGGCACCGGCACTGATCACGGTCAACATCGTTAAGAGTGGGCGGCCTGCCGTTGCACTAGCCACCGCCATTACGGCACCGCTGACCAAACCCGCTTTGGTGGCATCACTCACCACTTTCGCCGCCGTTTGATTCAGGCTTTTCTCGCCGTTCTGATAGCTACGCCACTGTTCAATACAGGACGTCGTCGTTCCTACCAAGGCGCCAGCAATCAATGCGCGGCTGACGGAACTTAATTCATCACGATTGTTGCTCATCCAAAGTTCCTTCAGACTCTTGCCCTTCTACCATCGCTGCGGCAGCAGGTGCAGGCTGGCGATGACGTTCTACTGACTCAGTGAAACCTTCTTTACCGGCTTTCAGCGTGTCACGGAAAATCGTGCTGCTGGTGGTTGCGGTTTCTTTAATCGTTTCTGCTCCGCTCATCACACCATCTTTCACTTTCGCGCCGCCGGTTTTCAGCAAATCGCCTGCGTTAGCGACGGTCTGCATCAACATGTTGCGTACACTTTCGTTGGTCAACAGCAGCGTGGCAGCTGCGCCGATCATCGCGCCTTTCCAGAATTCTTTATCATCGGCACCAATGGTGCTGATGATGTTTTTCAGCAAACCAGCCTGTTCGCCCATCATGCCTTCAACCATACCCTGCGCCTGTGAGCTCCAGTCAAATCCTGGGGCGGCAGCGTGGTGATGGTGATGCGGATGATGTGGGTGTGGCATCGCCTGTTGCGGTGGCATCATTGGCTGCTGCGGCATTGGGTAACCCATTGGTGGGAATCCCGGCATCATGTGCGGATACCAAACAGGCTGCTGTGGCCAGCCCATCGGCGGCTGTTGCGGCTGCGGAGGCATCTGCTGAGCAGGCTGTTGTGGCATTTCAGGCATTGGCGGGTAATACGGATAGCCAAACGGTGGATAATAAGGTGCACCCTGATTCATTGGGTTATTGTTGTCGTTACTCATAGTGTGATCCCTTATTTGCTTTCTGAATGTGAAAGAGTGGAATAAATCTGCTCAAGAGCCTGATGAGCGAGCGCATCGTCATCGCCGAAAAGCTGATTGAGCATTGCCGGTGAGATGTGCGCAGCGCTGTACTCCAGCACCAGACTTCCGGTGGCGGTATTCAGTGAATAGCTACGCAGATAGCCCTCTGGGTGGCATATTTCTTCAAGTGCAGACAGTTTGTGCTTACTCAAACCTGAAATCAGGCGGTTGGTGAAGCGCAAACGGATGCGCCCTGGAATATGATGAGCCACCTCAACAAAGCGACGCAGCGTCATGAGCCCGCTTAAATCTTCTAACTGCATGAAAAATCCCGTTCGTCATTGGCGTTCAAGTGCAAAGCACTCTGGATGTCTAGGGTTAATCTATCGTATAAAGCCATAGGTATTCACACTAAAAATAAGGTTTTAGCGGTATGTTTGCGGTCCATCAATTAATGATCGAAAGTGAGAATTGATACGTTCGGAAAGTGCGGAAAAAGTCGGCAAGGGATAGACAGAGTGATTTCATTAATATAAATTATTCTCATTACGGTTATCATGTATGAGGTCCACATGTCACCTTACCTGCACCAAACTCAAAATCGCATCCGTGTGCGTTCGGATTTTATTCAGCGCAATCCAAAGCTCGTCAAAGAAGCGATCAAACAGCTGCAAGCGACAGATGGAATTGAAGAGATCACTCACCGTCTTTATGCGGGCTCAGTGGCGATCCGCTTTGACTCCAAGCAAGTAAAAGCAGCCGCTCTGCTCGCTCAGATTGAGTCCATGGGGTGGTTGTCTGTGCAAAAAGACAAAGACTACATTGATAGCACCATCCGCCGTAGCGCTGTCTCTTTAGTGAAAGGCATAGCCATTCTGACCTTAAAGCGTACCGTGGGTGGCCCACTGGTGAGTGCCGTTACCGCCCTCGCCCGCTAATTCAGACTCTTTCTTAAACGCCGTTTCTGCCCGCAGAGACGGCGTTTTGCTATCTGGCGAAGTAGATTTTCGATGCTCACCGCTGCTGGATTAACGTTGAACGTGCTGAGTTATAACTAACCGGTCTAGCTCTACGCTATACCAACCGTTATGCTGCTATTTTTAGATGAAGGAAAACCCTAATGAATACTGAAGACGAATTAGCCCTGCTTGCCGCAGAAGAAGCCAACTTACAGTTTTCCTCATTTAATACCGATACCGCATGGAAAATTGGCTCCGCGCTGAAAGCCGAGGCAGAGCAACGTGGCGTTGCCGTGAGTATTGATATTCAGTTAGCTGGCCACACGCTGTTTCATTACGCCATGCGTGGCACATCACCGGATAACGCCGAATGGATCCGCAGAAAACGCAACGTGGTTAATCGCTTTCATAAAAGCTCTTATGCCATCGGCCTGCGTCTACAGCAACGCAACTCCACGTTAGAAGAGCGCTACGGCTTAAGTTTAAATGACTATGCTGCGCACGGTGGCTGTTTTCCGCTGATCATTAAGGACACTGGATGTGTAGGAACAATCACGGTTTCCGGTGCTCCGCAACTCGACGATCACCAGATAGTAACAACCGTAATATCTCGTTTTCTCAAGTTAACCGCTCGTTAACCAGCATGCTCACTAAAAGCAGAGATTAGCCTCATTCAGCTTCGCCATTGCTATAGCGTAATAGTCTATCGATATTGAGCAATGGCGTAGCAATAAACAACGATAGCCATCGCTAAAAATAACGCTATTCACCAGCAGCATCACGGTCGATACCAAATTCTCAGCGGGTTAGCCGTTAATATCCATAGTATCGGTCAACCATTCACACTGATATATATTAACTTTTGTCCGTTGATATATGCATACGCCATTTTACCGAACAGTCTCGGCCTGATATTTATTGCAAGAAAAATCAAATACCGACGTCCGCAAATCACGTATTAGTGGCTCATCAGATAGGTTAACCCGGAGGCACTTAGTAAAATAAAAATAAAAATCATTAAAATAAACAACTTAGCCGATAACGTATAGTTCACCCACACACTCCTTTCCTTCAAAAAACAGTTAAAACAATTGATAAATCCGCTGCTAGATCGGATAGCACATCATGAATGGCACTTAATATTTACTGGATTGAAGGTAAATAGCCGACAGTAAAATCACGATAGCCATCAACGAGAAATAGATTACCGGATAGATATCTCATGATTAAAAGTATTCAAATCATTTAGCCATCGTCGAATTCATGCGAACTTATCTTCTGATAAAAATAAATATTATCATAAGAAGCATTATGGGATTTTTATTCCACTTTTAATTACCACTAACATATTTCATTCTTTCCCGGCCTCTTTTAAGAAAGATCGCGCGGCGTCTTGGCGTCAGGTTTAATTGACTCTTTAGGATTGATAAACCTGATTTTTTTCGACTTTGAGCAAGAGTTATAGACTTTAGTCAAGGCAATCTCAGCCAACTTGGTGTAAACTGTCATGGATGGTGGTTGATTCAGTAACCTAGTTCTAGGTCTGATGAAAACAGTGGTTAGAAATTGTGCCCTTCTTTGAGATTCTGTTTCATCCGTTGTATTCCGGCTAAAAAGCGATTCGTCGCTTGAGTGATTCTTTTGTGTGAATCATAGGAGTTATCGCGTTGAAGCAAGCTTGGGGTGTACCAAAATTGTGCCCATTTTGTCACCAGCGGGAGTCCATTTGGCAAGATGCCAATGGTGTAGTCTTTGAACCTCTCTTAGGGAGCTAGGTCACTAGCTAACAATTCGTATAATGAAAACGCATAAAATTAGCGGCATCATGCCGTTTAGCGCGCTAATAGAAGCCTGCTGGCGTGAGCCTTATAACGCACAGCGCTTTGTTAAAGAT
Organism: Obesumbacterium proteus; assembly: GCF_001586165.1. Lineage (NCBI taxonomy): Bacteria > Pseudomonadati > Pseudomonadota > Gammaproteobacteria > Enterobacterales > Hafniaceae > Obesumbacterium > Obesumbacterium proteus. The sequence continues at coordinate 2,066,071 of NZ_CP014608.1, read as the reverse complement.
ATTATTGCCGGCATTACGGTCGGTATTATTGCTATTCCTTTGGCGATGGCCCTCGCCATCGGCAGTGGCGTACCGCCTCAATACGGTTTATATACCTCGGCCGTTGCGGGTATTGTGATTGCATTAAGCGGTGGTTCACGTTTTAGCGTTTCAGGCCCGACGGCTGCTTTTGTCGTTATCCTCTATCCGGTGTCACAGCAGTTTGGTCTATCCGGCCTTTTGCTGGCGACGTTGATGTCTGGGGTATTTTTACTGCTGATGGGGTTGGCTCGTTTTGGCCGCCTGATTGAATATATTCCCCTTTCCGTCACTCTCGGTTTTACTTCTGGTATTGCGATTACCATTGGTACCATGCAAATCAAGGATTTCTTCGGTTTGCACCTCGAACACGTGCCTGAAAGCTATCTCATGAAAGTCGCCGCCTTGGCGCAGGCTCTGCCTACGATTAGCTGGGCAGACACGCTGATTGGCGCAACCACGCTGGCAGTATTAATTTTCTGGCCTCGATTAGGGCTGCGTTTACCGGGGCATTTACCGGCTCTGCTAGCCGGTGCTGCCGTCATGGGGATTTTTGCGCTATTTGACACCCATGTCGCCACTATCGGTTCTCGCTTTAGCTACCTGTTAGCCGACGGCACCCAAGGCCAAGGCATACCGCCGATTCTGCCGCAGTTTGTGCTGCCGTGGAATTTGCCATCGGGAAATGGTCAGCCCATTGATTTAAGCTGGAATACGCTAACAGCGTTGATGCCAGCGGCCTTCTCTATGGCAATGTTGGGTGCCATAGAATCCCTGCTGTGCGCCGTGGTTCTCGATGGTATGACCGGGAAAAAACACAATTCTAACGGCGAACTTATCGGTCAAGGGTTAGGTAATATTGCGGCGCCTTTCTTTGGCGGTATCACCGCGACCGCGGCGATTGCGCGTTCAGCGGCTAACGTGCGCGCGGGAGCAACTTCGCCAATCTCAGCCGTTATTCACTCGCTGCTGGTGATCCTCGCCCTGCTGGTGCTCGCGCCGTGGCTCTCCTTCCTGCCACTGGCCGCAATGGCTTCACTGCTGTTGATGGTGGCGTGGAATATGAGCGAAGCGCATAAAGTGGTTTATCTGCTGCGTCGCGCCCCCAAAGACGACATCATCGTTATGCTGATGTGTATGTCATTGACGGTGCTATTCGACATGGCGATTGCTATCACCGTGGGGATTGTGCTGGCATCGCTGCTGTTTATGCGCCGTATTGCACGAATGACGCGCTTAAGCGTGCTGAGCGAATCAGCCGAAACATCAACGCTGATGCTTCGCGTTAGTGGGCCGCTGTTCTTCGCTGCCGCCGAGCGTATATTCTCTGAACTGTTGGTACAAAGCGAAGATTACAATACCATCGTCATGCAGTGGGACGCGGTTCCGGTGCTTGATGCGGGTGGGTTGAACGCATTCCAGCGTTTCGTTGAAGCGTTGCCTGAAGGGAAACAGTTGATTATCACCGATATTCCTTTCCAACCGCTGAAAACCTTTGCTCGCGCTCGAATTGCGCCAATCTCAGGCAAACTCGCCTTCTTCTCTACCCTGCCAGACGCAGTTAAGCATCTGAATGAGAGCGTAGCCTCTTAGGATTGAGTTCGTTAGAGACAAAAAAGGCACGCTTTCATGCGTGCCTTTTTTATACCCTAACTAAAATTTCAATAAAATTAGTTAGATGTATCTAGCTCTGGGAAGCTTTTCACCAGATCGTCAATTGCTTTCATCTGAACCAAGAATGGCTCAAGTTTATCAAGCGGCAATGCAGATGGACCATCGCAACGTGCATTGGCTGGATCTGGATGAGCTTCGATAAACAGGCCAGCCAAACCAATCGCCATGCCTGAACGAGCCAGTTCGGTTACCTGCGCACGACGTCCGCCAGATGCTGCGCCAAACGGGTCGCGGCACTGCAGTGAGTGTGTCACGTCAAAGATCACTGGGCTGCCTTTAGAGGCATTCTTCATCACGCCGAAGCCCAGCATATCAACAACCAGATTGTCGTAGCCGAAGTTTGCACCACGATCGCACAGAATGATTTTATCGTTGCCGCCTTCTTCAAACTTATCAACGATGTTACCCATCTGGCCAGGGCTCAGGAACTGTGGTTTTTTCACGTTGATAACCGCGCCGGTTTTCGCCATAGCTTCAACCAGGTCAGTTTGACGGGCCAAGAATGCAGGCAATTGGATCACGTCAACTACGTCGGCAACAGGCTGTGCCTGTTCTGGCGTATGAACGTCAGTGATAATCTTAACGCCGAAAGCCTGTTTGATATCTTGGAAAATACGCATACCCTCTTCCAGACCTGGGCCACGGTAAGAGTGAATAGAAGAACGGTTGGCTTTATCAAAAGAAGCTTTGAAGACGTAAGGGATACCCAGCTTTTGAGTAACGGTAACGTAATGCTCACAGATACGCATCGCCAAATCACGCGATTCCAGCACGTTCATGCCACCGAAAAGAACGAACGGCAAATCGTTCGCGACTTTGATATCACCAATGCTGACAACTTTCTGTTTCATGCTTGCGCCTTAATGTTCAAGTAACCGTGTATACCTTGTGGCTCTGAAGTCGCTGTTGCAACAGCGATAACAAAACGTCCGGCATAAGAATCAATAAATGGAGGCAAAAATAACGAATTTAAACCCCATCAGCGCGGCTGGCACTCATGGGGGAAAATAAATCAGTGCAGAACAATATTTTTCTGCTCAATGGAGTGTATCTGCACCTTAATGACCTCGGACACCGGGTCTTCTGGGCATTGTTCAACGAAGTAGCTAAGGTCAGAAACCGCAATATGATTACAATCCAGCTGCGCATAAATCAAGCCGCGGTCGCGGATTTCATACGGATCTTCGGGGTCGAACTCCAGCAAGGCTTCACAGGCGCGCAGTGCAGATTCAATCTGCTTTTCTTCCATCAGCGCGGCTTTCAGGGTGCTCAACATTTTGCGCACCACCATGCTGTTTTCCGCTTCGTCAAAGTCGGTATCTTCAAGGCTGGCCATTAAACCAAGGTTGCCCTTCAACCAAACTTCTAACGTATGCTCGTTTAGCGTCTCGCCATTGAGTGGGTTAACCAGCCACATTTCTTCATCGAGCCAATCTGCACGCATAATCAGCTGAGTGGGAAAAATGACAGGCTGCAAAGGCAAATCAAGCTGGTGTGCAATATGCAGGAAAACAATGCCTAAAGAAACCGGCGTTCCCTGACGAGAGCTAAGAACCTTATCCAGCCAGAGCGCGTCAGAAAGACGATATACGCCGCCCACGCCGCCAAATCCCCATTCATTGAAGAACAGATCGATTAACTGCTCAAGTTTCTGATCCTGATCTAATTCCGCATCGATATGCGCCAACGCCTGCTCAGACAGCTGCTGCAATGTTTCGCGCACTGTATCGGCAGGGAAATCACGACGTATAGCTTGCGAAACTAGAATAACCCCTTCGCTCAGAGGGAAGCGGTTAAACTCAAAATCAGCTATGGAACTCATACATACCCCATCAGCAACGGCATTTTCGTCATTGCCAGTTTAATAATTAAGTACAAACATACGAGTGCGGCCACGAAAGCAAAACATCTGACTTTTGGCTACGTGGTCGTTTGCCTAAAGCAACATAGCCAAGCACAACGTAAATAATAACACCGACCAGTTTTTCCGTCAGCCAAGTCCCCTGAGGGGTAAATGGATAAAATCGGGTGATAAAGACCAAGGCAATACCGGTTACAAATAGCAAGGTATCGTTCACATGTGGCGCAATCTTCACCCAACGACGCTCTATCATAGCTGAATTACGCCATTTCCAGAAGAAACGCAGAATGAATAGCACAACGCTTATTGCCACCGTCAGCAAATGCAGATGTTTTATCCCAATATAAGCTTCCATACGTTATTTCCTCTTTCTATAGTCAACGACATTGGGCACGATAAAAACGTGAGTTCCCGCTATTTGGCTATCCACTGACCGAAAGAAATCCGGTCATTGTTGCCATAATCTTTCTGCGTGGCGACCTGCACAAATCCGCGCGCGCTAAGCAGGTAACGAACGGCTTCGCCCTGTTGCCAGCCATGTTCCATAATCAGCCACCCTTCATGGATAAGATGATCGGGAGCATATTCAACAATATGGCGTAAATCTGCCAGCCCCTGCTCAGGAGCCACTAATGCGCTGGCAGGCTCAAAGCGAACATCGCCCTGCGAAAGATGCGGATCGGCTTCATCAATATAGGGCGGATTACTCGCAATGAGCGCAAACTGCTGCCCTGCCACCGGCTCAAACCAGCTTCCTGTGACAAATGAAGCATTAGTGAGGTTTAGACGTGTTGCGTTACGCAATGCAAGTGCCGCGGCATCCGCTGAGTAATCAACGCCGATGAACTGGCTATCGGGTCTTTCACTGGCGAGTGCCAAGGCAATAGCGCCCGTGCCCGTCCCTAAATCCAGCACTCGACAGGCCGTTGCGGGCAATAGCGAGAGCGCTTTTTCCACCAAGCATTCGGTATCTGGACGCGGGATCAGCGTCGCCGGTGACACTTCTAGCGGAAGCGACCAAAACTCGCGTTCGCCAACCAGATAAGCCACCGGTTCACCCCGTTCGCGGCGTGCCAGTAGCTGCTCTAGCTGTTGTGCCTGCTCTGGCGAAAGTGCGGTTTCGCCGAACGCTAAAATATAGCTACGTGTTTTGCCAGTGACAAAACCCAGCAGGATCTCAGCGTCACGCTTAGGGCTTTCACCGGTAGACAGCCTGTCAATCGCCTGTTTTAGCCACTGGTCAAATCGCATCAGTCTTGCTCAGAAAGTGATGCCAGCTGATCCGCTTGGTATTCTTGAACAATTGGTTCAATCAGCGAATCCAGTTTTCCTTCCATCACTTCATCCAGACGATAAATTGTCAGGTTGATACGGTGGTCGGTCACACGCCCCTGCGGGAAGTTGTAGGTGCGGTTACGGTCAGAACGATCGCCGCTGCCTAACAGGTTGCGACGCGTAGACGCTTCTTCCTGTTGGCGCTTAGCCATTTCAGCCGCACGAATACGCGCACCTAACACCGACAACGCTTTCGCTTTGTTCTTATGCTGAGAACGTTCGTCCTGACACTCAACCACGATGCCGGTTGGTAAGTGGGTAATACGAATCGCTGAGTCCGTGGTGTTAACGTGCTGTCCACCCGCGCCCGATGAGCGGAAGGTATCAATACGCAAATCGCCTGGGTTAATATCCGGCAATTCAGCTTCTGGAATTTCTGGCATTACCGCAACGGTACAGGCAGAAGTATGGATACGGCCTTGCGATTCCGTTGCCGGTACGCGCTGTACACGGTGGCCGCCAGATTCAAACTTCAAGCGACCATAAGCACCTTCGCCAATGACTTTGGCAATCACTTCTTTGAAGCCGCCGTGTTCACCTTCGTTGGCGCTCATCACTTCAACTTTCCAGCGGCGTGCCTCGGCATAGCGGCTGTACATGCGGAACATATCGCCCGCAAACAATGCGGCTTCATCCCCGCCGGTTCCGGCGCGAATTTCTAAATAGCAGCTACGCTCATCGTCAGGGTCTTTCGGTAACAGCAGAATTTGCAGCTGTTGCTCTAAGTCGGCGATCTGATTTTTTGCTTCGGAAATCTCTTCCTGCGCCATTTCACGCATTTCAGGATCGTCTAGCATCAGCTCAGCCGTGGCGAGATCCTCCTGTACCTGTTGCCAGGTCTGGAAACAACGAGTGACGTCGGTCAACTGCGCGTACTCGCGTGACAGCGCGCGGAAACGGTCTTGGTCGGCAATCACTCCGGCATCTCCGAGGTGCGCCTGCACCTCTTCGTGACGCTCTTGTAATGCTTCTAGTTTGGCAACGATAGAAGGCTTCATGCGTGGCTATTTACCCGTATGTAATAAGAGGAACTAATTTTGGTCCAGCCCGAGACTGTCGCGCAACACCTGTAATTTTTCGATGTCGCCGTTACTCGCGGCCTGCTGGAGGGATTTGGTTGGTGCGTGAATCAGTCGATTGGTTAGCCGATGCGCCAATTTATGGATGACGGTTTCAACATCGGCACCCTGTGCAATCGCGGCCAGCGCTTCTGCTTCCGCTTCGGCGCGCATTTGATCGGCCTGTGAACGATAATCTCGGATAGTTTCCACCGCACCTTGGGCTCGTAGCCAGGCCATAAAATTGGCACTTTCCTGCTGCACAATATGCTCAGCCTGAACGGCTGCGGCTTTGCGCTGGGCAAGATTGCTTTGAATGATCGAATGCAAATCATCGACGCTATACAAATAGGCGCTGGCTAATTTACCGACTTCCGGCTCAATATCACGGGGAACCGCGATATCAACGAACAGCATCGGCTGGTTACGGCGAGCTTTAAGCGCGCGTTCAACCATGCCTTTGCCGATGATCGGCAACGGGCTTGCGGTAGAACTAATGATGATATCGGCCTGCGCCAAACGCTCATCGATTTCGGGTAACGTAATCACTTCCGCGTTAACCTCATCCGCCAACGCCTGAGCGCGCTCACGGGTGCGGTTAGCAATCATCATATGCCGCACTTTATGTTCACGCAGATGACGCGCCACCAGCTCGATGGTTTCACCCGCGCCAACCAACAGCACATTGACTTCAGAAAGCGATTCAAAGATCTGGCGCGCCAGCGTACAGGCGGCAAAAGCCACTGAGACGGCGCTCGCGCCGATATCTGTTTCAGTACGTACACGCTTGGCGACCGAGAACGTTTTTTGGAACAGACGCTCAAGGTCAGCAGACATCGACTGCTCACGTTGAGATTCCGTATAGGCCTTTTTGACCTGCCCTAAAATTTGCGGCTCGCCCAATACCAAAGAGTCCAATCCACTTGCTACACGCATCAAATGGTTCACGGCATCGTTATCTTGATACCAATAGAGGCTCTTATTGACTTCGTCAGGGGACAGTTTGTGGTAAGCGCACAGCCAATCAACGATCTGTTTATGCAGATCCTGCGGCGGCACATCTTCCGGTTGCTCCATGCTGAGATACAGCTCGGTGCGGTTACACGTAGACAGCACAACGCCAGCCTGCACCAGAGGTTGCTGGCGTAAGCTTTCAATAGCATGGTTCAGTGTTTCAGGTGAAAACGTCACCCGCTCACGGAGTGCTACCGGTGCAGTTTTGTGATTGATTCCAAGTGCAAGCAGGCTCATGACAAATCGTCGAATAGTATCGCTTCAGATACCCTAGATAATTCGCGTTGCAGGCAGGCGGCGAGAGAACGAATCCCGATGGGCTTACATCAAGTAAGTGATTCGGGTGATTGAACGCAGCCAACGCACGTGCAGCTTGAAGTATGACGGGTATATTCGTTTATTTATGTGGGCATTCTACTTGATGCGCGAGATCAATAAAAGCCACACGAAATAGGGATGTATCTTATTGAATCAATTTCCCTGACTTTTACCCTTAATATTTGCTACACGACACGCAGAAAGCATTGACGCTGCTAGATAAGACCGCTAGCGTTAACCGCAATGATCATTCTCCGCTCCACCCTCGAGAATCTGAACGGACAACCCGATGCAAAAACTAAAATTACTTAAATTACTGCCGCTTAGCTGTGTTTTATTGGCCGCCTGTAGCACCACGCAACACAAAGGCCCTGCCGGTAGCCCTACCGCACCACAGTGGCGCGAACATGAGTCTCAGGTTCAGAAAATCGCCGAGTACCAAACTCGCGGTGCTTTTGCCTATCTTTCCGATAAGCAAAAAGTATATGCCCGCTTCTTCTGGCAACAGACGGCACCCGAGCGTTATCGACTGCTGCTGACGAATCCGCTGGGCAGCACTGAAATGGAATTAAACGTCATTCCGGGCGTGGTGCAACTGACAGACAATAAAGGCAAGCGCTATGTCAGCGATAACGCTGATGAAATGATCCAAAAACTGACCGGCATGCAAATTCCACTGCAAAGCCTGCGTCTATGGATGCTGGGCCTGCCGGGTGACGCAACAGATTTCACCCTCGATAGCCAGTATCGTTTGCAAGATCTGACTTACAGCAAAGATGGCCTCACCTGGAAAGTGAACTACCTGAAATATGATCCTGACAGTAAGCCCTCTCTGCCTGCTCAGTTAGAAATTACGCAGGGTGAACAGCGTATCAAGCTCAAAATGGATAATTGGACGCTGCAAAAATGATGTCTACCACCCGCGTTTGGCCCGCGCCAGCCAAGCTAAACTTATTTTTATACATTACGGGCCGTCGTCCAGACGGCTACCATAATCTACAAACGCTGTTTCAGTTTTTGGATTATGGCGATCGCCTCACCATCACACCGCGTAATGACGGTCAGATCAATTTGCTCACGCCCATCGACGGCGTGCCAAATGAGCAAAACCTGATTATTCGGGCAGCAAAGCTTCTGCGTGATCATTTGCCTGAACGCTTCTCGCACTGTGGTGCGGATATTGCGCTAGAAAAGATCATTCCGATGGGAGGAGGTCTTGGTGGCGGTTCGTCCGATGCGGCAACCGTACTCGTGGCACTCAATACATTATGGCAAGCCAATCTCAGCGACAGCGAGCTGGCAAAGTTAGGTTTAACGCTCGGCGCGGATGTACCTATTTTTGTTAATGGCTTTGCATCTTTTGCAGAAGGTGTTGGCGAATTGTTACATCCCGCACATCCTGAAGAAAAATGGTACCTTGTTGCACACCCCGGTGTAAATATTCCTACCCCTGCGATCTTCGGCGATCCGGAGCTGAAAAGAGATACTCCTGTACGGTCTTTGCAGGAACTTCTCCGTATTCCGTATGCAAATGATTGCGAACTTACCGCAAGAAAACGTTTCCGTGAGGTTGAACAGGTCATTTCATGGCTGTTACAATACGCGCCGTCGCGTCTGACTGGCACAGGTGCTTGTGTGTTTGCTGAATTTGACACCGAGTCTTCTGCCCGTCAGGTGCTTAGCAGAGCCCCCGAGTGGATCAAGGGTTTTGTTGCGCGTGGCGTTAATACCTCACCGTTACACCTTGTCCGCTCAGAGCTTATTGAGTCCGTAAAATGATTTTTACGTTTGATGCGCCCTGCTTGATACGCGTTTTAAGTATCAGCAACGCATCAATAGCGCGAACTATGAGCACAATTTAGCGCAAGTAGCCACGTTTTGACTCGGCCATTTGTCTTGTTTGGCAAATGAAGAGAACTTAGACATATTCAACGTGATGTGCATCCGCTGCCACTGCTTTGAATATTTGAGTTCTGAAACACCCGTAGGGTATTGCAGCACGCTATCACCACCCCCTGTTTAACGTGTCTGTACTGCCAACTTCTCTGGACGCAAGCCTGAGGTTCTTCTCGTGCCTGATATGAAGCTTTTTGCTGGTAACGCTACCCCGGAACTAGCACAACGTATTGCCAACCGTTTGTACACCAGCCTTGGTGACGCCGCTGTAGGTCGTTTTAGCGACGGCGAAGTGAGCGTACAAATCAACGAAAATGTACGCGGTGGTGATATTTTCATCATCCAGTCCACCTGTGCACCAACCAACGATAACCTAATGGAACTGGTTGTTATGGTTGACGCGCTGCGCCGCGCTTCTGCCGGCCGCATTACCGCAGTTATCCCTTACTTTGGCTATGCTCGTCAGGACCGCCGCGTGCGTTCTGCGCGTGTGCCAATCACGGCGAAAGTCGTGGCTGACTTTTTGTCAAGCGTAGGTGTTGACCGCGTTCTTACCGTGGACCTGCATGCTGAACAGATTCAAGGCTTCTTCGACGTGCCGGTAGACAACGTATTCGGTAGCCCGATCCTGCTGGAAGATATGCTGCAACAGAATCTGGAAAACCCAATTGTGGTTTCTCCAGATATCGGTGGTGTGGTTCGCGCCCGTGCTATCGCTAAACTGCTTAACGATACTGATATGGCTATCATCGACAAACGTCGCCCTCGCGCTAACGTTTCTCAGGTGATGCACATCATCGGTGACGTTGCAGGCCGTGACTGCGTGCTGGTTGATGACATGATCGACACCGGTGGTACGCTGTGTAAAGCCGCTGAAGCACTGAAAGAACGTGGTGCTAAACGTGTATTTGCTTACGCAACCCACCCTATCTTCTCTGGCAACGCGATCGACAACATCAAAAACTCTGTGATTGATGAAATCATCGTCTGCGATACCATCCCTCTGTCTGACGAAATCAAGGCGCTGAAGAAAGTTCGCACCCTGACTCTGTCTGGCATGTTGGCTGAAGCTATCCGCCGTATCAGCAATGAAGAATCTATCTCTGCGATGTTCGAACACTAAGATCTCGTTCAACATGCAGCAAAACGGCGGAGAAATCCGCCGTTTTTTGTTTGCACTGGGTAGGACGCAAACAAAAAAACGCCGCGTTGCGAAAGCAGTGCGGCGTTTTAATTTATCAGGCTAATATTCATTTAATCTTATTCACTAACAACTTCTTAAACACAATCTTATTACTCAAAACAACCGTTTGTGAAAGGTTAAGAATGACGAGTATTACGATTACAGCGTTTATCAAAGTGGCGAACCCACCAGTAACGGTCGGCAACACGTTCATGACCACCGATACGCGCACCGGCCAACCATAACAGCGCCCCAACGAAGATACTCATAACAGCGCCGTGTGACAGAAACTGAGGTAAATTGAGCTGAGGCAGCTGGGCAAGAACGGAGTAACCTACGCCGCCAACCATGGTGATCAGGCCTAACCCCATAAAAACGTTACCGAGCCTCATGGCAGTTTTACGTTTCATAAATCACCTCCTCAAGTTAGAACACTTAATGTGTTACGCCTTCCGGCGTTCAATCTTTCCTTATGCTTAAAGTATAGACTCATATGGCGTATGGTTATTGCGCTATACATCACAATTTGTGCTTTTTCGCTTATCTTTCTTTACGTTATTTTTACATTACCCTTAACACTACTGATTCTATAGCGCGATCATAATTTGTCCAATTAATGACTATTTTTTAACTTAACGCCCTCCTTTAAGCCAAGCTTTTGCATTCCCGCCGCATAGGGGTAAAATGCGCGGCTGAATTTCTTCTCTGATACGTGGAACAAAACGTGACTATCAAACTAATTGTCGGCCTTGCCAATCCAGGAGCGGAATACGCACAAACACGTCATAACGCAGGGGCATGGTTCGTCGATGCACTGGCTGAACGTAACGGTCAGTCACTGAAGGAAGAAAGCAAATTTTATGGCTATACCGCGCGCCTAAATTTGGCTGGCAACGATGTACGCTTATTGGTGCCAACCACGTTTATGAACTTGAGCGGTAAGGCCGTTGCCGCCCTCGCCACCTTTTACCGTATTCAGCCCGATGAGATTCTGGTTGCACACGATGAGCTAGACCTACCACCAGGCGTGGCCAAATTAAAGTTAGGCGGCGGAAACGGCGGTCATAACGGCCTCAAAGATATTCAGAGCAAACTGGGTAATAACCCTAACTTTTACCGTCTACGCATCGGCATTGGCCACCCAGGCGATAAAAGCAAAGTTGTCGGTTTTGTGCTGGGCAAGCCACTCGCCAGCGAACAGCCATTGATTGACGACGCTATTGATGAAGCGCTGCGCTGTACCGAAGTGCTGCTGAAAGAAGGCATCGATCGCGCAATGGCGCGTATGAACGGCTTCAAATCTACACCACGCTGATCATATATGCGCGTCCTTTCCCGATGGATGATTCGAGAAAAAGGTACTTTGCGTGTATAATTGGCGGATAATTTCCAATTTCTTCGACATACTAAAATTTAGTTGTTGATATTCAATAAGTTAAGGTGATAACACATGGGATTCAAATGCGGTATTGTGGGCCTGCCAAACGTTGGTAAATCCACTCTGTTCAATGCGCTGACCAAAGCGGGTATCGAAGCAGCGAACTTCCCGTTCTGTACCATTGAACCGAACACCGGCGTCGTTCCTATGCCTGATCCGCGTCTGGACAAACTGGCTGAGATCGTAAAACCACAGCGCATCCTGCCAACCACCATGGAATTCGTTGATATCGCTGGTTTGGTAAAAGGCGCCTCTAAGGGCGAAGGTCTGGGCAACCAGTTCCTGACCAACATCCGTGAAACGGAAGCGATCGGCCACGTTGTTCGTTGCTTCGAAAACGACAACATCATTCACGTGAACAACAAAGTTGATCCTGCTGACGATATCGACGTTATCAACACTGAACTGGCACTGTCTGACTTAGACACCTGCGAACGTGCAATGCACCGTGTGCAGAAGAAAGCCAAAGGCGGCGATAAAGACGCAAAAGCTGAATTGGCTGCGCTGGAAAAATGTCTACCACAGTTGGAAAACGCAGGCATGCTGCGCGCGCTGGATTTAAGCGATGAAGACAAGGCTGCCATCCGCTACCTGAGCTTCCTGACGCTGAAGCCAACCATGTACATCGCTAACGTTAACGAAGACGGATTTGAAAATAACCCGTATTTAGACACCGTGCGTGAAATCGCGGCGAAAGAAGGTTCTGTTGTGGTTGCCGTGTGTGCCGCCGTTGAATCTGATATCGCTGAACTGGACGATGCAGACCGTGACGAATTCATGGCTGAACTTGGTCTGGAAGAGCCTGGCCTGAACCGCGTTATTCGCGCAGGTTACGAACTGCTGAATCTGCAAACCTACTTCACCGCTGGCGTGAAAGAAGTACGTGCGTGGACCATTCCTGTTGGCGCTACCGCACCACAGGCTGCTGGTAAAATCCACACCGACTTCGAAAAAGGCTTTATCCGCGCTCAAACCATCGCGTTCGACGACTTCATCACCTACAAGGGTGAACAAGGCGCGAAAGAAGCCGGTAAAATGCGTTCAGAAGGTAAAGACTACATCGTTAAAGATGGCGACGTGATGAACTTCTTGTTCAACGTCTAACTTCTGCTTTGGGGTAAAATTCCCCTTATGCCTGACAAAAATCCACGCAATTGCGTGGATTTTTTCATTTTATGCCACCTCAGATAATATTACAGAGGCGCATCTAAAATTGAGCGCAACGCTGAGTACAATATTGGTCTGAAAAATATTCGAAATTCATAGAAAAACCCTCTTCATTTCATCTGCTATCTAATCTACCCCCTCAATCTTTAGGCTAGTTTGTAGTACTCACAGGAGGATTTTGATTCACTCTGCCATAAACCCGTTTGCGACCACCAAGCGATTATGCCCGGTAATGCAACATCTGATAAAAACACGATTGAGTAATGATATGTTATAATATATCATTACTCATCTTGACTCATAGGGAGAGAGTATCTTGGCAAATTATATTGGTAAGCTTTCATTGGCTCTGATTGCGCTTTTAGTTAGCGGCTATGTACAATCTCATGGACATCATTCGCATGGTAAGCCAATGAGCGAAGTTGAGCAGCAGGCAACTGTCGGTGTTTTCAGCGATAAGAATGTTAAAGACAGAGAACTGACGGATTGGGACGGTGTATGGCAGTCAGTTTATCCATACTTGCAAAGCGGTGAGCTCGATCCGGTGTTCAAGATGAAAGCAAAAAAAGACTCCAGTCAAACATTTGAGCAGATTAAATCCTATTACCGTAAGGGATACACCAGCGATGTGGATATTATCGGCATTGAAAATGGCGTAATGTCGTTCCAGCGCGGGAACAAGGAAAGTTCCTGCAAGTATGACTATAGCGGATACAAAATCCTGAACTACACATCAGGGAAGAAAGGAGTGCGCTATCTATTTGAGTGTAAAGATGCTGGCAGTCAAGCACCTAAATACGTGCAATTTAGCGATCATATTATTGCCCCGCGCAAATCGTCTCATTTCCATATCTTCATGGGAAATACCTCACAAGAAGCACTACTGACAGAAATGAATAATTGGCCTACATACTATCCGTATCAACTGACAACGCAGCAAGTCATTGACGATATGCTACATCACTAAATTATTCACTTTAGTTTTGGTGTAAAAATACAAACTGATGTTCTTAAAAATCATCGGTTATCTGTTACTCATTTCAGCCCTACCCTACGTACTCTCGTAGGGTATTTCAATAATCAGTAAAACGACCACCTTTACGTTCTCCAGAATAATTTAAATACTAAGAGATTTCTCTCCTAGTATTCCTGAAGTAATTTCATGTAACAGGTTTAGTATTAAATGGAGGTCGTGCGAACCAAACGATTAATGTAAGCATTAGAAAAATACCAGATGAGTAATAAAATATATCATTTGCAGAAACTAACAAGCTTTGTTGTGTAACCTGCGTGTTGATATATTGCAACGACTGGGCGAGATCTAACCCTTCACTGCCAAGCTTTTTAATTAAATCTACACTTTCTTGGTTAAAAGAGGAAATAGACTCAGATAAGTTGCTATGATGAAAAGATCCTCCTCGGCTCCATAACGTGATTGTAATTGAAGTACCTATAGAGCCCGCTAAGGTACGGAAAAAATTACTCATACTCGTTGCTGCTGCAAATTTGTCAGGGGCAAGACCTGATAACGTGATTGTTGTAAGCGGCAAAAAAAAGCAAGCAACGGCAAAACCCTGGAAAAATTGAGGTACAATGATTGCTGTAAAATCAATATTGGTACTAAAAGTTACTGCTCTCCAATAATAACATCCTGCATAGACGATAAAGCTGAACGTTACTAATATTCTCATATCAATTTTATTGCCGTAATGACCAATAATGGGCGCCATGAGAAGAGGAATAATACCAATCGGAGAATAGGCTAGTCCAGCCCAGACCGAAGTATACCCAAAAACCTCTTGCAATAACTGAGGCATTAAAACTATTGCACCAGAATATATCAAGTAAGCACAGCTTATAGCTAAAACACCAATGCAGAAGTTTCGAGACTTAAATAGACTTAGATCAAGCAATGGGTTAGATGAAGTCGCTTCCCAAATAATCAAAAGAATAATAGACAGCACCGATACGATACAGAGCAGGACTATCCAGTTAGAACTAAACCAGTCTAGATCGTTGCCTTTATCTAGCATTATTTGCAGGCAACCAACCCCTAAAACCAATAAACTCAACCCAATCAAGTTTAGCTTGACAGGAATAATCTCTGTCTCTCTCCCCTTCAAAACAAACGTAGTCGTTAAAACCACAATGATCCCGAATGGAACATTTATTAAGAATATCCAACCCCAACTGAAATTATCACAAATATACCCACCTAAAATTGGACCAAATATAGGTGCTATAATGACTGTCATAGACCACAAGGCAAGTGCGATATTTCTTTTTTCGGGGGCATAATTCCGTAACAGCAAGCTTTGAGACAATGGAATTAATGGGCCTGCAACTAAACCTTGAATCACTCTAAAGAAAATCAGCAGATCCAAGCTATTAGATAAACCACAACAAAGAGATGCCAACGAAAACAATGAAACCGATACAATAAATAGTTTTAACTCACCAAACCGTAGGGCTAAGCGCCCTGTAATTGGAATAGAGATTGCGTTAGCTACCCCAAATGACGTAATAACCCAGGTACCTTCATTTGTAGATGAACCCAAAAACCCAGAAATTGTCGGTATAGCTACGTTTGATATAGTTGAATCAAGCATTTGCATAAAAGTCGCTAACGACAATGCAATAGTGACTAACACGAGATTCACGCCTGTGAGAGGAGAAATCTTATTCATTTGAGTAGCCATAAAATATCTTAATTAGCATTAATAATTTTACAATTTCCCGATCTACATCGGCAGTATCTAAAACTAGCGTCTTGCTGCTATAAACTGGTGTTGCACGTTGCGTTTTCGGAAGCGAAGAGTTCTCACCACCTATTGTTTTAATTTTCACATTCGCGGATAAACCAATTCTCAATGGGTTATTTTCTAGTTGATCAATATTGATCTTAATTCTTACCGGGACACGTTGGACAACTTTTATCCAATTCCCTGACGCATTCTGGGCAGGAAGCAATGAAAATGCTGAGCCTGTGCCCATGTTAATCCCCATAACATGCCCAGTATAAACAACGCTATCTCCATAAATATCAGTTGTAAAATCAACTTGTTGCCCAATTTTAACTTGTCCCAACTGAGTTTCTTTAAAGTTAGCATCTATCCAAAACTGATCCATTGGAACTATGGCCATAAGACTCTGCCCTACACTTACATTTTCTCCAACATTCACATTACGTTGTGCGACATAGCCCGTGACTGGGCTTTTAATACTGGTTCTTTGCAGTGTTATCCATGCCTCGCGTACGGCATCGGCCGCATTTTGTATAGATGGCTGACTTGCAAAGTTTGTATTAAGTAATAAAGCTTGGTTGCTTTTGTATTCTTGCAACGCGATATTAAGGCCGACTTTATTGCTGGCAACTAGATTTTTGGCATGCTGGAGAGTTTCGTGTGGAACAGCCGCAACTCCAGTAAGTCTTGAATATCTATTCAAATCAGAAAGTGATTGTTCATATGCTATTCTCGCCTTCTCAATATTATCCTTATCAAGTGCGTTATTTATATATAACTGTCTAACTTTTCGAACTGTTTCTGATAAATTGCCTTTAGCTTTATTATACGCTAAAGCAGTATCAGTGCTATCCAATTGAACAAGTATATCTCCCTTTTTCACTAGGTCTGTATTAGTATAATTTATACTTACAACGCTTGATGCTACCTGTGATGATATTGAGATTTTGTTTCCAGATACATAAGCATCATCAGTTGTCTGTGAGTCTCTGATATCTATGTACCAATAGACTGAAAAAATAGTAGCACAAAACAAAAAACCAAATAAAACTAATAATATTAGTTTTTTCTTAGTGATATTTTTTTTATCTTTTGACACTTCATTTATACTCATTTTACTTTCCAAACATGATACTAAATAGTACAAAACAGCCAAATAAATATAAATAAGTAACATTATATTATAAAGATATGGCTCCACATCTTGATCATCAAGACTGTTAGCATGTATGCCCCAATAATAAAACTCGCAGACATTGCTAGCATAAAAGTCATCCGCCTCACAAAAAGCCTCATTAAATGAACAGGCAGTAACCCCTCAAGGTATACTCAAGCCATCGCAATATTTATATGCAATGATATATTCCCTTTGAATAACAAGACGGTGTTATTGAATAATATTTTTGAATACAGAAATAAAATAAGATGTATTAGAAAAACCACATTTACAGGCCACATCAAATATAGAAATATTTTTTGATTCAAGTAGTTTTTTTGCTAGCTCCAAGCGACTCTTTATTAAAATCTGCTTATAGCAGGTGCCTTCTTCTCGTAGTTTTCTTTTTAATCCACTTGCACTCATATACAATTCATTAGCTATATCCGTGAGTTTCCAATTCTTGGATGGGCAACTTTCAATAATAGCTTCCACCTGTAGACACGTAATATGTCTAACTGCGCGTAACAGATAGCTTAATAATTGAGACTGGTCAAAAAAATAAGACAAAAGCATCAATATATGTGTTACGAACTTAGATTCTTCTTGATCAGATTGATCTTGCGAATGTGATAAATCAATCGTTCTAAAAAAAATATCATGTACACAAAAATCAGCGCTATGATAGTCAGCTATTTTATTCCTGCTCACTAACTTTAAATTTCTACCAGATAGAAAACCAATCAAGTCATGCATTAAACTTTGCTTAATGGGTATTTCATGTATATTACTACTTGGGAAGTATTTCCTATTCTCGTTATTAGTTAGGATTATAGTATCAGAACCAATCAACTCATATTTATCTTCAGATTCAAATGAAAAACTCTCTTCACAACTAAGAAGAAGATAACAGGTATTGGTATCTTTTAAATTATGTATATTCATCGCTATCTGACCTATTTAAAATAAATCCAAACACTTTATAAAAGTTAGATTTTTATTTAATGAAATATAAAAATCCATTAAAACATCAATATTCCACCTAGATTTTTAATTGAAATTAGCCCTATCAAGTCATCTACAACTCACACAGCATGATACATAATTATTCTTTTTGCTAAAGAATTAACCATGCTGAAAGTCTTGCGGTTTTTATTTAAATAACAAAGCTGCAAAACTTACAAAAACTTTTGATATCTGACATTAATAACACTCCAGAAGACTGTACTTTCGGCCTCAGAAAAATAGGTTTTTTGTAATCCATTTGGTTAGATAAAGTTGAATTTAATTCAAAAAAATCACTCAACAGGAATAGTCTACACTTTAATATTAACGAATATATAAATATAAACTAAACACAACCATTAGTCGAAAATTTCTATTTCTACCGGAATGCTTTTATAAGCTGGAATACCACTTTTCTCATCAAAATGATCTAAAGTAAGCATATGATTTGACTCTGGGAAATAGGTAGCAGCTGTTTTATCTGCCATTTTATAAATGACAACTTTAAGCTTATTCATCCTTCTATCACTACGAGTTCCATCAGATTCTAAGGCTATTATATTTACTCGTTCACCTTCATTAATCGACATGCTACGAGCTGTTTCTTTGCTAAGAAACAACACATCTCTTTGCCCATATACACCTCGATAACGGTCATCCATCCCATAAATGGTTGTATTGTATTGATCGTGACTACGTACGGTCGCCAATACGATACCTTTTTTATTTGCGATCATGGGATCTTCAAGTAGGTTAGAAGCAACTACAAAATTTGCTCGTCCTGATGCTGTAGACCAGCGCCTTTCTGCAGCGGAGTTTGTTAATGTGAAGCCTCCCGGTTTTCTCACACGTTCATTATAATTGCTAAAATCTGGGAAGACTTCCTCTATATGATCTCGAATTTTATCGTAGTTACTCTTTAGTTCATCCCAGTTCACCTTTTCCTGCCCTAACGTTGCTTTAGCTATTCCAGCAATAATTTCACACTCCGATTTCAGATCCTCACTCGCTGGTGTTAGGACTCCACAGGAGGAATGAACAACAGACATTGAGTCTTCAACGCTAACAAACTGATAAGTACCCTTCTGCAAATCTTTTTCTGTTCTTCCCAATACGGGGAAAACA
Organism: Obesumbacterium proteus; assembly: GCF_001586165.1. Lineage (NCBI taxonomy): Bacteria > Pseudomonadati > Pseudomonadota > Gammaproteobacteria > Enterobacterales > Hafniaceae > Obesumbacterium > Obesumbacterium proteus. Next base: position 2,047,079 of record NZ_CP014608.1, on the reverse strand, counting down.
TAGCTATTTTAGAGACTAATAAATGAGAGGTATTCAGTTTAGTTGCTAAGTGTACCGTTAGCTCCAACTCTTTAAGCTTAGGATATGTAACTGCATAATCTGGCATTGCTGCTGCAAAATTTCCTCCAAGGCAAATCAGCGCCTTGGATTTTCCATTGCAGATAGCTTTCATACTTTCGATAGCCGAATGCCCAAATTGACTGGGTGGTATAAATCCGAATCGCTTATTCAGATTATGAAGTAATTCACTGCTCGGTTTTTCCGTAATTCCAACGGTTCTATCGCCTTGGACATTAGAATGGCCGCGTAGAGGGCAAATGCCTGCACCTTTCTTTCCTATATTTCCTTTTAAGAGCAGCAAGTTGACTAATTGCTGTACATTACGAGTTCCATGCTCGTGCTGCGTTATTCCCATGCCATAGCAGATTATGGTGCTTTGGGAAGATGCATAGCTTGCGGCTAAGCGCTGTATATCTTCTTCACTAAGACCACAACTCTCGACAATATGCTGCCAATCGGTATTAAGCACATCAGTACGCAATTCCCTATACCCATTGGTATGATTTTGAACAAACTCAATGTCTAAGATCCCCTCTCTACCTTGAGATAAAGTCTTTTCGTGCAACTCGATAAGACATCTCATGACCCCTTTCATCAGCGCAATATCTCCTCCAACACGGACATGATAATAATCATTCACTAAAGGAGTACCTTTGTCGGTTAGCATCTCATAAGGATTTTGGGGAGAGATAAAGTTGGTAAGACCGACCTCTTGCATCGGATTTATTGCAATAATCTTAGCGCCTCTCAAGGCGACTTCTCGTAGAGAAGTAAGCATCCGCGGGTGGTTTGTCCCAGGATTATGACCAATACAAATAACGAGGTCGCAGTGCTCGAAATCCTCTAGTTTTACAGTACCCTTACCCACTCCAATACTCTCCATTAGCCCAATACTGGTTGGTTCATGACACATATTTGAGCAGTCAGGAAAATTATTTGTACCATACACTCTTGCAAAGAGCTGATACAGGAATGCAGCCTCATTGGAGGCCCTGCCTGAGGTATAAAACTCTACAACATTAGGATCGTCGAAAGACTGAAGTTTTTGAGCAATTTCAGCAAATGCCATTTCCCACTCAATGGGTAAATACTTATCAGCGGAAGGATCATATTTAAGAGGCGTAGTGAGCCTACCAGACTGCTCAAGTAATCGAGGTTCCCATCCAAGCAATTCATCTACGGTGTGGGTTTTAAAGAACTCAGCGTCCGCTCGCTTTTCTGTCGCCTCCCAGGAAACGGCCTTAGCGCCATTTTCACATACGTCAAAGGATGATGTATGTTTAGGATCCGGCCATGCACACCCTGGACAGTCGAATCCATCGACTTTATTCATATGAAAAAGTGCAATCAGACCATGTTGAACATTCATCTCATGCCGAATTGAATTTACAACTGCTCTAACAGCTCCCCAACCGGCAGCTGCCCCAGTATATGGCTTGATCTTTGGTGTCATGACGCGTCCTCTTCAAGATGAAAATGAATTATTATTCAGAATAGATAAGTCAGTTTATTTTGATATTACTAGGATTAAATGCATTCTAAACGAAGTTAATATTCCCAATAATTTAATAACATGCTTTATTAGTTATAATATAAAACAACCTAGCCGCACGTTCTATCTCACTGGCAATTTTTAAATTTTTATTTAATCATTATTTAGGTTATGACCTTTAACTTATATAATATTATTCACACACAACATGGAAATCATTAAATTGCCAACTAACCTATTTTACTTGTTATTTATATCTGTATTAGTGGTATCCCCAGCACATAGTGAAACAGAAATTTCATATTTAAAATCATCACCTTATGACGAATTGGTTGTACTAAGCCATAAAATAAAACTAACAGTTAATCAATTAGTTGAAATGTCAAACACAAATGAGAATGAATTAGTGAAATCAGATGATATAAAAAATGAAGAGAAAATATTCTTAGGCTGCGAATATTCTGATTTGTATACTATTCAAAATTTTATGTATAAATACAGTTAAGCTTGGCATGGGCATAAAGTTTTTAATTTCATTCTGCAGATTCAATAAAATTTTGCCAAGAAAAAATAAATAACGGGCATTGAATCTTAATTTGTGTGCTTATCAGATACTGGCAATTATCATATAAATGGACAAGAGTCTGATTTAAAAGCCCGCGTTGGTATCTATTTTGTTTGATGACCGGCCCTATTTTGTAGTGACGATTACCTCCGTTTCAAAACGCCCTACTCTCCTCTGAATATCCGTTTGCGATAGGTATTTTTACCACCTGTTGCAAGTAGATATTCACAGCTTAATAGAATGAGAAAACAGTTTGTCTCCTATCCTTAGAGTCAATGACTAAGCTGCTTCCAGAACCATTAATCTGATCCATTTGGCTTCAGGCCACCATTAAGCAGATAGATCTGAGTTGTCTGTCGTATGCCCTAAAATCATAGTGCCCATAGATAGCGCTTAAGCTGCCCCAGTATCAAACCCGAGTAAATAGCATAACCCTCCTACTGATTAACCAGAAAACAAGAGCAAGCACCGCAGCTAAATATATCTAGCACATACCTGCGCGAATACGGGGAGTGTTGTCAGTAGATGCGCTCAGATAGTGAGTTCCTGCGGCACTTTTATCAATACCATACCGATGGCACTGCATTGTTCTTGAGGTTCTAGTTAAACTCGAGCCGTAGCTGCTCACCCTGCTGATCAAGCGTAGCTGCGCCAGGGCGAATATGCGGATCAGGATAGCCGCTTATTTTAATAGGGTTTCCTGGCATTCGAATTCCACCCGCTTCAACCAACATATTTCTAGCCTGTGTTTGTGGCAACTCCATTGCCTCAGATACACTCAATAGCGGTGCAACCGGCACTCCTGCTTGATGGATCCGATCCACCCAAAATTTGGCCGTCTGGGTTTTCAACACATTTTCGATCTCGGCTTTGAGACTGGCCTGATTTTGCACACGCAGCACATTGCTAGCGTAGCGTGGATCTGCCATAGCCTCTGTCAGATTCAGCGCCCGACATAACGAATTAAACAAATTATCATTACCGCAACAGATCGTGACAGGTTTATCCTGCGTATTAAAGACGTCAAACGGTGCCATATAAGGATGGCGATTACCTATGCGATCTGGTGATTTTCCTGTCGCAATATAAGCCATAAGACCATGCTCTAAAAATGACAGCGTGGAGTCAAACATCGCAATATCTACGTGTGCGCCACGACCATTTTTTTCTCGCCCGTAAAGTGCGCTAGCGATACCGCAAAACATATACACACCTGCGCACAGATCGGACAATGAGGTTCCTACTCGCACTGGTGGACCATCAGGAAAACCCGTTTCCATCATAATTCCGCTCATCGCCTGAATAATGGTGTCATATGCAGGAGAATCCTTCATCGGCCCTGTATGACCAAAGCCTGACGAAGAAGCATAGATCAGTCGAGGATTGATTTGCTGTAAGCATTCCCAAGAAAAGCCTAGCTTCTCCATCGTTCCTGGTCGGAAATTTTCCGCCAGCACGTCTGCCTGCTTAAGCATATTAATGAAAATGGCTCGGTCTTTGTCTTCTTTTAAATTTAAGACCACGCTCTCTTTACCGCGATTCACGAAACTATAATAGAGCGATTGATCATTCACATACGGGCCATAGGTACGCGTATCATCACCGTGTCCAGGCTGTTCGACTTTTATAACGCGAGAACCTAAGTCACACAAAATCTGCGTGCCAAAAGGTCCGTTTAAAACATGTGTTAGGTCAATGACTAATAGCCCATCAAAAGGGCCTTTTGGGGTTATTTCATTCATAATAATCAATTCTTGTGAGAAATCCCGGAGCAACACATGCTCCGGCAAAGTTAGAGGTAACCTATCTCAATATCAGCGTTATCTGATATTTAATAAAAGTGTTAAGCAACCATACGGCTGATATATATCCACATTGGAGCCGTAATGATAAACCCTAATACGCTGACCGCTAGCGAAGCTGTCCCTGTTCGGGTATAAATGTTAAATCGGCTAGCAATGATAATTCCAGAGAATGCAGGCGGTAATGCACCTGCTAATACCATCATCTGCAATTGCTCAGAGTTAACATGGAACAGAATGCCAACTAACAGCATCAGCAGCGGCATCAAAATAAGTTTCAACAATGTGTTGTAAATAATCTCAAGACTAAACTCAAATTTATGTGCAGCTAAAGTTAAACCTGCTGCAAAAACAGCGACGCCGGAGTTAGTTTGTGCGATTAAATTAAAGCAAGGATCCCACTCATTAGGAATCTTGATCCCGATAAGCACCAACAATGTGGCTAATACTGGTGCCCAGACGACAGGTTCTTTAAATGCTGAAATAAGAGCATTAGTTTGTCCAACACCTTTGCCGCCTTCACGTGCGGAAGGGTTCAGCAGATAGAGTCCAATTGGAATAGTAATCGCGTTAACAATAATTGAGATAATTGCGACCACGAGCCCCGTACTGACAGTGTCTCCATAGATAGGATCCAATACCGCGAACCCTAAAAAACCTATCGTAGGGGAACCCGCAATTAATGCACATACGGCGGCTTCTGCACGAGTACGTTTATAAAAAGTATAACAACCAAACCAAGAGAAAAAGAAACAACCAAGAACAACAATAAGGGAAACAATTGTCAATCTTGTATCAGCAAAAATCATATCTCTATTAGCTCTCGCAATAGAGACAAATAATGCAGCTGGTAGAGCAAAATTCAGTACTAATTTATTCAGCGCACGCGCTTGATCTTCTGAAAATGCATGGCGCTTGCCGCTGGCATAGCCTAATAGCATCACCACAATAATGGGTAATAAATCACTTACAAAAAAACTAAACATGACAGTATCCATAACATCGCACCACCTAAACTGCGTTAAATGATGCGGTTTAATGAAGAAGTGGAATTAATTTCCTTGGATTTTTTTCGGGTTAAGCTGGGTAATATGCCCACTCTCCGTACCTGCGGCAGGATCGATAACGACATTAATAATTGTAGGCGTACCCGCTTTTAGATTGGCTGTGATGGCATCCTGCAGCTCAACCGTTGTCGTCACATGGTGACCAATTCCGCCAAAGGCTTCGATTAATTTGTCGTAGCGTGCATGATGCAAAAGATCCGTCGGCGAAGGATCGGCACTGCCACTGAGATTGACGCCATCGCCGCGATAGATTCCGCCATTATTAAAAATAACCACGGTAACAGGTAGGTTGTAGCGACAAATAGTTTCTATTTCCATGCCACTAAAGCCAAATGCGCTATCTCCTTCGATCGCGAGCACGGGTTTGCCTGATGTCACCGCAGCACCAATCGCGTAGCCCATTCCAATGCCCATTACCCCCCACGTACCACAATCTAGACGCTGACGAGGTTTATACATATTGATGATATTGCGTGCATTATCCAGAGTATTCGCCCCTTCATTTACTACGTATATATCTCGATTTTCATCGACCACATCTCGTATAGCGCGCAATGCATTGAAATAATTCAACTGTGGGGTTTCAGCATAGAGCTTATCGTGCATTTTTAGCGCGTTCTGCTGCTTATGCTGGTTCAACGCGTCGACCCATTCGCGAGGCGCAGTAATATGATGTTGTCCGTTGGCATTAGCCATTGCCTGCATGCTGGATGCGATATCACCAATCACCGGTGCCACAATCGGACGATTGCTGTCAATTTCCTGTGGATCGATATCCAACTGAATATACTGAGTATCCTTAGCCCAGCCTTTTTTACCATGCGCTAATAGCCAATTCAGACGAGCGCCAACGAGCATCACAACATCTGCGTTGGCGAGCGCGAATGAGCGCGCAGTGGCAACTGACTGTGGATGCGTGTCTTCCAGCAATCCTTTGGCCATTGACATCGGTAAATAGGGAATCTGGGTTGCTTCAATAAATTCACGAATGGATTCATCGGATTGCGAATACGCAGCACCTTTACCGAGGATAATCAAGGGACGCTTTGCCCCCTCTAATAAGGTAAGGGCCTGACTTACCGCGGTAGGACAAGGCGGCTGGTGCGGTGCTGCATTTTGAACAGTAAAGATAGTGTCCGCAGCAGCGTCTTTATCCATCGTCGCAGCCAGAACTTCCGCGGTTAAATCAAGGTATACCCCTCCTGGGCGCCCAGAAACTGCAGCACGTATCGCTCGTGCCAACGCAATGCCTAAATCCTCGGGCCGGTTCACACGATAAGAGGCTTTAACGTACGGTTTTGCTGCATTCATCTGGTCCAGTTCTTCATAATCGCCTTGCTGAAGATCAACAATGGCACGGTCGCTGGAACCGCTAATTTGAATCATTGGAAAACCGTTTACAGTTGCATGCGCCAGTGCCGTTAACCCGTTTAGAAAACCTGGCGCGGATACGGTAAGACAAATACCTGGCTTTTGGGTGATAAACCCACTAATTGCTGCGGCATATCCCGCTGATTGTTCATGGCGAAAACCAATATAACGAATTCCCTCGGCCTGTGCGTGGCGAGCCATATCGGTTATCGGGATCCCTGCGACTCCGTAAATAGTATCAATATTATTTTTCTTTAATGCTTCAACGATGATATGCATACCATCTGTCAACTGAGATTGTTCAGACATGTGAGCCCCAATTTAAAAATAGGTAGAAGGAGCCTTACGGCTCCTTAAAAATCAAATAGCGTGGTGAGTACGCATATCGTTAATTTGTTCTTCGGTATAACCCAGCTCTTTCAGAATGTCATTGGTATGCTGGCCTAATAATGGCGCTGATTTAATATCTGGTGTGAAGCTAGAGAACTTCATTGGGCAACCAACAGTCAGATATTTACCACGTAGCGGTTGCTCTACTTCAACAACACTGCCGCTTTCACGTAAAGAGCTATCTCGCGCAATTTCCTTCATGCTTAATACTGGGGCACAAGGTACACCGTACTTGCCTAAATAGGCGACGGCCTCATGCTTATCCATATTTGATAAGAATTTTTCGATTTCAGCAAAAATATCAAAAATATGAGGCTGACGAGCGGATGGTGTATTAAATGCTAAATCATCAATCCACTCAGGTTTGTTAATTGCCTTACACGTATTTTCCCAGTTTTGTTCTTGGATAGTGAAGTAAATATAAGCATTAGGATCGGTTTCCCAACCTTTGCACTTTAAGATCCAACCTGGCTGGCCACCACCACCCGCATTACCTCCGCGAGGAACCGCATCACCAAAAGTACCGTTCGGATACTGTGGATATTCTTCCAAATAGCCCACTTTTTCTAAGCGCTGCTGGTCACGCAGTTTAACTCGACACAAGTTAAGCACTGCATCCTGCATAGACATAGTGACACGCTGGCCACGACCTGTCTTTTCACGGTGAAGCAGTGCGGCAAGCAGGCCAATTAGCAGATGCATCCCGGTGTTACTATCACCCAGCGCTGCAGAGCTAACCAATGGTGGACCGTCCCAAAAGCCGGTCGTTGAAGCTGCGCCACCAGCTGCTTGAGCAACATTCTCGTAGGCCTTAACATTTACATAAGGTGAACAATCGTTAAAGCCCTTGATGGAGCCAAAAATCAAACGAGGATTGATCTCTTGCATATATTCCCAAGTGAAGCCCATATGGTCCATCGCGCCAGGATGAAAGTTTTCCACCAAAATATCAGCTTCACGGATCAGCTTTTCCATTACTTCTTTGCCTTCCGGCGTTTTAGTATTTAATTCAATGGAGCGCTTATTACTGTTGAGCATTGTAAAGTAGAGCGCATCCATGTCAGGTATATCACGCAGCTGGCTACGCGTAATATCGCCCACACCTGGACGTTCAATTTTAATAACATCAGCACCAAACCATGCCAGCATTTGCGTACATGCTGGTCCAGATTGGACTCCAGTAAAATCTAAAACCTTTATTCCTGCAAGCGGATATGACATAAAATATCACCTTATATTTAATTAGAAGCTTTATCGTTCACTGTCAGCTGGTGCAGTATTCATACTCAACCAGCGAGGCAGGATTATGCATCCATAAGCCAAACATCAATTCATTAATTTATAGAGAACAGCGTTATAGAATGAAGTAATTATACTCACAGATATTTAATTTAAACATAAGATGAGAATCATATAGCTGTAATTTATTTCCTACAGACGTAGGAAAAGGTCGATAAAAATAAACTTAATTCAGAATGATTTGATGAATTTTTCAAAAATTAACCCGAAGTACAAATAGTAATGATTAGCATTGTTTATGTTTAATAAAATTAATTCGCGCGCAAGAATTCGCATCAACAAATATAAAGCAGGAGTTTTTACATCGAGGGATAAATAGGAAGGCTGTCAATATTTAAAATATTAAATAATTTCCTTGTGAAATTATTCATAGACTTATTCTAATCGCGCCTAAATGACAAAAATAGCACGTTAAATCTGGGCAGTAATACAAAGAATAAAGCGCAGTCTTGCTCAAAATGGATAGTGAAAAGAATGTAGGCAAAGAGACTAAAAATTTAACCACTGGCCATGCGGTCTGTAAGTGATTAATTATTCGATATTTTTTATTTTACCTACTTCTTTTATGAATTTAATTAATGCGTTACTGACTTCGAAAAGAGCTGAATAACCATAATGCCCAGCGCTATTAACACCATTCCAGCTATGGCCGGAAGATCGAGCTTTTGCTTATAAATAAGGAACGACATAATCGATACCAAAAAGATCCCCATTCCCGCCCATATTGCATATGCGATGCCAATATTCATCGTTTTCACAACCTGGGAAAGCCCATAAAATGAAATCGCGTAGCCTATGATGACAATAGCGCTCGGAATCAAACGGCTAAAGCCCTCTGTGGCTTTCATCATTGTTGTCGCAAGAGTTTCGGCACAAATGGAAATAATTAGGATGATATAGGTGTTTGGCATAGTTTTCTCGTGGTGCTGACATATGTAGGCTATTATACAAGTCTTAAGAATCTAAGTGTCAACCAAAATACAACAGCTTTGCCATAGACCTGATACCTACTCCCTATATATTAGGGATCTTGTTGCTTTGTTTTTCACTCGATGGTTGTTAGCATTAGTATCATTATCTCACCTCAGTTGACGCTATATTTAAATAGCTTGTTGCATTCTACAATCAGGAGAAATCGAGACGCGATGAAACCGTATTTTCCCATGTGGCTTCAGCAGTCATTTATCCTCCTGTTATGGGGGCTAATTTTCTATTTAGCTGGTTTAACCTCGCTCAGGTTTGATGATCCTGAATCATCAATTGCTATTATTTGGTTTCCCGCTGGGATTGCAGTTGCCGCCTTCTTGAGTGCGCGCTGGCGAGATTATCCCGCGCTAATTATCATTTTCACCCTAGCGAATGTCTTGTTAGATGAGGAATGGAAAAGCCCGCTCACTTTCGCAATCTCAGTGTTGTATTCATTTTTGTCGATTCCGTCGACGGTGATAATCGCTTGGGTCGTTCGCCGTTTTGCACGACTCAATGACGATCTGCATATTATCCTTGTCTGGATAATGGCAACGCTTGTCATTAGCGCATTGGATTCTTTTGTGGTAGGAGGTGGATTTGCATTCGTTCATGATGAGCCGTTTATCGAACTCTTCTGGCAAGGGTTTGTTGCAGACATTACGGGAATATTCTTTGCAACACCGATAGTGATGGGGTTTATCAACAAAAACGCGGCCTATTCTGCTAGCAATCGTGTATCTAAAACGATTGGATTTACCCTATGGCTGGTACTTTGCGCTACCGCCGGTGTTGTCTTCGGACACGAGTTACCTTGGGTAGCCAAACATGCCACCGCGCTCTATTTTGGTTTGGCCTGCCTTCCCATCGCCATCGTGATGATGATTTGTATTTTTTGGGGAAATCTTGGCGGTTCTGTTGCGCTTCTGACGCTAGGCGCTATCGTCATCTACTTCACCGATCAGCACCAAGGCCCCTTCTTTCAGAAAAGCCTTACCTATACTGAATCTTTATTCTTAGCCTTGAGCTATCTCTCCGCGACTACGTTATTAGTGGTATTCATCAGAGTGGTGAGGCGCTCAACCAGAAACCATGACCCTGAAACCGGACGTATTGTGGGAAATGGCGTGTTTTATCGACTTAATGCATCTTCCGGCGCGTTTGTTTGGGAAAACGATCTTGCCCTATTGCTTGGCCACTTGGAGCCTGGCGCTTTCGACTTAGTAGACGATGTGTTACAGCGTGTTCATCCTCGCGATAGAGAAAAACTGCGTACTCACTGGCTGAGTTGCTCGCAAGATAAACGTGGTTCAATGATTTTTCGTATACAGGCCTTGAATGGCCAATGGGTTACCTTAGTCGACAAAGGCAGCATGCGCTTGGTGTCGGATGGTGAAGATATCATTGTGGGTAACTGGCAGGCCAGCCGCTATCACCTTGCTCTCTACACGCGTGTGCGATGACCTAGATGTAGGAGTCTGAAACCTGTGATCCAAATTGTTCTCTTATTGTTCGGCGTCGAGTTCGTGCGAACGAAAGCAAAATACCTGATGTTAATCGGTGTATTGTGGGGCGTGATCGGAATTAGCATTTTCATCGATGGCCTCGATGGCGTGACCTATTTCCCGTTACGCGTATTTGGCACATTATTGCTTATCGAAAGCCTCGTCACATTGAGCATTGCATCCAGCGGCGTAGGCACACAAAAAGCAGTGCTTTATTTCAAAGGCGCTATTTTTTGTTCAGTTTCGATTCTTATCCTATCGAATAAGCCGTATAGCAATCTCTTATTAGCCATCGTTTTTGGGTTTGCTTTTTTTGTTATTGGTCTGTTCATTATTTCTTCAGCTTGGGTGGTGAGATATCCTCATTGGAAAAATGCGATGCTAAGCGGGATTGCGCAAATGATATTTGCCTTGTTCATGTTTAGCCCTTACCCAACGCACTATAAAGCTACCGTTCCTGTGTTTCTTGGCACACTCATGTTGATTAGCGGTATCAATACTGCGCGTTTAGCCCGTAGAGCTGGACAGATAAGTGAAGGCGTTTCAATCTTTGATCTGCTGGCACCCTCCAACATACAAAATGACCTAACGAAACACCCAACTTCCCAGCTCAATGGCGGTTCAAGTGCCGATTTTATTGGGCCACTCACCGTCCATATTTGGACGCCGGTAGGAACAGCCAATACATCTCCTATACCGCGCCCTGTTATTAACCGTTATATCGCGGCAGTGGATACAGAAGGCGTAATTTCAACCGGACATGCTGCGTTAGAACTCTCACCGGATGTCTATATTAGCCTCTACCCTGAATCGGATATTGACCGCTCACCGTCTGAGTTTCTGAATATTTTAAAAGCAACTCAGGATAATAATGTCCCCGGCGTTTTCCAGCCCGATTACGCTACTGAGGCGGCAAACTGGTGCGAGTCAGACCGTAAGATCCTCTTTAATCAGTTCAACGGTATGGCGTTGTTACGTTATTGGAAAGGCTATCGGATGACGACAACCTATAACCTGACTTACCGAAACTGCTCAAGCAGCGTTGCATATGCATTAGAAGCGTCGCTGGAAGGGGTACTTTCTGAGCAAAGCAAGAATTGGAGTTCTACGCTACGAACACTGTTCATGCCAGAACTATGGATAGCGGCTCAGGTGCGCAAACGGGCACTTTCAATGGCTTGGACACCGGGATTAGTGATGGATTACGCCCGCGCGCTGCGTAGTATAGTTCACCCTGTTCCCGAACCTTGGTATCAACGGTTCTCAGTTAGATGGCGTGAACGTTCAAATATTAGAAAATAGCCGCGGAGTCCCCCACGATTTCTGAGGACAGATGAACCGCACATTCCTATTTCTCGTTTTTTAATTAGCCACATGGCTTGATGATGGGTTCTATTTTACCTATCACGGTGCTAATTTTTTAAGGTTTAACCGGTACGGTTGATACAGAGAGGCCGATACAATCACGCCTCTCTGTATAGGTAACGTCTAAATAAACCTCGCCCCACGCGCCACCAACGAAGCCGAAGGCTTCTCGTTAAACAGGCGCTGATAGTCGGTGGCAAACTGGCTTAAATGCCAAAACCCCCACTGCATGGCGGCATCCTTTACGGTATGGCACTCGGAATAGGGGCTAACCAGTTCGCGACGTACCGCATTCAGGCGCAGTGCTTTTAGCCACGCATTCGGCCCGATGCCCAACACCTGATGAAATCCATTTTGCAGCGTTCTACGGCTAACGTGTAGCTCGCGGCATAAATCGAGCACCGTCACGGGTTCAGACGTTTGACTCAGTAAATATTCCCGCGCCTGTGACACTAAGTGCTGATAGTTAATACGGCTATAAACTTGGCGGGTTGAGACAGGCTGCGCGCCTTCCAGTAGATGGGTCATCGCGGTGAGTAAGTTATGGCATAGCACTTTGCGCACATTCGCCTGCTGCATCGATTGCGGATCAACGCTGCCATGCGAGAGCGCCTGATGAATGAAATACCACAGTGCTTCTTTTTGATACGCGTTCACTTCAAGTGCGGGATTGTTGTTGAGCAGTTGCAATAGCCGGTCGGGATCGATAAGCGACGACGCGTGGCTAAACAACACATCATAGGAAACCACTACGCCGAGAATGGTGTAATCATCCGGTGTGCTGAGTTCAAACTCTTTGCCACCGGGACGAACCGCAATCTCTTGCGAATCCAGCGGTTGGGAGCCGATAAAACCGTGCTCACCGCGCACATCAGGAATGCCAAACCAGAACGCATTCGGCCACACCATGCAAGATTGACGCAGCGTCAGGTTGGTGTACTCACGGAAAATCTGCACGCCGTCGAACAGAATTTCGGTGAGTTCACCTTTAAACTTGCCGGGGCGGAGCTGATCATAAAGTTGCTGCCATGCCGTGATGGTACAGGCGTGTTCGTACACATCTTGCGACTCCCGCTGATGAACATTGTCATGCTCAACCAGCGGTTTACAGTTAACAGGGTCGATGTCCCCAGAAAAAAGATGGTGCAAATTAAGATCTGGCTTCTTTTTCATATGCGCTCCTCAACGGCAACCACGCGTTAACTCATCAGTTGCTGCCAGAATTCGGGATGAGGGTTAGGCACCACCATGCTGTATACCAGCGCGCCTTTTTCTCCTGCTGATTCACTTGCCGACTGCGTAGCCGTGGTAACGTCAGCCACATCACCACTCATCACCACATAACATTTCCCGCCAATACCGTAAGCCATATGCAAACGAATTAGTGTGACGCTTGCGGTTTTAACGGCACAATCCGCGGCTTCAATGCACGCCGCTACGCTGAAGGTTTCCACCACGCCCACCGCCTGCTTGACTGGCATATCGGTCACGCCGCTAATGGCAGGCAGCACGTCAGGATGTACGTTGGCCAGCAAAAAACTATCGACCAACAGCGTTCCGCCCTGCTGCTCGCCGGTGTTGATCGCCTGCGTCACGGCGGCAACATCGCCCCCCACCATCACCACATATTTTCCTGGGCAAACGGTCTTCGCCATTAACAAACCGACGTTGGCACTTTTCAGCATGAAGTCCGTCACCTGCATCCCTTTTGCGATGCTCGACAGCTCAACCATTCCGATAGCGTTATAGGTTTTAATCCCTGTGATAATCCTGCTCTGCGACACCATCTCTCGCTACTCCCTCACCAACGTGATACTGCGTGATCCCACTTGGCTAACCACGCCGGAAATACTGGCGTGCAGCGCTGCGCCCAACGCCCCGTTCTGCATCTGCGCAACACACTCACCTTGCGTAACGCGCTGGCCGATCTCGACACAGGGCGAGGCTGGCGCGCCAATATGCTGATTAAGCATCAGTTCGACCTGTTCAGGCTGCCACGCCGTCTCTTGCATCGGCGCTTTATGCATAAATGGCGACAGTCCTAAGCGCGCCACCAGCCGCTTCACCGGCAACAGTCGATATTCTGCCATCGGCGAAACCGGACCTAATTCGCCTTGGTAGCGAACGCCGTTGGCGCGCAGCTCGGCCTTAAGCAGCTGATTAATTCGCATCGGGGAGATCTCTACCGGACACGACCACGCCTCACAAACGCCACACTCCGAGCAGGTTAACGCCGCCGTCACGGACGACAGCGAAGCGATATGACCATAGCTCACCGAACGCACAATCAAATGCGGCGGCAGTTCATGACCAATCAGATGGCGAGGACACAGCTCGGTGCACATTCCACACTGTTCACGCACCGTTTTCGCTTGATTAAGCACCGTCCGCTCGCTGCGCATTCGGCGTTCTATCAGCAGATGATCGCTCGGTAGAACCAGCAACCCACCGGTGGTTTTCGTAATTGGCTCATCCAGCGATGCCAACAAACGTCCCATCATCGGGCCGCCGTTGATAAAGGCCGGATTGGCAACGGTTGCACCACCGGCCAACGCCAGCGCCTCGCGCAGCGAGGTTCCCAGCGGGAGCGTGAGCGTTATCGGTTCGGCCACCGCACCGTTGATGGTTAAGGTACGTTGAGTCACCGCCGTTTGTGTTTCCACCGCCGCGGCAACGTTCAGCAGCGTTTGCACATTATTCACCACCACACCAACCGACAGCGGCAGCGACGCAGGTGGAACACGCCGTCCGGTCGCCAGCCAAATGGAGATCACTTCATCTCCCGCTGGGTAGACATCCGGCAAGATATGCAAACGAATTCCGGTTGGCAGCAGCGGCGTTAACGCCTCGATGGCAGCGTGATACTTACGCTTAATCGCCACGATGCCCTCGGTGGCTCCCGTGGCACACATGGCATATTGCAGACCACGCAGCAAACGCGCCGCCGACTGAGCGGCCAGTTGCTGATCGACCTGTAACAGCGGCTCACACTCCGCGGCGTTAACTAAATAAATCTCCGCCTGCGCCTGAAGTTTAACGTGAGTCGGAAAACCAGCTCCGCCCGATCCCACCACACCCGCCGCAGCCACCCGAGCGCGGATCTCCTCGGGCGTTAGCGTCATGCGTATTTGGCTCGGGTTATTCATGCCCCTCCTCCTTCGCGACTTTTATACGATAGCGGCTGCCCCGCTTACGCAGTTTGCCTTCCCGCAGTAGCGCTTCTAGCGTATGTCTTGTCTGCTTCAAGCTCAGTTGAAAGCGAGCGGCCATTTCACCGGCCGTCATGCCTTGGGCATGGCTGGCGATCTCCGCAAGCCATGCTTCTATAGCCACACTCTCATCGTCAGAAGACTCGGTTTCAGTCAGCGCTAGCGGCGCTATTTCCGTTGCTGGCGCAGCTTCAGGTGCCGGAGATGATGTGGGCGCTAAGCCTCTTAGCCCTAAAATTAACCATTCAGTATCAGGATCGGGACGGCCAATCTCTTTGCGACTAATCACCGTACCGGTTCGGCTGGCTGCCGCCGCGCCAGCATCCAATGCCGCACGGCAGGCCGCCAGATCGCCTTCAATAACCAGCGTCACCAGCCCCGGATCAACCACTTCATGATTAAGAACCCGAACCTGAGCCGCTTTCAGCATGGCGTCAGCGGCATCAATGCCCGCCACCAAACCTGAAACTTCCAGTAACCCTAGCGCGTTGATCATGGCCGTCCTCCGTTAAGCGCGCTGAATAGGACAGCGTGCTATCTCCAATACCGCTTCGCTAAACGCATTACACGCTGCTTTACACGCCGCCTGACTGCCGCTTAAAAACGCGGCGGAGTAGTTGGTTTCTGACGGTGGTGCAACATAGGTCACCAGTTGCACATCGGCAGCTTTCAGCGCCGCATCGATACCAAAGGTGGCTTCTAGCGGCGGTGCGACCAGATACGCCAACGGATCGCCCAACCGAATACCGGAGGAACCCGACAGATAAGAGCCGGTGCGTGAAACCACGTGCGCGAGAAACGCCGTATCTTCGGCATCGCTGGCCCACTGAAACGCAGGCCCTTGTTCGATCATGGCAAACATCGCATCTAAACCAGCGCGTACTTCGGCGGGGTTTGGCCCACCGAGCATAATAATCACCTCACCCGAAGACGGTGACGGCGAGTTCGCGGCACCCGCGTACAAAGAACGGCCATAAACAACTTCAACCTGAGCCTGTTTGGTGGCTTCATCGGCGGCAATATAGGCCACATCGTCAGAGTCCACGGTAATCAGGCCAAGACTGCGAATATGCGACGGCAGCTTCAGCTCACGGCGGAAATCTTCCTGCAACGCAGCAATCACCCTCATCGCTTTGACGCTCGGTTTAATCAAATCTAATGCTGGCATGGTGTTTACTCCTTAACGCGTCATCGAAATACCGGAGGCTTTCTGCTCCAGCATCCGTTTGGCCAAATCCACAATCACCGCTGCCGCTTCAACCGGAGGCGTGCCGCCACGATGGATATTTGAAATGCAGGTACGATCGGCTTCTACCGTGGTGGCCATACATGGTGAATAGACCGCATAGCAGGACAGGCTTTCTGATTGCCCCAAACCTGGACGTTCCCCCACCAGCAAAATCACCACTTTTGCGCCCAATAGCTCGCCAATCTGATCTTCTATTTTCACGCGCCCGTAGCGCACAAAGAACGGCGTACCCACGTTCATCCCCGCCAGCTCCAGCCCTTTCAGCAACGGCGGAAGGATCTCGTCATAGTTAGCGGTAATCGCATCGGTTGATAGACCATCAGAAATCACCACCTGAACATCTGGATTGGCTTTGCACTGGGTTTTCAATGTTTCAATGGCATTAGCGCTAAGGCGTCGCCCCATATCGGGACGGGTGAGATACAGATTTTTGTCGCTGATCTCAGACTGCACTTCCAGCAAACCATGCTTTTGTACCCACTCCGGCGGCACCTCTTTGAGTACCGTATCTTTGGAGCGCGAATGGTCAGCCAAAAAACGTAACAACGCCTGAGTACGTGGCCGTGGGCCTGCACGACCGGTGCATACGCGCGCCGCGGTGCTAGCCCGCAGCTCCTGTAGCACATCTAAGCGATGCGGGTTTTTAACCCCGATCCACTGCTTGGCCTCGTCAGAACCGAGGTCGACAGAACAACTTTCGCCGCTCTCCGCGCCCGTGATCACCTCAGTGGCAGCCGGTTGCGCGCTGGCTTCTGGCTGCGCCATACGCGACATCACGCTGCGCACAATCTCTTCTATTTGCTTTTGATCCATGATGATTTACCTCAGAAATCAGAAAAAGAGCGACGGATCACCGGCGCGGGCGGTCAAACGGCCATTCGCCATCAGCCCCATGGTTTCGAGCCAACGCTCAAACTCCGGCGATGGACGCAGGTTCAACAGTTGACGCACCGTCGCCGTGTCGTGGAATGCCGTGGTTTGATAGTTGAGCATGATGTCATCACCCAACGGCATCCCCATGATGTAGTTACATCCGGCGGTCGCCAGCAGGATCATCAGGTTTTCGTTCAGGTTCTGATCGGCATCCGCATGGTTGGTGTAGCAGCAGTCGCAGCCCATAGAAATTCCGCTCAGTTTGCCCATAAAGTGGTCTTCCAAACCGGCGCGGATAATCTGGCGATCGTTGTACAAATACTCAGGCCCGATAAAGCCCACCACGGTATTCACAATGAACGGATCGTAGTGATGCGCTAACCCGTAGTTACGCGCTTCCATCGTGACCTGATCGGCACCGAAGTTAGCACCCGCCGACAGCGCTGAGCCTTGTCCAGTTTCAAAATAGAGACAGTTGCTACCGGCAATCCGGTTGTATTCCGCGCCGACCGCACGCGCTTCATCGAGCATCGCCAGCTCAACGCCAAACTCTTTGAGCCCTTTTTCGCTGCCGCAGATACTTTGGAAAATCAACCCACCCGGCGCACCGCGTTTGATCGCTTCGATTTGCGTCGTCACATGCGCCAGCACGCAGCCTTGGGTTGGAATAGAAAACTTATCGATGACACCGTAAATGGTGTCTAGCACGCGGCTCAGGTTATCGACGTCGTCGGTCACGGGGTTCACCCCGATCACCGCATCGCCCAGCCCAAATGAGAGCCCTTCATAAATCTGCGCCACAATGCTCTGCACATCGTCGCGCGTATCGTTCGGTTGTAAACGCGCGCTAAAAGTACCGGGAATACCGATGGTGGTATTGGCTTTCTTAATCACCGGCATCTTTTTGGCACCGTAGATTAAATCGGCGTTGGAGCAAATTTTAGCCACGGCGGCAACCACTTCGGAGCTGATCCCTTTGCGTAAAAAAGCGATGTCATCCACGCTGGTTTCATCATCCAAAATGTATTCGCGCAGCTCGCTAATGCTCCAGTTTTTCACGCGGGCATAGGCGGTTTCATTGATGTCATCTTGAATAATGCGCGTGACGCAGTCTTCTTCATACGGGATCACCGGATTCATACGAATATCCGCAATCGTCATCTCTGACAGCACCTGTTTAGCCGCGACGCGCTCTTGCGAACTCTCCGCCACCACGCCAGCTAACACATCCCCCGAACGCAGTTCGTTGGCTTTCGCCAAGACCTGCTTCACATCCTTGAACTGATACGACTTACCGAATAGCTGTGTTTTTAGTTTCATAAACAAATTCCCTTAAGAAGGAAAAGCCAGTGACTTGACGGTGACCGGCACCACTGCGCCGCCAAAAAGCGGTGTGCCGATATCGATGTAATCGCCGGTTCGAGTGATCACTTCATCGATCACCGCCAGCTGACGTTGTGCCATCATCGGCCGCAGCAGCATGCCCAAAGCCTTGCCAAAATCCTGACAGGCAACGACCAGCAGCGGATGCGGATTCGAAAAGCGGGTGCTGAATTCCTGCAAGGCGTCGATACAGTGCTGTACCGAGGCGTAGTTCACAGGCAGCTCGGTAGGCAACGCCAATGCATAGAGATCGTGCTGCGGCTGCAAATCCATTTGGGTTAGCGCCTGCAACCACGCTTCTACCAGCGAGGTCGCATGACTGGCGTCAGGATGAACAACCGGAATATTGCGAATAGGCAGAGACAGGCCATCCAACCAGATAGTGCTGCCAGAAAGAGAAAGCGTGTGCGCGCCCGCGCCAATGACGGTGGCACGCACGGTTTGATTCGGTACCTGCACCGGCAGCGCGGCAAATCCCAGATCGAGATGAATAGCCTGTGCCAGCAGTGGGCCGATATCGCCAAACCGGAATGGATTGCTATTGTCGTCGGTTTCGTTCGTGCGAAAACACTCGCCCACGCCGCCCGACAGCGTTAAGGCATACAGCGAGTCACAGGCGGGGAGCGCACCGGTCATCAGTAAGCGTTGCGCTAACGGAGAAGGTGCGCCATTGAAGACTTCTAACAGCAGTTGCGCCATGCGCGCGGCAACCTGTTCAAGCTGTGCTCGCGTCAGGCTCGTTACGTTAACCCCTTCGCCAAACACAGAATCCGCAATCCATTGCCCTGCGGGATGAGCACGCAGTACGCGACCGTCGGTGCTGGTTTCAATCAACCGCCCACCCACGTTTAAGCAGGCGGAGCTGACTACCCGCCCCGCTTCGAACAGCGCATAGTTTGCCGTGCCACCGCCGATATCAATGTTTAAAACCCGCGCCATTTTTTGCTCGGATAAGGCCTGCGCCCCCGAGCCAAAACCGGCAATAATCGACTCTAAATGCGGCCCCGCGGTGGCCACCACAAAATCACCCAGCCGCTGAGAAAGCGACACAATCGCCGGACGAGCATTACGGGTTTTGGCCGTTTCACCGGTGATAATAATGGCGCCCGAGTCTATGGTTTCTGGCGCAATGCCTGCGGCCTGATACTGGGCAAGCACCAGAGCCAGCAGCTCTTCTTCCCGCAGAAAACCGGCAAAATCGACCGGTGTAAACAACACCGGGCTTTGCCAGATAATCTCGCGCTTCACGAACTCATAGCGAGGCACCTGAGAAATAGACGCACGGTTCACCAACGACAGGCACGAGAAGATTACCTGTGTGGTGGTGGTGCCAATATCAATACCGACGCTAAGCAGTTCGAGAGTTTTCACGCTAGGCCTCCTCAGACACAGGTTGCTCAGCGTTAACGGCGATGTCTTCCCCTTTCGGCACCAGCATCATGGCAACGCCGATGGCCGTAACCCCACCGACTAACTTGCCGACGATCATCGGGAAAATCATGCTCGGCATATTCGCTGCGGCAAAACCGAGGTGGTCGCCCAGCGCAAAGGCGGCGGACACCGCAAACGCACAGTTGATCACTTTGCCGCGCGCATCCATTTGTTTCATCATGCCAAACATCGGTATGTTGTTAGCCAGCGTGGCAACCATGCCACCGGCGGCCATGTTGTTAATCCGCAAAACACCCCCAACGCGCATTAACGGCTTTTCAAACCAGCGAGTTAACAGCAATACCATCGGGTAGGCACCGAGCAGAACACAGGAGATTGAGCCGATAACTTCAATCGCACGCATTACCTGACCGGGCTTATCGCCTTCGGTCATGAAAATAGGATCTAGGCCAGGAATGATCGTCCAGCCCACGGCAAACTTAGCCACCGCGGCGGCCAAACCTACGGTGATGATTGCCACCAAAATTTTGGCGAAAATCTGGAAGCCGTTGATCATTTTTTCGGGGATCAGCTTCAGCCCCAACGCAACCAGCGCCGCCACGATGAGAACGGGGATCATGTTCATCAAGATCAGGCTCAGCGTGAAGACCACCGGCTGACCGTTCACTTCCACGCCGGAATACATCGCCACCAATCCGCCCGCAATACAGCCAATCGGAATGGTGACAATGCCTGCCAATACGCCTAGCGCCAAATAACGACGATCGGATTTTTCAATAATTCCCAATGCCACAGGGATAGAGAACACGATGGTTGGCCCCATCATGGAACCGAGAATCAAGCCAGAGTAAAGCCATGCGGCGATGTCTCCACCCGCCAGCTCTTTGGCGAGGAAGAAACCGCCCATATCACAGGCCAGCAAAGTGCCTGCAAACATGGAAGGGTTCGCCCCCAACATTTCATACAGAGGAATAATGATTGGCCCGAGCAAATACGCCAGCACCGGTGCCAGCGCGGTCATCCCCACCATCGCCAAGCCCAAGGCGCCCATCGCCATAAAGCCTTCTTCGAATTGACCGCCCGAGCCAGAAATACTCTTTCCCACCGAGCCAAGGCCAATTTTGCCTAAAATCTGCTCCGAGCCGCCAAACTGGGTAAATATGCGATCCACTGCCGCAATCAGCATGAAGATCATCATGATGTACATGATAATTTCGTTAATGCCCATAGCCTGTTCTCCTTCAAAGCCTGTTTAAGTCAGCTCACGAGCCCCGATACAGCGCCACAATTTGAGCCTCAGTGACGGTGCGTGGATTACTTTGTATGCACACATCTTGTAATGCTGCACGGGCGAATTCGGCGTAGTCAGATTCCTGCCCGCCATAGCTCGCCAGATTGCCGCCCAATCCCACATCTTCAATCAACTGCGCAATTGCCCGAATGGTGCCTGCCGCGTCGCAGGTTTCCCGCGTCAGGGCATGACCAATTTCGGCAAACGTTCTTTTGCACACCAAGCGATTAAAATCCATCACCTGTGGCAGCATGATGGCGTTCGCCACGCCGTGCGGAATGCCATACGCCGCGCCAATCTGATGCGCACAGGCATGACACAGACCCAAACCCGCATTCGAGAACGCCATTCCCGCCATGTAAGACGCCATCATCAGCGACTCGCGCGCCGCCAAATCTTGCCCCTGCCCAACCGCCTGCGGTAATGCCTGACCAATCAGCGTAATGGCGCGATGTGCCAGCGCTCGGGTCAGCCCTGTGACATTGGTGGCCACATAGGCCTCGATGGCGTGAGTCAGCGCATCAATACCGGTTGCGGCCGTCACGTGCGACGGCACGCCCAGCGTTAAACAGGCATCAATAATGGCCATATCAGGAATGAGCAGCGCGTGAACCAAAACCTGCTTACGGTGCTGAGGCATCGCGATAATGACCGAAACGTTAGTCGCCTCTGAGCCCGTTCCGGCGGTGGTTGGAATGGCAATCAGTGGCAGGCGGCGCTTAAGGCGTAAAGACGGGGTAAGCTCGGCAAAATTCAGCGTTGGATTAGCCGCCTGTAACGCGGTGGCCTTCGCCGCATCCAGCACTGAACCGCCGCCCAGCGCAATCACACCGTCGCACTGCACCTGTAGCAACTGCGTCACCGCAGCGTTAACATCGGTATCGATGGGTTCACCCGGAGGACACGCCCAGATCTCATAGGCCACGCCGCTTTGCTCAAGGCTTCGCAGCAAAACCTGCGTCATGCCAGCCTGATGCAAACCGCCATCAACCATCAGAAAGACGCGCTCAATGCCGCGATCCACCAGAGATTGACCGCAGCGGCTGACCGCCCCCGGCCCCATCAGGGTGGAAGGCGGCACCGCAAACTCACGCACCTGACGCGCATTCATCATGTCCAAGGCCTGATAAAGCGCGGTCTGGACTAAATCGCCCTGCGGCACTTCATGTGATGATGAGTTATGCATGACACCCTTCCCCTTCGCTGATCCCACAGGCGGCAATTGCCAGCGGCGTCATAAAGATCGACTGCGGTGGCAGATGGATTTGGTGTTGAGGAAAACGCTGTTCAAATAGCGCCTTAACCCCTGGCTGCATACAAGAACCACCCGCGAGCCAGAGCTCATCCACGCGGTGCCCTTGCAGATGTTGCTCGACGATATCCGCCATTTTTTCGTAAACCGGACGCACCGCGGGCCAGATCTCAGCGCCGCGCTCACGTTTTATTTGCTCGGCCTCTTCTAACGAAATCCGTTGATTTCCCGCAAGCGTGAGAGAAATGTGATGGCCGCCGGTAGCCTCATCACCGGAGTAAACCACCTTGCCCTGCGCCACCACGGCAATACCGGTGGTTCCGCCACCGATATCCACCACCGCCGCGCGGGTTAAGCCCATCATGTCCGCCACGGCGGTGGGTTCATCCAGCACTTGGGTGACGGTGAGCCCTGCGGCCTCCAGCACATTGATGGAAATACGCGGATCGGTGCCCGGTGGAAATGAGGTTGCCGCGCATTCAAAACGCCGACCAAACTGCGCTTCTAAGGTGTTCAAGTGCTGACGCACGATATTGACGGCGCCAAAGAAGTCCCACACCACGCCATCTCTCACCACATCCGCCCAGTCCAAACACACCGCGACGGGAACAGCGTCCGCATCAACCACCATCGACACCACGTCGCAGGTGCCCAAATCAATCCCTAACCAAAGCGGCTGGCGGGTTTCAATGGGCGCGGCAGATCCTTGCTGCAATTCGGCGGCACGTAACAAACGCGGGTGAAGCCATTCCTGTGCGGTTCGAGTCATTGACGCCTCCGTTATACGATGCGGAATGTATCCACCAGCACGCAGCGGCGCAGACGGACAAAGGTTCTGGCGGAAGTCACACCCTCACCGGTTGGCGTGGTAATCGTCATTGACGTCCAGCCTTCACCGCCAAGCCCCAGCCCCGCGATGCAAGGCCCGTTTTTGACAAAAATGCTGGTATCAATGGCATTGGCCATCTGGTTGAGATTTTCAATGTGACGGGAATGCATCGCCGCCGTGTGGTGACAGCCGCCTTCCAATTTCACCGCCAGCGCAATCGCCTGTTCGACGTTGCCCACGCGGATCACAGGCAGTACCGGCATCATCATTTCTGTGACGGCAAAAGGATGTGAAGACGAGGTTTCGGCAAGCAGCAGACGCGTTTTAGCATCCACTTCCAGCCCAATCGCGGCGGCAATTTTGGCAGCGTCGCGGCCAACCCAGTCACGGCAAACTGTTCCTTTGCCATGCTCATCGATATTTTTCAGCAGCAGAGGCATTAGCTGTTCCACCTGTGCCGAACTGAGTAACACCGCATGTTGAAGCTTCATTTCGGCCAGCAGTTGGTCGGCCACGCTGTCGACGACGATCAGCACTTTTTCATCGGCGCAGATGATGTTGTTATCAAAAGAAGCACCGTGCACGATAGCGCGTGCCGCACGAGGAATATCAGCCGTTTCGTCTACGACGACCGGTGGATTACCCGCACCTGCGGCGATCAAACGTTTGTTGGTATGTTTGCGCGCCGACTCCACCACGGCTTCGCCGCCGGTCACCACCAGCAAACCGATGCCCGGGTATTTAAACAGGCGCTGCGCGGTGTCAATATCTGGATTGGCGACGGTCACCATCAGGTTGGCTGGACCGCCTGCGGCCACCACCGCTTCATTTAATAGCGAGATGGTTTTCTGTGAGACTTTTTTTGCCGCCGGATGCGGCGCGAAAACCACGCTGTTGCCCGCAGAGATCATGCTGATCGCGTTGTTGATCACCGTTGCTGCCGGATTGGTGGATGGCGTAACGGAGGCCACCACGCCCCACGGCGCATTTTCAATCAGCGTTAAACCGTTATCACCGGTCAGCACCTGCGGCGCTAAGCATTCCACGCCCGGTGTGCCGCGAGCCTGAGCCACGTTTTTAGCGAATTTATCTTCAACGCGTCCCATGCCTGTTTCAGCCACGGCCATTTCTGCCAACACCTGCGCGTGTTTTTCCGCCGCGTGGCGAATAGCGTCCACCGCGATTTTGCGCATACTCACGGTTTTAAGGCCCGCAACGGCCGCTTTGGCAGCGGAAATCGCGTCATCCAGCGAGGCGAAAACGCCTGCGCCGTACACGTGCGTATCGGTTGTGTTAGGTGCCGAAGCCGTTACCGCCGGAGCTGACGCTATTCCAGCGAGTACCGCCTTCACCACTTGTTCGATTTCTTTCTGATCCATGTTCACTGTTCGCCCCGAATTGATAGCTGCTTGAATTTAAGCGGCTCGCTGTGGGAAATTACTTATGGAAAATCACCTGACTCTCCATCACGGCTTCATCTACGATGCCAATGACGCTGAGATCGACCGGTGACGCCTCGCTGTGCTGCGCGCGACGGGCGGAACTTCCCCCCACCACCAGCACCCATTCACCGTTGCCTGCACCAATACTGTCAGTGGCGACGCTACACTCCCCGCTTGGTTCACCCTGTCGGTTGATGGTTTCAACCAACAACAGCTTGTCGTGCTCAAGCCCGGGATGCCGCACGGTACATACGATCTGTCCTATCACGACGGCCAGTTTCACGTTTAACTCCTTACTCTGTTAAAAACGTTTTGGGTAAACGCAGGGTAAAAGCGTCCCGCACCGCCCGCAGGCAGCAAAAAATGATGTTGATGTGTTGCTAAAATAGCGTGACGTCAGATAACGACGTCACGCGAACATCGATTAATCCAGCGGGTTGTCGCCAGACATTTTGATAGGGAAAATTTCTTCCAGATCGCCATGCGGGCGTGGAATAACGTGCACAGAAACCAGCTCGCCGATACACTGCGCCGCGGCTGCGCCCGCATCTGTGGCCGCTTTACACGCCGCCACATCGCCACGCACCATCGCGGTAACTAAACCGCCGCCAATTTGCTTCACGCCTACCAATTTAACGCGAGCAGCCTTGACCATGGCATCCGATGCTTCGATCAGTGCGACCAGACCCTTGGTTTCAATCAATCCTAATGCTTCCATGATATATACCTCTCAATGAGATCCCGTTGGGACCGGTTTTTTAACCACGTTTTCATTTGATGCAGCAACGTGGGCTACATCAACTCACTTGCAGATGCCGCCATTTCTGGTTGGCGCTGCGTTACAGATTTATTCGCTGTGACTGGCGCGATTGGCGACGTGCACTGCGTTTGCGCCACCAGCACCAGTTCAATAATTTCACGTGCGCTACACCCGCGAGACAAGTCATGCATAGGTGCATTAAGCCCTTGAATCAACGGCCCTAAAGCACGATATCCGCCCAAACGCTGGGCAATTTTGTAGCCGATATTTCCCGCCTCAAGCGAAGGGAACACCATCACATTGGCATGCCCTTCTAATACGCTATCTGGCGCTTTTTGCCGTGCAACGTCCGGTACAAACGCCGCATCAAACTGAATTTCACCGTCCACCGTTAAGGCCGGTGCGCGCTGACGAACCAGTTCCGTCGCCTGTTGCACTGAAGCCACCGCCGGATGTTTGGCGCTGCCGCGGGTCGAAAATGACAGCATCGCCACGCGAGGCTCATCGCCCGTAATCGCGTGATAGGTGGCCGCGCTGCTGATGGCAATATCCGCCAACTGCGCCGACGTAGGCTGAGGAACCACGCTGCAATCGGCAAATCCCAGCGTTTGATCGCCCTGCGGCGACAGCATTAAAAAGAGCGAGGACAGCGTTTGGGTTCCCGCTTGAAGTCCGATAACCCGTAGTCCTGCACGTAATACCGCAGCCGTTGATGAGAGATTTCCGGCAATACATAAATCAGCTTTGCCGCTGGTCACCATCGCCGCAGCAAACCACAGCGGCTGACGCATTTTCTCATCGCAGTCAGCGGGCGTTTTCTCACCCAAACGCTGCGTTAGACGCTGGCAAAATTCGCGGTGCCAATCGTCGGCATTGTGCGGATCAATCACCGTTATGCCGTCCAGCGTAAAACGGTGACTCAGCGCGAAATGGCGCAGGGCAAAAGGATTGGCGAGCAAAATGGGCTGAGCCAAACCGTGGTGCAATAAATAGTGCGCGGCCTCAAGCACACGCTTATCCAACGCATCGGGGAACACCACCCGCCGTGGCTGGTTCTGCGCTAGGCGGCGGCAGCGATCAATGAGCATGAGCCCCTCCGCGTGCGATCGATTGTTTAAGTTGTTCTGCGCTTGGCCATTCGCCTTGGTGCCTATTTTGCCGAACGCACAGAATCATCAGCACATATACGGCGCTGGATAAGCGATTAAGCGCCTGTAGCAAATCGGCTTTCTGCACATGATAATCCGCGCCGATAAACACCTTGGCCGCCGTGATTTCTGTTTCTCGCACCGAAGCGCGCAGCAAATTCAGCAGCGCGACGTCGCGTCCTTGATTCACGTCGGGAACAATATGATCGTGTCCGAGGAATTTGAGCGGCTGATGCGATAAGCGATGGATCTCATCCGCCGTCAGCCCTGCAATCTCCTGAGCCGCCAACGGAATGTCCAAGGCATCAGCCCGCATAATGTTGCCTAGCAGCGAGCGGATATCAGCCAGCCAGTGTGCTGCCGACGCCATCCCACTCAGTTCGCTTTGCAGCCAGACGGCGGTGGCGATGCTGGCATCCAAGCGGGCACGAAAGGCCAAGCGTGGATCGTTTTTAGCGACCATCACCTGCGCATTAAGGTGAGTCAGCGTATCGGGCTTATCCACCACGGCCTGATGGCAAAGCTCACAGCTTGCCGCCGCAGCGCGATCTTGGCTGGTCAGCCCATGCACCGGCTGCAACTCAGGCAGCGCTTTATCTTCATCCAGCGACGCAGCAACAAATAGCCGTCCCTGCTCATCCTGAAATTTCACCAACAGACGACGCCCTTCTATCAGCTCACGTGCCGATGGCGTCATGCGGCTATCTGCTGGCAAACGAATCTCACTCCCTTCGCTCAGGGTATGATTGGCGCGTAACCAGTCTTCAGTGATAAAAGTTGTCATAATCGTCCCCCCTGCTTAGGGCCTATCCCAGTAGGCTCTTAGCATTCCTGCCAATTAGCGGGCCAAGCGACGTAAAGAAAACGCACATGGCTGGTGGTACCAAATTCGATGCTCGAACCGCGCGGGATAAACATCACGTCGCCCGCTTTACCCACCAGCGTTTCGCCTTGGTGGCGGATATGCAATTCGCCTTCTAAAATCATGTCAACTTCGTCGTAGTTCAGTGTCCATGGGAAAAAACCGTTTTCCCACTGCATGAAACCTGCCGCCATACTGCTGCCGTCCTGAGCCGTGATCAGGTCGGTCAGCCCGACCTGATGCTCTTTCGCCCCGTCAAAACGGCCAAAGGTTACGGAAGATCCATCCACGACCTTGACCCCGCCTTTACCCGTCACTGAACGAAAGCTTGGCTGGGCGCTATCTGATGCAGCCGCCGGCTGCTTCTGGGCACGCTGCTCTTGCTGCACTTTTTCGATAAGCTGCGCGAGCAATGTTTCGGTCACGCTGCCTTCCGGCAACTGGGCTAAGATGTGTTCACGAATACGCTGGCGCTCCGCGGCTGAGTTACTCTCTTGCGCTTGCGGCGCGGCGGTGTTTGCAGAAGGTGCAGGCGTGGAAGGTGTCGCCGTTAATTGCTCGATGATTTCAACCCCAAGCTGCTCGGCAACCACGCGCGCCTCTGGCGTTACGATGTAGTCGGCTAAAACGATATTGATGCTCTTTTGGCCTTGAACCTGTGCGGTGCGAATGTCATTCGCCGTGATCAGTTTTTTCATCACTTAACCCTTTTGTCCTGACCGTATTGGGCGGTCAAAAATGCCTTAAATTCGTCTAGGCTGTCGCTCGAGTGGCTGTTCACCACGAACATCGGAGGCTTGAATCCGGCCTCTGCCAGCATCTGTTTTACGCCTGCCACATCTGCGTCGGGTAAATCGGCTTTGCTGATCACAGCAACACGCTGTAAACGCGGATAAATATCGAGTAATCCTGTTGGAATACGACATTCAGGATCGTTGGCCGCGTGAACATAAATCAGCAATTCGCACTCAACTAACGTATTGATTAATGCGTGATAGAGACGTGGGTGACTAAAATATTCTCCGGGGGTATCAATATCGCCCTCGTTATTAAACTCAATGGCCTGCGTTTTTCTGGCCAGCGAGTAATCACCCTGTAGCGCATTAAATAAGGTTGTTTTCCCGGCGCCGACCGCGCCCACAAAAATAGCGCGCGTCATCGTTAGCTCCGCGTTAACGAACACACGGCATAGTTGAGCAAATTGCCCAGCCCCGTGACCGTTTGTTGTAGTGACTCCTCCACTGCACCGACCGAGCCATAAACCACTAACGCACCGGTAAAGCGGTCGAGAAAACCGATTTGCACGTTCGCCGCTTTGGTTGCCAAATCACCGGCAATCATCGCGGTTTCGCCCGGCGTTAGCGTCATAATGCCGATGGCTTCTGCACCGGGGACGCCTATCTTTTTGGCTAAATCTTCACCGGGGTGCGCAATGATATGAGCCAGAGTCACCTGTTTACCGGGAACAAACTCTTGAATAATCCGTTCCTTTTCCATTGTGTCCCCTGTTTTTCAGCTCAATCCCCGCTGCTACAACGGTTACGTTCAGCCCCATAAAGTGATTGATATCATCTTATGGCGACTAACCTAACGGCAGCGCCCACTCGTCTGAGGTCATCCTCGCAGCAATAAAGAAAAGGGAATAACAAAAATCGGCACACAAACAGAAAGGTTGAAGTGGGTCACAGCCGGAGGGTTTTGAGTCAGCGCGTTTTGAGCCAGAGTTAAATATTCCCTCACCGACACACGCAAAATGGGCGCAGATACTCCGCCCGTTTTCGCTTCTGGCGTATAGTGATTCGCATGCGGCCTATGCTCAGCATCGGCTCCCTACAAACGTGTTTTCACGCCGCAATCACGGATATGACAATTCGAAAATCAAGAGGCGATAAATGACAATTTATCTGTTTACACACAGCCCAGCTCGGTTGCTAAAGCGCATGCCTCTGGCTCTGATCGCCGCCAGCATGCTAACCACGGCGAGCTACGCCAGTGAAACCGTGCCTTCAGGCTATCAGCTTGAAAAGGTGGTGATACTCAGCCGTCATGGCGTTCGAGCGCCGACCAAAATGACGCAAACCATGCGTGATGTTACGCCTAATACCTGGCCTGAATGGCCTGTTAAGCTGGGGTATATCACACCCAGAGGCGAACATTTAGTGAGCCTGATGGGGGGATTCTATCGACAGAAATTTCAGCAGTTGGGGATCCTGTCTAAAGATCGCTGCCCAACGGCAAATGATGTCTATGTTTGGGCAGACGTCGATCAGCGCACCCGGAAAACAGGCGAGGCGTTTTTAGCGGGTCTCGCACCTGAATGCCATCTAAGTATCCATCATCAGCAAGACATCAAGCAGGTCGATTCGCTATTTCATCCAGTGAAAGCCGGTGTCTGCACCATGGAAAAAGCGCAGGTACAGCAGGCCGTCGAGCAGCAGGCCGGTATGCCCATCGCTCAGTTAAACCAACACTACCGCCCTGCACTGGCGCTGATGAGCAACGTGCTTAACTTCCCAACGTCAGCGTATTGCCAGCAGCACAGCGCAGAACAAACCTGCAACTTTGCAGAGGTAATGCCAAGCAAGCTCTCAATCAAAGACGATGGCAATAAAGTGGCGCTCGACGGAGCCGTCGGTTTGTCGTCAACGCTGGCCGAGATTTTCCTACTTGAACATGCTCAGGGCATGCCAAATGCTGCGTGGGGAAAAATCCATTCGGAGCAAGACTGGAACACTTTACTAACGCTACACAATGCGCAATTTGATTTGATGTCACGCACGCCCTACATCGCCAAACATAATGGAACCCCGCTATTACAAACCATCGTTAGCGCCATCAACTCACAAACTAGCCCACGAGAATTGCCAGAGTTATCAGCGGATAACAAGATCCTGTTTCTTGCGGGACATGATACCAATATCGCCAATATTGCAGGCATGCTCGGCCTGTCGTGGACGCTACCCGGTCAGCCAGATAACACGCCTCCGGGTGGTGCCTTAGTTTTTGAACGTTGGTCCGATAAGACGGGAAAAAAATACGTGAGCGCACAGATGATGTATCAAACGCTGGCACAGCTGCGCAATCAAACCCCACTCACTCTGGATGAGCCTGCGGGCAGCGTTGCGTTAAAAATACCGGGGTGTGACGATCAAACCGCGGAGGGATATTGCCCGCTAGATACCTTCACGCGTTTGGCGAAACAAAACGAACTGGCGGAGTGTCAGTAGTTATAATCAACTGGAACCCTTCCTCCGTTTGTTTGGGGAAGGGAATCTTATATCGTTATCTGAATGCTAAGGAATAAAGCACACTTTAGACTGATTAGTTATTTGCAGCGTTACTTTGCACAGCGTAATTAATTCTACGTTGCTTTTAATATTAAATTTTCGCATCACGCGACGCTTATGTGCACTCACCGTTTTAACGCTGAGGCCCAAAATATTCGCAATACGCGCAATGGTGAAGCCTTGAGAGATATAGCTAATAATCTTGATTTCTTGCAGCGAGAGCTCCACCGATTTGCAATCACGACACCCTTTCCGGCAGCCGAGTTTTCCATCAATCTTCACCTTAGCACGCATCCATGCAAACAGAATTCGATTCACCAAACGCTTTGTTGGCTCTGTTCGATGAATAAAAATCGCATTATCAAAACAGTGCGGCATTAAGGATGAGTTTAACGTCTGTATATCCCCTTCATAAATTCCCACTAATAAGCTTCCAGACTTACGTTCAATCAACTCTGGGTGACATAGCGTCTCTGCCCCTGCGGGATAGGCGCGAATAATAATATCAGCTCGCGATAATTTCTGCCCTGAGCCTAAGAGATGTATTTTTTGATCGGTATGGCGTTCTATAATTTCATGCAATAGCCCTAACAGCCCAAATTTATAATATTCATTCTTATCATCAAAAAATACGTTTATCACTCATTAAGCCCCGATAAAATAAAAACGACATCCACGCTCAATCAACACCTACATCGAATGAGCATCATCGTTTTTACTATTCAATAATAAATATCTGACTACCGCTATTAGGGCATTTAATCATCGTTAAATGCCCTAATAGGGTTACACGGATGGCGTTACAATAACTTCATAAGTTCCGCTGTAGGTACCTAATGGATAAGTCTCACTTCGCTTCGCCGATGCAAAGCGCACTTTAACGCCTTGAGTAGGATCGGGAATATCCTGAACCGTAGGATAAACAGCCTGATTATTCAGCGGATATGACGCTGAAACCTCTCCTCCGTCTACTCGGACCCAAGCTGGATTAATCAACATCGTTTCTCCGTTATCACCAATAAGCAGATTTCCAGCTGGCTTACTAAGCGAAAGAGAAACCGCACTGGCATTTCCCACAAAGTTAAATGCCGGTGTAGTGCCATACATATAACCATTTTTGTCATTGAGTTTGACGCTGATTGAGCCATTCGTCACGTCATTGCCCGCAACATAGACCCGCACGCTGGTGCTAATTTCAGCCTGCACATCGATGCTGGTTCTCACCGATACCGCCGCTTGTGAACTGCTTACCGTCATCAATGACATTGCCGCGAGGCTAAGCGCTAAATAATATTTCATGCTGCCCTCCTTTAACTATTTGGCGTAATAACAGCCGTCAACGTATCAATCAGCCGTGTTCCCGCGGCTAATCCACGAGTCGATTTACCACTCAGGGCAAATTGGATATCCACCCAATCCACCGTTGCAGTGCCGCTGGGTATGGTTCCTCGATATTGAAAGCCGGGCTCTATCTCCTTGCCGTCAATGCTTATTCGATACGGGATCGACATAGCGCCTGTCGACGCCCTCAGCTGATAGTGATTATCTCGCTGCTGCGTAGATTCGAATGTCAGAATGTAAGGCAGTGCCACATCACCAGACTGCAACGTTTTCGAGATCTTTAAGCGTGCGTTAGCTGTTGCGTCGTGGAGTTCTCCCACTAAGCCCATCGACAGTGCGGGTTTATCAAAAGAGGCCTGAATCGTGACTGCCTCAGTCTGTAATGCGGTGAGATCCAGATAGATAGGGTAATTTTCGCTACCGCTATCGCCCTCAACGTTAAAACTGACGTTGCCCACCTGCACGCGTGGAAACGCACCAAACTCGCGGAACGAACGTTCACCTTTAAGGCTGCGATTTACCGCCCGCACCCCCACCTGCGTTTCATTTGGCTGCGCTGAAAACTGCACTAGATCGCCGCACACAACGGGACGCTCCTGCATAAAAAGCTGCAATGGAAAACGGAGCGAACCGAGCACCAGATCGCCTCCCTCGCAGCGCCCACCGCCCGCGGGAGTCACCAGCAAGGTGAGAGATTTATTGGCGGGCTGACGCATCGTGAGCGTATCAGCGCCACTCGCATCGCTGATCCCCTCATGCAACATACGGATAGCGCCATTCGGCTGGGGCTGAATCACCCAAGCGCCCGCCATCACGCTACTTGCCTGTAGCAGCAACGCAGCAAATAACACCGGAGATTTCATGATTTACTCCTTAAGCTGGCACTTTTCATAGGTATAAAGTTTGCCATCCATGTTAAATGCCAAATCATTGTGTACCGCCAGCGTGCGCGAATGCTCTGGGTACACATTGAATATGGCTTTGTCCTTACGCCCATCAATAATTAAGTCACGCATTTCGCTACGCACGTTGCCCGTAGCCGTCAGCGACCACTCATTACTGTTGCAGCTCACCGCCAATCCTTGAGTCCGCTTGCCTTCCGGCAAATAGCGCAGCAAGACGTCATAGCCAATGGCGAAACGCACCTTACCTTTATCCATTTCTTGTTCTGGATAACTTGGTCGAATACGCAGGCGATATACGGTTTCACGCTCAACCGGCTTCAGCGGCATAATTCTCACTTTGCGCTCTTCGCCAAAGGGAATAATCAGTTTGGTGGGTGAAAAAACTAACGTCGGATCTTGAGCCCCGAGTTCCTTCACTTTATTTTCCTTGGTGTCGCCTGGGTTAGTTATATGGAATAGCTCCAGCGTGACAAATTCGTAGCTTTTATTTTCTGACTTATTAACGTCCACGCTATCGACCGCGCGATACATTGATTTCACGGTAATAAAATTATCACGCGGCGTTTCTTGTTTAATTTCTTTAACGATAGGAAAAACTTCAATGGCCTGCGATGTTCCCGCAGTCATGAGCAAAGCCATACCCACTGGCAGAATTGCCAATTTACTCAGTTTCACAATTAACCTCACGTATTTGCATAATGCCTTGAGTCATTTTGACGTTTGAACTATTTAGCGGGCACACGTAGCTTTGCCCCTCTTTACTCACCTTCAACTGCTCCAACTGGCTATCGGTATCTAACGTGAAGTCACCCACAAACAAACCTTCGGCATCGGTCATGGCATTACCGCCCACCACGCGAGCATTGTCTAAAGGCACACCGTCGAGATATAAACGCCCGGTGACCGTCTGATTTTTCGTGGCATTCACTTTGACGTGATAAACCTGCCCCGGCATGGCCCAGGTTGAAGATGATTGGGTCGAAAGGTTATAAAATGCGTTGGTGTCGGTGGTATAAACCTGCTCCGCCTTTGGTGATATTTTTTGGTATGGCTGAATCGTTAGCGTCGTTTTTTTACCGCCCTCAACCACGACCGGTTCATTACTGCGGTTACGCACTTCAAAATATTGATCCTCAGGCAATGAGCTAGCATCAACAATCAGCGCGGCGGTATTGTCGACCTTGCCATATCCAAACTCACCGTCACCAATAGCGAATCCGCTACGTTGAGAAAGGTATTGTTGGCTATAGCTGTTATTACCAAATGATTTGGATACGCCGACCGAGGTATAACCATAATCGTTATCCATAACGATACCTGCACCGCTATTATTCTCACTATTTGGTCCATGATTGACGCTGGCGTTAACTGCATATTTTCCCCCACGGTCAAACTCTGGGTTATCTAAATTAAGTGAATAATCGGCGCTGTAAATATTTTGGTCGCCGCCCTCATCGCTCATCCGCGAGCGTAAATAGAGCGACTGGTAATGGTTATAGCTGCGTTCGCGCATGCCTAAGGTAAATTGAGCAAAAATCTTATCTTCCGTAGTGCTGTTATGAGAGTAACGGTTAACCAGCTCATTCATACCCCGGTGATAACCTACATCGACGCGTAAGTTAAGATAATCAGACAGCGTAAAGTCGCGATTTAAATTCACATCCCAGCTTTCAAATTCGGTTTTATTTTGCCGCCCATAGTCTTGATAGAGGGTATTCAAGCCGAAGTTAACACCTAGACCGATATTCCAAGGGAGAAACGTGTTAGCACCGAATTGGAGATATTCAAAATCGTAAGCGGGAACCAAACCATAACGGTGATAATCCTGCTCATCGCCTTTAAATCGGTTATCGCGATAGCTCAAGTTCATACTTAAGGCATACAGGTTTTTCATCAACCCAACCTGATAGCCTGTGCTGCCATCGCCCCCCATAACACCATCGGCGTAAAGACGTTCGGCAAACCAACTATTAATAGGCAAATCTAGGCTGGCATTGGCATAGCCATCCTCATTATCGAGCAGAAAGCCAGTGCCTAAAGACACCACTGAATTGGTGGTATATCCCAGAGATATGTCGGCAAAGTGGCTCGGGCTGCCGTTTTGATTAGGGTCAGTGTCATCTTTATCACAGCGACGGCAGGTATAGCGATTCGACGAAAACTGCCCCTGATGATCGTCATAGCGCCCGAGCTGAACCACATACTCCAAATCACCCGAGCGAAACGATCCATTACGTTTGAGAAAAGGCTGGAGCTTCTCTTCGCGGCTGCCGTTCACCAGTTTAGAAACCAGCAAAACGTCATAACCGCCGGATGGCCACCCTTCCGTTTTTAAGTGCTGCAAACCGGCGGGAAACTGCTGTAGGTCGATTAAACGCCCATTGCGGTAGACCTCAACCGTACCCGCCTGTGGCAAATAAACGGTCACCGGCGAGGCCGCACCGTCACCGGGATTCAGGTAGTTATCCGTCATGTACCCCAGCGAAATACCGTCGAAGCTGACGGGATTAAAAAAACTGTAGGTCACCGACGGCGTACTGGACACCAGATTATCGCTTAACCGCTGACGCCCAGCTTTAAAGCGGGTATTTTCATGTTCAAGATACAGCGCCAATTCATCTAAATTAAAATCAATCTCTTTGGAATAACTCCATGCACCTTTCACGTAGCTGTTCCCCGTGAGGTTTAAGGTGTCGTTGGAAGATAAACTTAGGCTATCGCCATAGGTATCAGAGAGATAATTCAGATTATGGCTATGAACAAAACCGGCAAGACTGCGGTGTGGAATATAGGTCTTATCATAGGCTTTATCGCCTGCTTTAAACAATGAGGCGGGAAATATCAGGTGCACAGACGCATCTGATTCATTGACCGTTGCGACAATTTCATCTTGCGAAAAACCCTGCTTATTCACCCGACGTAACGGAACTGAAAGCTTTTTGAGCAGCTCAGCTGCGGATACGCTGAGTGCGGGCATATCCACGGCGGTTATTTGATCAACAATCACCTGCGGTGACATCAACAAAACATCGTTTTGATCGAACTCTACGCCAATAGAACCAATGGATGAATCTGCATAAATAATATCAAGCACACCGCTTTGCTTGGCATTGAAAATATCTTCAAAACCCGCAGGAAGTGGAATCGAAGACGCCATTAGCGGAGTAAATGCACAGCTAAAACCGACACCAAGAATAACAATGCTGGCAGTTATTTTATTATTCATTATTCTCTGTCTCTATCTATAAAATAGGCATTACAATTAATGTAAAGGTATTTGCGTATTTACCCTTGGTATAATTTCCGGCTAGCAGTTCAGAAATAAATTTAACCTTTACGCCATTTGCCGTCGTGGCCTGACTGATGTTTTTTAAAACGGGCATGGGTAGATTTTTAGTCGCGTCGCTTTCAATTCCCTGATGAATAAAGCTCCCATCAAGATTAATATGGGTATTTCCGCCAAACACCTGAGGTAGCACGAATTGTTTCTCTAAAAAAACAATCTCAGCATTATCTACATTTCCCACTAGGTGAAAGAAACTCGAGGTTTTTTCAAATTTCTGAGAGATACCGTTAATTGGTAATGGAAAGTCGAACTCGTTACCACTCAGAGGTTTATCTTCATAATACAAGGCAATTCTTGCTATCGACTCAGCAGAGATATCCAAATCAACCTGTGAGTTGGGTATCGATAACGCTGCCTGACTCCATAACAAAAGCACGGTAATAATTCCGGCGGCACAGTTATTTTTAATCATGTTTTAAACAGGGCCAGCATAATGCTGGCCCTGGCCTGATTTAATGAAGAGGATTAAGGCTTGGCATTTACGTTAGCGTATACAACGCCGGTATAACGACCTTGGCCCAATGAGTCATAGGTTTTATCTGAGACAAATTTAAACATCACTGGCAGTTCGCCGTGAGTGCCGTTTGCATTCAGAGTAAAGTCCTTGGAATCACCCGATGCAGCGAACTCCTGGCTCCCGGCAGAAGTAATGCTGCTGATTTTATAGGTCATATCGTTGAGCGTGCCGCCCTGAGTGCTATACAGGGTGAACGCGTCGCCGGTAACAGATTGGCTGTCATCCATGGTCAGCGCGACTTCCAGCTTGGTCACGTCGTTGTTCCAGAGTTTCAACGCCGAGGTTTGTGCTTCCATGTAGCCTGATGCCGCTGGCGTCAGCTCTACGTCCATATCAGTAATAGGACGTCCACCTGGATCGGTGATGGTTGCACTATCAGGAACGTTAGCACTAACGTTGAATTTGGTATCATAGCTGGCAGGTGTAGATGCCATTGCAGAAGCAGACATCACTAAACCGGCCAATACAGACAACATAGTTTTGGTTTTCATTTAAAAATTAAATCCTTGTTATATAAAATTTCTCTTTACAGATAGAGCAATACCTCACAGGAAAATAAAGCGTTTCCCCACAATAATATTTATCCGTTCTATTCTGTTTCATTGCGTAATAGGCAGACAACAAGACTGAGCAAAGGTATTACGCATCGTCAAATAAACGTTCACTTTCCCATTTAACGTTGCGATGCAATAATCCTTATTACACATTTACCTTTTTACATATCGGCGTCGTTATATTACGAAAGCAAGCTTACAAAATGGATTAATTTAATTCTTGAAAAAAACCTCACTTTTCCTCACAAAGCTTCAGCAGTAATTAAAGCAATGCAAGTAAGACGAATGAATTAAGATGAAATTTAATTATCTTTAAGAATATTATGCCCGACCTCTTCAAATACGGCTCGCCGTAAGTCGTCTTCTAACTCGCTAATCGTCTGAGGAAGATAGAAGTTTTTATCACCCACGCAGCTTTTCCAATCAACGGTAGGAGAATAAGCAATCCCGATAAATGAAATTTTGCCGACAGACTCATTCGTGCTGAGTACTTGGCGGATCTTATCGCACATGCCTGCTCCAATCAGGTTTGGCGTAATATGAACATCACTCGGATCGTCAGTGCCGTCTGAGACTATCACCATAACCTTACGTGAGGCCGTTCCTGAGGCTAAATAAGGGACTCCCAGTAGAACGCCAGAGCTCACCAACGTACCACCGGAGGCTGTCATATTATTAATTTGATTAATTTCGCTAGGATTGCTGGTCAGCGGCACTTTCCACGAAGAACTTTGTTCTAAACAGGTGCCTGAGCTAACGGCTGAAAGCGGGATTTGAATATCATGCACAGGATTGGGAATCGCTGCCACGCTGCCCGCAATGTTCACATATTGCTCTAACGCTTTGTAATTACCGCCGGAAAGTATATCCGGTGGCACTGGGCCAGTGCTGACAAAAGGGAAATCACAGTTTGCACCCTCTTTACCGCCCCAGCCAAAAGGAATAAATCCGACTTTATTGTCTATATTGTAGGAAAACAGCTCATCCGACAGCTTTAATACAATACGTTTTAATTCAGTCAGCTTATTGCTGCCGCCGAATCCGTCGTTCATTGAGCCAGAAAAATCAGTCACAAAAATAACGTCCATATTTGAACGAAATTTACGCGCAGCGCCGTTATCACCGATAACCACTTGAGCATCAAAACTCGGGAAAAAAGTAGAAGAAAACCAAGAGTCCTGTAGCGTCTGCCCGCTGACGCGATATTCCACGTAGGACAGATTTTGGTTATTCGGTGAAATACCGCTTTTCACAATGACAGTGGGTTTAAACACGTCAACGTCATGACGCATATAGGCGCGAAAATAGTCACTCGACAGATCATAATTTCGCTGCGCACCGTCGCCGTTATCTTCTGCGGTTAATGCCAGGGCGGCTTGTTCCATCGCATCAGAAAGACGTGCGCGCTCGGTAATATAGCGCGATCCTTCCAGTCCAAAAGCCGCCATACTGAGTAAAAAACCAGACATCATGACGAAACTAATCGCAAATGCCCCACTACGATCCTGTTTAAAGCGTCGGATACTGGCTAACAATGATTGGTACACAAACATAGTTGCTCCTTAGTATTCAAGGTTCCACGGCTGCTGACTTTCTTTCCAGTCTGACAAATTAAAAAAGGCAACGGCCCCGGACGATATTGCGCGACGGCACGTCCAGTCCGGTCATGGATATATTTAATCTCTCCGATGAACTCTGGTCCATCAGGGTTGATATCAAAAACGTTAATGCTAATCTTCGCCCTCAGCGTTGGGCTGTAAAAAAGCATTTGGTTTATTTCACCAATTAATGCCTGCTGATTTACCTTGGATGAATCAATAAAAATAACAGCCTGATTCTTTGCCGCGTGAGCGGGAGTAAAAAAGAACAGTAGGCTAAATAAAAATCCGTAGCGCATCATCTATCGCAACATCACAATGGCAAAAGAAGACATTAAGGGCGTCTCTTCCGTCGACGTTAAACGCGTAAACCAGCTAAACGTCGGCAAACAAACGGTCACCTGATACAGCGGCACCCACCTTCCGTAACTACCGCGCGGCGTGAGCTGCTGCTGTTCGTTAAGTGGCTGCGGGGGCGTGCATTGTCCCGCGCTGCCGCTATCCCACGTTTTATAGAGCTTGATCTGCTTTCTGTCATCGCCAAGACGAATCGGATCCTCAAAGTGCATTTCTTCAACGTGTAAGCTCATTTGAGAAAGATCGATAGTGCTATTCATATCCGTGAGAATTTTTTTCGCCAGTTCTGCCGTTGCGTCAACATCCTGCTGGCTGAGCGTTTCTCTTGCGTCATATAACTGTATTCTTTCACGCAAAATACCCGCGACTGAATAGGAAACACGGTCTAATTTCCCAATCGTTGCCTGACGGATCACCAGATCGGTGAGAAAGAAAATGAAAAATATCAATGCAATAGAAATGAGAACAAACTCAACGGATACTGCTGCGCGTCTATCAGTCCATAAATTTAGAACGTTCATATTCTTGAACAAAAATCACCTCCCTATTTAATAAGTTATCAACCCAAATTTCTGGGAATGGAAAAAACATCGGTGAATACTTATATTCCAAGTAATAACGGGCCAGTGGTTTGTAACGAGAGTTACCTGCACTACCACCGGTATTAATCATGTCATTTATTGAGTCGGCATAAGTAATGTTCATCGTGACGGCATCAGGGCGGGTAAGAAATCCCCATATTGCGCCACCTTGTTCAGTAATACGTGTCTGAAAGCGGTTGTCATAGCCTCCATTATCGGAGGCTGACGCATTCTTAGATTCCTTAGCCGCTTCAGAAACGGCTAAATCAATCACGGAGGATATGTAGGCCATTCTTGCAATCTCAGCAACGAATAGGACTAAGGTAATAAAAAGTATAATGGTCAAAGCAAACTCAATGGTGGCCGCTCCTTTATTATTTCTGGCGAAATTTTTACATTGTTTCATTATCCAATTCCTTTTTCAGCCGGATTAATCATTGCCAAGGCATCAATTAATTCATCACTTTTTTCTGATAAACTCTCATTTTGAATAATATCTCTGGCATAACGACGATCGCCGACCTTAACCAAAGATAAGACCAAATTATGCAGAAGCTGAGATTGCTTGCGCCCGCGTAAATACTGCGGCAACAACAGACTCACCGCGTCTTGATAGCGGTGGTCTAAAATCGCGATCATCGCCATATTATTAATGGCGACAT
Organism: Obesumbacterium proteus; assembly: GCF_001586165.1. NCBI lineage: Bacteria > Pseudomonadati > Pseudomonadota > Gammaproteobacteria > Enterobacterales > Hafniaceae > Obesumbacterium > Obesumbacterium proteus. Next base: position 2,006,359 of record NZ_CP014608.1, on the reverse strand, counting down.
CATCCGCAATAAATAAGCTGCGTGATTTCTCAATCGCCGCATAACCTTCAGTGAGCTTTCCTGACTGAGCCAACGCAATTCCTTTAAGGTTATAGGCTTCTGCACTCTGAGGTTCACGCTGCAACATCTTTTCAGTGACGCGGATAGCCTGAGGATAATCGCCTAGTGCGATCATATTTTGCGCCTGTAGGGTATAAACATTCAGATCCGGTGTTTTAAATAGCGGCTGCATAAAATAGATCGATGACTTGTAATCACCTGACTGGTAGTAATAACGCGCGAGTTTAAGACGTGCGGCAGGATCTTCTTTTTTCTTCAGCCAGCTACGGTAAAGGTTAATCAGGCCATTATAATTTTTTGCTTTGAGTAGAATATCCTCTTGATAATTCATATCACTCGTAGAAGTTGGCGTTCGTTGCACACATCCGCTTAATAACGCGACACACAGAAGTCCCATCGTAATTTTTTTAGAAATTCGCATTTTGCATAATCCTTAGAATACCTGGTGCAGCAATCAGAATAGTAATAGGGAACATAATAAAAAGAATAAGAGGCACGCTCATTTTGGCTGACAGCTTGCCTATTTTTTCTTCCGAACTCAGCAGCTGCATATCGCGAATATCTTTAGAGAGTTCCATCAGATTTTCATACAACGAGGTTCCGTAATGGACACTTTGTTGCAGCGTGGCACAAAACATGCGCATTTCAGTCATATCCATTGAGCGATACAGATCCGTTAATCCCTCTTCCAAACCACTCACTTCGGCTCGTCTGACTAAATGCGACATTAAGTCGGCCAAATTCTTATCCAGATCGTCAGAGCGTTCAGCAATGAATTTCACAGAACTCTCCACCGTCATCCCTGCTTGAACACATACGGCGATCAAATCAACAAAATAGGGAAGCGCATCCATCATGAGTTTGATTCGCGTATTAATCGCAGGTTTTAGCATCATGGCCGGTAGCACTAAAATAATCATGAATACAAATAACATGATCATGGCGAGTACTTTCATGCTGATGGAGAGAACGCCAATAAAAGTAAGAAGCAGCAATACACCGCCAATAGCACCACAAATACGTGCTTTTAACGGCAGGCTTTTCTCCAACTCATCCAGAAAGGTTAGCCAAGTGCTATTGCTAATAATCATTGCGCGATAGTCGATAATGGAAAACTGATTCTGCTGTTTGCCCTCTTTTTTCGGCTCAATAATATCTCGCTGTTTCTTCCAGTGCTGCTGTTGGCGTATCGCCACCAGCACCAACAAAACACCGAGAAGTAACATCACCAAATACAGTATCGTCATTAGAGCGCCCTTCTTAGCAAAATCCAGATGATGATCATGCCGATCGCCTCACTGGCAATGACGTAATAAAGAATCAGGCGACCAATAGGATCGTGAACCACAAAATCAAAGTTTTGCGGGCTGAAATACTTCATGCCGCAGAAAAATAGCAATGGAATCGACGCCACGATTTTGGCCGAGGTTCTGGCCTCAGAGGTCATGGCAGATTTTCGCCGCGCCATATTTTTGCTGTTATTCACAATCCGAGATAACCGGCCAATTAAGGTGCGCAGCTGACCACCGTGTTGCAGGCTGACGAGCATCACCACCACAAAGAAATAAAACTCTCGATAGCGGTAGTTTTGCCATGCATCATTAAAGACACGCTCGGGTTCTTCACCAAGATTTAAACGACGATCGATACGATGAAACGTCGCCCCCAAGTCGCCATCAATACCTTCACCACAGCGATGTAGTGCCTGATGGATGCTATTGCCCGCTGATACCGCCGCATTCACCACCGATAGCACTTCAGGAAAACGGTCTTCAAAATAGCGTCGATGCAGGCTGCGTCCAATTCGCAGCTGTGCAATAAACATAACGATTAACGTCACAGGCAGAAAAAAAGAAACATCAAACTGTAGCCAATTGGCATTCAGGAATAGCAACACCAGCAGCAGCAAGAAAGCAATTATTCCGCCCTTCATACCTTTCAGACTGTAATCCCCTAGGGCATAAAGCTTCCACTCTTGCCACGTATTTTTGATATAGCTAAATACAAGGGATTGTCTGGGGTTAAACGTACTTTTAGAGGCTATCTTGGTAAGCTTTCGCCAGTTGTAAAAATTAAAGCTAAAGACTACCAAGCCAATAAATAGAATCAGAAAAGACATCTCTCACTCCATGCCAAATATATGCTTTAGGTCATCGCTCACGTTGAACATCACCGCATTGCGCATCACCGTAGAACGCATTAACAGACCATGATTGATAAACTCGCCTTTGATTTTTCCATTTTCGTCACGATCTGATTGACTTTGAAAAGTAAAAATATCCTGCAGAATTACACGATCGCCTTCAATCCCCATAACCTCACTAATGTTCATTACTTTTCGGCTGCCATCATTTAATCTCGATACTTGAATAACGATGTTAATAGCAGAGACAATATTGCGACGGATTGACTCTATGGGAATATTCATTCCAGCCATCATGACCATATTCTCCAAACGCGAAATGGCATCTCGAGGGTTATTGGCATGCAGTGTTGACATAGAACCATCATGGCCCGTATTCATTGCCTGAAGCATTTCAAATGATTCTTCGCCACGGCACTCCCCGACAATAATGCGGTCGGGTCGCATTCGCAGTGAGTTAATCAATAACGCTCGCATCGTAATTTGGCCGGTGTTTTCGACCCCCGCCAAGCGCATCTCCATCCTTAAAACATGGGGCTGCATCATGCGTAACTCTGCCGCATCTTCCATAGTAATAATACGTTCGCTAGGGTCGATATACTTTGACAGCGCATTAAGCAGCGTGGTTTTCCCCGAGCCTGTCCCGCCAGAAATAATAATATTGACTCGACACCGAGCAGCGATAATCAGGAAATTGGCCATCTGCCCACTCATGGCGTTCATTCGGATAAGATCTGATAATTCAATATTGCTTTTACCAAATTTACGGATCGAAATAGAGGTTCCGTCTAATGCAATGGGCGGAATCGCCACGTTTAAACGACTGCCGTCATGTAACCTCGCATCGACCAATGGCCGCCCTTCATCGAGACGACGACCGACACGTTGTACCAACCGTTTGGCAATGTCCGTTAATTGGTTATTGTTAATAAAGCGGCATTTTGTGAGCTCTAGCTTGCCCGCTCGCTCGATATAAATATTCTCAGGGCCATTAACCAAAATATCACTGACGGTTTCGTCTTCCAGCAGTGGTCTTAATGGACCGTAGCCAAGAATTTCATCCGCCATCATTTCAGCAAAACTATTTTGGTTTTGGGAATTTAAATAGATGTTTTGCTGTTCAACCACACGTTCCAGCACACGATTCATTTCGGCGAGCAGCTGTAGGCGGTCGCCAACTAATGCTTCAATGGTATTAATCTCGATATTTTGTAATACGCCATCGCGCAGGGCTTCTTGAACTTCAATGCTGATATCCATTTATGCCACCTGACTTTTTTTCAAGAGCCCATTTTTCACCAAGCGGTTGATCAGCGATCCCTTATGGATCGGCGCGCCGCCAAGGATTAAACGGGTGAGCTGGTCAATAGGTGCAATTTTGCGACTGAGTCCAACAAAACGTGTGACGCCCTCTTTTTGTTTGTTATAGGGAAAGACCACATCAAGCGGTCGCCCTAATAGCGATTGTAAGTCTTCAATACTCAGCATATTCATGCTAAATGGCCGACTGTCATTCAGGCATATAAATAACCGACGTGGTGCAAGCTGAGATCGATTGAGCGACTCAACCACTTCAATCATGCCGCGCGCAACGCGCACGGATGCCATTGAACGATCCATCACTAAAACCAAACACGATGAGCTTTCAACCAGCTGACGCAGCGTTTCTTTATTAGCGGTATTAATGGCTTCTTCAAACAGCACGAAGTTATATTTTTGGAAGCTATCTAACGAGAGATCGGGATAGAGCTGACTACCGCTACTCATGAGATCTAAATTTTTTGCCCAGCCACAATTTCCTGCACCATTTTTTTGCCCGTAAGCAAATCAAGGTCACGTGAACCGTTGGCTCCCTGAACAAAGAGCGAAGGCATTGCTTTGGCCTGCACAATATTACTGATGGTCTGGTAAGCAATAGAGCTATTACCCACCCCGCCTTTACAGCCCAATATGCTAATGCTTACCGCCCAACGCATTGATTTTAGGTTGGTGCTCGAAATAGCCGACTGAACAAAAAGCTCACGCTGAGAATTTAAATTGAAATATTGGATCCCGTCGCGCAAGAAGGCCTGCGCCAGCATAATTGAATCGCTGTCGCCCACCACGCAGCACCATACGCCACGCGGTACCATGGCTAAAATCGCCGGTACAATGTTATCGATATATTCTTGGCGGCCAATATCAATAACAATGCCATAGTCTTTTTCAGAGATAGCAAGGTTAGGGTTTGAATCTAAATCTTGCAGTACGCTAGTGACCTGATTAAAACCGGCTAATCGCAATAATTGACTTAGCTCTTCATTAATGACCTTTCGCGAGGATAAAACATAAAATGCTTTCTCATTCTGCGCTGACTTAACATCGTCCTTTTGTGGGAATAACAGCATATTTGCGCTTCCTCAGAAATAATATTTATATGGGCTAACTAATGAGGAGGCGAGATTATTGTTAATTGCACATCCCGTATCATCATAAAGATCGAATTTATAATTCTGTGTCGAATACCGACACTCAGGTAAACGTAGAATAATTTTTTGAATATGAACCTGAATACCCGACGCCTCTTTAGTGCGATAACCGCCGCCCTGATAGGATAAAGAGATCCTCTCCGGCGTGATGCCTTTGGCAATCAGGTCTTGCCTCACCTGTTTGGCCGTGGCTGAAAATTCATCATCAAACCATTCCAGGCGGATATAGCCATTAAATCCCCCGCTGGCTTGGTTAATCACTTTGCCAACCGCAATTTCTTTAGAAATTTGGTCGTTTGAAGCCAGCTCAATAATCTGCTCGGTTATTTGTGGTGAGCCATGCTTTTCTAATTGGCTAGCCCAACCAGCAGGCGATGCCATCATCATGAATAAAAGCGCACCATGGAATAGATGGGAGATCCTCATTTAATAAACCCTCCTTGCTCGACAAAACCTTCAGCCAGTTTTCTATCGCGTAGATTGCTAATGCCTTCAAAATTCATAAAACGAGCAAGCGTTGAGGTGCGTTGAAAATCAGGCAAAACGATATCGCGCATGGTGACGGGTTTAACCAGATTAACGGTGGCCACCACCACCAGTTCGCCGCGTGTGCGCTCGGTTTTGGCATTTCTAAATAGCGCCCCGAGAATCGGTACATCACCAATAAACGGTAAGCGAGACAGATCTTCGCGCTCGTTATTGCTGATAAGGCCGCCGAGCAGGAAACTTTCTCCGTCGGCCAGCTCAACGGTGGTTTTTGCGCGACGCGTTTGAAATGCGGGGAACGAGTCACCGGCGTTAGTGCTGTAGGTGCTATCGACGTTGCTGACCTCTTCACCCAGCGTCACGCGGATGCGTTGGCTACTGCTGACTTTAGCGCCCACGTTGAGCTTGATACCAAAATCCTTATATTGGACGTTAGAACCATTGGCAGAGCTGGTGACTACCGGCACTTCGCCGCCGACCAGAAACTCAGCGGATTCGCCCGACAATACGGAAAGATTCGGCTCAGCCAGCACGCGCGCTATCGAGTCATTGCTGATGGCATGCACCAGCGAGCTCAGCGTGTCGGCGTTGAATTTCACAAAGCGGAATGTGCCTGGTGTGATATTGCCGCTGGTGCCACTGATGGTTCCCCAGTCGATGCCCACGTTATCGCTGAATGTCTTAGTCACCTCGACGACCGAGAGCTTTACGTTGACCTGATTGGTGGTCGGCAGTTTTAGCTTGTTGATCACTTCCTGATAAACCACCTCATCGAGCCAAGCATTGCTGCCCTCGCTTCCACCACCGCTTCCACCGCTCGTGCTCGGTACATCTTTTTTATTCGCTGTGCGTTTAGCGCCCACGCCTTCACCCACGATTTGATAAACACGGTCGCGGTCTTCTTCTGTGGGCACGGTTCCATTCAAAATGTAGGTTTTACCCACTTTTTGAATCGAAATTTGACTATCCGGCACCAGCTGGCCGACCTTTTTTTGTACTGCACTCAAAATAGGATCAACCACGAGCGTCGTTTTAATGAGCTGGTCGCCATTTTTATCAAAAGCAATAAGATCGGTTTGGCCGTCGCTTTTGGCATACACCATGACACCGCGGTCACCAATAATTTCATAGTCAGCAACTTTAGGTGCTGAGATAAAAATAGTGTCAATACTTCCATCAACCTGAATAACCTGAGATTCGCCAGCCTCCATGTATACCTCTTGGGCATGCACGCCATAGGAGAGAAATAATCCCGTCATACCCAGCAACCATGAAACTTTCGAATTCACATATCCTGCTTTTTTGTATTTATTTTTTTTCGTTACTAGACAAAAACTCACTCTCCACCTCTCAACTCTTTAACGGAATTAAATTGGGGTAACACTTCATCCATTCTAATTTTTTGGTTGCTCTCATCCTCATATTCATCAAACGGGAATAATAAGATCTCACCAGCCTTCTCAACGACCTTAAGTTCGGATAACTGTTGGCTGTCAAGCCTCAAGACTACCGTTCCTACAGAGTCATCCCCGTTGTAATTCTTCGAGGTTGCTTTGGGCATTTTTTTAATATCAACAATAGAGATCGGCCCCATCACACGGCTAATGGCATAACGCTTCATATTTTTATCTGGGCTATTGCTGCCCTCAGTGACCAGTCCGATATTATTTTTTTTGCTTTTATCCACTTCAACTAATCGAATGTAGAGAGAAACCTCATCACCAATAGAAAGAGAGGAAAGAAGATACTCATCTTCCGACTTAATTTTATAGCTGTAAGGTGTCTCATTGCTTCTCAGTGAGTGGGCTGAGAACGTGGGACTCTTCGGTGACTCCACCATTTCAGGTAAAATAATGCTGCCTTTTGATATATTGTGTCTAATTAAGTATCCCTGAAGATCTCCGTTATCTAATGAGGAAATATCACGGCGATCTTTGCTTTCTTTGGAGATCTCAATCGATGTTATTTTGTAATCATCACGACCTAAGATGTCATAAGGTTTTAATTCTCTTATTGCCTCAGCAACCATGATGGTATGGCTTGCTTGAGGTGCGGATTTGACCTCAGAGACTTCTGGCGTTTTCTTTTGCACAAAAATGCCGGTAATACCAACTGCAATAACAATTATTGAAAGAAAAAAAAGCATGCGATGGTTCATTGAGATGTCCTAAGCAGGATTAATGATAAAAAGATGGCACGGGATAGATAAGAATAAATGCCAAAGAAATAGCGACACCGTATGGCACGCCGTGACTACGCAGATTGTTGCGGAAAAAAGCAAAACCAATAATAGCGATAACGCCACCGAGAAATGCGGTTAAAAATAAGAAGTCATAAAACACGCTTCCCTGAAAAGCAAGCGCTAATACGGCAACCAGTTTTGCATCACCACCGCCCCATAAGCGGGCGATGAAAAGGATAAAACCTCCGACTAAAGCGATGAGGCCGAGCATAAGATTAGGCAGGTGAGTTTGCAGTAGGATCAATGGCAACAGAAATATGGCGAGTAACAAAAGACTCGTGTGTGTAATCTTTCTAAATAAAATGTCCTGCCACATAATGAAGATCAATATTATGCCGACGACAATAAAATTAGCTTTGATTAACCACACCATGTGTGCATTCCCACTTTAGTTATTATGATAATCGACAAAAATGCAGCAAGAATATCGTCCATGATTTTCTTGCTGCTAAACAGAGAGTCTTACAAAAAATACGTTCTAACTTATTGTTATCACGTTAAGATTTTGTCTTTCCTTAAGGCGTAGTTTTGCTGATAGTAACGCTTTCAATTGCCTCTTTAATTTTCTCGAACGTGTCCTTCAACGCGCCCAAGAAACCGGAGTCTTGATCGCCCAGAATAAATGCCAACAGAGTCGCCATGGCAACACCAATTAATGCATATTCAATCGCAGTGACACCACGCTGATCTTTACCAAACTCATGAAAACGAATATGAGCAGCCACATAACATTTAGTCAAAAAAGTATTCATTGATATTCCTTGTAAATTTAAATCCGCCATTTCGGTGGCGTGTTAATAACCATCTTGTTCTTGCCGATGCCCCATAGGTAACGACGGAGCTATTAAAATATAATGGGCCTTAAGAGTCCTTATTGAGGTCATATTTGTTTTTATAATTTATGATTGATAAACAACAATGAGAGTTATTTAGCAAAAAATAGGATAACCACAACGACAAGGGTCGAAATCCAGCACACTGCAAGCAGTGATAATACTGAGATAAAAACATTCCAGCGACGCGAGTGATACCATTCTTTGCCGCTATTTGATGACTCCTTACGGTGTGTATATCCTATGTTCTCTAAGGGAGATGTTAGCGCGTCCCCCATTCCAATCGATGTAGCTAAAGATAGTGCTGGCGTTTTTTCCTCTGAGTTACTAACGGATAGGAACTCTTTTTCACGCAGCACGCTCCCCATATACTTAACCCCTTTTCTGGGGATCGTTTTTATAAATGCGCTTGAAAGACCGATCTGTTCAAATGACTTTCTCAACATATAGATTTGGCCATAGTAGCTACTGTCACTAACCGAACCTCGCTGCTCATGCCATACCTGGTTGATAATATTTTGTTTATCAGTTTCGCCTTCCAATAGAAGAAGCAAAAACCGATAGCTATTTTCTGGCAGGTTAATCACTGTGCCAAAGTCATTTATCAGACAACGCTTTTCAGGCTCAAACCGAATGCCATCCCCAAGGATGAATATCGTGTCATCCTTACTTACATCATTCATTAGCCGTAAGCTCCAGTGTGACTTAGATCTTCACTATTATTAGCCTTCGCTGTAAAAAACAGAATCTCATTATCCTCATCTTTCTTATCGAATAGCCTATTTAAGCTCGAATTATACAAGAGAGAAATATTCGAATAAACCCTATAGACCTCATTTAATCTCATTCATAAAAATTAAGAATAATATAGCGGAATTATATCAATATATCTTTTTTAAAAGGATGTAAGATCGCGACAATTCGAAATAAAGATTAATCATTATCACTATTTCAAAATAACCATAGATAACCTCGTGTTGATAAAAAATATAACCGTTATAAATCACAATATTCTTTAGGAATTTAAATAGCACTATAGTTTTTAGAACGCTTAATTCTTTACCACAAGGTATAATCTATACTCTTGGCGAAAATTATTAATAAGAAAATACTGAACCTCACGAGATTTATAATTATTTACTGAGAGTTATTGAAGATATCTGCAAGGTTGGGCACGGTTTTTCCATGTTTCTACGCCATTTTTGCGTGTATAGAACGCACTCTTACTTCCCCAATGCCAAGGTCTTAAATATAAAAAAACCACGCCTAAGCGTGGTTTAAACATCAGAACATGAGTCTTGCTATTTAGCTAAATGATTAGCGATAGCATTAAACATCAGCGAGGCCTCAAGCGGCTGTGCGCTGAAGGAGGGTTCCGCCTGTGGCCATGTGGACCATTGCACGATAACCAGTTTCTCTTTTTGATTCACAACGATCATCTGACCAAAAATGCCTAGCGCCCACAGGGTATCTTTGCTTTCTAACCCCTGCTTTGGCCCTACGTTAACGGCATTGGCGGGAACACTATTATTCCACCATTCATAGCCGTAGCTACCATCAGGGTGCGCTGCGGTCACCGATTTCTCTGCTCGGTTCCATGTGCGTGCATCCATCACCCAATGGTCGGGCAACATTTTGGTTCCATCAGGCAGCACGCCGTCATTCATAATAAACAGGCCAAACTTGCCCCAATCTTCAAGCGTGGCGTTAAATCCATGGGCGCCAACATCGTGCTTGCCCAACTGATAGCTGTGCCATACACCATCGTGGATCATTCCGTCGGGCTGCCAAATCTTTTCTTGCAGGTTCTGCGCCAAGGATTTTCCGGTCGCTTTTTCTAGCGTATCACCCAGCAACCACGCCCCGCCTGATGAGTAAGACCATGCCTGTCCCGGCTTAGCGTAGGCTTTTCGCTGTGGGTCTTTCACCAATTTATTAACACACTGATAAGTGTCGCTGTTAGCCTCACACTGGGTGAGTTGCGCAAAATCTGATTTAGGGTTGGTGTAATCTTCGCCCCAGGTGACGCCTGAAGTGTGCTGTAATAGCTGGCGTATCGTGACATGTTCCCACGCCGTGCCGCGTACATCTGGGTTATATTTGACTACTTCGTCGTCTAGCGAGGTGATTTTCCCCTCTTTTAGCGCCACTCCCACCAGCGTTGATACGACGGATTTCCCCACCGAGCGCGATGTCCACAGCGTAGTTGGCGTATTCCCCTGGCCATAATAATCCCACACAATTTTGCCATCTTTAATCACTATCATGCCCGTAACGCTGTTGCGCTTGAGGTAATCTTTCAACCCAATGTTCACGCCATGATATTGGTAAGTTACACCAGATAAGTCCTGTGCCGCCCGCGGGATGGGCTTCGCTTCTCCGGCTTTGAAAACATCACCTTCATAGGAGCGATAGTCGTTACGAAATCCGACTACCCGCTGCTGTTGATTCCACGTCAGCATGTCTTTGACATCGGGTAGCTGCGTGTCTGTCGGCGCTGGGCAAACTGCGAGTTTCAAGCTGGCACAATCGTTCGTCGCTGGCGCTGCATTCACCTGCAGCGCAGCTCCCAAACATAATGCCAGCAGGCAGATACCGGTTTTAATATTAGTCATGGTGTTCCCTTAGTTTCGATCATGGTCTGGTTTGTAAGGCCACTTTACGACGAGTTCAGGGATGTACCGAGGCGGATAGTGAGGGGAAATCCCACACAAAAGTGGGTTTAAATTCGTTGAGATTTGGAAAGGATTGAAAAGGAATCGAGTGAGAGTTTTTGCAGATAAACGCCCCCGGCTAACGCCGAGGGCATCTCAATTTACAACGCCATATCGTGCTGTGGAGAATCTTGGCGTTTTTCTTCCGCCTGTATCGCCATATGGCCTTGATCGTTCATTTGAATCACCGGTGGTTTGGTTAATTGCAACGCTGCCGCGGTGTCATCCCATGTTTTCTGCGTTAACGCCGCGTTACCATTTAGCTTCTGACCGTAGCTAGGTACGATATCGCGGATTTTGCTCTGCCACTCTGGGGAATTGAACTGTTCTGGGAACATCTGCTTAATCACATTCAACGTGATTGGTGCGGCAGTCGAAGCTCCAGGTGAAGCGCCCAACAACGCTGAGATTGTTCTTTGCTTATCAACAACCACTTCAGTACCCAGCTTCAGTACGCCACCTTTCTCAGGATCTTTTTTGATGATCTGTACGCGCTGACCCGCTTGGATGAGTTTCCAATCGGCTTTTTGCGCCAGTGGGTAGTACTCTTTCAGCGAAGCAAAGCGATCATCATCGCTCAGCATAACCTGACTAATGAGGTATTTAACCAGATCAAAATTATCCAAGCCGACATCCGTCATTGGAATAAAGTTGCTGGTTGTGGTGGTGCTCAGCAGGTCAAAGATGGAGCCATTTTTCAGGAATTTAGTCGAGAACGTCGCAAATGGCCCAAACAGTACCACGCGTTTACCATCAATAAAGCGAGCATCTAAATGCGGTACTGACATCGGCGGTGCGCCGACTGATGCCTGACCATACACTTTTTCTAAATGCTGCTTGGTAATCTCAGGATTTTCCGTCATCAGGAAAGAGCCACCGACAGGGAAACCGGCATAGTTTTCCGCTTCAGAAATCCCTGTTTTTTGCAGCAATTTCAACGCGCCACCGCCCGCACCGATAAACACATATTTGGCGTCAATCGCGTGCTCGCTGCCGTTGTTGATATCTTTGATCGTGACATGCCATGAGTTGTCATCGTTACGCTTAAATTCAGTCACTTCTGCCGAGGTTTGCAAAGAGAAGTTGCTGTTTTTCTTCAGGCTGCCGATCAGCTGGCGGGTAATTTCACCGTAGTTAACATCGGTCCCTACAGGCGTCCACGTCGCGGCTACTTTTTGGTTGGCATCGCGACCGTTCATCACCAGCGGAGCCCACTGTTGGATCTGAGCGTGATCGGTTGAGAATTTCATGCCTTGGAATAACGTGGTTTGCTGCAAGGCAGCGTAACGTTTTTGCAGATAGTTAACGTTTTTATCGCCCCAAACAAAACTCATATGCGGCGTGGAATTAATAAAAGCGTGAGGATCATTTAAAACACCGCGCTTAACCTGAGCAGACCAGAATTGGCGGGAGATCATGAACTGTTCGTTTATATCCAGCGCCTTGCTGACATCGATGGTGCCATCTGGTCGCTCCGGCGTGTAGTTCAGTTCCATATTAGCAGAATGGCCCGTTCCGGCATTATTCCAGCCGTTGGAAGACTCGAGCGCAACGCCGTCGAGTTTCTCTACCATCACCTGTTTCCATTCAGGTTGCAGTTCTTGTAGCCAAGTGCCAAGTGAAGCACTCATGATGCCGCCGCCGATCAGCAGAAAATCGGTCTTTTGCGTCGCATCATCTTTCGCCCAGGTAGCCGTGCTGACGAACAGCGCGACCGCGGTTAGAGAAACAATAGTCTTTTTTAGTGCAGGCATAATAATAATTTTACATTTCTAAGATATATTCAGTGAATACATGCTACCCAATTTTACCTTAATTTAAAATTGCATTCACAATTCTATTAATCCTTAGGGTTTATACACGTTTCTAAACTCACGAAATAAAGGCTCATTGATAAATGTAGCAATCTTAATGAGGGTATAAATCAACCACCGTTGTGTACGTAAAGCCCTCCTTCATTGAGGGCTGTTGTTCTGGATATATATCTTTGAGATAGTAAACAGAATAGATTTCCTATTTCACGGCATTGATGAGGCATATAACGAATAAAGTCGCCTAACAACAGGTGGTTACCTTTGTTCATCCTGCATTAATAGCAGCGCCTTCAATTAATGAATTAAACTCATAAAGCCTAGCGGATTTAGGCATCTAATCGAATAAATCTATTTGCGTTATGCTTTCTCTATCGTAACAAACGGAGGACTGCATCATGCAAACGGTCACACTTAACAACGGTATCGAAATGCCTTTACTCGGCTTTGGCGTCTTTCAAATGACTGATGCCACCGAATGCGAACGTGCGGTGATTGACGCTATCGAAACGGGATATCGCCTCATTGATACTGCGGCCTCTTATCAAAACGAAACTCAGGTGGGTAATGCCCTGCGGCAAAGCGGGATTGCTCGCGATGAGCTTTTCGTGACCACCAAACTTTGGCTGCAAGATACCAATTATGAAGGCGCAAAAGCGCAGTTCGAGCGTTCACTCAATCGTCTACAGCTTGATTACGTTGATCTGTATTTAATTCATCAGCCATATGGCGACGTGCACGGCGCGTGGCGGGCGATGGAGGAGTTGCAGCAGGCGGGGAAAATTCGCGCCATCGGCGTGAGTAACTTCCATCCCGATAGACTTGCCGATCTGATGGCGTTTAACCGTATTGTGCCAGCGGTGAATCAGGTGGAGGTGAATCCCTTTAATCAGCAGCTTCATGCCGTGCCGTGGATGAACAGCCGCCATATTAAGCCTGAGGCTTGGGCACCTTTTGCAGAAGGCAAAAATGGTTTGTTTCAGCATCCGGTACTAACGGCTATCGCCAACCAGTATGGCAAAACCGTCGGACAGGTGGTGCTGCGTTGGCTATATCAGCGAGGCATCGTGTCGTTGGCGAAATCCGTTCGCAAAGCGCGGATGGAAGAAAATATCAACATTCTGGATTTTGCACTTTCTGATGCTGACATGACGCAAATCGCCGCGTTGGACACCGCGACCAGCGCCTTTTTCTCCCACCGCGATCCGGCGATGGTGGAATGGCTCACCCAGCGCAAACTTGACGTCTAATCCCGTTCCTTTGAATAACTACCTCAATAAAATAATTACCTCAATAACAAGGCTATTAAAATGCAAAAACGTATTCTTGGTCAGTCTGGGCTAGAAGTATCAGCCATGGGTCTGGGCTGTATGGGGCTGAGCTTTGGCTATGGCCCTGCCACCGACACGAAACAAGCGATAGAACTGATCCGTGCCGCCGTTGAACAAGGTGTGACCTTTTTTGACACCGCTGAAGTCTACGGCCCTTATTTAAATGAATCACTGCTTGGCGAAGCGCTTGAGCCCTTCCGCGATCGCGTGGTTATTGCCACTAAATTTGGTTTTACCTTCGGCAACGATAATAAGCAGCAGATTTTAAACAGCCGTCCTGAGCATATTCGTGCCGCCGTTGAAGGCTCACTGAGCCGGTTGAAAACCGACGTGATCGATCTGCTGTACCAGCATCGCGTGGATCCTGAGGTGCCTATCGAGGACGTCGCTGGAACCGTGAAAGATTTGATTGCTGAAGGCAAAGTTAAACACTTTGGATTATCTGAAGCCGGTATTCAAACCATTCGCCGCGCACATGCCGTTCAGCCCGTTACGGCACTGCAAAGCGAATACTCCATGTGGTGGCGTGAACCCGAGCAAGAAATCATGCCGGTGTTAGAAGAATTAGGTATTGGTTTTGTTCCCTTTAGCCCTCTGGGCAAAGGTTTCTTAACTGGCGCAATCAACGCACAAACGACGTTTGGGGCTGACGATTTTAGAAGCAAAGTGCCGCGCTTTGCCGCCGAAGCCATAGAAGCCAACGAAAAACTCGTGTCTCTGCTTGCTGCATTAGCCGCAGAGAAAAATGTCACTCCGGCACAAATCGCACTAGCGTGGCTGTTAGCGCAGAAACCATGGATTGTGCCAATTCCAGGCACCACCAAACTACATCGTTTAACTGAAAACCTTGGCGCAGCCGAACTGGTTCTGAACGCAGACGATTTGCGTAAAATCGCCAACGCGCTAGAAACGGTGAAAATCGTGGGCGATCGCTACCCTGCTGCATTGATGGCGCGCGTAGGACGATAAGGGATTAATGGCAGGCGGCCATTGAGCTGCCTGCCTTCATTCACTATTTCGATCTTTCACGCTGTTTGATTGTGTAAGGCAAAAATTGCGGTCTGAACATTTAAAGTTTGCCACCTCATGTGTCGCTCTTAGTTCAGTACCCATTTGATAATAAGTCCTAACATGAAAAAACTATCTGCTCTCGCCTTAGGCTCCGTATTATCACTGACGGGATGTGCCGCCATCGTTGGTGATGAATCTCAAACTGTTTTTGTAGACAGCTCACCGTCTCAGGCGCTATTTGTTATTTCTGATAATAACGGCCGAGTTGCCGCCACCGGAACCACGCCCACGACGGTGACGCTGCCAAAATCAGATGGCACTTATTTGGGGTGGCTGAGCTATCAGATCACTTTTTCCAAGGCTGATTTTCAGCCCGTTATCATGCCACTCAAAACGCGTCCTAATGCTTGGTACATCTTTGGTAACTTGAGCACATT
Organism: Obesumbacterium proteus; assembly: GCF_001586165.1. Lineage (NCBI taxonomy): Bacteria > Pseudomonadati > Pseudomonadota > Gammaproteobacteria > Enterobacterales > Hafniaceae > Obesumbacterium > Obesumbacterium proteus. The sequence continues at coordinate 1,990,823 of NZ_CP014608.1, read as the reverse complement.
AGGCGCGGGCTGGCTGATCGATCCTTTTTGGGGGGGGCATGTATACCCTGCATCCCGACTCGGTGCATATCAATATGCTGCCGTGTCCGACTGGCAGATTTGGTTCATTCTGTTCTTAATCTTGCTCAAATAACCTAATGATTATCCCTTCCCCTACGGGAAGGGATATTTGTAATCGTCACTCTCTTTCGAACTTCGTTTAATCTATAGCCGAGTCGCCTTTAATTGAGTCCCAAGGTGTACTGCGCAATTTTGAAATAAATAATCAAACCGGTTCCATCAATAAACGTGGCAATAAACGGCGCAGACACTACCGCAGGGTCAATTCCCACACGCTTTAATACCATTGGGATCACGGAGGAAACCACGGCGCTCCACATCGTAATACAAACCAATGTTAAACTGACAATCAGCGTAATTTCGGGGCCGATCCCCATCATCCACGCACGAACACACCCCGCGAGTCCTAACGTCGCCGCAATCATCAGTGACGTCGTCATCTCTTTGCGGATAATTTTACCCAAATCGCGTAACCGCACCTCGCCTAGCGCCATCGAACGCACCAAGGTTGATGTTATCTGTGTGCCACTGTTCCCGCCCGTGCCAATCAGCAACGGAATAAAGAAAGCCAAGGCAATAGCAGATTCCAGCGCCTCTTCAAAATGCTGGATCACGCTGCTGGTGTAAGCTTCGGCAACAAACAGCAGTAACAGCCAGACCGAACGTTTCTTCCACAGCGTTATTGGGCTGGTTTCGAGATACGGTTTTTCCAATGGCAAACTGGCACCCTGACGCTGCGCATCTTCAGTCACTTCATCCTCTAATAAATGCGCAATTTCTCTCTCGGTAAGACATCCCACTAATTGTCCGCCCGCAACGACGGGAACAATATCGACATCCTCTTTGGAAATACGGGAAATAACCTTAGTTCTTTCATCCGCAGGGCTAACATGGAAAAAATGATGATCCATCAAGCTCTGAATAATCTGAGTATCATTCGTTTCCTGTAGCAATTTTTTAACGGCTAATACTCCGCATAATTGCTCACCGGATACGACAAAAACCTGCGTAGGTATATCATTACTTTTGAGTTGAGAAAGGAAAACCTTGCGAGCTTCTTGCACGCTAAGGATATGAGGCAGCGTGATGAAGTCTGTACTCATATATTGAGCAATGGCGTCATCTTCAAACTCATCATTATGGTTGTGGATAGCATTTTTTACATGGTAAGACATAGTTTGATTCCCTATAGAATTAAAACCTCATAGGGGCGAACAAGACTAAGATAGGAAAATAGATCCCTACGTCTTGGGTTTAGCACTATACAACGTATTCAGTAATGCATTGATATTACTGAAAGTTACCTTGGCAACACCTTGATTCGATGGATGCCTGTATTTCCCTGTGTGGTCTCTCTCGATGCCATCAGGGCGATAACTTGTGTTTGTATAGGAGCCTCGCCATAACGAGATCGTCATAAAACACGGAAATCCTACACTGCAAAAATAAACCCGTTTTCATAATCCTTTTTTGGTTTATTGAATATTTAGAAAAATGCTTTTAAGTTAAACGAAATCTAATTAACTTAAACAACGCCGCGGTCGAACTTACGTCTTATTAGTTATTAATGAATCATTTTTTGTGCAGCTATTGCGCTCTATAAGCGTCAGCTTCACATTATTTATTGATGTCTTTATCTGTATTTTTATCTGCCGGTAAAATAATCTTTTCAATGTCATGAAATATAGATTCCCACTCGGTTTGATCTATATCCATTAAACCAAAATAGCGCAGCATAAATGCGCCCTCGGCCGCTAAAAACGCGATGCGCGCCTGCTTGCCTTGCTCGGAATCAAGGTCTAAATTCTCGATACGCTCGCGGTACCAGCCACGCGTATTTTCCAGATGCTCTTTGGTTTGCAACAAATTGACCAGTAACCCAGCGGCTTTGGCGCTGGAGGCCTGATCGTATTTATGCGTGGCAACCACATGTGCCGCAACGCGATTGACCGGCGAGTCATCCTGCGTGGCCACCAGATCAAATACCCGATCGTAGGCATTTCCCCAGCGTTCAAACATGGCATCAATCAGCGCGTCTTTGTTGCCAAAACAGTACTGTACGCCGCCTTTTGAGATCCCCATCGCACGCGCCACAGAGTCGATAGTCAGTGCCGCAGCGCCGTGGTTCGCAATAATCTCTTCCGCTGCATCCAGCACTTTTTCTCTATCGATACTGCGTTGACGTCCCATTTAAGCACCCTCGTTTTAAATACATACGTATGGATTGAAACTATACATTGTCATTCATAAACTCTGTTAGCTGAATGATTGTCGCCATCTCCGGCGTCACAAATTTTAGAGACAAGATGATGAACGTACACTATCGCTGGTTAACACTCACGCTGGTATCCAGTGCGTTGTTTTTTAATCGTTGTTGATATGACGGTACTTTACACCGCGCTCCCTAAACTAACGCTGTCACTGGATGCAAATGCTTCAGAAAAATTGTGGATTATTAATGCCTATCCGCTGGTTGTGGCTGGTTTATTGCCTGCGACGGGGATGTTAAGCGATCGCATTGGGCATAAAAAATTATTTATCTATGGCCTTCCGGTCTTTGCCGCCGCCTCGCTGTGCGCCGCATTTTCACCAAGCGCTTCGATGCTCATTGCCTCGCGCGTGTTTTTAGCCGTGGGCGCAGCCATGATGATGCCGCCTACGCTTTCGATTCTTCGCCATACGTTTACCGATCCTAAAGAGCGTGCCTTGGCCATTGGTATTTGGTCTGCTGTCGCCTCCGGCGGCGCGGCTATCGGCCCTGTCATTGGGGGAGCCTTGCTGGAATATTTCTGGTGGGGGTCCGTTTTCCTGATTAACGTGCCGGTCGTTCTGCTGGTTCTCCCACTGGCGAAACAGCTGATCCCAACATGTGGCAGCACCAGTAACCGTCCTTGCGATTACCTAGGCTCCGTTCAGATCATGCTAGGACTCGTTGCATCGATCTACGCCTTGAAGGAGCTAAGTAAACCGGATGCGTCGTGGACGATAATGTTGCTATCCGCCCTGATTGGCATCGTATTTTTAGTTCTCTTTTATAAACGCCAGCGCAGATCCGCGTCACCTATGATTGATTTTTCGCTGTTTAGTAATCGAATGTTTTTCAGCGGCGTCTGTATTGCGTTGGTGGCCATGCTGGCGATGGTCGGCGTCGAACTGGTGCTTAGCCAACGGCTTCAGTTGGTGGTTGGATTGTCCCCGCTACAGGCGGCGTTATACATCCTGCCGATCCCGCTCGCCTCCGCGCTGGCGGGGCCTTTTTCTGGCCTTTTGCTACCAAAATATGGCGAGCAGAAAATCGTACTGGGCAGCTTGCTGATAACCGGCATCGGCATCATTGGTTTAGCTCTGCGCTATCAGGAAAGTATTATCGAAATCTTCGGCTATTTAATTGCTATTGGCTACGGTATCGGCGGTGCATTTACCGCGTCTTCAACCGCGATTATGTTCAACGCGCCGAACGAAAAATCGGGTATGGCCGCCTCCATTGAAGACGTGGCGTATGAATTGGGCAGCGTCCTTGGGATTACCCTATTGGGTGGAATGATGACGGCCATCTATAGCAACAGCCTAATTCTTCCCGCGGAGTTTGAGGACAATATCCAAGCCTACGACAGTATCGACGAAACGTTGAAGCTAGCAGGAAACATGGATATTGAGCAGGCGCAAACCCTGACTCACCTTGCCCACATGGCGTTTGATCAGGCGTTTGTTTCCGTTTTGATTTCCGCGTCCCTTTTGCTGTTGTTGAGCGCCGTTACGCTAAAGCGCACCCAATAATGCCGCTGCTTTGGAGATTATCATGGCATGGTTAGAAACCTTTTTGTCACAGATTGCCGATCACCCGGTTCAAATTTTTGCCCTGCTGTTTGCTATCGCACTCGGTAAATCCACCGTGATGATCTCCTCGATCCTGCCACCCGCGTCGTTGATGTTGCTGGCGGCAATCGCCGTCAGCCAGCCTTCACTTTCCATCACGCAGGTTTGGCTTGCGATTACGCTGGGAGCGACATTAGGCTCGGTGCTGACGTTTCATTTTGGCCAATTGATTAACCAGAAAATGCTTTTCCCACGCTTTTTCTCTCGTCATAACAGTAAGTTGCAGCGCATCAGCGAAAAGCTACAGCATAAAGGCGGCCTGCTGGTTTTGTTCACGTCACGTTTTATAGCCGTACTGCGCTATATGGTGCCCATGGCCGCTGGAATGATGACCTTTAGCCGCACGCGCGTTTACTGTGTCACCGCATTTTCAGCTGCCGTGTGGGCGTGCCTATTTATCGGTATCGTTTCAGGCGCGCTCTATTTCGCCGCTCCTATCATCTAGCCATCAGCGTTTAGGGGTATAGAATCAGGCTCATCAATACATGTATTATAGATGAATATTATATAGCGATGACGCAGGGAGACTTAGCGATGCCAGATAGCCGAATTCAACGAGAAAAGCTGACGATCAGAAAAATGATCTCGCTTTATCAGCGCCGCTGCCCCGATGCTCAGCATGACGACGAACACTACGATAACCTGTATGCCTATGCGGTAAAGCGCCTCGACCGCTGTGTGTTTGGCGCAGAAAAACCGGCCTGTAAGCAATGCCCTGTGCACTGCTATCAACCCGCCAAGCGCGAAGAAATGAAGCAAATTATGCGTTGGTCGGGTCCGAGAATGCTGTGGCGGCACCCTATCCTTACCGTGCGTCACCTGATTGACGACAAACGCCCTGTACCTGAATTGCCGGAAAAGTATCGTCCCAAAAAACCTTAAGCGATGAAACGCGTGGGCGATCAACCTGCGCTATTGCTGTTCTCATCACTTCCGAACTAAGATGCTTGGAAGCTATAAACCTCGTATTAAATCTATATAGAAAGTACTTACTGTATTTTTACTCGCTTTAAATACCAAGAATCAGAACTAAAAACTCTCACCGCGAAAATATCTCCCCCTCTCTTTTTTGACCTAAATCAATTATGCATTTGATTTACACCTTTATTTGTAGACGTTAGATACAAGTTTAACTATAAAGCCAAATGATAATTATTATTGTTCGCTTTAAGGTTAAAGACTATGTTCAGTACAAGGAATACGTGCTTTCTACTTTCAGCTTTATCTCTGTTTGTTTCACAACAGCTTGGCGCGGCATCGGCTCCCCAGCAGTCCGGTAGCAGCGTTGACGAAGATCCGATTTATGTCACCACCACCAGCCGTAGCGAAACAACCCTGTGGGACAGCCCTGCAACCATTCAAGTTATCGACAGCGAGCAGCTTGAGCGTTCTACCCGTTTATCGTTAGCAGATGAGTTACAAGATATTCCCGGCGTTGAAATCACCGATAACGGCTTGGCTGGCCGTAAACAGGTGCGCATTCGCGGTGAAGGCTCTTCACGCGTGCTGTTACTGATCGATGGGCAGGAAGTCACCTACCAACGCGCAGGACAAGATTTCGGTCCCGGTATTTTGATTGATGAGTCGTCACTAGAGCGCATTGAAGTGGTCAAAGGCCCCTACTCGGTGCTATATGGCTCTCAAGCCATCGGTGGCGTGATCAACTTCATCACCCGCAAAGGCGGCGATAAGCCGGTCAGCGGTTCGGTCAAGGCGGTTTATGATACCGCCACCAACGGCTGGCGTGAGTCTGCCAGCGCATATGGCAGCATCGGTAATTTAGACTACCGCCTGAACGGCAGCTATGCCGATCACGGTGATAGAGACACCCCAGACGGCCGCTTGCCCAATACCGGCTTCAACAATAATAGCCAAGGCCTATGGCTTGGCTACACGCTGGATAAGCATAAGTTTGGCCTATCGCTAGACCGCTATAAGCTCTCTACGCAAACCTATTATGACGATCCGTCCTATCAAGAATTCAGCGTTAAAATACCGAAGCTGGAACGCGAAAAGATTGGGTTGTTTTATGACTACGCGGTAGACGGCGAATATTTAAAAAATATTCACCTCGACGCGTACAGCCAAAAGCTTGAGCGTAAATTCGAAAATAAGGTCACGGTTGTCACGCCTACCGGCAGCCCGATGATCGGCGATCTACGTGTGGCTAACCAAACGCAGTCCGAAGACACGCAGAATACGCGCGGGCTCACCCTGCAATCTAACTTCGAGCTACCTGCGAATAACAATCTGGTGATCGGCGCTCAATACCAAGAAGACCGCGTCAAACAGACCTCCAACGGCAGCACGCAGTCCAGTAGTTCACACGGCTTCCCTGCCGCCGTGAATTACACTAAAGATACACTGGCGCACAACCGCTCGGAACAAACCAACTGGTCAGCCTTTGGACAAAATGAGTGGCAGTTTGCCGATAACTGGAAATGGACGCTCGGTGCGCGCCAATATTGGTTGAAATCTCAGCTATTGAACGGCGACGAAACGGTTTCTCACTCTTCCCAAGGCACAACCACCACCACGCTCGGCTCGCAGTCCGTCAGCGACAGCGCGTTTGTAACCGCCACTAGCCTGCGTTATTCCGGTATCGCCAATACCGAACTTCGTTTGGCCTTCGCTCAGGGCTATGTTTTCCCAACCCTGACGCAGCAGTTTATGCAGACATCCGCGGGCGGCGGCGTGACCTATGGCAACCCAGATCTGGATGCGGAGCACTCCAACAACTTCGAATTTGGGGCGCGCTATAACGGCAATATGTGGTACATCGACGGCGCGATTTACTACTCCGAAGCCAAAGACTATATCGCTTCTATTGCTTGCTCTGGGCAGAAAATCTGTAACGGCAACAGCAACTCATCACGTACCGATTATTACTACTACGATAACGTCGACCGCGCCAAAACCTACGGGATGGAACTCTCCGCCGAATATAACGGCTGGATGATTTCACCGTATGCCAGCGGCAACATCATGCGCCGTCAGTTCATCAGCCCAACCATGAAAACATGGGATACCGGCGATCCGAGCGTAACCGGACGTTTGGGGGTAAAAAATACGATGTTGTTTAATGCGATGAACCTGACCTCCGATCTTTATATTCGCGCAGCTTCCAAAGCCACGGACAGCACCGGTAGCGAAACGGAAAATCACGCCGGTTGGGCAACCTTAAACCTAGCGTTTAACAGCGAATTTGGTGCCGACGATCAGTATCAGGTCAACGTTGAGCTCAATAACCTCACCAACAAACGCTATCAAACCGCGCATGAGTCTATTCCTGCGGCGGGCATTAATGCGGCCGTTGGCTTTGCTTGGAAATTCTGATGATGAAAAAATTGATTATCGGCGCACTGGCACTCCTTCTCACCAGCGGTGCGATGGCTCAAGAGCGCTTAGTGGTCGCTGGCGGCTCGTTGGTGGAACTGCTCTACGCGCTTGGCGCGGGTGACACGCTCGTTGGCGTAGATGAAACCACGGCCTATCCGCCAGAAACCAAAGCGCTGCCGCACATCGGCTATTGGAAACAGCTGAGTGCCGAAGGCATTTTGTCACTGGCGCCGACCACCTTTATTACTTGGCAAGACGCCGAACCCAAGCTGGTGCTTAACCAACTCGTGCAACAAAAAGTGAAGGTGCTGACGCTGCCGCGCACGCCTGCCACCGTGGAACGGATGTACAGCAATATTCATACCTTGGCGAGCAGCGTGAACAAAACAGCGCAGGGCGACGAATTAGTCGCCAGCCTCCAGAAACGGCTGGCCGCTACCGCTGAAAAAAACCAGCAAATCGCTAAGCCCGTGCGCGTGATGTTCCTGCTATCGCCGGGCGGCGGCGTACCGCAAATTGCCGGAACCGAAAGCGTGGCGGGCACCATTTTATCGTTGGCCGGTGGGCAAAATATCGCGAGCCACGCGGAATATAAAACCTACAGCGGTGAAGCGATTATTGCGGCTAATCCCGACGTGATCGTGGTCACTACCCAAAGCTTGGCTTCTGCCGACGGTAAAAAGCAGCTGGGCAACGTAGCTGGTGTCACTCGCACCGCCGCATGGAAAAATCAGCGCATCGTTGAAATCGATCAGTCGCTCATTTTGGGGATGGGGCCACGCATCGTTGATGCGGTTGAATTCCTTCAGCAGCAGCTTTATCCCAATCCAGCTTAATTTTTTCATTGATACGACAAGTATTTATAACAAGGAGCAACAACAATGACACATTCTGAACTGCATGCTTTCATGCAAACCCGTCCTGATGGCACGCTGGAGGCCATCGCTGAAAAATTCAATACCACGCTGCTTGAGGTGATCCAGCATTTGCCGGAGCATACCTTAGTTTCTGGCGATAAATTCGATGCAGTGTGGGATAGCGTCGTGGAATGGGGCTGCGTAACCACGCTGGCACACACCGCCGATGTTATTTTGGAGTTCACCGGAGAATTACCTACCGGTTTCCACCGCCATGGTTACTTTAACCTGCGCGGCAAAAAAGGGCTTACCGGGCATATTAAAGCCGAAAACTGTCACCACATTGCGCTGATTGAACGTCAGTTTATGGGCATGGACACCGCCTCTATTCTGTTCTTGAACCAGCAAGGCAGCGCCATGTTTAAAATTTTCTTGGGTCGCGACGAACATCGCAAACTGCTCGCTTCACAGGTAGACGCCTTCCGTGCCTTGGCGTTACGCCTTAAAACAGACGCGATCTAAACGTGGTTGCCGTCAATCATGACGGGATAGCTCAATATCACTGCGCCTCGTGGCGCAGTGACTTATCGATGCGATGGAGATCCTGAGTGATGAATAGCTCACTCTCATCTCCCTAGATGTTCTGGGGACTGACTTTTATCCTGTTGGCCTTGGTGCTATGTGCCGCGAATCTCGGCGCGATCAGCATGCCGTTTTCAGTGCTGTGGAACAGCGAACTACAGGATTATTATCTCGATATTTGGCTCAACGTGCGTATGCCACGCGTTTTGCTGGCTGTGTTGGTGGGTGCGGCGCTGGCAACGTCGGGCGTGATCATGCAGGGTTTATTTCGCAACCCGATGGCCGATCCGGGTTTATTAGGGGTTAGCAGCGGCTCGGCATTGATGGTCGGTATGGCTATTGTTTTTCCCGTCTCCCTGCCTGCGCTGTTTTTAATGTACGAACACATGCTGTTTGCCGTGTTAGGCAGCCTGCTTATCTGCACGTTTATCTTTTTCCTCAGCGGTCGCTCCAGCCACGGTGGCATGCTGCATCTGCTACTGGCCGGCATCGCGATTAACGCGCTGTGCGGCGCAGCGATTGGGATCCTCAGCTATGTCGGTGACGATCAGCAGCTACGCCAGTTAACGCTGTGGATGATGGGCAGTTTGGGACAGGCACAATGGCCCACGCTTCTGGTGTCCGCCTCGTTGGCGCTCCCGGCGATTTTTGTCACTTGGCGCAATGCAGGAACGTTAAACCTGCTACAGCTGGGTGATGAAGAGGCGCACTATCTTGGCGTGAATGTAAAACGTAAACGCCAAATGCTGTTGGTGCTAAGTTCATTATTAGTGGGTGCATCCGTCGCCATCAGCGGCGTGATCGGCTTTGTCGGATTAGTGGTACCGCATCTGGTACGCATGACGATCGGCTCAGACCATCGCTGGCTAATCCCCTGCTCTGCGCTGTGCGGTGCCTGTTTGTTGTTGCTGGCGGACACCTTGGCTCGAACCGTGGTTCAGCCTGCCGAAATGCCGGTGGGATTACTCACCAGCCTGCTGGGTGGACCCTATTTTTTATGGCTGATATTTAGATGCCGCCGCGGGCTTTAAATCAGTGCCATGACACCGGATACAAAGGGCGCAATGCCCTTTGTATTTTATGCCTCATTGTCAGACTGTTTTGAGCGATACCACTTCACGCCGATTAATCCCACCAGCAACGCGACCATCAGCACCACAAAGGCGATGCGTCGTTGATGCTCGTGGGCAAACAGGCGGAACAGCACTTCGCTGGCGGCATAACCGAGCGTAACGATGATAAATGCCCAAATCGCCGCACCGATAATATTCAGCAGCACAAACTTGCGTAGCTTGACGCCCGAAGATCCGATGATAATCGGGCCAATGGTGCGAAAACCGTAGGCAAAACGCATTCCTAGGATGAGCAGCGTCTCATGCTCACGCACCCGCTGTTGGAAACGTTGGATCTTTTTCTGCTGTCGCTTAAAACGCGCCAAGATCTGACGACCAAACCGTCGCCCCACCAGATACAGCGTAAAATCCCCCGCCGTGGCGCCCAAGAAGGTCATCAACAAAACTAAAGGATAGGAGAGTAGATGCTTGTGAGCCGCTGCGCCTGCCAGAAAAGCGATCGTTTCGCCCTCAATAATGCTGCCAATCACCACCGCAACATAGCCGTAATCTGAAATCCACTGGCCTGCATCCGTCATATTTAGGTTCCTCTCACGTATATCCCTCTAATGATACCGCAAAAAAGTCATTCCCTTTGGTTTCAGAAAACTAATGAATGTATTCTCAGCATTTCTCGAGAGGTTAAACGTATCGCGAACTAGCATGATTTAATTGAGCAGACCGTGATAAAAATTCATAAAATAAGTAAAGCTAGGTAAAAACTAATCGATAAAACACATTTTTTTGATAGGCTATATATAGTTTTATCGAACTATTGATTGGATTTTGCGATTGACCGCCTGCGCATCGTTACACGGAGAATAATCATAATGAAGTCAGAAACTGAAGCATGCCGCGTGAAAACACGGCATAGCGAGTACTCGTTAGCTCTACCTGTTATCGCCTTAGTTGTCCTGACTCTGTGGGGCAATACTCAGAGTTTACCCGCCGTCGCTGGCATTAATATCCTCGCGCTGATCGCTATATTGAGCAGTGCGTTTAGCGTAGTGCGTCACGCTGACGTGTTAGCACACCGTTTAGGTGAACCCTACGGCTCATTAATTCTGAGCCTTTCCGTGGTTATTCTGGAAGTGAGTCTGATTTCTGCGTTGATGGCTACCGGCGATGCGGCTCCGGCGCTGATGCGCGATACGCTCTATTCCATCGTGATGATCGTCACCGGTGGTTTGGTTGGTTTTTCATTGCTGCTCGGTGGGCGTAAATTTGCCACTCAGTTTGTCAATCTGGCCGGTATTAAACAGTATTTAATTACGCTGATCCCGCTGGCGATCATCGTTTTAGTGTTACCGATGACCTTCCCCGGTGGAAACTTCACCACGGGTCAAGCGCTTATGGTGGCAGCTATTTCCGCCGCAATGTACGGCGTGTTCTTGCTGATCCAAACCAAAACGCACCAAAGCCTGTTTGTTTACGAGCATGAAGATGACGGCGATGATCCGAGCGATCCGCATCATGGCAAACCTTCGGCTCACAGCAGCGCATGGCACGCCGGTTGGTTAGTGGTGCATTTGATTGCCGTTATTGCGGTCACTAAATTCAATGCCAACCCGCTTGAAAGCCTGCTAAGCACGCTGAATGCGCCGCAGCAGTTCACCGGTTTCTTAGTCGCTCTGCTGATTTTGTCGCCGGAAGGATTGGGAGCATTGAAAGCCGTATTGGCTAATCAGGTGCAGCGCGCCATGAACCTGTTCTTCGGTTCTGTGCTAGCCACCATCTCACTGACGGTGCCTGCGGTTACGATTATTGCTACCTTGACCGGCCAACCGCTGATCTTTGCGCTGGATGCACCACAGGTGGTGGTGATGGTCGCCGCATTGATGCTGTGTCAGGTTTCATTTAGCACCGGACGTACTAACGTTCTGAACGGTGCCGCTCACTTGGCTCTGTTTGCGGCTTACCTGATGACGATATTCTTGTAACTGATTCAAACTGAAAAAACGGCGCAATTATCGCGCCGTTTTTTTTATTCTGACTATGCGCGTTTTACCCTGTGTGGTCACCCCAACCGAGACAGCATAACCCCCGTCACAATCACCAAACTGGCGGCGATCCTTGCTTTTCCCATCGGTTCTTTCAGCAACCACACCGAAAATATCATGGCGAATAACACACTACTTTCACGCAGCGCGGCCACAACGCCAATCGGCGCCTGAGTCAATGCCCAAATCACAATGCCGTAGGCCAGCAACGACATCGTTCCCCCCGCTAAACCCACCCGCCAATTGCGCTTAATCTGCCCCCAGGTTTTCCCTCGCTGATGCAGCCATAACAGCGGCAGCATGATGATACCGTTGAGCGTAAACAGCCACAGTGTATAGGTCAGCGGAGCTTCGGCAGCGCGGGCTCCGGCACCATCTGAAAGCGTATATCCTGCGGTAAACATGGCGGTAATTAAGGCATAGCGCACGGCTTTACCATTCAACTTTCTGCGCCCGCCGCCGCGTAGCGCCATTAACAGCACGCCTGAAACCAATACCAGCGCACCGATAACGCCTAACAGAGGCGGATATTCACGCAAAAAAAGCGCGCTGAGCATCATCGCCAACAGCGGTGCGCTGCCACGCGCCAACGGGTAAATTTGGCCCAGATCGCCTTGTCCATAGGCACGGCTGAGAAACAGGCAGTAGCCGGTATGCAGTACCAGAGAGAGTAACAACCACGGCAGCGATAAAAAGTTAGGTAAACCGACCCACGCTAAACCGCACAGCGACACTGCGCCGGAGAAAATCGCAATCAGCGCCACGCCAACAAAGCGTTCCTCACCGATTTTAACAAGGGTATTCCAGCTCGCATGCAGCAATGCGGCACACAGCACCGCCAGAAAAACCGTGGTCGTCATACCAACTTCTCACTAAATTAATCGAGATACCAACAGCATAAAGTCTCCACGCTGGATTGTCATAAATATGTCATAGAAGTGTTATGTCTAGGCGCTTAAATAAGCAAGGCCACCCGAAGGTGGCCCTGAGAACAAAATTGGATTGGGAAAAGCTTATTGGTATGCGTTTAAGGTGCGCTGGCAAAGCGCCGAGCGAACGCAGTCTTGGCTGTCGAAGCGGATAATACTGACCATCCCATCCTCGGTGAAGCGTTGCAGCGCATCTTCGAGGCCGGATTTCACTCCGCGAGGCAAATCACATTGGGTAATGTCGCCGTTAACCACCACGGTGACGTTTTCCCCCAGACGGGTTAGGAACATTTTCATTTGGCTAGCCGTGACGTTTTGCGCCTCATCGAGGATCACAAAAGCGTTTTCAAAGGTGCGGCCACGCATATAAGCGAAAGGTGCAATTTCCACCTTGCCGATTTCAGGACGTAAGCAGTATTGCAGGAATGAAGCCCCTAAACGTCGAACCAGAACGTCATAGACTGGGCGGAAATACGGTGCAAATTTCTCGGATACATCACCGGGTAAGAAACCGAGATCTTCATCGGCCTGTAATACGGGGCGCGTAACGATAATACGATCGACCTCTTTATGGATCAGAGCTTCGGCCGCTTTCGCTGCGCTGATGAAGGTTTTACCGCAGCCTGCTTCGCCTGTTGCGAAGATTAACTGTTTGGATTCAATTGCAGACAGATAAGCGACCTGTGCTTCCGTTCTGGCCGTGACTGGCGCGTTATCACGTTTTTCCCGCGCCATGCCAATGGTTTCGATACCGCCCATCTGAACTAGAGAGGCAGCCTGATCTTCCTCGCGCTGACGTTGACTACGACCATCACGTTTGACCACACGTTTAGCCTCACGGCGCGCTCTGATAACAGCTTTCTGTTTTCCCATTTTTGGCACCTTACAGTTGGTTTCAATCGTCATTCCACGTTTCATGAACGAACTGTCACTCGCTTATCTGAGAACCTCCTTATAGGATAGAGACGTGCTTAATACGAACCCACGCGCGAAGCCAATCCCTGCGGCGCGCAGTCGTAGCCGGTAAAGTGAAAAGAGAGGAATAGATAAATTTTTCGGGGAAGAAAGCCGTGACGCCCATTTTGCTGCGTCGACTTTTTGGCTGTCAGAGACAACCTGTTGAATGGTGCTGATTTGACATCGTGCTAGCCCAGGTAAGGACTGTTTCATCCGCGCTCCTCACAAACCTGCTGGTTCAATAACCTGCGTTGATGTGAATACTTCCGTCGCCTCATGAAAATGTACTGCTTAATAATGACAGTATAATGACAATGTTAATACTTTCATCTTTTATTGTTAATAAAGTTTTAACTTTACTATTAATTCTCTGATAGCCAGCCAAAAGCGCCATAATTATGTTATAAACATGCCTAATATTCTTTCTTTCACGCGGCTTCATGAAATTAACCACCTACACCGATTTTGGCTTACGCGCTCTGATGTATCTGGCCTCAATGCCCTACGGCCAGCGCACCAGCGTGGGCGAAATTGCCACGCATTACGATATCTCACGTAATCATATGGTCAAAGTGGTGGCGCAATTAGTGGGGTTAGGCTACATCCATGCAGTACGCGGCAAAGGCGGCGGCATAGAACTGGGCAAGCCAGCGGCAGAAATCAATATCGGTCAGGTGATCCGTGCACTAGAGAGCAATCTCAGCGGCATTGATTGCAATTCGCCCGGCTGCAAACTGATAAAAGTCTGCAAGCTACAGGCCGCGCTAAAGGTCGGCATGGAAGCATTTTTAACCGCGATGGAAGACTTCACACTAGCCGATTTGGTCAGCAATCGCGGCGAGATTATCGCGATTCTGGGCATTCCCGCAGAGTAAAAAGCATCAAGGCGGGACACATTTCTCCTCCCCGCCTTGATAAATACCGTCAGAACGTCACAAACACATCAGTGCTATGCCAGCCTTAGGTGATTAGAAACCTAAACTTCCCAGCAAATCATCCACCTGCTCCTGATTTGCCACAATGCCTGGGCCATTTTGGTTCATCTGCGGACCATTGAGCAAACCATCGTTGTCACGTTTTGGTTTTGCCGTAACGTCTGGAATGTTTTCGACCAACACCGCCAGCAGTTCTTTTTCGATTTCTTGCACCACGCCCATCATGCGCTTGATAACCTGACCTGTAAGGTCTTGGAAATCCTGTGCCATCATAATTTCAAGCAGCTGAGCATGCGTGAACGCCGTGTGTTCCGGCACCGCAGCCAAATAGCTACGGGTGTCAGAAACCAAAACGCGCGCATCAGAAAGCTCGATAGGATTTTCAAACCACTCATCCCAACGCACTTTTAAATCTGTCGCCCCTTTTTCTAACGTCGTTTGACGTGGCTGAGCCGCTTCAACGCAGTTTAAAGCACGCTCTGCGGCCTGAGCCGTCATCTGCACCACATAATCTAAACGATCGCGGGCATCTGGAATCGCTTCTGCCGCCTGCGCAATAGCCTGATCCAGCCCAAGTTCTTTTAGGCTGTCGCGTAACATGCGAGTTAATTGCCCAATTCGAGCAATAATATCGTTGGCCGTCGCCGCATCAGTTGCTGGCATAGGATGTTCGTTCATTGTGACTCCTTAGATCCCCAACTTTTCAAAAATCTTATTCAGCTTTTCTTCTAGCGTTGCTGCCGTAAACGGTTTAACGACGTAGCCGCTGGCACCTGCCTGCGCTGCTGCAATAATGTTTTCTTTTTTCGCTTCCGCGGTCACCATCAATACCGGTAATGTTCCCAGACTGCCGTCGGCGCGAATCGCCTGCAACAGTTGCAGACCATCCATGTTGGGCATATTCCAATCAGAAACCACAAAATCAAACGCCCCTGTGCGTAGCTTGGTTAACGCGTCCGCGCCATCTTCCGCTTCTTCTACATTGTTAAAACCCAGCTCTTTAAGCAGGTTTCTTACGATGCGGCGCATTGTGGCAAAATCATCGACAACCAAAAAACGCAGATTCTTATCCGCCATACTGACTCCTCAAAAGTCCCCCTCATTAGGGAACGTTAAATACGCAGCGCCTGTCCGGCACTAATTTGCGTCAGCATTCGCTGACTGACTTGTTGCAGATCGACCACTTCATCGACGCCGCCCGTTAAAATGGCCTCTCGCGGCATGCCAAACACCACACAGCTGGCTTCATTTTGTGCGATGGTATAAGCCCCTGCCTGATGCATTTTGAGCATCCCCGCAGCGCCATCGTTACCCATACCGGTTAAAATCACGCCCACCGCGTTGCGTCCTGCATAGCGCGCCACCGAGTCAAACAGCACATCAACCGAAGGCCGATGACGGTTAACCGCAGGCCCCTGATGCAGGCGCACAATATAGTTGGCACCGCTGCGCGCCAGCTCCAGATGCATATCCCCCGGTGCAATGTAGGCATGCCCTGGCAACACGCGTTCGCCCTCTTCGGCTTCCTTGACGGTGATCTGACACAGTTTGTTCAGGCGCTCGGCAAACGAACGCGTAAAGCCCGGCGGCATATGCTGGGTAATCAGCAGCGCGGGGCTTGATGACGGCAGCGGCTGTAGCACATGGCGAATCGCCTCGGTTCCGCCCGTTGAAGCACCAATCGCAATCAGTTTTTCACTGCTGAGCAACGGGGTATGGCTGAGCGTCACAGGTTTTACCGGCATCGTGCCACGCGCAGGCAGACGCGCTTTCGCCGCCGCACGCACTTTATCGGCAATCATTTCGCTGTAGGCCAGCATGCCTTCGCGGATCCCAAGCTGCGGTTTGGTGACGAAATCCACCGCGCCAAGCTCAAGCGCCTTAAGCGTAATTTCTGAGCCTTTACCCGTTAGCGACGACACCATCACCACCGGCATCGGCCGTAAACGCATCAGCTTTTCAAGAAAATCGATGCCGTCCATGCGCGGCATCTCAACGTCTAGCGTGAGCACCTGCGGATTAAATTTTTGATTAGATCGCGTGCCACCAGCGGATCTTGCGCCACCGCGACCATTTCCATATCAGGATGGCTATTAATAATCTCGGTCATCAATTGACGCATTAGCGCTGAATCATCAACGCACAACACCCGAATTTTACTCATCGACTCTCCTTGGACAGCCCATACACGGTTTGTCCGCGCAAATAAAACTCTTGGCTGATATGGCTAAAGTTTTCCGAATGCCCCGCAAACAGCAACCCGCCGGGTTTCAATAGTTTGATAAAGCGATTGAGAATGCGTGCCTGAGTCTCTTTATCAAAATAAATCATTACGTTGCGACAAAATATGGCGTCAAACGGCCCAGGCAAATCCCACTGCGGAGCCAACAGATTCAGCATTTGAAACTGTACGCGCTGGGCAAGCTCTGGCCTGACACGGACAAAGCCCTCCTGCGGCCCTGTACCGCGCAGAAAAAAGCGTTGCAGCTGCGAAGGCGTAAGATGCTTAGTTTCTTCTTGTCGATAAACGCCGCGCACCGCTTTCTCTAACACCTGCGTATCAATATCGCTCGCCCAGACCTGCGGCCCCACAGGCGTTGTGCCCAATGCTTCCGCTAAGGTCATCGCGATCGAATAAGGCTCTTCTCCCGAAGAAGCCGCCGTACTCCACACGCAGTAGTTGTGTGGCCGCTTACGCGCGTGTTCCGCCAAAATCGGGAAGTGGTGCGCTTCGCGAAAAAAAGCGGTTAAATTCGTGGTTAATGAATTAATAAACGTTTGCCACTCTCCGTGGCTCTGGCTGCTTTCCAATAACGCCAGATACGCGCCAAAATCATTCAGATTCAGCGCGCGTAAACGCCGCACTAGTCGGTTATAAACCATCTCCCGCTTATGATCGGCCAACACAATCCCTGCGTGTTGGTAAATAAGTTGGCTGATGCGACGAAAATGGGCGTCTGCCAGAGGGACTCTCTGCATCATCAATGCAGGTACCTGAGCATCATCGTTTCCTGACTGTGTAAATAAATTCGCCATCACTCACCCAATTTGCAATACGCGAGCAGCAAACCACCGCCCGCGATTAACTACCGTTTAGCCGCTGCTAAATCGGTTGCCATACATCTTTGTCCTTGGGCAGCGACTGCTCTAAGCTGGCAATAGGATTATCGACAACTCGGGCAGCGGGTGCTGATACCAGATGGAACGCGGCAACAGAGCGGGTTAGAGCATTTGCTTGTTCTTCCACCGCCTGCGTCGCTGATGCAGCCTCTTCGACCAGTGCCGCGTTCTGCTGCGTCACCTGATCCATTTGCGTTACCGCCAAGGCAACCTGTTCTATGCCTCGACTCTGTTCATCGGAAGCAGAGGAGATTTCCCCCATAATGTCGGTGACGCGAGCCACCGAACGCACCACTTCATCCATGGTGCTACCGGCGTTTTCAACCAGCACCGAGCCCTGCTTCACGCGGCTGACCGAATCATCAATCAGCCCTTTAATTTCTTTTGCTGCCTGCGCGCTGCGCTGCGCGAGGTTACGAACCTCACCGGCGACCACGGCAAAACCACGCCCCTGTTCACCGGCACGTGCCGCCTCAACCGCCGCATTCAGTGCCAGAATGTTGGTTTGGAAAGCAATGCCGTCGATCACGCTGGTGATATCGCCAATTTTCTGTGAACTGGTGGCAATCTCGTGCATGGTACGCACGACGTTACCCACGATTTCACCGCCGGAGGTTGCGGTTCCCGAAGCTTCTTTGGCCAAGCGTGCCGCCTGACGAGCGTTATCGGCGTTCTGTTTCACCGTTGCGGTCAACTGTTCCATGCTGGCCGCGGTTTCTTCCAGCGAAGCGGCCTGCTGTTCAGTACGCGAAGAGAGATCGTTATTACCCGATGCAATCTCTTGCAGACCGTTATAAATCGCGTCAGATCCTTGGCGGACGGTTAATACCGTCTTGGCCAGCGACTGCTGCATTTTTTGCAGGCTGCCAAACAGCTGACTCAGTTCATTACGGCCAATTACGCGAATTTCAGCTGAAAGATCGCCTTCAGCAATGCGATCAAAATGCGCACGCATGGTATTCAGCGGAGAAATCAGCATTTTGCGTAACCAATACAGCGAACTTAAAATCACGACAATCAGCATTGCTACGGCACCCACCACCATCAGCATTGAGAGGGTGTATGAGTTTTTATTTTCCGTTGCCGATTTCGCCAGCACATCATCTACGTGCTGGGTGTAGGCCTGCGTCTGAACTTCAAACAGGTCTTGGACTTTCTGCGTTGGCTGATCCATAAAGCCTTGCAGATCGCCTTTCTCTAATAACGCAATGAGCTCACGTAGCGTGGTACGCAGATTCTCGTAGCTCGCTTTGGTGGTTTCAGTCAGCTCAATACCTTCTTTGGTCACACGCGGTATGGCTAAGAACTGATTAAAATAGAGATCCGCTTTTTGCAACGATGAGCGAGTACCGGCCATCAGCTCATTCACTTTTTCCTGCGGGACTTTCAGCGCAGCCCGCGTACCGGCGCGGTTAAGCGTATTACGTGCCTGCAATAGGGCGACCCATGACTGATTCAGCGCTTCTCGCTGATCGTTAACGATCTGAACGTTAGAAAAGTTGTTGTTATCGGAACGAATCGACATAAACGACAAGCCGGTAGATCCTAATTGCAGCAGACAGAACACCATCAGCAGCAGGAATAGACTGGTTGATACTCGGATTCGGTTAAACACGATGCTTTCCTTTTGGGCCGGTTCGTTTGTAGGGTCCCGGCGCTGTCACGTTTAATGATTTCCACCGCCATTGACGCCGTGTTGCCAGCGACAGCGCCAATGCGTGGAAGACATACTCATATTTTCAAGGTGCAGCTCGCTTAAACATAAAGCACATAAATACATTTCAGCTTTCTGTGCGGCAGTTTTGTCTGCCACACAGAGGGTGATCTTCGCCACCGCTTAGCCGTTTAGATCGTCATTAAGAAAACTTAAAACGTTTCCCAGTTGTCTCCGGTGTCTGCCGCCGCGATACGCGGAGCAGGCGTAGAAATAGCCGGTTTGACACTGCGGCTTTCACCGATGTCTTCTTTAAAGTCTTGTTGGATACGGAAGACAGATACCGCCTGCGTTAGCATGCTGGCCTGCTCTTCCAAAGCAGCAGCGGCCGAGGCTGATTCTTCAACCAACGCGGCGTTTTGCTGGGTAACGCGGTCCATTTCAGATACCGCCTGACCAACCTGATCGATCCCGCGGCTTTGCTCATCCGACGCGGAAGCGATTTCACCCATAATGTCGGTAACACGCGTAACTGCATTGACGATATCGCCCATGGTTTCGCCTGCACTTTCCACTAAGGTAGAACCGATATCAACGCGGTTGACGGAATCTTCAATCAGGCCTTTGATCTCTTTAGCGGCCTGAGCGCTGCGCTGGGCGAGGTTTCGCACTTCACCCGCCACAACCGCAAAGCCGCGACCTTGTTCACCGGCACGTGCGGCTTCAACGGCCGCATTCAGCGCCAGAATATTGGTTTGGAAAGCAATGCCGTCGATCACGCTGGTGATATCAGCAATTTTTTGCGAGCTACCCGCAATTTCGTGCATGGTTTGCACCACGTTAGCCACGACTTTGCCGCCTTTCTGCGCGGTTTCAGAGGCACTCAGTGCAAGATGGCTAGCCTGACGCGCATTTTCGGCGTTTTGTTTCACCGTTGCCGTCAGCTGTTCCATGCTGGCAGCGGTTTCTTCCAACGATGCGGCCTGCTGCTCGGTACGAGAAGAGAGGTCGTTGTTACCGGCTGAGATTTCACTCGCCCCGCTGTAAATCGCGTTAGCACCTTGGCGAACGTTACCCACGGTGCGCACCAGCTCGCCCTGCATATGCTTAAGGCTTGCGGCTAACTGCCCCATTTCATTGGTGCCGCTAACATCAATGCTGCGCGCCAGATCACCATTGGCGATATGTTTGATACTGCCAATTAAGCGATTTAACGGCACGATCAGCGTTCTGCGGATACCAAACCAAACCAGAATAATGGCGGCGGCCACTAAGGCGAGGACGCCGACTAAGATCCACATCGCCATGCTGTAAGGGCTGTTGTTATCATCAACGGCTTCTTGATACAGATGATCGTTTTGATTTAGGTAGGTGACGTAGCTTTTCTCAAAGCCGTCTTGATAGCTTTGCGTTGGCTGGTCAAAGAACTCATTGATTTTGCCGGTAGACAACAGCTGAATAAGTTCAGACAGCGCACCGTGCAAGATGTCGTAGTGACGCTTTAAGTCGGCTGTCGCATCTAGACTTTGACGCGGATCGACAGGCAGCGCTTCATACTCAGCCCAGCGTCCTTCTGCCTGTTGCAGCGTCGTTTTAGCAATTTGCAGTAAATCATCAACCGTCGCACCGCTGCCCGTTTTGTTAACATCCATCATGTAACGAATGCCAGCACGGTTTAGCGTGTTTCGTGTTTGTAGCAAGGCGACCCAACTTCCGTTCAGCGTAGACTGCTGCTGCCGGATGGTTTGTAAAACAGTGAAGTTTTCCTTGTCGTTTTTCAGGGCGTTAAAGAACAATCCTCCGGATGTCATTTGCAAAATACCAAACAACCCCAGCACCAACAGCAAACTGGTGACAACTTTTATACGGTTTAACATGGTTTCTCATTCTCGGTACGTCGGATAGAAGGGATATCGGCGTAGCTAAGAAAAACTTTATGGGGAAAATATTTTTTATTAGGAATTTTTGCTGCGGAATTTTTGCATACCCCCTCCCAGCCTCCCCCTTCTCAGTGGGAGGGGCACACCGAGCGCTGATGATAAAATAGAGCTAAGTTCGGCTCCCTCCCCTGCGAAGGGGAGGGTTGGGGTGGGGTCATTTCAATGGGGTAATATAAAAGTTACACTGTAACACTCTCTACCAGCGCCATTTCTTCGCTGCTTAACAGCTTTTCAATATCAACCAAAATCAGCATACGCTCGCCCAGCGAGCCTAAGCCGGTGAGATATTCGGTCGATAACGTAACGGCAAATTCAGGTGCCGGACGGATTTGATCGGTGGTTAGCGACAGCACATCAGATACGCCATCAACCACGATACCCACCACGCGCTGGCTAAAGTTAAGCACGATCACCACGGTATTATCGTTGTAGGTCACGTTTTCCTGTAAGAATTTCACGCGCAAATCGATGATTGGCACGATGACGCCGCGCAGGTTGGTAACACCTTTGATAAACGCAGGCGTATTGGCAATGCGCGTTACCTGATCGTAGCCACGGATCTCTTGTACTTTTAAAATATCGATGCCGTATTCTTCATCGCCGAGAGTGAAAACCAGAAACTCCTGCCCTACAGTTTCTCCCGCCAGTTTGGTTACAGAAGCCAGTCCTGTCATGTTAGTTCACCTTTATGCACAAATTACTTGGGTATAAGAGCCAGCAGTCACCTGCTGGCTAAAATAAAACATTCACGCTATGCCGCAGACACCGCTACGCGCTTTTCACGGTTAATGTTCTGCAACGCAGCGACGTCCACAATCAACGCAACGCTGCCATCACCGAGGATCGTAGCGGCAGAAATCCCTGGTACTTTTCGATAGTTGGTTTCGAGGTTTTTCACCACCACTTGATGCTGCCCAACGAGCTGATCGACCAGCAAGGCATAGCGACGACCGGCGCTTTGCAAGATAACCACAATGCCCTGCATGGCATCGGTTTTGGCGCCTTGCACTTCAAACACGCTATACAGTTCAACCAGCGGTAAGTATTCGCCACGCACTTGCAGCACGCGCTCGCCGCCCGCTAACGGATAGAGATCTTCTTCACGAGGCTGAAGGGATTCCATCACCGCATTTAATGGCAGAATGAACACTTCGTTATTCACTTTGACGGACATGCCGTCGAGAATTGCCAGCGTTAACGGCAACACGATGCGGATCGTGGTGCCCTTCCCGCCCTGCGATTGAATTTCAACGTGGCCGCCCATCTCCTGAATATTTCGCTTCACAACGTCCATACCCACGCCGCGTCCAGACACATCGGTGACCTGTTCTGCGGTGGAGAAGCCCGGTGCGAAAATCAGCAATCCCACTTCGTCGTCGGTCATGCTGTCGCTCACCGCCATTCCCTGAGAACGCGCTTTGGCCAAAATACGCTCACGGTTCAAGCCTGCGCCGTCATCACGAACTTCGATATAGATATTGCCGCCCTGATGTTCCGCAGAAAGCGTCAGATTTCCTACCGCGCTTTTCCCCGCTGCAACACGAACTTCTGGCGTTTCAATGCCGTGATCGAGGCTGTTGCGCACCAAGTGGGTTAACGGATCAATAATGCGTTCGATCAGGCTCTTATCTAATTCGGTTGAGCTTCCGAGCAGGGTAATTTCGACCTGCTTGTTGAGCTTGCTGGCCAGATCGCGTACCTGCCGTGGGAAGCGGCTGAATACGTATTCCATCGGCATCATACGAATCGACATCACCGACTCTTGCAGGTCACGCGCGTTGCGCTCTAGCTGACCAAGACTGTTGAGCAAATCACCATGCTCTACCGGGTCGAGCATGTCTGAACGCTGCGCGAGCATGGACTGGGTGATCACCAGCTCGCCAACCATGTTAATCAGCTGGTCGACCTTCTCCACCGCAACGCGAATGCTGGTGCTTTCGGTCGCTTTGGCTGGGCGTTTTGGCGCTTCGGTCTGACGCGGCGCAGCCTGCTCAGGAACCAGTTTTAGTTCTGGCGCTGCGACAGGTTTCGCTTCTGCGGCAGGTGATGCAGGCTGAGCGGGAGCCGTGGTATTTTCAGCTGGCGCTGGCGCTCCGTGGTTAAACGAAATTTGCTCAGGTTCCAGCACAAAGCAGAGAACGGCAGCAATGTCATCTTCGCTGGCCGTTGTCTCCAGAATGGCGTCAAGCCCGTGCTCGGTTTCAGCGTGTTCGCGGATGGTGCCTAAATTGCCCAGTTCTTCCAGCATCAGCGGCACTTCTTGCGACTTCAGCCCGCATAGGGAAAGAGAAATACACCCTTCTGGCACTGCCATTTCGCCGGATTCGTTATGGTTGCCTACGGTAGCTTCACTCTCTGGCTCGACCACTTTGAGATGTTGGCCGTCGGCGGCCTCGGGCTCATTGTTTTCTTGAGATTCTAACGCCAGTTGCCTTAATGCCTGACAGATATACTCAAAACTAGCGTGATCGGGATCCTGAGTGGATTTATAGGCATCGAGCTGGTCCTGCATAATATCTTTGGTTTCCAGAAACAGGTTGATGATATCAGTGCTCAGTCGCATTTCATGACGACGTGCACCATCGAGTAAGTTTTCCAGCAAATGGGTGGTTTCTTGCAAAATGTTGAAACCAAACGTCCCCGCGCCCCCTTTAATGGAGTGCGCGGCACGGAAAATTGCATTAAGTTGTTCAATATCTGGCTCTTCAGGATCCAGCTCCAGCAGGTGCTGTTCCATATCTGCCAGCAGTTCGTCGGCTTCATCAAAAAACGTTTGATAAAACGCAGTAATATCCATGCTCACAGGTCACCTCTTTTCGGTCGGTGTTGTTGTAATAATATGGTCATTCATCGGTGCTAATGGACTGGCTTGCACCGGTGACGCCTGTGGCGCAAGGTTTACCGCGCCTCCTACGCTCCACTGCTTCATTGCCGCAGGATTAGAAAAATCCATCTCCTGACTTTCTGAATTCTCATGTTCAATGTTGTGCTGGGCGCTTTTGTTTAAAACTAAAATACTGATACGACGGTTTATCGCAGCGTCACTCGATTGCGACTTCAAACTCATGGTGTCGGCCATGCCAACCACGCGCAGAATTTTGCCTTCGGCAAGCCCACCGGCAATCAGTTCGCGACGCGATGCGTTGGCGCGATCGGCGGATAGCTCCCAGTTACTGTAGCCGCGTTCGCCGCTGGCATAAGGCAAGTCATCAGTGTGTCCCGACAAGCTAATTTTGTTCGGCACATCGTTCAGAATCGGCGCAATGGCATGCAAAATATCGCGCATATAAGGCTCAACTTTGGCACTGCCGTTTTCAAACATCGGGCGATTCTGGCTATCAATAATCTGAATACGTAAACCTTCGTCCATCATGTTAATCAGCAAATGCGGCTGTAATGCTTTTAGTCTTGGATCGGTCAGGATGAGCTGATCGATTTGTCTGCGCAGTTTCTTCAGTCGTTCGCTGTCTGCTTTGGTCGCTGGGTCCGGCATGGATTTCGCAACCTCGCCCTCTTTTTGCATCATGTCGTCACCACCGCCCGGAATTGGGCTCGTGCTGGCGCTTGAACGATCGCCGTGAGTTAGCGCAACGGCCAGCGGCGTTCGAAAGTACTCCGCAATCTTGGTCAGTTCTTGCGGGCTAGCAATTGCCAGCAACCACATCACCAAAAAGAACGCCATCATTGCCGTCATAAAATCGGCATAGGCGATTTTCCATGAGCCGCCGTGATGCCCCCCCTTATGGGAGGACTTCCGTTTTTTAACCAGAATTATCGGGCGGTTGCCATTTTTCATACTTCCTCTTCCACCGCCGACGGTTGTACCGCAGGCGCTTTCACCTGGCGCACATGCTCTTCAAGTTCGATAAACGAAGGACGCTCGGTGGAGTACAGCGTTTTGCGTCCGAATTCGACCGCGATTTGCGGCGCATAGCCATGCAGGCTTGAAAGCAACGTGGTTTTCACGCACTGCATCATCTTGACGGTTTCGGCACAGTTTTGACGCATCAGAGACGCTAGCGGCGAGACAAACCCATACGCCAACAAAATCCCCAAGAACGTACCAACCATGGCATGAGCAATCAGCGCGCCCAGCTCTGCGGCAGGACGATCGGCTGAGGCTAAGGCATGAACAACCCCCATGACCGCAGCCACGATGCCAAAGGCCGGCAGCGAATCCCCGACCATGGCCAAGCTGTCTGCTGGGCCTTCGGCTTCGCTTTCGAAGGTTTCAATCTCTTCGTCCATCAGTGCTTCAATTTCAAAAGCATTCATGTTGCCGCTTACCATCAATCTCATGTAGTCCGTGATGAACTCGATGAGGATCTTATCGGCAAGAATTCGGGGATAATTAGAGAAAAGTTCACTTTCCTGCGGGTTTTCAATATCGCGTTCGAGCGTGAGCATGCCTTGCTGGCGTGCTTTCGCCAGTAAGAGATACATCAACCCCATGACTTCCATGTACAGTGCTTTGTTGTATTTAGCACCGCGCCCCAGTTTGGGCAGCGTGCGCAACGTCGCTTTGATGGCTTTACCGTTGTTGCCAACGATAAATGCGCCAATACCAGCACCGGCAATGATGAGCAGCTCAGCGGGCTGATACAGAGCACCAAGATGCCCCCCAACGATCATGTAACCGCCGAGCACGGCGATAGTTACAACGGCATAACCCAATAGAATAAGCACGCGAATTCCTTAATGCTTAGAATGGAAATTGGGTGTAACGCGCTGTCCAGGAGGACGGAGAAGGAGAATTCAGAAGCCGTCAGATGACGGCTCGAAAGGAAGTTAACCGGTGGTTTAGCTAAACAACATCGTTGCTCTTGCTACTCCACCGATCGCCGACCTATAAGACTGATTGCCTCAATCAAGTTACACCACGCGTTTCTCTTGCTCATTGAGCAATTGTGGGAACATATCGGCAAGATTGTCAGAAAGTTTACGTTTTTTTATTGCTCGTGACGGTGGTTGGCACAAACTGCAAACAAACGAGCTGAGCGGTTGGTGTGCATGGGCAATAAACGAACCACCACAGCAAGAGCATGGAGAAGACTCCAGCATCCCGCTATCCACAAAGCGAACCAATGTCCAAGCGCGAGTCAACGCCAAAATAGGCTGTTCACCTGGCATGACAGGGCATTGTTCAAGATAGAGTTTGTAGGCACGAATCACTGCCTCCACGCCACGGCATGATTTACTGTTAATCATGAAGGCATAGACGTTATAGAACATCGAAGAATGAATGTTCTGTTCCCACGTCATAAACCAGTCAGTTGAAAACGGTAACATGCCTTTCGGCGGAGGACTGCCTCGCAGCTCTTTGTAGAGCCGAATAAGGCGGCCGCGGCTCAATTGCGTTTCACTTTCTAACATCTGGAGGCGGGCCCCCAGAGAGATAAGTTCCATCGCTAGCTGAATGTCGCGTGCTTCCTGAATAATGCTTTTTTCACTCATTATCAGACTCTTTTGTGAGGGGGGCAGGCATCTGTTGGCGAGAGCTGCTTCAGCAAATGGCTGGAAAGCATAATTCCAGTATGTATCTGCTGGAGATCGTCAACGCGAGACTCTTGCGTCAATTTTTGAATCGTTTCGTGATCGCTGAAACGGAACTGGCATACCAATTGATTTGTTTCAGCTAATTTAACCATTTGTGGCAGGGTTAAAAGAGCCAAAGAATCCGCCATTTCATTGTTAATCCCCAGTCTAAACATCGCTGAGGCCTTCTCTTCATGAATTAAGCGCTGTGCTAATAACAAATATGACAAATTGATGTCATAAATATGCTTGAGTATTTCAGAGGTACTCATTACTCCCCCTGTAAAATTTGTTTGCCAACATAATGAAACGCACCATTAACCTGTAACGCTCCGGCGGAGCGAAAAAGTAATGGCGCCTGATAACTATCTACTCAAATGAAAGTCCGACCTCATTGAGGTCACCCCCTAAATCGAGGGGTAAACCGTAATTTCTTTGGAGGTTGTATCTTAGATGTACAATTTTTCAGACTGACAATGCTTAGGAATTTTACAATCAACATAAGAATATTCCTGATTCGTGGCAACTCTACCCCCGATTAAGAGATATATACAACGAGCGCCTCAGGTTAATTTAAGAAAAACGTGACGTGGATCACATAAAATCGGTAAATAAATATTACGAATGATTTAATAGTTCATTAATCCGTCAAAACGTACAACATGCCTACAGAAGAGCTAAGCGCTTGAATCTCAAACACATCACATCCAAAAAAACACATATAAAAAGCAGGTATTTCGAGTTAAAAATCATTAAATCTTAAATTAAAAGCTTAAAACTCTACTTATATAGCTTTTGTAGACATTTAGTCCTAAACCCATGTTGAAAGTATGTTTTCTATAAATAACCCATGTAAATTATGTTGCTGCTAGTATAGATTTTAACGAGCAATTTAGATGTTAAATCGAAACAACATTTTATAATTTTAAACTATGTTTTGTTGAATGTTGAATAAGCGTAAATAATGTGAAATGCGTCACAGTGTAATCGGTTTCATTGTGAATGAAAAAACCAAAATAATACCTCTGTTTTTTGTTTGATTAGGCCGATTTCCCCTTTTTTATTACTTATATGTTCAATATTTATATCTAATTGCATAATCATTTTTAGCGAAAAAATACATTTCCCCTGACTGTTTACCGCAATATCATCCAATAAAATAACCATAAAGAGTTAGATAGAATACGCTAAATTCTATCAATACTTTTTCTGCTAACCGTTTTATCCCCTTCAAATCGATACTCGCGATCGACAAACGTTTGCTTAGATATAAGTGCTATTTCCCCAAGTGATAAAACTGGTTGTGATTTTCCCCACAGCTTATCTGTGGTCTATTCTTTATCATGGTTACATTGTCATAGGGAATGGAGGCAGATATGAGCTACAGGAGAGTACTCGTTGCGGTTGCTCAAGCGCCGGACAGCATCAAACTGGTTGAAAAAGCCATCGCAATAGTTCGCCCCTATCAGGGGGAAATTACACTACTGACCTTGTGCAATGAGGCTGACCTTTGCTCTAGTTTTGCAGGATCGATGCTAGGCTCTTTGCGCGAGCTTATTCATGAAGAGGCCAACCTGTTTTTAGAACAGCTGCGTTCACAGGCAGACTATCCCATCAGCCGCACTATCGTTTGTAACGGTGAGTTGGCTGATGGCGTGATTTATGCCTGTAGCGAGAGCCCCGTAGATTTAGTGATTTGCGGTAACCACTGTGAAGGTTTTCTCAAGCGCATTTTAAACTCGGCCACCCACATTATCGACAAAACGCATACGGATGTTTTAATCGTACCGCTTTAAGGGCGATTCCTAATTTCTACCCTGTTTGGATACTTATCCACCAGCAAGGCGACGACGTTAATGCCGCGAGGGTCATTTTTGGCTAATCTTGATCGGGTTATAAACAATAGAAAAGCAGATCGACTCAGTCTGCTCACTGCAATGTCGTAGGAGAACACCCATGGATCAAGATCTACAAGATGCAGGTTACCGCCTGTATCACGGCAAAGAAATTGACGTCTATTTTAATCTCAGCATTTGCCAACATTCCGGCAACTGTGTCAGAGGCAATAGCAGCCTATTCAAACTGAACCGCCAGCCTTGGATTATGCCCGACAACGTCGATGCTAAAACCGTCATTAGCGTTATCAATACCTGCCCCAGCGGCGCACTGAAATATCGTCAAAAATAGGGAGCTTACGGTGGAAATTCTTGAAGGTAACAACAATTTTTATGTGAATGATGCCCAAGGTAACTTGGTTGCTGAGGTTGTTTTCGTGCCAACCGGTGAACATCTGGCCATTATCGATCACACCGACGTAGATGAAAGTTTGAAGGGCCAAGGCGTTGGTAAACTGTTAGTCGCTAAAGTGGTTGAGAAAATGCGTAAAGAAAATCGCAAAATTATTCCACTGTGCCCGTTCGCCAAACATGAATTTGACACTACGCCAGAATATCAAGATATCCGCGCCTGATCGTTTTTCACTTTGGTGCCATGATAGGTCTTGGGGCGCTTTCTCTCGGCGAGCGCCCAATGTTCAAGACAGAAAAGGAATTCACATGCGTAGCTTTAAAAGTCATCTGTTTAAGTATGCTATTAAGCGACATTTTGCGCAGGCCGATCTAGACGATGTGGCGACTATGCGTAAACAAATGGATGAATTGGGTGAGCGACTTCCTCTCGCTCAGGGAACGCGCCTTAAAAGCGTTGAGCCATCCGGCATTTATGCTGAATGGCTTATCCCATCCCACGCACATTCAGATGCCGCAATTCTCTATTTGCACGGTGGCGCCTATCATATGGGATCCTGTTCCAGCCACAGATCGATGGCGTCATATATAGCGGATGCCGCCAACATCCCTTTATTGTTGGCCGATTATCGCTTAGCGCCCGAATCCCCTTACCCCGCCGCGCTCAATGATGCTGAAACTGTTTATCGTTGGTTGCTGACTCAATCTAACATTAACCCCAAGCGCATTTTTGTGATGGGTGATTCCGCCGGTGGTGGATTAGCCTTGGCGCTAACACTGCGGATAAAATCCGATTCGGCGCTTCCTCTTCCCGCAGGCGTTGCCGTTTTAAGCCCTTGGACCGACCTGTCGATGAGTGGTGAATCAGTGAAAACACGCCTGACGCGCGATCCTTTCTTTGCACACCATCTTCACCACGCCGAGCGCTGTGTAAACGCGTACAGTGGCGTTGCCGCGTTGACCGACCCGGGCGTTTCTCCATTATTCGGTGATTTGTCGAGGTTTCCACCGTTATTGATTCAGGTGGGAAGTGAAGAGATTCTGTATAGCGATGCCGAACGTTTCGCCCAAAAAGCGGCAAGCGCGGGCGTTGACGTACACTTATCTCGTTGGCAGGGAATGTGGCATGTTTGGCAATATCTGGTGCCGCGCATGAAAGAGTCACGCATGGCCATTACCGAGATTGGTGATTTCTGTCGTACACAGCTTAAATAAAAAAGGGAGTGGCGCTTATGCCCACTCCCCCGCAACAATGGTGGTCATCAATGATGATTAAATGAATTTTTTCGCCTGATCCAATACCATACCGCACACTTTGGTTTTAATTTTCGCCTTCATGTCGGTAGACAGAGAACCTAAGTTGTTCAGGTTAACGTCATCTTTACCCTGCAAATCCAAGATCCCATTCAAACCATTCTGGTAAGACTGGCTCTCGGTCTGAGTACCCAGTTTGTTCAACAGAGAGTCTTTAACGGATTCGATCTTTTGGTTACCCGCTGCCAGCACGTTGTTCTGTACGCAGTAGTTCAGCACGCCACCAATGTTTGCACTGCTGGTAGATTGTAATGCCTGAGAGTTTCCACCCATCAATGAGCCCAGCGCGCCGCCCAGCAGCGATGTGCTGTTTGCACCAGTAGAAGTCGTTGAGCTGTTAGACGAAAGCTGTTCGCTTGCGCTTTTCAGTGAGCCCATGAGATCTGCATGAGCTGCGTTCATACCCATAACGCCAGCTAAAATCAGAGCTGCACGGCTCAGTTGTTTTAATTTTTGATTCATATTTAACCTCATTCTCTTAGTGAGACGGATAATAGGATTGCCTCTGAGAGAGATCAATATTTGTTTAATATAATCCATCTATTAAAGAATAATCTGTATCCATGGTTCATTATCAGTACAATGCACCAGAGAATTCTCACTATTCCTCTTTTTCATTTTCTGGCGGTATCGCAGAAAACCGTCATGTTCAGGCCTAGAGCGCCTATGCGATAAGAGATGGAGTATTTTTGAGCATCATATTTTCAATTGTTACATTTATTTCAATGATAATTGAAGTGCGAATAAATGTTTCATTTTCCTGCCTTTCCAGCCAGTCTCTTTTATAGTTAGCGCATTCCAGCTTCTCGCTTTTAATATTTTGTTTTCTACTGGCAGAACTATGCGCAAAAAAAGCCCATCGAATTCACGTGGCAATTATTTTCAAGGACGATTTGTTCTCATCTGTTTTGGTATCGTCGTTTT
Source organism: Obesumbacterium proteus (assembly GCF_001586165.1). Taxonomy (NCBI): domain Bacteria; kingdom Pseudomonadati; phylum Pseudomonadota; class Gammaproteobacteria; order Enterobacterales; family Hafniaceae; genus Obesumbacterium; species Obesumbacterium proteus. The sequence goes on along the minus strand of NZ_CP014608.1, from coordinate 1,959,443 downwards.
TCTTGTTCTTCTACTTGGCAGAGTGGGCTATCTGCAGTTGATGAACCATCCCCTGTTGGAAAAAGAAGCCGATCAACGTTCGCTGCGCTCGCTCATTACTCAGCCACTACGTGGCACGATAACCGACCGAGAAGGCCAACCGCTGGCCGTTAGCGTGGCATCCAACGATATTATTGCCGACCCTATTCATGTGCTTGAACGCGATCCCAATCTCACCAGTGCACAGTGGCCTTATCTCAGCACGGCCCTTTCTATGCCAGAAAGTGATATTAAAGCGAAGATATTAGAAAACGCCCATAAGCATTTCCTCTATCTTGGCCGTCAGGTTGAGTCAAATATCGCTGAATATGTGAATAAGCTGCACATCTACGGCATTACCACCCCAGCCGATTCTAGCCGTTATTATCCAATGAGCGACGCTGCCTCTAACCTGATTGGTATCGTCGGTATGGATCAACAGGGGCTGGATGGCATCGAAAGTGGGTTTAATAACCTGCTACAAGGCAAGCCGGGGCATCGCGTGTACCGTAAAGATCGCTACGGTAACGTGGTGAGCCTGATGGAGGACGACCCTGCGCAGCAGGCTCCGACGCTCAGCTTGAGCATCGACCGCTATTTGCAGTACGCGCTCTATTCCCACCTGCGCGAAGGCGTGCTGCTCAATAAAGCCGATTCCGGCGCTGCGGTACTGGTAGACGTGAACACTGGTGAAATTTTAGGGATGGCGAGCTATCCCTCCTACAACCCGAATAACTATCAGGGCGTACCGCAGAAAGATATGCGTAACGTGGCTATCTCTGACAGTTTCGAGCCGGGATCAACGGTAAAACCACTGGTGGTTATGGCTGGTTTAGAGCGGCATTTAATTCGCCCTGATTCGGTTATCGACACCACGCCGTATCCCGTCAATGGACATTTGATTAAAGACGTGGGCCACTGGTCACGCTTAACTATTACCGGCATTTTGCAAAAATCGAGCGATATCGGCGTGTCACATATTGCGCTGGCGATGCCGTCTGACGTGCTAGTGAATCTCTATCATAGCTTTGGCTTAGGGGTATCCACCGGTCTGGGCATCGGCGGCGAAAGCAGCGGTTATTTCCCATTACACCGCGAACGCTGGTCTGATATTGAACGTGCGACCTTTTCCTTTGGCTATGGCCTACGTGTAACACCGCTGCAGATGGCGCGTGAATATGCCACCATCGGTTCTTTTGGCGTTTTCCGTCCAGTATCTATTACTAAAGTGACCCCGCCGGTATTGGGGACACGGGTCATGGATGAAAAAACCGTGCGTACCGTGGTTCATATGATGGAAAGTGATGCCCTACCCGGCGGTAGCGGCGTAACGGCTGCCGTACCGGGCTACCGACTGGCCATCAAAACCGGTACTGCCGAAAAAATGGGTGACACCGGTAAATACGACGGCGGCTACGTCAACTATACGGCTGGCGCGGCCCCCGCTAGCGATCCTCGCGTTGCACTGGTGGTGATGGTCAACCATCCGAATGCAGGCAAGCACTTCGGCGGTTCAGTAGCAGGTCCGGTGTTCGGTCAGATCATGGGCGACGTTTTGCGCCACATGAATATTCCTCCTGATGCTTTAACAGACCAGCAGGCTATCAATTTAAATAACCAAACACTGACACATAACACACAAAGCACCAACATCGCTCACAAAGGCGCTTAGCACAGCTCATACCGGCTGACATCAACCACGTTGGTGTCATCCGGTGAGGGTGGTTTTTTGTTCTGTTAACCCTCTGAGCACTCAAACTTTTCGCTGTAAACCCCGACTAAATTTCTGCAATTCGCTGTACTATAAAATTTGCTTCCTAAATCACACTAAGAACCCGCAGTTTCTGTTGCTATTCGGGCTCGCTCGGCATATCTTCTTGCAGCTTTGTGTCTCGTCGTTAGGCATAGCGCAAAAAGTAAAATGGAAACTCCCCCATGACACACCAGAGACAATGATGACAGTGACCGTCAACATGCGAGTGGAGATGTATCCCGCGGTTAACTTTGGTGCACTGCACCCTTTCAGATAATAAAAATGAACTTAACATCAAATCCTTTTGAGCCAAAAAATAAGGCTCGTGAATTGCTGAGCCCTTATACCCTGCTCTATTTTGTTCTCGCCGCGCTGATTAATCTGGGTCTGGGCTACGAATTTAGCGTTATCTACGCCGTTGGCCTCGGTTGTTTCTTCTTGCTGCTCGGCAGCTACTTACCACGCCTGCAAAAAACGGCGCTGTTTGTCTGCACCTTAACCGCAGCATTTTACTATCCGTTTGGCCGCGTTTTCGGCCCGCCGAACTTCAACTCGATCCTTTCGCTTTACTCGACTAACCCCGAAGAAGCCAGTGAAATGATGCAGATTTTCCCTTATTGGGACTATCTGATCGCCGTCTTTATCATGATCCTTGGCATCTTTATTTTGCGCAGAAAAACGCCGCAAATACGCCGTTGGACAATGGCTAAATCTCTGTTCTTATTTGCTTTCGTAGGCGCTTTACTGCTAGCGCCGGTGACAAACCTGAGAGCCGGTGGCGAATTCAAATTAAGCGATACCGGTTATCCGGTGGTGCGTTTTGTCGAAGACGTATCGCACGGGAAGAAAGAAGTCGAAGCCGAAATGGCTCGCATGAAAGAGCTATCTTCTGTGCCAGCAACTTGGCATGTCGACAGCGTTAAAGCTAATCGCCAAGTTTATGTGCTCGTGATTGGCGAAAGCGCTCGCCGCGATGCACACGGCAGTTTTGGCGGTAAATGGGCCAATACACCGTTCGAGAGCAAGGTTCCAGGCGTATTCTTTAACGATTATCTTTCTGCGGCACCTTCGACACAGAAATCACTCGGCCAAACGCTGAATCTGGTGCGTGACGGAAAACCTGAGTACCAAAACAGTATTATTACGCTGGCCAAATCTGCGGGCTTTCATACTTATTGGTTTTCTAATCAGGGACAGATTGGGCGCTATGACACCGTGGTGGCCAGCGTTGCGAAGCGCGCAGACGATGTACGCTTCTTGAAGAAAGGTGATTTTGAGGATGGTAAAGCCACCTCTGATTTCGATCTGCTACGCTTTACCGATGATGCTTTGCAGGCAACCACCGAAGGGCCAAAGCTGGTGGTATACCACCTAATCGGCTCGCATCCTAAGGCTTGCGACCGTACCGGTGACCGCTATGAGACTTTCGTTCATTCAAAAGAAACCTCATGCTATCTCTACAGCATTACGCAAACGGATAGTTTCCTCAGCCAGCTGTATAACCAGCTGAAAAGTAGCGGGCAAAACTTCTCGATGATCTATTTCTCCGATCATGGATTAGCCTTCCACGAGAAAGGCACCAGCAATGAATTCCTGTCTCATGACGACAAATACCAGCAAAACTATCAGGTGCCGTTAATGATGTTATCTTCTGATGACACCCGTCGTCGGGCGATAAAAGCGCGCCGCTCGGCTGAAGATTTTTTAGTGTTGTTCTCGGAGTGGACGGGAATTAAAAGCCAAGAAATTGCGGCGAAGTATCAGTTTATTTCTAACCAAAAGCGCCCTTCACCAACGGTAATGAATTTTGCATTAAAACAGGTACCTTATAGTTCTTTGGGGAACGACCCTTTTACCCCTAAAGCAACACCGGCAACCATGCATAAATAATTATCGGTTTGGATTTAATCAGCCCTACATTGTTAACTGCACTGTGGGGCTTTTTTATATCATCAAACTTACCGTTAAAAATCACTCATTGTAGTTATTCCCCACTCTATTTCTACTATTATAACGCGATGCTTTATCTCCTTATAGCTGAGTAAATAACGATATTAGCTCATGCGAATATTAATATTTCTGTCACGCAGAAAACACTCAATGTAGCGCTATTTTTACAGCCACCACGAATTTAACCCAGAAAATTCCTATTGAGAATTATTTCTTCCACCTCTTCAGATAAGTTAAACTAACGCAGAGAATGTGGCTTTTCGCTCAATAATTTTTTGCTCATTAACAAACATTAATGCCATGTTTTATATTGATTATTTCTGTAAGCCAGCCCGACTGAATTTGGGTAAGTGCAAAACAGGAAGCAAGACGCTCACTTAAAACTATAATGTTAAAATGAAGTCATTAACCATTGATATATTGTAAACGCATTGCACTAATGGAGTAATGGATATGTTTTTGAAGTTAGCCCCTAAGCGACTTCATACACCGCTTCTCATTTTTTTCACTCTGGCGGTGTTTATTTTAGCTGGCAGCTATCGCAGTGAAAGTGCGCCTGTCAATTTTTACTTTATGCCGGTATTTTTGGCCGTTTGTGTGCTGTGCGATATTATTATTACTACCATTGCGTTTAGTCACTCGCGTGCTTTTAATAATCGACAAACCTACGCAATTGGCGGTGCTTATTTAGCATCCGCAATATTAGCAGCCTTTATTATTGCAGATTACCCGACGGCATTAGCCGTGGGCGCTACGTTTAATTACGATAGCAACTCGATTTGGTTATGGTTTTTATTAGAAATCAGCGCCCCCATTTGCGCTGCAATTCTTATCTCGTTACCTCAATCACTCAGTCTCAGACGTACCGTTGCCTTCGTATTATTAGGCTGTCTGCTCGCTTCGTTTATTGGGCCGTTAGTCTCTCGATTTATTCCATTGCTCACTGAAAAGTGCAATCACTATCACTGTGAACTCACGATTAGATCGGGGTTAGTTTATATCTCTGGTTTGGTGAATTTCCTCTGTCTGGCATTTTTGTGGTTTAAATTAAAAAACAAAGGACTCATCGAACAGTGCTTTCTATTCACATTGTTCCTGTTGGTTCTGGATGACGCCTTCAGCCTATCGTGGCAAGCCCGCTATACCGTTGGTTGGTATACGTGGAAGATCATGATTATGCTATTAAAACTGGCGATGTTGATGATTGTGTTGCTGCGCATGATGGACGACTACAAGCTCATTGATGAGAATAATCGCCGCCATTATCGTCAATCTATCACGGACGATCTCACTGGATTACATAACCGTCGTTATTTTGCACAAAATACGCCGGCGCTTTGGGAAGAAAATAAAGCCACTGGTCAACACATTGGGCTGATCATGCTGGATGTCGATAAATTCAAAAAATATAACGACCACTACGGGCATTTAGCCGGTGACCGCTGCTTAGCCAAAATTGGGCATGCGCTGGATCTTTCAGGCAATCTTGATGGGAATTTGGTAGCGCGCTTGGGTGGCGAAGAGTTCGCGATGTTTATTCCGTCAACGGATAAACAGCAGTTAGCACGTCTTTGCGAACGGGTTCGTTTAGCCATTTCGGAGTTAAAGATCCCCCATGTTGGAAACCCTGAGGGGGATCACTTCGTCAGCATGAGCATTGGCGCGGTCTTAGTTGATCCCAGCCAAACCGCTCTCGACATCAGCGGCACCATGAACCTTGCCGATAAAATGCTTTATCTGGCCAAAAAACAGGGCCGTAATCAGTCAAAAACCATTAGCGAAGGCGAGTTCACGCCACAAATGAGTGAACAGCTTTAACCTGCGCTTACAGATCCTCAAGTGGAACCTGTTTTAGCGCCTCGACCTTCATCAAAAACTGATACAGCGGAGCCAGCTTAGTCAGTTTTTTTGCCAGCATAGTGGCCAGTTCAGGCGTAAAAAGCTGCTCGACTTGATTATCTGTTGCCATCACCGCAAACGTTTTACGGTTATACCAATCAGCAATCTCTGGGGCTTGGTCTTTTATTAATGGGCGCTTATAGCTGTCGCCCACCAGCTCAAAAGGTACCTTACAGCAGGCTCGTGCTGCGGCGAACTCCTCGGATTGGCGCAGCGCCAAATGACGAAAACGATCCATCGTCCCCTTCGACGCCGAGTAATAGCCCAGACCATAACGCAACATATCGGGACTGATTTCGAAGAAAAATACCGGCGCATCGGTCCATTCTTTGGACGGTCGTTTAAACGTCAGCCACATCCGGCTGCGGTAGCGAGATTTGTCATGTGAAAAGCGGGTATCGCGATGGATACGAGAAAGTGTTTTGCCAATCGCCGGGCGCGTTTCAAACAGCGGATCGATTTTCAGCATGGGCTGCGCAAGTTCATCAACTAAAGCGCGAAACGGCGTCAGAATATGTTGATCGTAAATCGGACGGTGTTCTTCGAACCAGTCCTTACTATTCTCTATACGTACCTGTTGTAAAAAGTTTAATCCCTGTTGGGTAAAACCGTTGAATTTTGTCTCTTTCACACCCTATTCCCTGCTTATCTTTCCACAGACATCTCGTCTGTGGAAATGGCCTATCAATAGCAGCCGTTATAGAATTAAGGCTTCAACGCTGCAATGATTTTTTCGCTATCAGATACCCGTGAAATACGCGGGAAAATGTACTTAAAGCTGTGTTGGTGCTGAATATCATCAAAAGCGCTGCAGGCATCTTCGGCTATCACCAAAGCGTAACCATGTTCCCACGCATTTCTCGCGGTAGATTCTACGCCAATATTGGTGGAAATCCCCGCCAAGACGATATTACGAATACCCCGGCGGCGAAGCTGGAGATCCAGATCGGTGCCGTAAAATGCGCCCCATTGATGCTTGATCACCTCAATGTCTTCCGGCTGCGCATTCAGCGCTTCAGGGAAGTTCCACCAATTCTCTGGCAGCGCATGCGCTGGCGATGGTGCATCAACAGGCTGCTTAAGCGCTTCGTCAAATGACTCATTCCAACCTACACGCACCAAAATCACCGGCGCATTCAGTTCACGGAAACGTTCCGCCAGCCGCGCCGAGCGTGCCACTACGTCGCTGGCTGAATGGGGGCCGCCAGCAAAGGGTAAAATGCCCTCTTGCAGATCGATAAGCACCAGCACGGTTTCAGCGGCATTCAATGTCAGCATACAAACTCCCGTTATCACTTGAATAAATTATCATGCCAAATTTGACTCTATATACGGTTTCTAGTTTAGGCGCTAGGCGATACTCAAGGTGTAAATAAAACCTCACCCACGGCGAGAAAGTGTTAGTAAATGTGATAAAAACTCGTTGATTCAATGAATTGAAAATAAAACGTCATTTCTTTTTACTCTTTTTTGTAACCGCCATGTCGTTACAAGTGATATTATTACAGCGCAAATCTTTTCGTTTAGCCCTCTCCCCGCATATTGAGACGTCATGGAATCTTGGAAAATAAACCTCATCTCGGTGTGGTTTGGCTGCTTTTTTACTGGCTTAGCGATGAGCCAAATCTTGCCCTTCCTGCCGCTGTACGTTGAACAGCTTGGGGTTCACAATCACGAATCACTCAGCCTATGGTCCGGGTTAGTATTCAGCGCCACCTTTATGGTTTCGGCGCTCGTCGCTCCGCTATGGGGAAGTTTAGCCGACCGCAAAGGGCGTAAACTCATGTTGCTGCGCGCTTCATTGGGCATGGGCGTGGTGATCGCGTTACAAGGATTAGCAACTAACGTGTGGCAGCTGTTTGCGCTGCGTGCGCTGATGGGGCTGACCTCTGGTTATATTCCTAATGCCATGGCGCTGGTAGCCTCTCAGGTTCCTCGGGAAAAAGCGGTTGGGCGTTAGGCACGTTGTCGACGGGGCAAATCTGCGGGGTGATTGCAGGCCCACTGCTAGGCGGCCTGATGGCTGACCATTTGGGGCTACGCACGGTATTTTTCTCCACCGCGATCATGATGTTCGTCAGCTTTTTCGTTACGCTGTTTTTAATCAAAGAACGCCGTGTGGTGGTGCGTAAAGAAGATCAGCTTAGCGGGAAAGAAGTTTTTCGTTCACTACCCTATCCAACGCTTATCATCGCCCTATTTGTCACCACGCTGATGATCCAATTAGCGAATGCCTCAATCAGCCCTATTCTGACGTTATTCATCCGCCGACTCGCCGCGGACACCAATAATATCGCTTTTGTCAGTGGGATGATCGCCGCCGTGCCAGGCATCGCTGCGCTGATATCTGCACCACGATTAGGTGGGTTGGGCGACAGAATCGGTACCGGCCGTATTTTAATTTTTGCGCTGGGATTCACGGTGGTGCTCTTCGCCATGATGGCTTGGGTAAGATCGCCAGCTACAGCTGGGGATGCTGCGCTTTATGCTAGGATTTGCCGATGGAGCCTTAATGCCTGCGGTGCAAACCCTGTTGCTGAAATACTCAAGCGATCGCGTAACGGGGCGAATTTTCGGCTATAACCAATCGTTCATGTACTTAGGCAACGTGATCGGCCCAATGCTTGGCTCCAGCGTTTCAGCGGTACTGGGTTTCCGCTGGGTCTTTGTCTTTACCGCCGTGCTCGTGCTGATCAACATGCTGCAAATTCGCCACGCATTCAAAAAAATACGTTGAAGGCTGACGATTTCGCATGACGGCAACACAGCATCATGTTGCCGTCATCGTGCAGCTAATTAATTCTCTACCGGTACCGGCTTCTTATATTTCAAACATACCGCGCTAAGCATAAAGACCACAATAGTTGGAATAATCCACGCCATACCTTCTTTATAGAATGGCAGGTTTCCGGCCACCCAAGGCAGATCTTCGGCGGGAACTACGCTTTGTAAAATCCCGATGATGAACGCAACCAGCGTTGCAGGCATGCACAGGGCAACAGAATGCTCACCCGGTTTCGCCAGCGCGCCATAGATCACCAGCACAATGAATGGTGGATAAACTGACGTTAACGCCGGCAGCGAGAAGTGAATAATTTCGGTCAGCCCAAGATTAGACAGCAACATGGAAACCGCAGCCAAAATCACCACGAACATCTTGTAGGATTTACCGGTTATCTGACTGAAATAGGAAGCACAGGCGCTGGTTAAACCAATCGCCGTCACCAAGCAAGCAACGGTGATGATAAAGGCCAAAAATACGCTGCCTTGATAGCCAAACCCATTCACGATGAAGGCATGTAGCACATCAGCGCCGTTAGTCGCTGAACGCGCCAAAGGCAGACTGTAGGCGCCTAAGTAAAACAGACTGATGTAAACATAGGTCAGCCCTACCGCGGCAATCAACCCCGTGATTACCATGTAGCGCGTGATCCGCTGCGATGAATCAACGCCATGTGACTTAATGGCATTCACGATGATAATACTAAACACCAGTGCAGCCAGCGTATCCATGGTGAGATAGCCGTTAATCATGCCGCTGGAGAGCGGATTCTCAACATATTCAGGAAACGTGAATAGCTCGTTCCCTGCCGGACGCCAAAACGCATATAGCCCTAAAGCACCGAGCGAAGCCACTTTGATTGGTGAGAGGAATTTACCGACAATATCAATCAGCTTTAGCGGGTTCAACGAGCAAAGAACCACGGCAATAAAGAACAATAGACTAAAGATGCTGAGCGGCACATGGCCTGAAAACAGCGGATTAATACCGATTTCGTAAGAAACCGTGGCGGTACGCGGTGCGCCAAACAGCGGACCAAGCGCCATATAACAGATCAGTGAAAGGATCAGACCAAACAACTTGCCCGCAGGCTTAGTCAATTCCACCAATGAGCCGTTGTTACGTGCCATCGCAATCAATGCCAGCACCGGTAAACCCACGCCGGTAATTAAAAATCCACCGGTGGCATACCAAAAATTCTCACCGGCTCTCAGGCCAATAAAGGGGGGAAAGATAATGTTACCCGCGCCAACAAAGAGCGCAAAAGTCATAAATCCAAGTGTAATAGTTTGTCTAACATTCATAGGTTATAAGCCGCTTCGTGTCTGGGTGTTCTCTGAGCAAAACCTTACCGACCACGCGGCGTGCGCACTCATCTAAAGTAATCAGAAATGATTCAAGCTAAAACATCAGCTCGATATATACATAATTTATCACATCGCTGCCCGATGATGTGTCTGATTCAAATTATCAACGAGAAGTTGAAAAATCAACATTGCGTTGAAAAATAAACCTATGATAAGGTTCGTTTCCGTACCGTATGTCATACCAACAATCTGCCTGCTACGGCAGTTTGACCTAGACTTAGCCGACTCATCCATCTTTTGAGGCCCGATATGCCTAACCAAACCAAGTCCGACAGCCAACGCCAAGACCAGTATCTTGTCGCCGGAACCACCATCGTGATGCTGACGCTCTATATCATTATTTTGGCATCTAATCTGATGTGAATATTTCATTACTCGCTTTCACTACTCGCGCGAAAGAGTAGCCGCAAATCAGCCCTATCGAGGTAGATTTCTAAGCTAAGAAAGCCCTAATCCACATCAGGGCTTGGTAAAAAATAATAGATTCGATGCAACCTACTACGTGGTATATCTGACTATTATTTGACGATCGCCAACCCACCATGTATCGCCATATACACGCCAACTAAGCCAATCAGAGCGCTAGATAGATAAGGTGCCTTTTGTGCTAGCGTGTTAAATCCGTGCCATCGTTTTTGTGCCTGCTTCACGCCCACCGCGGCGCCAACGCCAACAGCAACCAATGTCAGTGCAAGGCCAATGCTGAAACTGACAACCATCGTGGCGCCCAATGCCAACGCTTTCAGTTGGATACAAATAAGAAGTACGGTAATCGCCGCAGGACATGGAATTAACCCTCCCGTCAGGCCAAATAGCAGAATTTGTCCATTAGTCACCGAGCTATTCGTGAACCGCTTTTTGATGTCATTGGCATGAGCCAGAGCGTGAGCGTCTTGATACTCTTTGCTCCCTTGCAGCAAACCATCAAATTGATGGTCGTGGTCGTGGTCGTGGTCGTGGTCGTGGTCGTGACCATGATGATCGCCAGACTCTATATTCGCCAACCAATTTTTTTCACCTTTCCACGTGCGCCAAAACATCCAAACGGCGGTGGATAAAATGATAATGGCTGATATCAGCTGAAGCCACGGTTCAACAGACTGCGCGGTGAACTTCTGGCTAACATACATTCCACCAAATGCGATCAACCACACAATCGTGGTATGAGAGAGCGTTGCCGCAAGCCCCAGCATAATAGCCTGTCGAACCGTGCCTTTGATGGCAATAATAAATGCAGCCATCATCGTTTTTGAGTGACCCGGCTCTAATCCGTGTAACGCCCCCAAAAGGATAGCGCTAGGGATAAAGAACCACGCATTACCTTGCTGAAACACTGACGCAAAATCGTTCATGATAATAATTCTTACTATTACGGGTGCAGAAAAGCATACTCCCCCCCAGTATCAAATACTACCCCCCAGTATAAATGGAGTGCTATATTGAACACATTCAGAATGTTATTAAGGTATTGCTGTGTCACATACGATTAGAGATAAAAAAAAGCTGAAAGCCAGAACCAGCAAGCTTCAAGGGCAAGTTGCGGCACTCAATAAAATGCTCGACGAACCCCATGAGTGCTCAGCCGTATTACAGCAGATTGCCGCTATTCGCGGCGCGGTGAATGGATTAATGCGCGAGGTGATTAAAGGGCATCTGACCGAACATATTGTTCATCAAGATAACGTGGTACAGCGCGAGGAAGATCTCGACGTTGTGTTAAAAGTGCTGGATTCCTACATCAAATAACCCCCGGCTCAAATAATCGGCCTTCGTACTAAGAGAGTACCTTTCAGCATTAGATATAACGCTCAAATCCCTGCGCGTGTTTCACCGGCGTGAACTCGATGATCTCATATTGCGCAACACCTGCACGATGAAAAGGATCTTCCTTGATCAGGGATTCTAATTCAATTCGAGTCATTCCTTTTGCCAGAATCACCCCGCCCGTTCTTGGCTCTTTCGGCCCTGACGCAATAAAGTGCCCTTGCGAATAACATGCATCCAAAAACTGTCTATGTGCATCCAGACACGCTTCCACTTCGGCAAGGGGCTTTATATACGATAAAGAAACAATAAACACGCTACCTCCAATTCAATGAATCACATAAACAGTATTGCTTGCTGCAACTAGCGTAGCGCACCGTTAGTATTGCGGATTGATGCATATCACGAAAACTGATGGTGGTTATTGAGAGGTAGGTAAGATCTGACTTCATTTTTGTCATTGTACGGCAACACAAAAACCACATAAGAATAATGTTACAAGTATTAGTGATGCGTTTTTATATACTCAACAAAAGCCTGAAATGCCGCAGAAGCATATTTTCTGTTTGAATAGTAAAGGTAGAAGCTGGGAAGTTCTGTCATCCAATCCTCTAGTATCGAAACGAGTTTGCCATTGTTTATATAAGGCTCAGCCATTTCATACAACACGTAGCTGATACCGGCTCCATCCAGTGCCAGACCGATTGAAACATCAAGGTCATTAACTTCGAGCATTCCCTTCACATTAATACCAGTGCGTTCGTTATCGCGGCTGAATTGCCACTGATAGCTGCGCCCACTGGGATAGCGAAACTGGATGCAGGAGTGATCCAGAAGATCCTGAGGCTGCTTTGGGCTGGCATGCGTTTGCAGGTATTCTGGGCTTGCCACAACAGCGTAACGAACTGGCTGTCCAAGTGGGATGGAAATCATATCTTTTTCAATTATTTCCCTCAGCCTCACTCCGGCATCGTATTCACTACTCACAATATCAACCAGATTATCATCCTGAATGATTTCCACTCTAACATCAGGATAGACCTTGCAAAATCCAGCAACTAAAGGAGCGAGTCTGTAACGCCCACCCAGCCTAACCGCGTTAATACGTAGTGTGCCCATGGGCGTATCACGGTAATCATTTATTGCTTCAATGGCATCCATCGCATGATCGAATAGCGGGTGAAGCGATTCAAATAACTTATGCCCAGCATCTGTCAGAGATACGCTGCGAGTTGTGCGATTAAATAATCGTATCTTTAATCGTTCTTCAAGCTGGCGAATCGAGTGACTCATTGCCGAAGATGTCACGCCTGCGGCTTCTGCCGCCAGCCGGAAACTACGAAAAGTAGCTACTGCGATAAAGGGTTCAAAATCGGAAATTTTCACATTCATTACTGATTTAAACTCACTAGCCCATGAAGATTAATGAGCTTAATTAAACTTTATTTGTGTTCTAAAGTCACCTCATCAGTAACACCTAAATGAGGAACATGATGAATTTCACAATGACACAGCAGATTTTTATCGCCGGTGGCTATGGGATGATAGGCGGCAATCTGGCTACCCAGCTACGGGCGCGTTTTCCAGACGCAAAATTAATTCTGGCAGGCCGCTCGCCGCAAAATGGCGAAAAACTTGCGGCCCAGTTGGGAAACACCATGACGGTTTGCCTTGATTTGATGAGTGGGGAACTTCCGTCGTTGGTATCGACTTCACAACTGATTATCAGCGCCGTACCCGATCCAAAACATACGTTAGGTGAATACGCTATCCGCAACAATATCGCTTTTATTGATATTACTGTAGGAACCGCCGACGGCTATGCCCCACTGTTGAATATGGCGATGTTCCATCATGCGACTTCGCCGATCGTACCATTAGGTTACTATGAGGCAGGAATATTTTTGCCGCTGGTTGATAAACTTGCCCGCCAGTTTAATTCTGTTGAAAGTGTACGGCTAACGGCATTGCACGACCCAGAAGATCCTATTGGCAAAATGACTGAAAAAGAGCTTAGTCAGGCGATAGCTCCTGCATTTGTTCGGGAAGATGGCATCTGGGGTTATACCGCTGAGCAGAGTAACATTTGCCTTATCAGTGGTGAATGTGTCGAGACTACACCGTTTGGTATTCTTGATATCAGCGCTATTGCAGCGATGACACGTGCTGACAATATCCGGCTGGATGTTGCCGTTGGGACCTCAGAAGGTAAGCGAAAGGCCTCTCAAGCGTCGGTAGAACTGTATGTTGATCTACAGGGCGTTACCGTTTCAGGCGTTTCAGAGTCCAAACGGATTATCGCCTCAGACCCACAAGGACAAGCGCATTTTACCGCTCTTGGCGCTATCATCGTTATCGAAGCACTACTCAAAAGCCGATTGACCGGTTTTATGTTGCCTGAGCAGATCATGGATCAAGAGGCGGCGCTTACAACGATGCAGGATGCTGGTGTTGTATTGATTACGGCCTAACCCGTTTTCCTACTCGTCATAGATGAGCTATTGATTGGTACTCAAGAGAAACTTATACCTGCAGGGGATGGATGCTAGTCAAAACGCTTCAAGTAAGTCGAACTCACTAGAAGTCACCAGCATCCCCCTTTAAGGTTTTATTCAATGCCTGCTCCTCGCTCATACCAGCCCCTGCCCCCATCAACTTGACGACTAAATACCAGCCGTGATCTTTTTGCTAGTTGCCCGATGGGACATATTTCAGCAAAATGAGACTGTTTTAAGCATGACTATTGTGTATACAGTCACAAACTATTGAATCTGGCTCCGGTAGGCGTTACCCACTCACCAAAGAAAGGATGCAGGAGATCGCGCTATGCGTACTCATCAACTGAATAAGTCTCGCAAACTGTATCGCAGCGTCAACACGACTACGCGGCATCGTTCTAATAATCCAGGTGCTGAGTATCGTTGGGAACGCAATCGTAAAAAAGCCGATGATGAGCTGCTGGTAAACCGCGAGACAATGCATGGCAGGCAAAACCGTGGTCGGGATTACACGCCATTATTTTACTTTCTGATCAAACAGATTGGAAAACCGTGGGGTGACATATTCAGCGAAGTATGTGGACGTCTTGATACCACCGAGCCTGTATTCTGGTTGGTCGCGCTGCATGAGCATCAGCAAAGGGATTTGGTCTGCATTGGCGAAAGCAGCTTTTATCCGGGTCTGTTTGTTGATGAGAATGGAATTTTGCAACAGGTAAATCCTTCGATTACGGGAAAGGACGTTAAGGTGACTTGCCGCTGCTGCACACATACTTATATTGGTGAGCCTGTGCCTTGGGTGGATTAAGTGACAACACCTTAGTTTAGCCAAACGCTACGCCTAACCATTAAAAAAGGCACCCTGAGGTGCCTTTCAAACAGAGCTATCAACTAAAAGTTATACTTCACCCCAATCATTGCAGAGCTGTCGTTATAGCCTTTATCACCGACTTGCGTTCCCACATTGCCCCATAAGTTCAGGCGTGGATTGATTTGCCCTTCTACACCCACTTTTACTTCACCGATGTTACGTGCTCCAGCTTGGTTGATACGGACATCATCCATCTTCGCACTGTAGCTACGGGTGTTATGCAACCAGTTAGCTTCGATAAACGGTTCGAATGTGCGACCTTTGCCTTCGTCCATAGCATGATGACTCTTCAGATAAGCGCGCATACCTAAACGGGTCTGTACGTTGCCATCGCCTTCGCTGTTCACACGCGTACCATTATCTTCGCGATGTTTATCTGCCTCTACGCCCATCCACGTCGCCTGTGCCTGTGGCTGAATAAACCATTCGTTAAGCGTTCCTTTGCTGCCCGTAAATTCTCCCATTTTCAGGGTATAGCCCGTTTCTAGTGACGCTGTTAGCCCTTTGGATTTATAGGACTCGCTGGCCAATTGCTCACCGTTCACGTGGTTATTAAACCAACTATATTGCAGCCAGCTATCTACATATAACCCGCTCTTATCGGCGTCATTTGCAAACCATGTTCCGTAAACCCCAGCGCTGTAGCCACTGACAGAACCTTTAGAATCATAGCCGGTGACTGAAGAATGGGTTTGGCTATGGCTGTTGGCATAACCTGTCATTAGCCCCAGATGGCCTCGGTTTAAACCATCCGTTGACCACTGAGCCACATCGCCACCCAGCTGAGCCACATAGCTATTGCTTTGTGTTTTCAGTTGACCACTACTATCACGCCAGTTGTTATGCCCACCGACCTGACGTAACCAAAGGCTTGTGACTTTTTTCTCACCGGTCAGCGCGTCGATATATTGGGTTTCCCCTAAGCGGTCGTGCAAACGCGTATTAAACAGCGTATTTGCCGCTGCAAGGTTGGCAATATAGCTCCCGCCTTCAGGTCGATTAACGTGATCACCTCCAGCCGGTGGTGTCACCGGCGGGTCAACGGGGTCTACTGGAGGGTCAACCGGATCAACCGGAGGATCTACAGGGTCGACTGGCGGGGTTTGACTGGTTAAATACCAGTTACCATGATTATTGCCCTCACCGCGTACTAAAGAGTAATCATATGCGCCAGCGACAATACGGCCTTCTTGGGTGAAAGTACCGTCAGACTGACCACCCACGCTAATTAGCTCAATGCCATTCAGGGTTTTGTCTCCGACTCCCCCCGCATTCTTAACGCTTACTCCAGTATCGCCAGAGGTATCCCCCGTCACAACGAGCTTATCCGTGACCGAACTGTCATTGCCTAACGCGGTATTGAACTGCAGGTGCCCATTCTCGCCCGTATAGTTGCCATTCACCGTCAGAGTGGTTCCCGCGATCGCTTGGCCCAATGCATCGCTATGACCAATAACGACCGTACCACTGTTGGTTAATGCACCCGTTTGATAGTTTGTTACCGAATTACGCGTTATATGACTATCATCATCTTCACCAAGATAGAGTAAACCTTGGTTATTCACACTGCCCGTTCCCAGCGCTTGGCTAGACAGCATACGAATAACACCATCCGATGCGATTGTCGTGTCAGCACTCATCCCCGAATTATCACTGCTAACCGTCAATGTTCCACCAGCCACCGTTAGGCTACCGGCACCGGTCATATTGCCATCTACCGTGCCGTTGTTAACGGTTAGACTGCCTTGATTGAAATCGAGCGTGCTGCCTGCATCAGTCTGGATATTCTGCAACATCTGAGCATAGCCGTTCATATTGAGCTGGCTGCCACTATTGAGGTGAAGCAGTCGGGTCTGCCCCAATACATTGTTGTTACCCATTTTTAGGGTGCCAGCAACAACGTCCGTCATACCGGTGTAGTTGTTATCGCTGTTAGACAAAGAAAGATCTGTATCAGTGTCGATACGCAGATCGCCAGTACCAATAATCTTGGCACTCAGGTCGGCGGCGTTACCGGTATTTCCTTCAGCGCTGAGTGTCAGCGCATTGTCGCCCTGCGCCAGTAATTCAACCTGAGTCAATCCGTAGTTAATGTATAGGCCATCACTATTGTCTCCGCTGGTAAGGCGGTAGTCATACTCACCGTTAGCAACGGTTTCGCCATTTTGTGTAATTTGAGAGGTTACTTTTTGCGAGATAACAGCACCGTTTTGATCAACCAAGCTCAGATTACCCCCGGCCCCGGTCACGGTCCCCTGGCTATCAGCCAATTTAACGACGCCCCCCATGTCATCTTGCTGGAGTAATGGCAAGGATGTGTCAGGATGCTGTACCGTGTTTTCGAAGTCTCCGCCGTCGGTAATCTGAATCTGTCCCTTGCCCGTTAAATTAAGATCTTTGGTCGTCTCAACAAAACGATCGCTCGTTGTATCACCAGGATTAACATCGCCAAACGCAAGTGTGCCACCATCAAACGCGAGTCCTGCTAGGTTCTGATTTCCTGTGCCGACTGAAGTCACGTTTCCGCTACCGAGATGCAGCGTAGCATTCGTTAACGCAGCAGAGTTATCGCCTTCTAATGCGAACAGGTTGTTCTTAAGAAGAACATCACCCGCAAAACCCGTTCCTGTTGCAGAGCTGAATTTAAACTCATTGCCGTTATTGTCGGCAACAACATAGCCCGTACCCAATAATTTATTATCGAAACTGAACTTGCCCGTTGTATTCGCGGTTAGGTAGCCGCCACTTTCTACATTGATATTTCCTGAACCAAAATTACTCAGCGTAGAAGATACGATTTTATCTGTTGCCGCTTTCCCGGTTATATTCCAGTTACCAGCATAAGTATCGTTAGCCCCTGTTATCTGTGCATTACCGGAAACCGTCGTATCGCCGTTACCTAATAATTTATTCTCAAACGAGGAGCCATCAGTATATGCAATATCAAGTCCGGTATTATTATCATTGGGATCGGTATTGATAGAGACACTTTCACTACCTAACGCTTTATTATTTGCAATAGAGAGCAGGCCACCATTAATTATGGTTCCACCATTGTAATTAGAAGCCTTCTCAAGCGTTGTATGGCCAGACTGTTGTTCAACCGAACCTACGCCGTTGATTGAAACATCAAATAAATAGCCGTCAGTGCCTGGTTGAGTTTTTTGGTTGTTATTAAAAATAACCTTGTTTTTACCCGCACCGCTCATGACAATACTTTTTGCTAGAATATCTACCGGCGCACCATATTTAGAGTCACCAATGAAAAGATTTACGGCACCACCACTCACACTGCTAAGATTAATATTGTTAGCACTCGTTATTTTAGCGCCATGAGCAAAAATAACGTCAGTCGTATTATCACTTACAAGTGATGAAATATTAAAATCACCAAGAGTGGTTACTCCTGTGACCGCATAATTCATAATCTGCAAGCCTGTACTTCCAACGTTTTTACCGATGACGTTGATATCGCCATTAACATTAAAAACGGTGCCAGCGATCAATGCATTGACGTTAACTGAATTGAGATCGGACGATAATTTAAAATTATTTGTCAATGTTAAGTCACCGCCAACATTAACACCGTGGTTTCCACTATTGGTAAAAAGCAAGGAGCCATTGGTAGTATCGAGATAAAGATTGCCACCAACGCTGAGATCGGAATCCCCAGAAAAAACAAATTCACCTGCGGTTTTATTGATTATAGTCATGTCGTTTTTAACATGAATATCCGCGCCAAGTTCCGGAGCGCCTGCCGTGGCAATGTAGAAATCATTTTTGTCGGCTTCCAGATCAATGCTATCTACATTTAGTTTTGCGGTCGATGTAGCGGAGCCAAACATCCAGATGTTTGCATCCGTTGCACCTGGCGCTGTTTTTAATTCGCCAACGGACAATGTTCCTCCGCCCCCACCTTGCTGAGCAGCACTCGAACCACCCAACTTGGCGCCGCCTATTTGCAACATACTGTTGTTGCCCATCAGTAAATTGCCATTATTATTGGCCGTTAATGTTCCGCCATTTATCCATAGAGAGGTGTTGCCTCCAGCAGCTGGAGCCATATTCAATGCTGAGCTACCTGATGGATTTGAAACATTGACATCAGCACCAGCATCTACCTGTACTGTTGCTGTGGTATTCCATTGCAGGCCATCCGAGATAGATGTTGATGACGTAAAGTCAGTATAACCATTGACGTCTAAAGCTGATGCTTCTCCAGCGGAGAACAACAGCATAGATGAAGCAAGTCCATAGCTGCAAAGTCGAGGTCGCTGCAGTTTTTTGGGAGAGGAAGTTTTAGTCTTCCCTCTCCCTAGCTCAGAAACAGCAACCCATGCCATTACGGCGAAGTTCCATACAACACGGTAAATTTTATTCATCATTGCCTCAACAAATCAAACCAAGAAATAACTTCTCAGCATATTATTTTTATTCGCCATATAAATAAAACTGACGTACTAACATAACGAAATGCTCAATAAGTCATTAAGATTTATATATAAACCACACAAAACACTTTCTTTGCTAATGAAGCAAATACTTATATAGGCGGGAATCAAAATGTGCTTTATTTTGCATTACTATACCACGCAAGAATATGCTGAGTGATAGCTAAACGCTAAGATTAATCCCATAAAACATAGAAAGTTAATTAAGATTTTTCGAATTCTAAGTGTCATGCAGCATGGTGCCAGCATCGCAAATTAGCCCATCACACAGCCTCACCATATAGCGCAAAGACAATGTAACAAACTGTATATAAAGGATTTATCTTCATCAATCATCATTCAACACTGATAGTCTGAGCTCGTCATATAGCCTGTTTTAGGAAATGAAAATCACACGTCGGCCTTATTATTTCCACGATCTTATTAACGAGTAAGTTATTGGGTAGATCTTGCTATAAATAATATAGGAAAATTCTAGGTGACTGGGAAAAATCTTATTAAACGGAGAATCCAGATCGAGGAAAATTTAATACTATGTAAGACTACATATTATTATCACTCTAATTTACCTCTGTAGCATCCGCGCCTGACAATAAACGCTTGAATAACTTAAATGTATTAGCCTTCTACTAGTTACGAATGATTTTATCCGTTTCGAGATAGCTGATATATATCCCTTAGGAATGCCATCGACTTCAACAACGCTGCAACCCACGGGAAAAACATTGCGACGGCGCGTGTTTTCCCTCGCTCAGGGGGACACTCAGTAACCATTGGACGGTTCAGGGAGCATCGCCCCCCAAACGAGATTATGCGTAGTGCACCGCTTATGTCGCGAGATAAACACGCGGAATGCGGTTTGCAGGGACTGATTTATTGTCGGGGTAGCATCACAAATAACAATAATGACAACAGATGCATAGCCATGACAAAGGCTGCCAGCGCCATCAGACCATGAGTAATAAATTCTGCGCTCACAAGTGACCCCAGTGTCACCATAGTAAAAGTGAAAAACGCAATCAGAGCGGCCCCTCTTGCATTATTGTCTCCTGAAATCACAATACCACGGTAAAATCCAGTCGGGCCTCTCAGCCCAATTGCAATCCCCATGGGGGCAAACAGCGCGGCTAAAACATTGGTGCCAGTGCCATTCAGCATGCCATACCCGGTAAGTGCGATGGCACTTGATAAGGCCAGACATGTACCTACCATGATAACTTTATCGGCACCGTATCTTTCTGCTAGCCCTGGGGAGAGATTTGCAGCCACGATATATCCAGCGATATTGGTGACCTGCATGATGATGAAATCGTTGAGGTTACCGTGCATCGTCAGCGTGATAACCGTTGGCGCGCCAAAAACAAATGTGATCATCCCTCCTACCGTCAGAGCATGAGTCAGCGCATAACGCAGGTAGATTGGATTTCGCAATAGACCTATGAAATCTCCTGAGGAACGGTCGCGGTGGTGTCTCTCAGGAAGTTTCTGAAGCATTACCATTCCAGCCGCAGCGACAGTCAGTATCGCCAGCAACTTGAACGAAATGCTCCAGTCAAATAAAGCCAGCAAGATGACCCCAACCAGTGGAGCTGCGGCTGGGACCAGTGCCTGAAGACTCCCCAAAAGGCCAATAGCCCGGACGGTTCTGCGCTCATCAAATAATTCCCGGATAAAGCCAGGAATGAATACCGGTGCTGCTGCTGAAGCCATTCCTTGGACAAACCGGATGGCTACCAATACGGATATACTAGGTGCATATGCGCATCCGAACGAAGCCAGTGAGAAGATAAACAATGCGGAACAAAGTAGTTTCTTTCTGCTGAAATAATCGGAAAGACGGCCAAATAATAATAAGCCACAAGCATTGCCCCCCACATAGGCAGAAAGTATCCACTGAGATACATCTGGCGTGGTATGAAAGACCCTTATCAGTTGCGGAATTGCAGGCAATACCAGATCGGTACCTGCAATCGACGTCATCACACAAAGAACAAGACAAAAAAATATTGGCACCTTTTTCACTTCACTCCCCATACCTTATCGCGCACAACAGCCGTTTTTAAAATCCTACATTAGGAGCAAATCATAAATATCAGGCTTTAAACCACGTCATGCTTATCCAAGAGCGTCTGGCACCGCAGGATCTTTTCAAGGCGTTGTTTGACCCGCGGCAGGGCAAAGGACGCGCGTACAGCGTTCAGATTACAGGTCAGAAACTCCTCGTCCTTCCATCCAAAAATATGATGTAAACGCTGGTACTCTTCATTCAGAGTTGTATTAGCTACCGTTCTTGCATCCGTGTTGATACTCAGGGAGATCCCTTTATGAAAAAGTGTATTAACAGGATGCTCCGCGATGGACGGATAGATATTGCAGACAATGTTACACCCCGGGCACACCTCAAGATGGATGTTATCTCGGAGGAGCCGGTCCAGCGTTGCTCTATCCTCAACGCTCCTAACGCCATGTCCGATACGCGATACGTTCAGGTTATCCAGCGTTTCATTCACACTGGCAAACCCGCGTGCTTCTCCAGCATGAGCAATACAGTCACCACCATGACTCCGGACATACTCAAATGCCTTTATGTGGTTTTCCAGAGAGTAACGCGCTTCATCCGCCGCCAGATCTAACGCAACAACACCTTTTCCCAGATAACGGGCTACAAGCCTCGCGGTTTCCAGACTTTGCTGTGCCGAAAAATGACGCAAGGTACACAGGATCAGATTAGCTTCTATGCCATATATCTGACTTCTGGCCTGCATGGCTCCCAGAACTGTTTCAACCACCTGCTCGGCCGTCAGGTTCTGGTTCAAATGTAATAAGGGGGCAAAGCGTAATTCAGCATAAATAACACCATCCGCATGTAACTGATCGAAGATGTCATCAACCGCCTGACGCAATGCGCAAGTGGTCTGTAATAAATCTAACTGCGGTGTAATTCTGCTTAAGAAATCGCCCAAATCATTACATTTTTCGGGGGCGATAAACTGCGTTCTGAACATTCTGAGATTGAGCGATGGCATGAGCATCCGCGCGCAGTGATAGCTGATACAGGTGTCCAGATGAACGTGTAGTTCAATTTTGGGAATGTTCCGTGCGTCAAAATTCATTAGTTGTTTTCTCCGCACATATTGACTGGTTCAGCCAGCAATCCGAATAATTTCTCCTTAAATAATCCGCTTTTCACTTTGAGCACGATCTTGGCATTAGGGGCATTGCCGGTAAGGTTCGTCGAGTCAATAACGTAATGTCCATATGAAGACTGACTTTTATACTCCACCCAGGAATAACCAACGAAGGCCTCCTGAATAATGTCGGGATACAGCGCTACGGCCATCGTGGTGGGATCGGGCAAATCGAAGCCTTTGCGCTCTGTTCTTCCCGCATTAAATTCCATCAGGGTTTTATTGCAGCGCACAGTGAAGCGCCCCAGAGGGCTCAGTCGGTTAAGATAATCGATATCTTGCTCATTAATAAATGCCTCACCCATGCCTATTTCCCAACCAACCACGGTAAGCGCTAAACCTGATTTGATAACAATGTCGGCAGCCTCGGCATCGACATAAAAATTAAACTCAGCGAGCGGCGTTATATTCCCGGGTGTCAGCCCGGCACCGCCCATAACGTACACATGCTTTATTTTCTCGATGAGTTCTGGTGACTTCAGTACGGCCATCGCCAAGTTTGTCAGCGGCCCAAGTGTGACGATCTCCAGTTCGCCTGCGTACTTTTCGGCATAGTCAATAATTGCATCAACCGCATGCAGAGGTTCCTGTTTCAGAGCGGGTGATGGAATGTCCATATCCCCCATTCCGTCAGCCCCATGGATATGATGAGACACAAAAGGATCTCGCATAAGGGGACGGGGCATTCCTGCATAAACAGGCGGGATATATGTACCGGCTCTTTCAACGCTAACCAGCGCATTACGCACACATTGTTCCAGTTTACAGTTGCCCGCGACCACCGTTATAGCTTCCACTTTTACTGATGGTTCTCGCAAAGCCATCAGTAATGCCACTGCGTCATCAGAAGCCGTATCTGTATCAATAAGTAGTTTTCTCATCATGCCCTCCTGTCTGTGGATGGCTTAACTCTGGCATTAGCCTGACAGCGGAAAAAGGACATGTGTCCATTTTTTGCTACCGGTATTGCCGATACAGATGCGACTCAGCTATGCTTCATCACGACCATGCATAACCTACCCATAGCTGGAATACATATTCAGAATTATGTTGATTGGATATCAGGAAAGTAGCAAAGCCATTCCGGAACCACCGGAATATAACGGGGAAAGATAAGATGAATATGCCAGTGTTAAGAAGTCATCAGGGCAAAGAACATCACATAATAGACTATCTCCGGTCATTCAGCATTGATACCATAATTCCTGAAGGTCTATTGTCCGCAGCGAAATTAATTACCCTGCATAAAAATAATTTTTTGATTATGCAGAATAGCCGACCTCTAGGCATATATCTTCTCGTCGATGGTATGCTTCAGATTAGCCAGTATGATAAAGATGGCGGCAATATTATTTTTACCGTGCAGAATGCACTGTCTGTGGTGGGTGACTTAGAACTGTTTTGTGATGATTGCCAACACAGCACATTCAGTACAGTGCAGGCGTTACAGGCATCACGCGTTATTTTATTCCCAGAACAGGCTTTGCAGACTTCTGGCCTGAATGACGCCAGGTTTCTCAAATTCCTGTGCCAGCATCTGGCTAAAAAAGTTTTTGAAACCTCTCAGAATAAAGTATCTATGCTGCTGAGTGCCTCGGAGAGGCTACATCGTTATCTTTATATACAATCAATGATTTATGGTAATAGTTTTCAGTTAATCAAGCGGGAAACATTAGCATCAATGCTGGGCATTTCTGTCAGACAGCTTACGCGGGCGCTGGATAATTTAAATAGGGCCGGCATGATCAGCCATAAAATAAATCGGTGGTCATTCATCATGCCCCTGATAACCTTTAACCCTATCCCCGCAATTTCGAAGTTGTTACGACACCATTGGCTGTACAGCGCCATTCAGTTATTGTGGAGAGCAGCAGTAAAATATTAAGAATAAGCCCTCAGCCTCCATAATTTGAAGGCAAAAAGGGATATCCAATGTTGGTGGGTGGCCAATAAGTGACGAAAGCCAATGGCGGCACCGTGGTGAAAGGCAGATAGTAGATAAGGATTAAAGATGGAAATAAGCTGGATGGCATTGCGGGGCAGCAGCCTCAGCGCACGGCAGTTGCATGATATTCTGGCACTGCGCATCGCGGTTTTTGTCGTGGAGCAGACGTGCCCTTTTCAGGATATTGACGGGCAGGATCTGCCCGAGAGCACCCTCCACGTTGCGGGCTACAGCAACGAAAAGCTTGTCGCCTACGCGAGAGTGCTGCATGTGGATGACTCTCCGGATGCGGCTAAAATCACGCGGGTGATTGTTGATGACACATTCAGGGGGCAGGAACTGGGCGTCAGATTGATGGAAAAAACGATGTCCCTTATCCACGATCATCAGCCAGGCAAGGCGATAAAGCTCTCGGCGCAGTCTCATCTGGTCAGATTCTATGAGGGATTCGGGTTTAAAACGGTGTCCGGTGAATACCTAGATGACGGCATCCCCCATATGGACATGGTGTTTGCGGATGCTTTAGATTAAAAATCAGGAATGTCCGCTTCTCACTCTTAGCCGTCGCAAAGCGTTATTGCTGGCGGCCCTGAGTCTGAAGCAGACGTTGTTTACCCACGAAGCCATGGGGTTATTGTAAGCCCTGTGAGCAACCCTTCAGGGCTAAGCAGACGAGTCACTGTTTGCCCCCAAGGCTCCATGCGGTTAGCCACCAACAGGCGATACCCCTTCTCGCTCAAGATGCGGGTGGCTGAAGCGAGATCCTGTACCTCATATTCAATCCACCCCTGCGGTATTGGATATTCGGTTGGCCACTGGTCAGCACCAAAACATGAATTTGCGGCCTGTGATAACGGCCAGACGGCAAAATGCTTAACGCCCTTCAGCATAGACTCTTCCGATAGCAGGTAATCGCCGTTACCTTCCATTGGCTTAAGCGGTAGACCGAGTACCTGCACATAAAATTCGGAGCTAGATTCAGTATTCTGCGAGATGGGGCCAAACCCTGCGACAAATAAGACTTCAATTCCCGGTAAATTCTGCAACATGTCTGCTTCCCTAATTATCTGAAATTGAATCCTAAATTTATACTACGGCGAACTGAATCACCACGTCTAATATTGACATCTCAGTGCCGTATGGGCGGGAGCAATGACGTCTGTTTCTCGCTCATAGCGGTCTTGCCACGCACGGGTACTTCGGATAAACCGCTTTCCGTTGGTGTGCGACAGCCTTTCGGAGATAAGTGCCCATTGCCATCATCCTCCCAACGAAAACGCACTCGCGTTGGCGCTTTACCGCCAAACTCTGCCAACTGAGCCAATCTCATCTGGCTGATAAAATCCTGCTATCCACTATTAAGCAGTTCGAGACATCATGCCGATTATGACAACCGTAATCGTCTCCACTTCAGACGTTTTAGCCGCCTGAGCAGATGTTGCGGCACTCATGTTGATTGTTGTATCGATGAGCTTCTCTCAGACGCTATCGCCAGAGCCTGACGTCAGTTCTAGTTCATCCTCTTTGATGTTTCTTTTTCCAACAAATACCGCAAAGGTTAACCCGCACTTATCCACTGCCAACATATAATGCTCAAGGCTGGGTAACAGATTTTTCGCCGTACTAATCACCTTTGTAGCGCCGTTGGCTCGATATTTAACCGCCAGTCCAAACTCAGTAACTAATGGTCCGTGAAAGCAAAGCGTCCTAATCTTGATAGAAACAGAACTCATATGCTCTTCAAATAAAAAAGCTCGCATTCGCGAGCTTTTTTGTTAATTAGTTAATTTATCTTGTTGGACAAGACTTACCTATTAAATAAGTATTTTATTTTGCCACAGGTGCCAACATAGCATTCGTTTCTTTTGGAGATAGCGAATACATTCCACCGTTAAACGGATCGACTACCAACCATCCAATTAATCCGCCAAACAAAATATTACCGCCAATATACCATCCATTAGCACTAGCTTTAATTGGTAATGTCACTGGCTGAAAATCAGCCTTAGAGAAGGTAATTTGATAGTTTTTCTTTCCAAAATAACTTCCATCAGACTTTGCTAACATAACTCCCTGAGGAGTTTTGCCTTGTGCAACTACTCGACCACTATCATCCTTGACTTGAAAGTCAACGCCACTGGGATCGCTATTAACCTGAACTAGTTGGGAGTTGTCACCAACAATTGTTGCGCATCCACTTAAAAAGAGCATAGATACCAAAGATAGTACTGCTAGTTTTTTCATCATTACGGCCATTATTTGTATTACTTATCAATGGCGGCGGATATTAGCAAATGTAATTAGTTATGTCATTTAATATTCTTAGTTAATTAACTAAGAATTATCTATCTACAATGTAATATATTGATAGATCACGGCAGGTATATATGTCTTAGAATTTTGACTGTTCTTTCACGCCAACATCCACCATAAGGAACACGCTGACTCACCACGCCGTACATATGATGTAATAACATGCCATCATCTAACAGAATACCGGCCCGACTCCCACAATGGATAATCTCATTAAGCACAATGCCATGCCTTTACAGGAAGTAACACGCGATATGCCACGGTATCACCATCGCATCACACGGCTCCTTATCTAAGCTTCAGAGTGGCGACGAACAATCCCCGTTATGGCTCTCCACTCCTCAGCTGCTATATAATCCTCCGGAGATAAATGAAACTGTTCCATTGGATTTTCTGCAATATTATGGCAGGTAAAGTAACGCTCCATGCGTGATTCTTACGCTACCACACTACAGCATTCAGCCGGATAAACTTCTACGGCATGGACCACAATATCGGCACCAACCCCGCCAGCAACATAGACAACGCTATACTCGCGATGGATTTAATCGTCGTTGGTAAAAAGCACGATAGGCGGCAAAAAATGCATTTTCTGAGCTGGCTTTTGATTTTATTTTTCATGTTCTAAAAGCAAAGGGAATTTCGGATCTGGAGGAGTATATTTCTGATAAGAAAAAAATTTCAGGACATAAAACCACATCACAAACTGCACGCTACGATCGTAAAATTGAGATTGTGCCGGTAGTTGGCGGGCAATAAATTTCTAAGACATTCCTGCTTTTGTGTGATGCTAGAGGAAAATCATATTAGAAAAGGCGGATTTTAGACACAAAAAAACCGCCTCTCGGCGGCCACGACACTGCTTTATTGCTTTGATTATTCCAGTAAATTTCCTTGGCATACGGGACGAGACTTGAACTCGTACAGCCTTACAGCCGAGGGATTTTAAAAACCTGAATAGGTTTAGATAAATCAATAAGTTACTGTTATAAAAGCAATGATGCATTCTGAATATTGTTGAATGTTTTTGTTAGCTGCGTTTATGCCGCCACTGAAAGACCCACAAAATTACGAATTTATACATTATCCATTAGCCTCGTTGTAGGCAGATAGCTATTCATTGTCTTCCTTTTACCTGATAGAGCCATCTGGATAAAGATACATCCCATCAGACAGGTATACTTTTTCTCCATCATTCACAGAAAGATCTCTATAAAGCTCTTCCATCTCGTTGGCTTCTGAGCGCGTTCCCGTTATAGAACGGTACATTTCAACGTCATACCCCAATTCAACCAATTGAGCATCGGTTGAAACAAGCAGTTTTTTTTTCAGAGCATCAATCTCGTGAATCCATTTTTTTCATCTTTAATATAGACGAAACCAAGGTAGGCATCCTTATCAGGAATTTCTTCAAAACCATGCTCTATAGCTAGTTTTCCACTCAATGAATTTGCCAATTTCTCACCCTCTAAATAGGACTTTAAGCCCATACTAAAATATATTCGCGTTGTTGGGGCATAACCAATGATGCCTAACGCAATCTGTCATACGGATTCAACTGCACCGCAGCATCAAGATGATCCGGTGCAAAGTGCGCATACCGCATTGTCATCTGTATGGAGGTATGCCCCAGTATCTCTTTTAGCACCAAGATATTACCTCCATTCATCATAAAATGACTTGCGAAGGTATGTCGTAGTACGTGGGTTAACTGCCCCTCAGGTAACTCGATATCTGCTTGCTTTAAAGCACGACGAAATGCGTCATAGGATGAAGAAAACAGTGCCCCACGTTTCTTCGGTAGTCGGTTATAAAGCGACTCAGATATTGGAATTGTGCGGTTCCGTTTTCCCTTAGTATTGATATAGGTGATACGGTGCGGAACAACTTGTGATTGTTTCAGCCCTTCAGCTTCACTCCAACGGGAGCCGGTAGCCAAACAAATCCGAACCACATTACCCAGGTCAGCATTCGCAGACTGATCGCAAATACCTAGCAGGTGCTCAATATCATCCTGGTAAAGAAAAGCTAACTCGTTTTCACTCTCTTTAAACTGGCGAACGCCATCAAGCGGATTATCCCCCTGCCATTCACCTAGCCTCTTGAGCTCATTAAATACCGCATTGAGATACGAATGTTCACGGTTGATCGTCGACTCTTTTACCGGTTTGGTAAATCGGCCAAACTTACCGCTTAAGCGCTGTTTACGATACTCTGCAAAGTCAGACTTGGTAAACATACTAGCAATCGGATCACCAAGACTTCCGCATAGCTGCTCTAACTTACGCAAACGTGCTTCACCATCAGCTAAAGAACGACCATGCATGTCGTACCATCGCTGAGCTAACGTTGATAGTGTCTGGCCGCTGTTCTCTGCATCTGATGTATCAACGCTGATAGAATACAGCTTAAGCTGACGCTCATACGAGAGCGCCTCGCCTTTAGTAGCAAA
This sequence comes from Obesumbacterium proteus, assembly GCF_001586165.1. Classification (NCBI taxonomy): domain Bacteria; kingdom Pseudomonadati; phylum Pseudomonadota; class Gammaproteobacteria; order Enterobacterales; family Hafniaceae; genus Obesumbacterium; species Obesumbacterium proteus. Next base: position 1,930,192 of record NZ_CP014608.1, on the reverse strand, counting down.
CTGCTTTCTAATCCGCTTTCCTTGTCGGCCTTCAGGGTAAGTTTCACAGATCCATTTGCCATTTGAAGATTTACGTACAGTCACTCTTTACTCCATCACGTGGTCATAAAGAGTTTTTACTGTATATAAAAACAGTAATCAATATTTAGGTTTCATTAATCTGTGTAAAAATAAGCATACCGAGGATATCGATGTCATCTTTTGGCCAGACGATATCTTTAATCAGAAGCTCATCACGCGGTAAAATTTTCATGTCTGAAACTTCGACGACGTCACCTTTTTTAAGCAGCCATGTCCCATCAATAACTTGCTCAATTTTTTATCAAACAACCAAGATATTTCATCTTTTACAATATAAATGGGATCTACAACCGTGCGGTCTATCGAGTCCAGATCAAGGAAATAAGTACCACAGTCTTCGAGTATCCCCTTCTTTAGGATTTTTTTCGGAACACTTAGGATATTTTTTTTGCCCGGTGAAATTGATTTAGCATCATATCCATTTTCTCCGGTGGCAAGCCACTCCAAAGAGGCTCCTGTCTCTAACGCACATTTCACAATCGCCTCACCTGGGAAATAATCTCTTTTAACCCAAGTGCTAATCGTCCCAGTCCCCGCTCCTAGATGATCACCTAACTGCTTCTTCATCGTGAAGCCATAAGCCTGCATTAGGCGCTGAACCGCGCTTTCGCCACCTTGAAATTTCATTTCTCAAAATCCCAACTAAAAATTGACAATATGAAATGATGGAGGTAGCTTAAATGGCAAATATGAATTTAAAAGCTATCTACAACATTACTTAATCCATAGGACAGAATGCCTTACGCAAATGCCACTTTCAATATCTCTAACGACTCCATTTGTCACCGTTGAGGAGTTTTCTCGATTGACCGGGTTACCGATTGGTACCTGCTATAACTGGATCCATCTAGGGAAACTGCCTATTCGCCCTAAAAATGGTAAAGCAGAACGCGTTTTAATCAACATGCTGGCATTACTGAAAGAAGCTGAGCTAAGCACGTTGGTTAATCATTAAATTCATATTTGTGAATTCTTGATTGGCAAAGTATTAGCTACCTGCCACTTTTTGAATAACAGGGACAACAATGAAATATTCTAATTCTGATGGAGGCAGCATGATGACCCTACGCCTAGCATTGAGTTCTGAACACGTACACACCATACCGATCCGTCTACGTTCACTTATCGGCAAACACTTCGCCAGCTCGCGCTGGGAAGAAAGCTGCCAGTTTTATGATGCCATGCCAGAACGCTATCGCTCGACAGTGTGCTTTCATGCCGGTCTAAAAAAACACCACCCACTAATGCGCTTGTCTGAGCTGAATGACTCCGAGCGCGAGCGTGTAATTAATGCACTAGACGAACTGCGCAGCCATTTTGCCAAATACCGCAAACATGCCATCAGCAACGCCGCCTATGTTCAGCGCTTGCCGATTAGCGTGCGCAAAACGTTATTTCTTCATGCTGGACTGACGCAGGCCGAATTCAATCAACCTGTTTGGCGCATCGAGGATGAGACCTGCGCTTGGCGAGACAAAGTACTTAAAGCAATCCGTGAATTACTCAATATGTTCGCCGATGTACCTGACATTCTGACCTCGGTCAAACCTGAAACCTATTTCAACTAAATAACCCATTTTCAATTTATGGCGTGTTAACCCGCCGGGTTTCGTGCGCTCAAAATTTAAGGAATCATCATGGCTGACATCATCGATCGCGCCCAAGAATTGCAACAGCACCAACTTGAAAGACAAATTGCCGCGGCGAGACAGTCTCATCATTCTGTTTCGGCTGATACTTGCGAAGACTGCGACGCCCCTATCCCTGAAGCGCGCCGCATGGCTATCGCCGGTGTGCAGTGTTGCATTCACTGCCAGCAGATCCGCGAGCTCACTCGCAAGCATTTTCGCGCATGAGCCAACCTCATCGGGGGCGCATCGCCCCCTCGCCGCCGCCACAGTTTACCGGAACCCAAGCCGACGCCTTCGTCGGCCTTTTCCCATGGAACGCGCCTAAAAAAGCGATAGGCCGAGAAAGACAGCTTACCCTTGCCGAATACCAGCAAGGGCAAGCTGTTTTGCGTCGTATCGATTCCCTACCGCGTTTTCTGAGCACCATTCTGCTAAACCGCCATGCGTGGCTACTGAAGAACAAAAGCCTGCACGCAGCGAATAAGTTTCTGGTGTTCACCGTTGAGCCACGCATCTGGCCGCGTCTGGATATCGTTAACCGCAAGTTCGCCATGAACCTCAGCGCCTCACAGTGCTTTATGTCAGAAGGCGACATTTATCGCCGTTTACCCGGCATGAACGATCGTGAACTTGAGCGCCTCGCCGGTCGCATCGCGGGACAGCTCTTTTCAGCTTACGAAGAACTTAGCGATGCGTTTTTGCTGCACAGCCCCCAAGCAGAGCTTTTCACCGACGAAGCACAGGCCGAGATTTACGGCCACGTTGCTGGCGCAGCTCGCGCTTTCAACATCACCCCGCTGAACTGGACGAAATACCACAAAGGCACGCTGGATATCCGTTCAGCGTTCTCCAGCATTGCGCGTCTGCTAAATGATGAATGGTGGATTAGCCAGCTCAAAGCCCAGCGCACGCAGTGGCGTGAGGCATTGTTGATTGCCGCCGGTGAAGTACATTGCAATAAATCCGGCTATGCCAGCAAACAGGCGATCCGTGACGTGCAGGCGCGCCGCTTGGCGAATATGGAATATCTGAAATCCTGCGAGCTGGAGAACGTCGACACCGGCGAGCGTTTTTCCCTGATCGATAAGGTCATGGCCAGTATCTCGAATCCTGAAATCCGTCGTATGGAACTCATGAGCACCATCGCGGGGATCGAGAAATACGCGGCCAGCATGAAACACGTCGGCATGTTCCTGACTATCACCACGCCCTCGAAATATCACCCGATGCGCAAAACAGGTAAGAAAGACAACATCCGCGTGCAACTCAATCACAAATGGGATGAAGCCGCGTTCTCGCCTAAAGACGGCCAGCGCTATTTGGTCAATATCTGGAGCAAAATGCGCACCGCGTTCAAAGACCAAAACCTAAAGGTCTACGGAATGCGCGTGGTCGAGCCACACCACGACGCCACGCCTCACTGGCACATGATGCTGTTTTGCGAACCGAAGCACCGCCCTTCAATCGTTGCCATTATGAAGCGCTACGCGCTGATGGAAGACGGTGACGAACGCGGCGCACAGGAAAACCGCTTCGAGTGTAAGCACCTCAACCGAGGCGGCGCGGCGGGATATATCGCTAAGTACATCGCCAAAAATATCGACGGCTATGCCCTCGACGGCGAGATCGATAGCGAAACCGGTAAACCGTTGTCAGACACTGCCGCCGCGGTTACCGCGTGGGCGTCTACGTGGCGCATCCCGCAGTTTAAAGCCATTGGGGTGCCGACCATGGGCGCCTACCGTGAGTGCCGTAGTCGAAATCTGCGTTATATCAGTCTGGCCGAAAGCTTTGATGAGCGCGTCGAAGCCGTGCGTGCTGCGGCATCAGGCGGCGATTTTGCTGCCTATATCGCGGCACAAGGTGGCGCTAATGTGTCTCGTGATTTACAAACCGTGCGCGTGGCTCGCAAGGTTGCCGATGAACCTAACGAATATGATGAAGACGTTCAGAAAATCGTGGGCATCTTCGCCCCGCACCTCGGTGAAAACCACATTCACACCACCCGTGACACTCAATGGCGCATCGTCGCTAAAGCCGTTGACCTTGAGCCTTTGACCTTAAAAAGCGCCTCTGGCGCGCCTCGGAGTCCTGTCAATAACTGTGGATCTGCTGAAAAAGCAGCCACCGAAGAAACCGCCAATAAGGCACCTGAACAGGACTCAAAACGCATCAGTTTGCCCCCTGTAGACGAAATAGCATGGGATGACATCGGCAACGTGCTGCTGATAAGAGCGCTTCTGAAGGAGCAAGCGCCAAAAGTGAACCGAAAACAGCGAAGTTACGATCAACTGCACCGGCCAGAGCCTGCACCTTCGGCACGTTTAACCCAAGCCGAACGGCAACGCCTGCCACAAATTCACGCTGACCTCACGGCCAAAGGCATTCATCCGCAACGTTGGGAACTGGAAGTGCTCGCTCGCGGGGCAAAAGTGAGCTTTGGGGATCTGACGTTCCACTATAGAAAAAGCGATATCAGGGAGGAAGTTACGAACAATTATTCAGCAAGAGTCTTATAAATCATGGAGTAAATCAAATATCCATACATTGCAGGCTTGACTAATTACTCAGATAATCCCAACATAACTGTATAAATACACAGTATACACTGGAGACAACAATGGAACTGAACGATCGCACACACCTCGCTCTCTCGAGAGTACAATTCATCGCCGAAGTTTCTCTCGTTGCAGACCTTAGCGTTCAGGAACTGCAGATGGCCTTATCAATGATCTCTGATCTCGCAGACGCATGCTTGCCAGATAACGATCATGAAGAGATTTTTTATAAGGCTAAAGATTCATAAAAATCTCTCGATTTAAGCTCTTAATACTCACGCCCTACTGCCTACTGTTAATGTGCAGTCCTACAAGACTGCACAAACGCCTAAAACGCCATTCACCTACCCCAGTGTTATCGCCATACATGCTCCTTTCGTCATAACTCTCCGTAGCGATCGCACAAACGACCGTCTTATTGGCTACTCATGTTGTTTAGCCGCTTGCCAAACAGCAATAGATGGCGGCACCGCTGCTGCATAGCGAAACTAATCTCACGTTAAAACCAACACAATTCGCCATGACAGCGCGATCTGGTTTTTAGGCCAATACCCCGCCTTCATTTTGAGGTTGTTATGAATACTATTTTGAAAAACCGGAGCCCAACACCCGCCACCCAGCAAGAGGCGAGTAAGAAGTGGATACGGAATACTTATTTTTGGCCAGATATTGATCCTATTCGTATCTACGAGTTAATGCAGGCGACACATGTCAAACATGTCCCCACTGAGCCCGCATTTCGTAACGCGATAATGACGGGCATCTCGGAAGCCAATGCCACGTTATATGACTATCGACAACGCCAAATAGCGGCTGGTTATCCCTCTCTGAATTGTGTTCCTGCTCTGCAGCTCGATGGCGAAAGCGAAAAGTGTTTTCACTACCATCGAGCCGTTGCCGCATTAGCCAGTGCGAACCTCGTTAAACATATTGTCGACAAAACGAATAGCCCCGTTGCAGCGAATACGCATCGGGCCATTGCGGATCTGTGCCGAGATGCGCAGTGGTCCGTCAGACTCATAAGGGCACATCAACGCTGCCGTACAGAGGGATTCTAATGAAAGTTATTGCTTTACAAGGCGATACCCTTGATGCGCTTTGCTATCGTCATTATGGCCGCACCGAAGGCGTGGTTGAAGAGGTTCTGGGTAGCAATCCTGGGCTTGCGGATATCGGAACCCTGCTCCCCCACGGTACAGCCGTCGAACTCCCCGTTGTGAACGCTGAATCGCAAAAGGAATTTCTTAATCTATGGGACTGAGTGTCGAGCGAATCAGCTCATTTGTCGCCTACTGCGTCTCAGCAATATGCATGTTTCTCGGTGCGTTAACACCGCAAGATATCGCGTTTTTAATCGGTGCCGCCGTCGGCGTTGGAACCTTCTTGGTTAATTGGTACTACCGACGTAAAAGCTATCGGCTATTGGAACGTGTCACCCTCGATAAGAGGACTTTCGATGAGCTCAATCGTTAAACGTTGTAGCGTTGCCGTGGTGCTAGCGCTTGCAGCCACGCTTCCCAACTACCCACAGCTGAAAACCTCGCCACAGGGACTCACTTTGATTGCCAACTTAGAAGGCTGCCGGTTGGCGCCTTATCAATGCAGCGCCGGAGTATGGACATCAGGGATCGGCCACACAATCGGAGTGAAGCCGGAAAAAACCATCAACGAGCATACCTCGGCCGTGAATTTAGTCAGCGACGTGCTGCAAGTAGAGAAAAAACTCGCAGCCTGTATGCCGGTGGCGATGCCTCAACCTGTGTATGACGCCGTCGTCAGCTTTGCCTTTAACGTCGGCACAGGCGCTGCCTGTGGTTCGACGTTAGCCACATTAATTAAACGCCAGCAGTGGCGCGAAGCCTGTCAGCAGCTGCCGCGTTGGTCATTTGTCAACGGTACCTGGAATAAAGGCGTGAATAACCGCCGTAATGCTGAGCTCACTCGCTGCATGGAGGGGGTGACATGAAAACGTTAACTATTCTGTTAACCCTCACCATTGCAGGTTTGTTTTGGATGAACTTTGAAAATAAGGCTCTTATACATCGTCTTGAAAGTGCTCAGAAGATCATCAATGAACAAAAAATTAGCCTCGATACTGCCGCTCATCAGCTCGCCACCTTACGAGAAAACACGGCTCGCAACGAGCGTGCGCAGGCCGCTTTACGCCAACAGCGAGACCGGGCACAGCAGCTAGTCAATCGCAATGATTTGAAAATGAAAAGGTTACTCAATGAAAACGCAGATCTCCGAGGTTGGTTTCAGTCTCCTCTGCCTGATGATATTGCCCGGTTGCACATCCGCCCCGCCTTCGATACCCCCACCGATTATCTACAGTGGTTGTCCGAAAGTAGTCAGTTGCCCCATTCCACAGAGTCAGCCCAAAACGAACGGTGATTTGAGTGACGATAATCGCCAACTGGAGCATGCGCTGATCAGCTGCGCGCTGCAAATTGAAACAGTTAAACAATGTCAGGAGATACTCGATGTTAAAACCTAAGAGCCTACGTAGCGCACTGGAAAAAGTCGTGCCTGCGCTAACGAGCAATCCCAAAATGTTGCAAATGTCGATTGATAGCGGCAGCGTGACATCGACGCTTGCAGCATCACTTTCTTTTGAGCAGCAGTACCAGCTGAATTTGAAGTTTACTAATTATTCCGATGACATCGAGCAGCTACTCGCACCAATCAACCTTTGGTTACGAGAAAATCAGCCAGACATTATGGTGCTCAACGAAGATAAACAAAACGGCTTCACCTTCCGAATCGATGGCGATGGCGATGCTGGCCAAAATATCACCATTGCCCTGCATCTCACGGAACGTACATTGGTTAAGTGCGAAGACGGCACTTTGCAAGTAACCACGCTGCCAGAACCCCTCCCCCCACAGCCGGTAGACAGGCCAACAGCACTGTATATCAACGGAGAATTAGTCAGCCGCTGGGTTGACTAGCTCGCGTTTTATTCTCGGCAATTACACTGTTCGTTGTTTACGCCATCACACGACGCCGCTGAATTGCCGCCGAATGCACAAGGCGGCATCCTTCTTACCATGAATACGTTATCTAAAATCTCTGACCTTCAGCGCCTAATGCGCAACCTTATCCGCACCGGTGTCGTCTCTGAAGTTGATACCAAAGGCGCCCGTTGTCGCGTGCAAACCGGCGAAATCCAAACGGATTGGCTTAACTGGTTAACACGTCGGGCAGGACGTTCACGTGATTGGTGGGCTCCCTCCGTGGGAGAGCAGGTATTGCTGCTTGCCGTGGGCGGCGAATTAGATACCGCCTTCGTGCTACCAGGCATTTATTGCGATGACTTCTCTGCGCCGTCTTCATCAGCAGATGCCTATCACGTCGCGTTCCCCGATGGAGCGATTATTGAATATGAACCGGCCACCAGTGCACTAATCGTCAACAACGTAAAAACCGCAGACGTTACGGCAACTCAATCGGTAGTGGTGACCTCACCGGCGGTCACCGTGATTGCCAGCCAAACCATTACGCTTGATACGCCTGAAGTTATTTGCACCAACAAACTGACCACCGGCTCTATTGAGGTCAAAAGTGGCGGCAAAATGGAGGGAACCATTGACCATACCGGCGCATTTACATCAAACGGCGTTCAAATTGATAAACATGGCCATGGCGGAGTTAAGAGCGGTGGCGAATGGACTGAGGGGACAAAATGACAGCCAACTATTCCGGCATGGATCGCAATGATGGCAGACAACGGATAGATACTGACCATATTCGTCAAAGCATACGCGACATTCTTATTACCCCGATAGGAACCCGCGTCATGCGTAGAGATTACGGTTCGCTACTGTCAGCCCTGATTGACCAGCCGCAAAACGCGGCGCTCAACCTACAACTGATGGCCGCCTGTTACATGGCTATTTTGAAATGGGAGCCACGCATCAGCCTGACCTCCATCACGTTCGACAACCGCTTTAATGGCGAAATGTTTGTTGATATCACCGGCACCCTTGCTGACAACAGCGGCGCCTTCTCTCTTAACATTCCAGTGAGCTAAATCATGGCAACCATTGACCTGAGCCAACTTCCCGCGCCTGACGTGGTTGAGGTTCTAGACTATGAAAGTGTTTTATCCGAGCGAAAAACGACGCTGTTATCGCTGTGTGACGAAAGTCAGCGTGATGCCGTCGCTCGTACTTTGCAATTGGAGTCTGAGCCGCTGACTAAATTGTTAGAGGAAAGCGCCTATCGAGAAATTATCTGGCGTCAGCGCGTCAACGAAGCCGCACGTGCCAATATGCTGGCCTACGCCACAGGCTCAGATCTTGATAATTTGGGCGCTAACTACAACATACTGCGGCTGGTCATCACGCCCGCCGACGAAACAGTGATTCCACCTGTTCCGGCAATTTTTGAATCAGATAGTGATTTCCGCGTACGTATTCAGCAAGCCTTTGAAGGCCTAAGCGTCGCGGGTTCAGTAGGCTCCTATCAATTTCATGGGCGAAGTGCCGATGGCCGTGTTGCCGATGTATCCGTAGTCAGCCCCTCTCCCGCCAGCGTCACCATATCTGTACTTTCACGCGAAGGGAACGGTGCCGCAAGTCAGGAGCTCACGGATATCGTTTATCTCGCTCTGAATGCTGAAGACGTGAGACCCGTTGCAGATCGGGTTACGGTTCAGTCGGCCAAGATTGTCACCTATGAAATTAACGCCGTTCTTTATCTCTATCCAGGCCCCGAAGTTGAACCCGTTCGACAGGCTGCGGAAGATAAATTGAAAGCCTACATCAGCGCACAGCACCGACTCGGGCGAGATATTCGCAAATCAGCAATTTATGCCGCGCTTCACGTTGAAGGCGTACAACGCGTTGAGCTTGCCCAACCGGTCGCCGATATCGTGCTAGATGAAACACAAGCTTCCTATTGCTCGGATTACACCCTTACCGTAGGCGGCGCCGATGAATGATAACCGCCTATTGCCGATGGGCTCATCGTCACTGGAGGTCGCAGCCGCTGCCGCCTGTGCGGAGATAGCACAAACGCCGATTCCTCTGCGCCAGCTGTGGGATCCACAAACCTGCCCAACCAATTTATTGCCCTATTTAGCCTGGGCATTTTCGGTTGATCGGTGGGATGCCGCTTGGCCTGATGAGACCAAACGTGACGTGATAACCGCGGCGTATTACATCCACAGCCGAAAAGGCACTATCAGCGCCGTTCGTCGGGTAGTGGAACCCCTCGGCTATGTCATTAATGTCAACGAGTGGTGGGAAACCGACGATCCTCCGGGTACGTTCCGCCTCGATATTGGCGTTTTGGAAAGCGGCATCAGCGAAGAGATGTATCTCGAAATGGAACGACTCATTGCAGATGCCAAACCCGCCAGCCGTCACCTGATCGGCCTCACTATTATGCAAGATGTCGCCGGTTACGCCTACATTGGCAGCGCCCTGTATGACGGCGACATCCTTACCGTTTATCCTGACCTAGAGAGCTAATGTGATGGTACAAAAATATAAAGCCGTACTGACTACCACTGGGGCGGCAAAAATTGCCGCCGCGACCGCTGGCGGTGCTAAAGTCAATCTGAAGCAGATGGCCGTTGGCGATGGCGGCGGTACGCTGCCCATGCCTGACCCAGCACAGACCAAACTGATTGCTGAAAAGCATCGGGCCGTTCTCAACAAAGTGATTGTTGATCCTAAACACAAAAATTATTTGGTTGCCGAGCTGGTTATCCCACCAGAAACCGGTGGCTTTTGGATGCGTGAACTGGGGTTGTATGACGACACTGGCGCGCTGATTGCGGTCAGTAACATGGCCGAAAGCTACAAGCCACTGTTATCCGAAGGATCTGGCCGTGCGCAGACCCTGCGCATGGTGGTGATTGTCAGCGATATGGATTCCGTAAATTTACAGATCGATGCCTCCACGGTGCTAGCCACCCAGGAATACGTCGATGATAAGCTGCTTGAACACGAGCAATCGCGCCGCCATCCTGATGCCACGCTCAAAGATAAAGGGTTCACCCAACTGAGCAGCGCCACCAACAGCGACAGCGAGGTGTTAGCCTCCACGCCGAAGGCGGTGAAAGTGGCTTATGACTTGGCGAATGCCAAATACACCGCACAGGATGCTACTACAGCCAGAAAAGGGATTGTTCAGCTTAGCAGTGCCACCGATAGCACTAGTGAGATGCTAGCTTCCACGCCGAAGGCGGTAAAGGCAGCTTATGATATGGGAAAAACCGCTAATGATAATGCGCAAACGGCGGATTCTAACGCTGGGAAAGCCAATGAAAACGCCAACACACGTCTTGAAAAAAGCAAGAATTTGTCTGACCTGACAAATAAAGCTGAAGCACGGAAGAGTTTAGAGCTGGGCTCGGCAGCAACGTCCAGTGTTCAAACATCCCCGACAGATAATTCGCCGAACGCCGTGTTAAAAGTGGGCGCGTTTGGGCTAGATGGCAATTCCATACCGATTACGACAACGTCAAATTCTGACTTATCTAAAATGCCGGGAATACCATTCAACGGTATCCGTGAATATAAATCTTCCGATGGTTCAGTATATTTAATCGGGATTAGCGGTATTTCTCCTAGCGGGAATTTGGTTGAATGGTTGGCTCCAGAAAATGGACCTGAAGGTAAAAAAATAGCTGTTAGAAATAAAGATAGCCTATTTACACTCTATAGTACTGGGAATAAACCCACCGCTAACGATGTTGGGGCGCTGCCACTGGCAGGCGGTACGATGGCGGGGGCTATAAAAGTTTCAGGCATTGGACGCGGCGCCTTCTCAAGTCAAAATAGTAATGAAGCACCGATTTTCCAGTACATCGACACGGCGGGAACATCGGAGTATTGGCCGCTTATTAAGCAAAAATATAAACAGGCTAATGCGACGTGGTCAGCAGGGACGTTAGTTAATGCGAATCGATTCATTGTGCATTATCAAGATGCTGCGGGGAGCGGTGCGTTGTTTTCGTTCTACAAGGATGGTCAATTTGTTCCCGCAAACTACGCCAACTTTGATGTTAAATATCAAGCGAAAGGAAACTATACCCCAGCGGGACAGGCTTATACCAAGGCTGAAAGCGATGTGCGATTCCAGCCCAAAGGTAGCTACACCCCCGCAGGTCAAGCCTATACCAAAGCTGAATCTGATACCCGTTACGCTAAAGCGGTGCCGTTTGCAGGGGCTGGCGGTGTGGGAACTTATACTTTAGTGGCTACCAACACAACCCAAACGGTGACTTTTGGCAAGCCGATGCAAGGGGCAAAGCTAGCGATGCTTGATGCGAACCAGCGCTATTATGCTGGCTCCGCGCTAGCCGGAACGTGGATTTGGTTAGGGCATACTATTGGCATAGGTGGCACATGGTTTTATGGTATGGCTTACCGCTCTGCTTAATCAAATAAGAGGTTGTATGGAATTCTTTAATATTACTGACGCACGCTATACGGATACGTTAAAAACTGCCGTGGGCTGCATGGTTTCATTAGGTCGTGCGGATGCTGAGCTAGTGCCTTTTACGGCATGTATGGATGATATAGAAGATTATGGCCGCATATTTTATCAAGATTTAATAGCAGGAAAATATGGGGAGATCCAGTCCTATATTGAGCCCACGTTAACCAGCGGTGAGGCAGAGTCGATTAAATCCAATAAGCTGAGCGAAGCTACTATCATAATTAGCACGCTACAAGATGCAATTGACTTAGAGATGGCAACGGATGAGGAACCAGCACAACTCAAAGCGTGGAAAACTTACCGTGTGCTACTCAGCCGAGCAGACACATCTCACGCCCCCAACATTGACTGGCCACCAATCCCCGCCTGATTTACCTATTATTTATCGCCCTCACTCGAGGGCTTTTTACTGCCTGTTGTACTATCGTCAGTACATCCTACATCGCTCGTAGACTTGCTCGGCACACAGCACAATAGCCTTGCAACTTTCTAATGGAGCGAACACGATGCCCGATTTCAAACATGGCGTGCAAGTACTGGAGATTAACGAAGGTACACGCGTCATTTCAACCGTATCAACTGCCATTATTGGCATGGTCTGCACCGCCCCGGATGCAGATGCCGAAACCTTTCCACTCAACGTTCCTGTATTGATCACCGACGTTATCGCTGCCGCTGGTAAAGCAGGAACCAAAGGCACCCTGTCTGCCGCCCTGGCAGCCATTGGCGACCAATGCAAACCTGTTACTGTCGTTGTACGCGTTGCCGAAGGCGAAGGCGAGGATGAAGAAGCCATTCAGGCCGCCACCCTCTCCAACATCATCGGCGGTGCCGATGAGAACGGCCAATATACCGGCTTAAAAGCCCTACTGACGGCCAAAGCCGTTACCGGTGTTAAACCTCGCATTTTGGGTGTGCCTGGTCTGGATACACAGGAAGTAGCTGTTGCACTGGCCTCGATTTGCCAGCAGCTGCGTGCCTTTGGCTATATCAGCGCATGGGGCTGCAAAACCAAAGCGGATGTCATTAAGTATCGCGACAACTTCAGCCAGCGTGAACTGATGCTGATTTGGCCCGATTTCTTGGCATGGGACACCAAAACAAATACCAGTGCCACGGCTTTTGCAACTGCACGAGCTTTAGGCTTGCGCGCAAAAATTGACCAAGAGCAAGGGTGGCATAAAACCTTATCCAACGTCGGGGTGAACGGTGTCACCGGCATGAGTGCTTCAGTATTTTGGGACTTACAAGCACCAGGAACCGATGCTGATTTGTTGAATGAAGCGGGTGTCACCACGCCGGTGCGTTCCGACGGCTTCCGTTTCTGGGGCAACCGCACCTGCACTGATGAACCGCTATTTATCTTTGAGAACTATGTCCGTACCGCACAAGTACTCGCTGACACCATGGCTGAAGCACACCAGTGGGCCGTCGACAAACCAATGACCGCCACACTAATTCGCGACATCGTAGAAGGCATCAAAGCAAAATTCCGCGAGCTGAAATCTAACGGCTACATCATCGATGCTGACTGCTGGTATGACGAAAGCTCGAACGATAAAGAGAGCTTAAAGGCAGGCAAGCTTTACATCGATTACGACTACACCCCAGTGCCACCACTGGAAAACCTCACCCTGCGCCAGCGCATCACCGATAAATATCTGGTGAGCTTGGGCTCAATGGCCAACAGTTAAGGAGCTAAGACACCATGGCATTACCGCGCAAACTGAAATACCTCAACCTTTTCAATGATGGTTTGAGCTACATGGGCGTTGTCAATTCGGTCACCCTGCCGAAGCTAACCCGAAAACTGGAAAGCTATCGTGGCGCAGGCATGAACGGTTCAACCTCAATTGATATGGGCCTTGATGATGATGCATTGACCGTTGAATGGACCATTGGCGGCCTTCCTGATGATGATTTGTGGAGCCAATATGCCGTTCCTGGCGCTTCGGATGTGCCTTTACGCTTTTCTGGCTCATACCAGCGCGACGACACTGGTGACGTTAGCGGCGTAGAGATCGTACTGCGAGGTCGCCATAAGGAAATCGACGGTGGCGAAAATAAACAAGGCGAGAATACCGAAACCAAAATCACGACTCAGTGCACTTACTACAAACTGATCGTGGATGGCAAGGAGCTCATTGAGATCGACGTCATCAATATGATTGAAAAAGTTAACGGCATTGATCGACTGGCGCAACATCGCCAGCACCTCGGTCTGTAATCCCACGATTGACGGCCAGTGCTTGCGCTGGCCGATTAACCCGAATTCAAATTGAGAGAGTCGCATGAATACCGAAAATGAAAATACCGTTCTCCTAGAATCTCCGATTCAGCGCGGTGAACTGTTGATTGAACAAGTCACCCTAATCAAACCGACGGCAGGAACCTTGCGTGGTGTAAGTCTCGCGGCGGTAGCCAATTCGGACGTAGACGCCCTGGTGAAGGTTTTACCTCGAATGACCAGCCCTCAGCTACTTGAAAGCGATGTCTTGAAGTTGGAGTTGCCAGATATGATTGCACTAGCGGGCAAGGTGATTGGTTTTTTGTCACCGAATTCGGTTCGTTAGAGTTTCCCGCCCAATTATCGGTAGATGACCTGATGGCGGACATTGCGGTGATATTCCACTGGCCGCCATCAGAGTTAAATCCCATGAGCCTTACCGAACTTATTTCATGGCGCCAAAAAGCGCTACAACGAAGCGGGAATACGGATGAGTAACAGTCTAAAATTACAGATACTTCTTACTGCCGTCGACCAAGCCAGCCGCCCGTTAAAAGCGATTAAGGCGGCTAACAAAGCGCTGTCTGACGACATACGCACGACACAGCAATACCTTGATACGCTTGATGCGAAAATGGGAAAAATTGATGGTTTTCGCAAAACAAGCGCCCAGCTGTCAGCGACTAGTAACGCATTCAAAAAAGCCAAAAAAGAAGCGGCCGAACTCAGAGCAGAAATAAAAAATGCCGAAGCGCCAACACGCTCGCAAATTAAATCTTTGGATAATGCCAATCAGGCTGTTTCTCATCTGGAGACGAAATATCGTGCCCTACATAAATCGGCCAAGGAACAGCGTAATACGCTGAGACAAAACGGTATTAATCCACAAGCCTTACCCGCTAACAAACAGCGTCTGAAAGATACTATTGAGCAAACGTCTAATAGGCTCGCACAACAGCGTAAATCCTTTGCCGAAAACAATCGGCAACAGAATAACCTTGAGCGAATCAAACAGCGCCAAACTCAATTGGGAAACATTAAACAACGTTATCAATCAGGTAAAGTGCTCGCAGACAATCTCGGTAACTTAGGAAATCGTGGCGTTGGCGTCGCCAAAACGGCACTTTCTCTCGGGACTTCAGTATTAGCACCTGGCTACGCATTGTCACAGGAAAATACCAAGCTTCAAACTATCTTGGGATTAGATAAATCAAGTTCGGGAATGCAAGCCCTTCGCCAACAGGCGAAAAAGCTCAGTGGCCACAGTGCGGGATCGGCCGTTGAAGCCACCACGGCGCAGATTGTTATCGCCAATGCTGGTGCTGATAAGGATGGGGTTCTTGCGGCTACCGCGCCCACATTAAAAATGGCGCAGTCCAACCAACATAGCGTTGAGGATAACGCTGCGTTACTCATTGGGATGGAGTCTGCATTTGGCCTCGGCAATGACCAAATAGCACACATTAGCGATGTTATTACCGCAGCGTTAAGCCGCAACACTATCGGTTTCGATAACCTGAATAAAACGCTCAATTATACGGCGTCTGCGGCAAGCAGTGCTGGCGTAAGCATCGAAGAAACGGCTGCAATGGCAAGCGCACTCGCCGATGCCAATATCACCGGTTCCGCTGCGGCGACTGGAAACCATGATGTCATCCGCCGTTTGCAATCTCCAACAGATAACGCGCGCGAAATATTTAGCAAACTCGGGGTGAAAACGAACGACAATCAGGGAAACATGCGTCCTATTTTCTCCATTCTTGAAGAAATTCAGCACAGCTTTGCAAGCAATAAGCTAGGTGAAGCGCAGCGAGAAGCATACACCAAGGCAATTTTTGGCAATAACGCCAGCGCCGCTGCATCTGTATTGATGCACGATGCGTCATCAGGAAAACTCGCGGGTATCAGCACCGCATTGCAAAAATCTGACGGCAAAACAGATTCGGCCGCGACTGCTTCACAAAACAACCTCAGTGGAGATATTAGAACCTTCCAGTCAGCCTATGAATCTATTGGAATTGACCTGTTTGAGCAGCAGGAAAGCTCGTTAAGACAATTGGTACAAACAGCAAGTCGCTATGTCAACAAGCTTGAACAGTGGATACAAAACAATCAGGCGTTGAGTCAAACAATCATCGCCGTCGTGAGCGCTGGTAGTGCACTAATTGGCCTACTCGGTGGAGTTGGCATCATCGCGTCGCAAGTGGTGGCAGGAATGAATCTGGTGGTGGCAGGTGCAGGACTACTCTGGACAGCATTCTCCGCCGCTGGGGGCGCTATTTTAGCCATTCTAGGCACGTTAACGTGGCCAATAGTGGCTATTGCAGCAGCTATAGTCGCAGGAGCCTTACTCATTCGTCAATATTGGGAGCCGATCGGTGCCTTCTTTAGTGGCGTTATTGAGGGGCTACAAACTGTGTTTGCACCGATGGCGGAAATGTTTATGCCCTGGAAAGCGCAATTCGATTTAGCGAGTGAAGGATTACAAAAGCTATGGGGCTGGTTTACAGATTTAATATCCCCAGTAGAGTCCTCCCAGGAAGCCATCAACAACTGCAAAAATGCAGGAATACTCTTTGGCGAAGCGTTATCACTCGCCTTAACGTTGCCATTGAAGGCTTTTAATTTTCTCGGTGAAAAGGTCGACTGGCTGCTGGAAAGGCTTGGCATTATCAAGAGCCAATCGGCAGATATTGATGCCAACGCCATAAACTCCGGCCAAAAAGCGAATGTTCAAGCTATCTCCCCAACTGGCGGTATCTTGAATGCAAACTACGCACCTCTTGCGGCTGGAAGCTCTAGCTATCGAGATCAGAGCCAACATAATTTCCAAATCGATATTCATGTTCCTCCGGGGCAAGGGCCTGAAGTCACTAAGAAAATGTTCAGTGATTGGGTCGAAAGCTATGAGCGTCAACGCTATGCAAACAGCTTGTCGCACATGTAACGAACGTTGAGGAGTCAAACCATGATGCTTACGCTTGGGCTATTTGTGTTTCAGCGCCAAACATTGCCCTATCAAACGTTAAAACAAAATCTCGAGTACAACTGGTCATCCAATAACCGAATTGGTCAGCGCGCTGCCTACCAGTTTCTAGGTGTTGGTGAAGATAGCATTACATTAGACGGCGTACTGGTTCCAGAGATCACGGGGGGCCCACTCTCGCTGTTGGCGCTAAAGACCATGGCTGAGCAAGGAAAGGCGTGGCCGCTCATTGGTGGTGATGGTGCTATATACGGCATGTATGTCGTCAAAAATATTAATCAAACGCAAAGCATTTTCTTTGCCAATGGTAGTGCTCGTCAGATTAATTTTACGATGAATCTTGTACGGGTAGATGAATCACTCAGTGCTATGTTTGGCGATCTTCAGCAGCAGGCAAAAGATATGGTCAATAGAGCAATCAAGCTTGGGCAAGAAACGGCCGGGGGATTGTTCTCATGATCACCCATAATGCCATCGCCATCGGCGCAGATTTGGCCCCCGCCTTTATGCTCACCTTAAGCGGGCGCAACATCACGGAGAATATTAGTTCTCGCCTAATTGCGATGACGATGACGGATAACCGCGGTTTCGAGGCAGATCAGCTAGATATAACGCTCGACGACAGCGATGGATTTCTAGCAATGCCTGCCCGGGGCGCGGTTCTCGAATTATTTCTGGGCTGGAAAGGTTCCGCACTGATTGGCAAAGGTCAATTTACCGTCGATGAAATCGAATACACTGGTGCTCCGGACATCATGACGATTAGAGCCAGAAGCGCTGATTTTCGTGGGGCCATGAATACGAGTCGAGAAGAGTCTTATCACGATACGACTCTGGGTGCGGTGATTGAGCTCATCGCGAAACGCAACAAGCTCAAAGCGAATCTGGCTAAGGTTTTTGCCAACATTGCCGTTCAGCACATCGATCAGTCACAAGAATCCGACAGCCAATTTTTAGTTCGCTTAGCAAAGCGTAATGGGGCTGAAGTTTCAGTTAAGAACGGCGAGCTTCTTTTTCTCAAGCCGGGAAGCAATCTAACAGCAAGCGGCCAACCAATTCCTATCGCAACTGTAGAGCGGGCTGACGGTGATAAACATCAGTTCTCAATAGCTGACCGTCTGGCCTACAGCGGTGTTGTAGCAAGGTGGTTGGATACAGATTCAGCTAAACAGGCCAAACAAAAAGTTAAGCTACAACGGAAAAACGAGCCTAGCACCAAAAGTGCACCTTCGCATCCAAACGCAAAAGCATCAGCGGATCACTCTATTCCATCAACAGGGAATGAATATCTTGTTGGCGACGTGAATAACGTTCTTGTGCTACCGACAATTTATGCGGCTAAGGAGCAGGCTATGCAAGCAGCTCAGGCAGAGTGGGATCAACAACAACGGTTGGTGGCTAAGTTCACTATCAGTCTCGCTAGAGGAAATCCGCTGCTTTATCCTGAAATGCCTTTAAGAGTAAAAGGCTTTAAAAGCATCATTGACCAACAAGAATGGACCATTATTAAACTTGAACATAGCCTGACGCGGGATGGCTTTACCACAAAGTTATCACTCGAGATGAAGCTTTCGGATGTTAAGTACGAAGAGGCCGATAACTCAGCATCATCATAATCACCACAACCTTGTTAAAGGTGAATTAAAAAGACAGAAACTCACAATTGTGAGTTAATAATGGCGTTTTTTGAATTGCATGGTAAAATTTAGACGTTGAAAATTGATAATGAGAGATTATTATGATGCATTGTCCAGTTTGTCGCCATGCTGCACATGCGCGCTCAAGTCGCTATCTAAGTGAAAAAACTAAAGAACGCTACTATCAGTGCCGTAATATCAACTGCAGCTGCACGTTTGTCACGATGGAATCCGTCGAGCGCCACATCATGACGCCAGGAGAAATCATCCCCGTGCCTCCTCACCCCGCTAAAGAACAGCAAATTAAAATGAGCATCTAGTTTTTATTTCGTACCATTACTAAAGACCTGCTTTTGCAGGTTTTTTTATGCTCTAAAATGCACAAAAAACTAAAACGTAGTTGAGAATTTATTTAGATAAATAGCGAGATATGATGAGGGGAGTCGAGATAAAACCTGGGCGTCGCCGATCTGCCGCCACTGGGGCAAATCGCAGACACAAAAAAACCGCCTCTCGGCGGCCACGACACTGCTTTATTGCTTTGATTATTCTAGTAAATTTCCTTGGTACCCGGGACGAGACTTGAACTCGTACAGCCTTACAGCCGAGGGATTTTAAATCCCTTGTGTCTACCGATTCCACCACCCGGGCTAAGGAAATTTGGAGGCGCGTTCCGGAGTCGAACCGGACTAGACGGATTTGCAATCCGCTACATAACCGCTTTGTTAACGCGCCAAAATCTTTAGCTTTCTAACTAAACCCGCACTTTCATGCCAGCCTTTAAATTTGGAGCGGGAAACGAGACTCGAACTCGCGACCCCGACCTTGGCAAGGTCGTGCTCTACCAACTGAGCTATTCCCGCTTAGCATTTTAGCTAGTAAACTTCACTAACTTAGCTGCTTGTATCTTCTGACTTTTCGTCGTTGCCGTCTGATGCGATGCATTCTACTTATCTCACGAACCGCGTCAACATCATTTTTAACTCACAACGACTGTTTGCTGATTTTTAACGCATTTCGATCACGGTTCGAGCAAATCATTCCGCGCAGCGTTCAAATATTGGAACATTGACCAGAATGTCAGTACTGCCGCAATATACAGTGCGATGACACCTGCAATGATCACATAGCTATCTGGACGCCATAGCAGCCCTACTAAGGCCAGCATTTGAGCTGAGGTTTTTACCTTGCCGATCCAAGAAACGGCAACGCTGCTGCGCTTACCAATTTCAGCCATCCATTCACGCAACGCCGAAATAATGATTTCACGGGCGATCATCGTCGCAGCCGGTAAAGTGATCCACCAAACGTGATAATGCTCGCACACCAGCACCAGCGCCGTTGCGACCATCACTTTGTCAGCAACTGGATCAAGGAATGCGCCAAACCGCGTTGTTTGCTTCCACCGGCGGGCGAGGAAACCATCAAACCAGTCCGTTACCGCGGCAAACACAAAAATCAATGCGCAGGCGAAAGAAGCCCAAGTAAACGGAAGGTAAAACGCCACAACAAAAAATGGGATCAGGACAACGCGAAACAGAGTGAGTAAGGTCGGTATATTTAATCGCATAGCGTGAGGTAACTATCTTCCATATGTGGATATTATTTGTATGTTGCTACAATGCCCCTAGTGTTTCAATGCATTGTGGATCTTTTCTGCCAAAGCCTGTGAAATACCAGGCACTTTTGCAATTTCTTCCACGCTTGCATTCATCAAAGGTTGTAGACCACCCATATACTTCAAAAGCGTCTGACGACGTTTTGGCCCAACACCCTCTATGGTTTCAAGAGAGCTGGTATTGCGCACCTTTGCACGTTTCTTACGATGCCCCGTGATCGCATGATTGTGAGAATCATCGCGAATATGCTGTATCAGGTGCAGTGCTGGAGAATCAGGCGGCAAGGAGAAACCTTCCCCTTCCGGTTGTAAAAACAGTGTTTCTAAACCGGCTTTACGATCGCTGCCCTTCGCGATGCCCAGCAATAAAGGACGATTTTTATCCCAAGGTACATCAAGTTCAGCAAAAACGTCTTTCGCCTGCCCTAACTGACCTTTGCCGCCGTCGATGAAGATAACGTCTGGAATTTTATCTTCTTCAAGTGCCTTGCCATAGCGGCGGCGCAATACCTGATTCATCGCAGCGTAGTCATCACCCGGCGTGATACCGGTAATATTGTAGCGTCGATACTCAGAACGAACCGGTCCATGCTGGTCAAAGACCACGCAGGAAGCAACGGTTTCTTCACCCATAGTATGGCTGATATCAAAACATTCCATACGACGAATATCAGACAGATGCAGTACTTTCTCGAGCTCAGTTAGCCGCTGATGAATAGTCGACTGTTGAGACAGTTTAGTGATCAGTGCCGTCTGCGCATTTGTTTTCGCTAATTTTAGGTAGCGAGCGCGATCGCCTCGTGGTCGAGTTTGAATATTAACCTTACGACCAGCGAGTTCTGAAATAGAGTCAGACAAAATATCTTTTTCAGGCAGCGTGAAATCGAGCAAAATCTCACCCGGTAGCGTCCTTATTTGGCTGCCTTGCAAATAAAATTGCCCCACGAAGGTTTGCACTACTTCACTCAGTTCAGTTCCACTCGGTACTTTAGGGAAATAACTACGGCTGCCTAATATTTTACCCTGTCGGATAAAGAGTACGTGTACACACGACATACCGGAGTCAAACGCAACGCCAATAACATCAAGATCATCGCTGTTGCCCGAAACGAACTGTTTCTCAGTAACTCGTCTTACGGCTTGAATTTGATCTCGGATCCGCGCTGCTTCTTCAAACTTAAGCGCTTTACTCGCCTCTTCCATTCGAACAACAAGTGAATCGAGCACTTGGTTATCTTTACCCGATAAGAATAAGCGGACGTAGTTTACCTGCTGCTCATATTCTTCATCGCTCACCAAACCTTTGACACATGGGCCTAAACAACGACCTATTTGGTATTGCAGACAAGGACGTGAGCGGTTGCGATAGACGCTATTTTCGCACTGGCGAATAGGAAAAAGCTTCTGCAAAAGTGCGAGAGTTTCACGCACCGCATAGGAGTTTGGGAATGGGCCAAAGTACTCCCCTTTCGCATGCTTTGCTCCACGGTGAATGGATAACCGAGGATGATTGTCAGCGCTGAGGAAAATAAGGGGATAGGATTTATCATCGCGTAGCAATACGTTATAACGCGGCTGATAAAGCTTTATATAGTTGTGCTCAAGCAGCAAAGCCTCGGTTTCCGTATGGGTCACGGTAACATCTATCTGAGCGATATTTTTCACCAACGTTTCCGTCTTACGACTTCCTACGTTTTGGCGAAAATAGCTCGATAGACGTTTTTTGAGATCTTTGGCCTTACCGACATAGATAACCGTCTCAGTGGCGTCATACATACGATAGACGCCGGGCTGATTGGTCACCGTTTTTAGAAACTCTACAGAATCAAAACGCTCAGTCACTGTTTAACAGGTTCTCTGCATTGCACAATCCATGGCGAATTGCTAAATGAGTCAACTCGACGTCACCGTTAATATTGAGTTTACTAAACATACGATAGCGATAGCTATTTACCGTTTTCGGACTCAAATTGAGCTGCTCAGAAATCTCCGTCACTTTGCTGCCCTTAGTGAGCATCAGCATAATTTGGAGTTCGCGTTCAGATAAGCAACCAAACGGCGAATCTGTCTGCGGCGTCAATTGGCTCAGAGCCATCTGCTGTGCGATATCAGACGCAATATAACGTTGCCCAGAATGAACGGCTCGTATGGCGTTCACCACTTCCTGCGGCGCAGCGCCTTTGCTTAAATACCCAAACGCACCCGCCTGCATAACCTTCGCCGGCAGCGGATTTTCGGTATGAATCGTTAGCATAATAACTTTGACGTCGGGGTTATAACGCAATATTTTGCGCGTCGCCTCAAGCCCGCCAATGCCTGGCATATTCATGTCCATTAATACGATATCTGCGCTGTTACTGCGGCACCACTTGACAGCATCTTCGCCACATTGTGCTTCACCAACAACTTTGATCCCTTTGATATCTTCAAGAATGCGTCGAATCCCTGCGCGCACCAGTTCGTGGTCATCAACAAGAAGAACGCTGATCAAAGAAAAGTCTCCCCAAAGAAGGAATTAATGACATGTTTTTATTGCCAGTAAGCTTCGATAATACTGTTTTTTTAGGCAAGAATGAATAGTTTAATCACTTAATACTGATTTTATCTTCTTAACGGTACCGCTTTCTATTTCATATCTCTGCTGATACGCAGAAACGGTATCGCAGACGAATACAGAAAAAGATAAAAATGCATGCATGCCATTACAAATCAACAAGTTAATAATAAAATAACATTGACAATATCTTTGTATAATTAAACGTAAACAAGTCGTGAGGTTAATAGTTTTTTTTGCTATAACCTTGTATAGCTTCCAACAAAAAATATCGTCTTAGTAATGAAAACTATTATTACCAATAACAATCTGAATATATTTTACTCACGCAGAACAAACATTAACCAATTGAAACTATTTAATTCATCGGCAGATAAAAGTTAAACCGATGCGTCGATAAAAGCGATCGTGCTCATGCATCCTCAAAGTTTTTAACCTGTGGTATACTCTAGGGCTTAAAAAATCCGTCCTTGATGAACAGCTCTTCTCATGCGTTGACCCATTTAACTTCATCAAGGGCAAAACACTCCACTAAAGGTACAATATGAGCAACGTAGATTTCTCAACCGAATCCACTATCGAAACTCTGGCCAATGAAGTCGCGTGCTTAAAAGCCACTCTGACCTTCATGTTAAAAGCCATGGGCCAAGCCGATGCGGGTAAAGTTATTATTAACATGGAAAAATTTGCGGCTCAGCTCGAAGATGCCTCTCAGTCAGAGTCTTTCAAGCATGCTATTTGCCAGATTAAACACGCTTACCGTCAATAATCTGCTTAGATTTGGCTTGCACCACGCTGTAGGCCAAATCTTATACTGTTTTACCTCTGACTAGTTTTTCGCCTTGTTTTATTATGCAATGATAATGCTTAAGTATATAAACATGAGCGTAACTAAAGATGGGATTGCTGTTCAAAGCATTATTGGGTGCATTAGTTGTTTTGCTGATTGCCATTTTGGCTCGAAGTAAAAACTATTATATTGCTGGCTTGATTCCCCTTTTTCCTACCTTTGCGCTTATCGCCCACTACATTGTTGGCACAGAGCGGTCTATTGAAGCATTACGCTCAACCATCATCTTTGGAATATGGGCCATCATCCCCTACTTTATCTATCTTTTGTCCCTCTATTTTCTGATAGCGCATTTACGCCTCTCATTTTCCCTCATTATCGCCGTATTTTGCTGGGTTGGCTCTGCATGGGCCTTAGTGACATTGTGGAATAAATTTCATGGTGTTGGGTGACTGCCTCTCCTAAGTTTTTATCGCCAATAAAGTCAAACATCTCATGACTAAGGTTAATGTTTTGATGCAAATTAAAAGCCATCATGTAAACAAGAAACTTAGCTAAAGGAGCTTGACGATGGAACCTCTCTACGGATTTGTAATTCTGTTACTCGCCATTCTTACCGTTAGTTTGTTTGCATATTCTCGCCGAGGCGCAGTGTACGCAGCATTTAGCTGCCTAGGTATGGCGATCCTTGCCGTTGCGCTTTACTTCGGAGCGCTTTTTATCTCGGATGGCGCTGAACTTACTGCAGGAATATCCACTTTATTAGCGCCTATTGCTGGCGCGCTAATTGTGTTTACCACTAGCTATGGAATACGCAATGATAATGAATAAAAAGCATATTGTTGCTAAGGTAAATATCGGCAGAAAGGGATCTTAGATTTGCCACAGAACAAAAAAATGAGGCCACCGCTTGGTGGCCTTATTTTATTGACTTCCGCCCCATCCCGGCGCTTATCTCCGGCACTCATTCTCGACGGTGTTAGCTCTTTAACGGGGCAAAATCACTATGTCATAATACCGGGAGTTATAATTAGCAATTATTGCTATCTCACTTGGCAATTAGCATGCTAATAGATTTACTCACTACGCAAGTCGCAACCTGAACATCAATAAACTACGTTCAATCCGGCGCTTATCTCCGGCACTCACTTTCGCGGTGTTAGCTCTCTATATGAACGCCAACGCACTATATAGACGATCAGCTAAACACTGTATGAACAAAAGGAGATGAGTTCTATTGATGCAATTTAAAGCGAGGACTACCCACTCCCACTAAAAAACAGACAAATTCAGCAACAAAAAATAACTTTCTGCATGTATTTATATACAGTGTTATTTTTTAAGTCTCGATAGAATAACGTCGATTTCAGCCCCACAAATGAATGCCTGTACATCAATGTCTAACAGCTAATTTTTGAAGGAAACAAAAATGGACAAACTCACCTGGTTCAACAATGTTGAAGATCGTACCCATCCATGGGAAGGAATGGGACTCACATGGTTAACCACCGCGCTTAATGTGCCCAATGTTAGCGCTGCCGTTGATTTCTATACCAATGCAATGGGGATGGTGGCGATTGCAGAATTAGAAGGTGACGATGGAGAGATGCTATTTGCGCGTATTCGCTACCGAGGTACGAACTTTACGATCAATAAAGAGGGCTGGGACTCTGACTTAAGCAGCCCACAAACATCTGGCTCCTCAACGCCATTCATTTTCTATATGTATGTTGATGACGCAGTGGCGCTAGTAGATAGTATGCAAAAATCCGGATCTACCGTACTGAGTAAACCAGCAGAAATGTTCTGGGGTGATTTAAAAGCACGCGTGAAAGATCCCTTTGGCTTTATTTGGGATATTGCGCAGAAGATATAATAGGAGCCATCCTTTTGTTCATTTTCGTCATTAAAATATGAAAATAAATGAATGGGTTTACAACCAGGCACATGCTCTGAACGGTCTAGTGGAAAAGGCCAGCGAATGACCGCAGGTCTTTGGATTTTTGGGATTGGTTATGATGGATTTGAACCGCATACACATGAAAATATACCTGTATATTTCCATGTAAAATAACTGTTATACAAGATAGTCACAACACAAAAACGATACCCCAGCAACTAACTCATCAGACACAGAAGCTAACGGTATTAAGAAATTTTTAGACTACCTAGCAATTCTGTTATGAATGCACTGATTTCACGAAAAGCCATTCAAGAAAGTCAATAATATACACCCGAAATCGGGGTTTCGCGTATCGCATTAAAAAATTGTTGAGAGGATGATATCTGAATTTCTCATTGAGTCATTAAGGCTATGCATTTGTACTCAATGAGAAACTACAGAAAAAATTAAATTCCATAGACAATTATGCGCGAGATTAGCGTTATGTGCCCTGCTAACTTATCAATCTTTTTAGTTGATTAAAATCATCCATGTATAGCTTGCCAAATGTCTTGAAATAAGGTTCAAAACGTTCAATGATGTCGATCATCACTGGGCCAAGAGTAGATTTAAATAGCTCGACGTCAACTCGTTCATTAACGACTGAAAATCGAACCTTCTCTAAATAATTTGATACAAGAACAACCGATTGCAAGAGTTCTTGATCTTCCTTAATTCTCAAAACCAATTGGTCATCACTTAAAGACGAACGGGAGTCTCGTATTTCTCTGGTCAGTTTTCTCGCCGAGAACAAATGAGGGTCATCCCAGTTTTCAATCAACGAGAAAGTATTCTCGATTTTATCTACAGCTCGGTTTTCAAGCGAATTAGTTGCATTGATATATACAGGTAACATTACCCCAAGGCCACCTAGGCAAAGAAAAACGGTTTTTGTAACCTCGATAAACACTGAGCTGTTCAAGGGTGGGGGATTGGTATAGGCGATATAACCTAGGCCTAATGTCCCAAACGTATATAGTATAATTATCACCCAGAATAGATGCCATTTATGTTTCAAGAAAGCCTCCAGATCTTTTTTGTTAAAATATTGATATCACACGCACACGTTTATTTTATTAAAATAGTATACATATATTGCTTTTAAGTTAATAAAACAACCTCCCGCCATAACATTTATTCGCTGTTATGCCTGGAGATTATTTGTATGTAAAACACCCACTATCAAGCATGGTTAATATGATGGCATGCGAACGTCAGTTTTTCAATTAATTAACTCATAGTGTAAATGCCAAGCATGAGCTGAATTAAAGAATCATTACGGTTAATCTGAACAAAAAAGATACTTCCAATAAGTTCAACCTAAATTAATTAGCATTATAAACAATAATCATTTCAAAGACTCAATCAGCCAGTTCTCAACACTTTATCTTATTCCGAATCTACAAAAGTCCGCTCATTGCGGATTTTGCTATTCAACGCGATAAACGTCAGAATGTTTCATCGTTGTAGCCTCATGATATATACTATCAAACCATTGAGATATTTCATCTTCGGCAATGAAGTCAGGAATAATCACATCGTATATTCGCGAACACTAATATTCCGCGCTTGATACATTAGCTAGAGCAAGAAAAGATGGTCATTTTTATGCCATAGGCTTCACTTTTGCTGAAATTAAAGCTTTAAAGGCA
Organism: Obesumbacterium proteus; assembly: GCF_001586165.1. Taxonomy (NCBI): domain Bacteria; kingdom Pseudomonadati; phylum Pseudomonadota; class Gammaproteobacteria; order Enterobacterales; family Hafniaceae; genus Obesumbacterium; species Obesumbacterium proteus. The sequence continues at coordinate 1,903,061 of NZ_CP014608.1, read as the reverse complement.
GCCAACTGGTTTCATTACGTCAATGGAAAAGCTACTCCCGGGTTCAAAGATCGATTTCCTATTTTAAAATCAGATTTCCATATGCATTCTTTCCAAGAAGAGATTGAATTCATTCAAGGATTAATTTTTCAACAGGAAAAAATGTAGGGATTTTCCTAGAAATTAAAGCACCTTGGTTTCATATGAAAGAAGGAAAAGATATTACTGCTAAAGTTCTCTCCGTTCTAAACGAATATGGCTACACAACTAAAAATGATAATGTATATTTGCAATGTTTTGCCCCCCAATAAACTGAAGCGCATGAAAACAGAGTTAGGGCCTCGTCTTGGAGTGAATGTTAAACTAGTTCAATTAATTTCCTATACAGACTGGAATGAAACTAAAGATAAAAAACGTGGTCAATGGATAAACTATAACAATGATTTGATGATGAAACCTGACAGTATAAAAGAGATCTCTCAATACGCTGATGCTATTTCGCCTGACTATCATATGCTTTTAAATAATAAAGATGGGAAACCGCAGTGTCGTCTACAAGTTTAGCTGAAGCTGCTCATGCTAACCATTTGCCAGTTATCCTTTTCTCTGTTGTCTGATCTCCTTCCCAAATACACCAAAGACGTAAATCAATTGTATTCTCTGTTATATAATAAAGAACAAGTTGACGGTCTATTCACTGATTTTCCAGATAAAGCTGTTAACATCCTTAAAAACGACAATTGGAAATAGTTATATAATCTCTAGGTTCAAAAAACTACACAGCCTCTGGCTTTAATACAATAAACTTGAGGTGCCAATTACGAATGATGGCACCTTAGAATGAGCATAATAAATACTCCATTACATACACGGGTTGTCATCAAACTCGCTCATCGACATGTCATTGACGACATGCATCACCACTTCGAATATCTCAAATCCTGTTTCTTCATCCGCAAACGTCACATCATCATAATTTTCCAGCTTCGCTAAACACGGCACTGGCATAGTCAGTAATCGGCGTAAGACGAACTCACCGCATAGCGCTGCAACAACAACACTTCCGTGGACTGGTCTCCTAGAAGTGTCGATCACAAGTAGCGCATCGTTAAGCACGCCAGCACTTGGACAATAATCGGGGCAACGCATGAAGTATGTTGCGTGTGGTGTTTAAATAAATAGCTCGTCAAGACTGATTGGCTTGTCTGTGTGGTCTGCTGCTGGAGATGAAAATCCCATATGTCACCCATCAAAACACTGCTTACAAATACAGTGAATTTATGTAATGAGCTGCTGTGAAAGGGAGCAGTTGGATAATGTGGGAAGATTATGATTAGGCAGAAAATAAAGATGCAGCACACAAAACGAACTCTGCACACGATGGTACCCTCATAAGTGAGGGTACCATGCGATCAATAGCTGATCAGAAACTTACCACGTGGTAAAATAATTCCTGTTAGTTTTCTTCACTGTTAGCTGACAGCGTACTCCCCAGCCACGCAAGTTTCCTGGCTTTGTTTTATTTATTAATTTTAGTTAAATTAGTTTAATAACTAACCACTTCAATCACGAATGAGTGAATATGACCATTTCGACACAACAAAAATTAGGTTCAGTAGAGGGAATTCGAGGTGTGGCATGTCTAATGGTATTCCTATCACATCTATCATCTACATTTGCTCCATCGATGCATACTGGTAATATTGCAAATGCTAGAACACCTATTGATATAATCATGCATAGTTCTCCATTTGCATTTTTATATTCTGGTGCGGCAGCTGTTGGAATATTCTTTGTGCTTAGTGGATTCATTCTTAGCTACTGTATACTCAACAAGGGTGATGCCGTTACAAATGCGGCCGGAATGACAATAAAGCGATATTTTAGACTAATGCCTCCAGCACTAGGATCGTGCATAATCGCATATTTCGCCCTAAAGCATTTCACTTTTGATAAATCTGCTCTTGGTGATTGGGCTCAGAATTATAACATTTCAAACCCATCATTTCTTGATGCTATATACAATGGGACTATATCATCATTTTTATCAGGTAGTGCCCCATATAACTGGTCATTGTGGACAATGAAGATTGAGTTTTTTGGGTCACTGTCGGTTTTCTTTTTATGCTGTATTATTCCCAAAGTAAAATATAAAAAAACTCTTATAGTTATTTTTATGGTTATGCCTTTTTTCATGAATGTAAAATCAGGCGATGAGATATATTATGCTGCATTCTTCTCAGGCGTCTTAATTTACATGCTTGACATTAACTTCCCTAACAAGCTTGGAGTAATACTTTTTGCTATTGGTTTGTTTTTTTGTGGATACCATACAAATGGTTACCTTTACAAATCATTTAATTCACTAATTAATATAAACATATATAACAAACACATAGATAACTATACACTCTTTAACAATATAGGTGGGTTTATAGTGGTTTTCTCTGTACTAAGAACAAAAATTATATCCAAAATATTCTCGCGTGATTTATTCGTAAAATTGGGAGCCTTGTCATTTTTGGTATATGTTTTACACCAGCCTATAATGCACATAACTAGCACAGTTTTATTCAACTTCACGCGAGATAATGGATTATCTTATTCTATGTCCGCTCTGCTTTCATCAATAACTACAATGGTTATTGTTTACTTAGTATCAATACCATATCAAAAGTATGTTGATAGCATTAGCGTGAAAATTTCTAATTTAATTAAAACCAAGATGATGATTAAGCAGATTTAGAATCTAATTTATTACTTTATGACCATGATGGTGAGCTTATAAAAAATCGTTTGCCCAGTCGTGGTCACGTTGGTTCGGAAAACAACGCTAGAACCATCCGATGCTGCAGATAACACAGTGCATGTATATGCTCCTTGATTTGAATCAGAAAACAATACTATATAAACAACTTTTTATCCAATTGGATCGGTAATTTAGACCATACAGACACCACTGTTTATTATTTGGAACCACACATGTCTCTAAGTATGGATCACTAATAAAGGAGTTGCGCGACAAACTAAAGGCTGAGATGTGGCGAACTGAGAAGCAGGGAGAAGCACCAGTTAAGCTATTCGAAGAAGCATGCTTGCGCTGGATGAATGAAAAATCACATAAGCGATATAACAAATTAAATTTGTTGGTGGGTCGTGGCGGGTTCGAACCGCCGACCAATTGATTAAGAGTGGCTAGAACCACTCATAACTCATTGTTTTAACAGGTGCTAACCGCATTCACACTGTGCCATGCCTGTATATCTCACCATATAAACTATCTATCGCATCGTGTGGTCACGACACATAAACGACACAGAGAATTGCCGCAGCCCACTCCATCGGGTTTTCTACAGTTTCGCGATTTTGCCTAACTTTTAACACCAACTAACTGGCCAATATCTTTCAATGCCTTTCTTGATTATCCCATCAACATTGTCCAATCTGTAAGACTAAACTGATATTAGGTGAGTCTGAAAATGCTTTGTAGAGTTTTGAGTGTAGCTTTTTTGTTAACTATCAGCGTGTCAGCTTATGCTGCACCTCAGTTTGTTGTAGCTCACCGTGGTGCTAGCGGGTACCTCCCTGAGCATACATTACCAGCGAAGGCATTAGCCTTTGCTCAAGGAGCTGACTATCTCGAACAAGATTTGGTCATGACAAAGGATGACCAGCTATTAGTTCTTCACGGATTAGTTTTAGATAATGTCACAGACGTGGCGACTCGTTACCCTGATAGAGCAAGAAAAGATGGTCATTTTTATGCCATAGACTTCACTCTTGCTGAAATTAAAGCTTTAAAGGCAACCAACTGGTTTCATTACGTCGATGGGAAAGCCACTCCCGGATTCAAAGATAGATTTCCTATTTTCAAGTCAGATTTCCATATGCATTCTTTCCAAGAAGAGATTGAATTCATCCAAGGCTTAAATTTTTCAACAGGAAGGAATGTCGGCATTTTCCCAGAGATTAAAGCGCCTTGGTTTCATATGAAAGAAGGAAAAGATATTACTGCTAAAGTCCTCTCCGTTCTAAAAGAATATGGCTACACAACTAAAAATGATAATGTATATTTGCAATGCTTCGACCCCAATGAACTGAAGCGCATTAAAATAGAGTTAGGACCTCGTCTTGGCGTGAATGTTAAGCTAGTTCAATTAATTGCCTATACAGACTGGAATGAAACCAAAGAGAAAAAACATGGTCAATGGATAAACTATAACTATGATTTGATGATGAAACCTGACAGTATGAAAGAGATCTCTCAATACGCTGATGCTATTTCGCCTGACTATCATATGCTTTTAAATAATAAAGATGGTGAAACCGCAGTGTCGTCTACAGGTTTAGCTGAGGCTGCTCATGCCAATCATCTACAAGTTATCCCTTTTTCTGTTTTGTCTGATCGACTTCCCAAATACACCAAAGACGTAAATCAATTGTATTCTCTGTTATATAATAAAGAACACGTTGACGGCCTATTCACTGATTTTCCAGATAAAGCTGTTAACTTCCTTAAAAATAACAACAGGAAATAGTTATATAATCCCTAGGATAAAAAACCACACAGCCTTTGGCTTTAATACAATAAACTTGAGGTGCCAATTACGAATGATGGCACCTTAGAATGAACATAATTAATACTCCATCAAATACACGGGTTGTCATCGAACTCGCTCATCGACATTTCATTGACGACATGCGTCACCACTCCGAATATCTCAAATCCTGTTTCTTCATCAGCAAACGTCACATCATCATAATTTTCCAGCTTCGCTAAACACGGCACAGGCATAGTTAGCAACCGGCGCAAAACGAACTCACCGCATAGCGCTGCAACAACAATACTTCCATGGACCGGTCGCTTCGAGCTGTCGATGACCAGTAGCGCATCTTTGAGTATTCCAGCGCTTGGGCAATAGTCTGGGCACTTCATGAAGTATATCGCGTGCGGTGTTTTGATAAATAGCTCATCAAGACTAATTGGCTTGTCTGTGTAGTCAGCTGCTGGGGATGGGAAGCCCATATGTCACCTACAAAATAACTGTTCATATATACAGTGTATTTATGTAATGGGATGCTGTGAAGGGGTTCAGTTGTAAAATCTAGGAAGATTATGAATATGCAGGAAATAAAGATACAGTACACAAAATAAGCTCTGAACCCGATGGCGCCCTCATAAGTGAGGGCAACATGCGATCAATAGCTGATCAAAAGCCTCTCAAATGCTAAACTCTCCCATCACTTAAAATTACTCTTATTGACAAATGCTTAAGCTATTTTCCAGATACATATCTGTGGGTGTTGTGAACACGGCCATTCATTGGATGGTTTTTGCCATAATTTTCTATGGCGTTAAGGATGATCAAGCCCTCAGCAACTTTGCTGCGTTCTGTGTTGCGGTCACCTTCTCTTTCTTTGCAAACGCCAGATTCACATTCAAGGCTCAAACTACGACCATGCGATATATTCTTTATATCGGGTTCATGGGAGCACTAAGCGTCGCTACAGGATGGGCATCTGAAGCATGTGGTTTCCCCCCAATATTTACACTGGTTGCCTTCTCGGCTATCAGCCTTGTGTGTGGATTTTTCTATTCTAAATTCATCGTTTTCCGGAGTGAAAAGCAGTGAAAATCTCGTTGGTTGTTCCAGTCTTCAATGAAGAGGACACGATACCTATTTTCTATAAAGCAGTTCGTGAATATGAGCCGCTAAAAGAGTATGCCGTTGAGATTGTTTTCATCAATGATGGTAGTAAAGACTCAACAGAAGATATTATTAACGCACTATCTATTTCAGATAATTTAGTTAAACCCTTAAACTTTACGCGAAACTTCGGCAAAGAGCCTGCTCTATTTGCTGGGCTTGACCATGCTTCTGGTGATGCCGTCATTCCAATTGATGTCGACCTACAAGACCCTATTGAAGTCATCCCACTCCTTATTGAGAAGTGGAAAAATGGCGCAGATATGGTTCTAGCCAAGCGCACAGACAGATCTACAGACGGGCATCTGAAACGTAAATCTGCTGAAATGTTCTATAAACTCCACAACAAAATCAGCTCGCCAAAAATCGAAGAGAATGTGGGTGACTTTCGGCTGATGTCTCGTGAGACGGTCGAAAATATTCAGAAGCTTCCAGAGCGTAACCTGTTCATGAAGGGTATCCTTTCTTGGGTTGGTGGTAAAACTGAAGTGGTTGAGTATTCTCGGGCGGAACGATGTGCGGGAGAATCTAAGTTCAACGGCTGGAAGCTCTGGAACCTTGCCCTTGAGGGAATAACAAGCTTCTCTACGTTCCCACTCCGTATCTGGACTTATATTGGACTCGGTGTTTCTGCTTTCGCCTTTATTTATGCCGCATGGATGATTATTGACAAGCTCCTTTGGGGAAACCCAGTTCCTGGCTATCCATCGTTGATGACAGCAATTTTATTCTTAGGCGGGGTTCAGTTAATAGGGATAGGAATATTAGGTGAGTATATCGGTAGGATATATGCCGAAAGTAAAAGCAGACCAAGATATCTATTAAAAAAATAGGGATATTATAAAAAATGAAAAACTTCAAGTACTTGCCAGATAAAGCTATCGTATTCTCACTGGTAGCCATTTCTTTGTTGGTGGTTTTATTACCAATATTTATTGGTGGGATATGGAGTGGACATGACTGGAAACCGCACGCACTAAGATTGGCATCATTAAATAGTCAAATAACTCATGGACAGTTCCCTTTTACATTCGATTTTTGGACCAATGGACAATTTGGGTACGCATGGAGTTTATTCTACCCTCCACTGACATCTTTTATGATGCTGATAAGCTACCCTCTATATTTTGTAACTGGTAGTGATATTTTTCAAATAAAGGCTATCTTTGCATGCGGAATAATACTTGCTTTCTTCAATTCTTATTATGCCGGGAAACAATTTTTAAAATTAGATAAACCTGCATTTATATCTGCTATATTCTTCATCTTATCACCTTACTTAATTAGTGATATATATATAAGATTTTCTCTAGGTGAAGTCTATGCAATGGCCTTTCTGCCATTATTTTTAGTTGCATCTTACAAGATGATAAGTAATAGAGGGGGAAATGTTCTATTTATTCTATCTTCCTCGCTTATCTTCTTATCAAACATACCATCTGTTATTGTTGCTGTTATATTATTCTTCGTGCTTCTGTTAACCATTAAGAAAAAAAATTATTTACATATTTCAAAACATCTTTTAATTAACTCCTTTCTGATAATATTGTTGTGCTTCTTTTATATTTACCCACTGTTCTACAATTTTTTGCATTCAGATATTTATGCTTTTACAGAAATGGGTAAATCTTTTGATGATATGTATTTATTCAACCCTGAGATATATGAATCATTATTACAAATACCCACTTCGACAGGAAAATCAGGACGCGGTTTACTTCTATCAATAGGTATAATTCCGTTGATTATTTCAACGATTTGTTTCTTTTCAACTAAAAACCCAAAAATAAAAATTTTATCCGCAAGCTCATTAATATTAATACTTCTATCCACAAAAGCATTTCCTTGGTATCTGTTTAGTGATCATATTCCTATCTTTCCCGCAATCCAATTCCCCTGGAGACTACTTGCAGCCGCCGCCATTTGCGCTTCTATAACTTCATCCTATTATTTATCCTCTAGAAATAATTTCACAGTAGCTTTAGTGATTTTAATTTTTATTTCAATGTCAATGCAAGGAATGTATAATGCAGTTAAGTACAGACATTCAGAGATGATGAAAGATGTCTTGTATTTTGATTATCTGAACATGAATGCAGCAAAAAACAAAGTCAAGCTACAAAAATTAAATTTAGAAAAATCACATAGTATAGAATTGTTAAGTTATTCAAATGGATATCCATCTTACACAATTGATGCAACAAATGACTCATCTATAATTCTACCTATAATTTACTATTATGGATATTATGTTGATATTGATGGGAAACGTAGCACTGTTGAAAAATCATCTTTAGGGCTAGTAAGCTTTGATCTTAAAGCTGGTAAACACACTGTAAGTTTAAAGTATAATGATAATTACATTTACTTGGGAGGTGTAGTTTCATTCCTTACTTTGCTAATTTTATCTATATATTTCCTGTCCAATCGATTCAAATTCAAGAATTTAAATATTCGCGATGTAATAAATGTTAAGGCTAAAGGTTAAGATATGTCTATAAAACAAATTAATAATAAATTGCTACTATTATTAATCATGCTAATATCGCTTTCTATTACCAGTTACTTAGCATCTAGATATAGTGTATTATGGTCTGGAGATGCTGATGCTGCTAATAGTCCTATCGTATGGCGAGCATTTTTAGATCGCGGTTTCGATGCGTTCACTCAATGGAAACCAACCTTTGATAATTGGTATTTCACTGTATATCCAGTTAATTTTCTCTTTTTCGCAATCTTCGGTGATGACGGTCTCTATCCGTTATTACTGTCAAGTATATTATTTATATTTTTAATTAACACAACTTGTTTTTATATATCATATAAGTTTTCTGGCCTATTTGCATCTATTATAGCGATTGCCACCTTAACATTTACATCTCCAGATCTTTATTCGAATGGTTACTTGTCTCATCCGTTCTCACATAACTCTACGAATGCGTATGGTTTTATTATTTTTGCTCTTTACTTATGGAATATACATAAAAAAAATATCATAATACCAATAATATGCGCTACATTATCACTAACTGCTAGCGTTTCGGATCCTTGGTTGTTAGCTTCATTTTTTTTGCCAATGATTCTCACAGAAATAAGCATTGTTATTTTCGAAAGAAAAAACAAACGTGACTTATTTTTATATGTTTCATTTTTTATAATAGCAGCAAGTAATATTGTCCAATATGCACTGGACTTACCTGTTCATAGTTTCAAAATCACAACATTTGAAATGATGTTACAAAACATCAATACTGCTGTAATATTGACATCAAAAATCCTACCAATTTTTGCGATTAATGAAGGGATTGCCGCATATTTTGTTTTCTTTGTTTGGTTTCTGGTGGTGATAACTTCCGCATTTTTATGTTTTAAAGCTGGGGGGAAATTAAGATATTTAGCTATATTCTCTGTGTTTTCAATAGCAGGTATCTACTCATCGTCGATAATCGGGGACCAAGTACCTCATCAGAGATTTTATCTCAATATCGTTCCTATAATTGTTGTTTTATGCGCCTCATCTGTAAAACTTCGCGGCGGCAAATTAATTATTTTACCTTTAGTTGTCACATTAGCTACATCACTTGCATTATATATAAATTCAGGACCAAACTTTAAATTAAAAAGCAACCCTGTTGAGGACTATATTTTCTTCTTAGAAAAGAATGATTTAAAATATGGCTACGGGAGTTTTTGGGGGATGACAATGGGAGTCAACTGGCTATCCGAAGGGAATATACATATCACCCCAGTATACTTTCATCATAAGACTGGGGAGGTTAATTTTAAAGATGCCAGAGTCCAAACCATGAAGTTTTGGCACACTAGAGAATTTATTACAACTAATAAACCTAGTAGACAATTTATCGCAATAAGTAAAGGTAACACTGGTGATAGATGTAAAGATGTAGACCTGTGCGTAAGGGGAGTTGAAAAACAAATTGGTAAGCCTGATGAAACTCTCAATTACCACGGCATCAAGTTTTTGATTTATAATTCACCAATTAATACTAGCTTATAAACTAGAATGCCCCATATAGGGGCATTTTTACTTTACAACTTTCATTCTTAGCTTGTAACAAATTGAAAATCCAGTGGTATCTACTCCAGTCTGAAATATGATTTGACTATCGTTTGTTGATACTATCCCTATTGGGGCATATGATCTTGCTTGAGATTGGGTTCCAATTACTAGACCAACAGTAAAATCAATTATTTTCCATCCAGCAGGTGCGTCGATAACAACCCTTCCATCCCCAGAATTAACCGCTTTCAATGTCCAGTTCGTAGATATGCATTGTCCATTGCTTTCATAAGTAAACCCATTTGGCACCAAGTAGTCAGGCATGAATCTATCACCAACTGGAATTATGTTTACCCAGTTTGCTGGTGCGATAATACGGCTTGACCCAAAGTATATCCCTGTGTTTTGCATCGTGAATCTAGCATTTGCATCTACAGTTATGAGGAATGTATTTGCAAATGAAGATGATGACATGTCACCAGTCATATTACGCAGGGTTAACAGGCAACCATTTAAAGAGTAAAAATAAGAGTTATTTGTTGCCGGTAGTGTGAATAACTCCGCGTTAGACATAAGCTGCGACATGGAATAGTACGGACCGTGTTTACCTGTCGTGTTAGTTAATAGCGCGCCCTGATTCCACTTAATGCTAGATGTTACAGTGCTGCTATTGCCATAAATCATAACCCCTTGCCATGCTTCAATGCCCAGTGATTCGATATCAAGGCCATCGCATCCGTAAGCAGTAACGGCAATCGCTGTTTCGTTTGTGTAGTCGTAAATTGGGTAAATGGTAGGGTTAATTAACATCCCTTCGACCCAGCCAGTTATTTTGCTGTACTGGACATGTCGCAATACAAGCCCGAATACGCAGGCGTCAACCTGCACGCGCAAATCTAGGGCCGTAATAGAACCGCCTGGAGATGTGTGCTCTGGTGTTGCCGTGTCAGGGTCTAACCAGATGCCCTTATGACATGAGTCGACAATAATTGTACCGACCATGTTCCAACTACCGTAACCGAGTAGCCCGTATTCGCAGCCGCTAATGGCTACGTTTATTTTCAGGCCGATAGCAAAGTTAGCATGGAACCCAATTGTTTTGTCGCCTTTACTCGCATAGCGACGTGGGCGTTTTCGAGTTAACTTGAACCCTTCGAACGACAAGTTTCTAACGAACTCGTCAGAACTTCCGGCATCCACTGAGTTAATAACGCGGACGATACAGTCTTGACCAAACGTTGGAACGCTACCCTCACGGATAAATGTAGTACATACGCGGTCGTTAGCTGGATTAGTGTTTCCGTACCATTTAGAGCCATCGTTTAACTGCAGATAGTTATTACCTAAATGATATTGCGCGTAGAACGGGCAGCGAATAGGGTTAATTCCTTTGTTGTCGTCATCCGCTTTTTGACACGCAGCCCAATCGATAGTTTGAGTTAACGCCGTCACGAATGGATAAACAGCTTGTGCCGCAGCAAGAGTTGAATAACGCTCGGAAAGTGGATGAACGGTGCCGTCACCAATTGCGCCGAATTGCTCAGGGGTGACGTACTGGATCACCTGATCTAATGTTCCGCCTGCTGCCATGCCAATCATGCTTGAGCCGACAGAAGTGGCCAGCATTGTTTTTAACGCAGCATCCCCAATTCCTACCCATGCATCAGGCCCCACTCCCCCCGTAGAGTCAGGGGTTGATCCGGCAGGTACGGTTTTAGGCAATGTTCCAGCCCAGCGGTAATACTCGCCATTTGATTCCCAAAGCAGCGCTTGGTTTGGCAGCGTCAGTGTTGCTCCATCTTCAAATGATTCAACTAATATCCAGCCAAAGCCACTAATGGCATCGAATGCTAGCTTGCGTAAACCTTCAATCGTGTAATGCTTTCCGCCAAATCGGTCAATATATTGCAGGGCAAGCGAGGTAACGAATTCATCGATTTTTCCTGCGTTAAATTTCAGGTCACGGGCTGATTCACTTGGGACTGGCAGATTGGTTGGTGTAGTAGTCATAATTTTTCCATAAAAAAACCCAGCGCTATGGCTGGGTTATTGATAGTTGGTATTGGTTTAGACGTTGTAGTCTGGTTTCGCGTCGAAATACTCGTCACAGGTCAGTGAGAACGTGCCGTCAGAGTTAGGTTTCTTGTCTGATACTCGCCATCGCATGGCCTCCATTTCAGCGGTTGTGGCAATGACATAGCGTGATGGGGATTGAACGTTGTAGCCGTCGAAGATATTGAGTGTGATGTTCGGCACCGCGGCCGTAAATCCAAACGTGGTGTCTGAGCGTGGGTATGCTCTGATTTTTTCCGTAGAGTTGCCGATCGAGTCGGTTACCCTGACATACATGTCGCCAGCAAAGCTAATTTGCTCGCTCGTATCAAAGTCATTGCCGTTCCGCGCAACGATGTAACCAGCTTGCTGGTTTGTGTCGTAAGTATCGGCAACAACAATCATCTCGCCCGGTGAAACATACTCTCCGTCCGCCAGCGTCTTCATGTTCATCTTCATGCGTGAGCTGACCAGCCGGTTAACTTCCAGAAGCGCCCTATCCTTTGCTTGGTACTCGTTACGGCATCCACTAAGCGATATTTTCAGAGGAGATAATGCCGCTTGCTCAACAATACCTGTGTCCGTAATGCGATACCGGATATAGGTCTTCTTGTTTGTTTTCGGACTGACATACTCAATTTCTACACCGTCATATCCTCCTGGCATGGTCATGTCGTAACTTATTTTGTACTCATCAGCGACGATATTTGCACGGTTGAATACAGCAGATGGGTACTCTTTGCGCTCATCTCTGGCGAACGTAAGCACACCATCATCCCAGTACGCGATTACTCGCGCCGCGTTGCAGATAGTCTCTATGCGGTTACCAAGGGAAACGTCCTCGTCGTCAAACGTGTAGTCGAAATAACCAAGCCGCGGATCCGGTAATGACTGATAGATACTGTAAAGCTCATACAGGTCTATCGTGTCTGCTGGCTGCTTCCCTATGACCAGCCACTCATGCGCGACTGCATCAGCAAAGCTGCGTGAAGGTCTAAGCGTATAATCAACTATGCGAGTGTTTATGTCATAGCTGATTGTGTGACGCGTAACGAGTGCGTTGTATTTGCGATCACGTGAGCTGGTAGCTTGTTCCGTTGCGCGTACAGTGACTTTTACCAAAGTATCATTTGGATAAGTTACATTCGTCCGGCGTGTTACTGAGTGCGCCTCTGCTATTTGCAGAAGATTGCTGTCAGAACTGTTGTTAGTTTTTCGCAGCTGGAACGCATATCGCGCTTTACCGTATGGAGGTGTGAACTTGAATGTGCCGTATATGTAATCAGCGCGACTATCACTAGCGTTGAAAACATAGCTCGAGTAGCTATAAGTCGGTGAAATCCTATCGTTATCGTCATTTACAGCCCAATACTCCAGCAAGAAGTCAGCACCCTCTCGCTTGCCAAGTTGAGCCTGCAAGTGCACCCAAAGCTCATCGCCTTCAATTGCCGCGAAGTATGGCCCAGAAATATTCCCTTTGTTTTCAGTCAGCGTGAATATCGTGTTGTTGATAGTCGAACCAGATGGTATCTCGACTGGGCTGTTGATCGCTGATAGTTGGAAGGTGAAGTATTTAACTGGGTCAATAACAGAGCTATCATCTGACTCAGTCGCAGCATCCAAAGACGCTGAAAACGTGACATTCTCAGTAACATCACCAGATGCTAAATGGCGTGTCACATTGACGGTAACTTGCACCGGTAGAGGCTTAGGGATGTCATAGAAATAGTCGAAATCAGATGACTGAACGATTTTAACCGCGGCGGATGTGCCAGTAATCGTGCCTGACACTACATCATTAGTAGTTGCAGTGGCTACTTGTTCGCTATTGCTCTCATTAGGCCCCAGCACCTCCTGCCCGTCTACATCATCAAATTCGAATCCCTGAATGATTTCTGGAATGACGGTACCGGGAGGATAAAACTGGTAGCTGGCACCGGCAATAGAACCCAAGCTTGACTCTGAATAGCGCACGCTCTCTACCGTGTAATTCCCGATCCCGAAGTTCATCCATTCAGTGACGTACTTGATGTTGTCAGTAAACTCGAACATAGACTGCTGAATCAAGTCGGGAAATGAGCGAACCTGCCCGTAAATATCAGGACGCGCCTGATATGTACGGGCAATATTTGTTTGACCGGTCAGCTTATTATTTGGGCTCTCTTTAGCGTTGTTATCCGCTGCTGACGAGAAAGAAGGCTTGGGAGCAAGAAACGAGAATACCTTGGTGACGAGTTTGAAAACAGGACTCAGAATGTCGCTAACGATACTCCGCGGCTGATTGAATATCTGGATGCGATGTAGCTCTGTGAGTTCAAACGAAAGCTCGGTCTCTTCGTCTGCCAACACGCCATTGATGACGATCGCAATATCCCTATCAAACGCTTGCTGCTCCAACCACGTGTAAAAGTTAGAGCCGTTGGCAAGCTCAATTCTCTCCTTCGGCACTCCGGGCAAGTGCTGTATTTCTAGAAGTGCCATACGAATAAAACTCCACTTTAGTGAACACCTTTTCCATTACGCGCAGCTTGTCGAGCCTCACAGAGCCATTGAGTCCGCGGCTATGTAATGCCATCCCACTGAGAACTAAACCTACGTGCTCCGCTCTACGCCCCATGTAGCCAACAAAAATACCATCCTCGATGGGTGCTTTCTCCCGCTGCCAGAACACCACTTCCTCTCTGTAACAAGTCAGAAAATCTCGGTTACTTTCATACCCAGCTTTGTGATGCACTTCTTTGCCGAGAACATGCCTGTAATACAGCGCGACTAGACCCCAGCAGTCACAAGATTCCATGGAACAGGCGCGGTTAGCCCACGGAACGCCGATCATCCGTTTGATAAAGTCAGATTTAGTCATTGTTTATCCGATTTCGAGACCGGGCCAATCTGCTGGGTCATACAGCAAGGCCACGTTGGTGTTGAGCGGGTTTGTCATTGATAGAGAGACGTTGACGTTATCAGCATCAAGTGAGCAGTCTTTGACGTACAGCTGCCATTCTTTGATCGCAGTTGTCATGTCTTTAGAGTCAAACAGCCGATAAGTCACAGTTATTGGTTCAATTCGACTATACGAACGCCAGACCTTCAACTGTTGCTTAAAGTCCTGCGCCAAACGACTGAACTTAATCGTTGAATCGATGATTGGTGTGCTGCTTTGCTGACTTTCCGAAAGCTCAAATCTGCATGGTTTATACTCCACGCCGCCGAGCGTCTTCGGGAAAACTTGGTTATTTACTAGATAGAAACTGCCAAACGATACATGATGAAATTCAATGGTCTCGTAGATTATCCGGTTCGGGCGCTGAGCCCGGTACTCTCTTAGCGTTGGCATTATGGCACCCTCGGTAATGATTCCGGATCGCGGTCATCAGGATAGCCAGTGACGATAATATCCAGCCAGCTATCCCACGGCGGTGGCAGCTCGACAATGATGTCGTCAAACTCATCATCAGCGTTATTCAGCTTCCGACAGATGACATCTCCCGACCAAGTAAAAATATTCCCTGTATGGTTCCACGTTGGCCACGCAGTGAAGTGCAGCTCCTGAATCTCAATGCCAGTGTCTCCGGTGCCGTTGTTAAGGCGCATAGAGAACCACTGGTTACAGTTATCGAGATAGTTCGGGCTGCGCAGCCACTGCATAAAGGCGCGGTGCTGTGTGAACGTGAATATCCACTTGAGAGAGAATGACGTCTTCAGGTCGTCGGTTAACTTCTGGAAGATTGGCGCACCGACAAGTGGCTGATCTGTTCTAAATCCGGTATCCGTCGCCGGACTCTTGTCAGACTTCTGCGCAAGTGGCAGCCAATCAGGATATGGAATAGCCATCTTAGCCTCCTGTGGCGCGTGAAGTTGCTGTGGTATTGCGGGTTATCGCAGAATGCATAGGCCCTTTGTTATCCATATCCATGACAAATGCCTGAATGGTGAGATTGTTTCCATCTTGCGATGTTTGTGCGTCGTATGAGTGGCTTCCAGATGTGTAATCGTTGAAGACGACTGATACCTGTATATTTCCACCACCACCGGTCTGTAAGTCAGCATTGCTAATCACTTTCCCGCCGTCACCGGGGATCATGTAGTTCTTGCCGCCAGATTGCAGAAGCTCTGGTGCACCGCCCTCACCGACCCGATACATAGAGCCGGCAGACACGGGCCCACCATTTTTACGCATACCGGCCAATGCCAGCCCGCTGGATAACCCGACTGTGCTTGTTATCGCAGCAGCAGCTGGGACGGAGTTTGCGCCTAAGGTTGCAAGCGATGTCATTGCAGCCGCAGGAGCCCAAGCAGAAGCGACAACCGCAGCTTGCCCTACTGATGCAGCAGTGGCCGCCGTACCCATCGTCTGACCGACAATGAAGTTTTTGAGCGCTTCAACACCAACCTGAACCAGCGAGTTGATAACGCTATTCAGTATCGTGCTACCAAGCGAACGCATAGCGTCAGAGACTGACATTGTTCCTGTGAGAAGCCCGGTGATTGCGTTTGATGCATTACCAGCGAAGGCATCTACAGCGCTGGTTAACATGTCATAGCCCAACCCTTGCTGACTCAGCAACTGCCACTGTGCTGCCGTTCTTTGAGCTTCATACTCAGTGTTAGCAGCATTCATCAGCGCTAGCCCCTGCTCCTCGGTGATTACACGCTGAGCTGTATACTCTTTAATAAGAGCAAGCTTTTGCGCATTCTCATTTGCAAGTTGCTGCACCGGATCAACCTGTCCGGCGAGTTGCTGCTGAGGTGTGACTACCGCTTGAGAGCTGGCATTGGCAATCGCCTTGGAGTAATCCGCAGCAATTTGAGCGCGGCGTTGTTGAGATTGCTCAAACGTGACGTCACCGGCTTTAAGCTGCCGATCAAGTTGAGCATTATCCAAGTCACGCTGTTGTTTGGCTTTTGCTGCCGAGTCAGCATCTATAGCGGCTTTCTTATCTGCTGCCTGCTGCTGTATATCGAATATTTGCCCTGCTTGCTGTTTAGCCGCTTGGATTTGAGCCTGAGTAGCTCCGGCGCCAAGTTCCTGAACTGCTGCTAATTGCGCAGCCTCCCTGTTCAATCCCTTCGACTTCAATGCTGCAACTTCTATCTCATTGGAGAGGTCTTGAAGTGTTTTGACTCTTTTCTTCTCGGCCTGCTCTGCTTGAGATTCTGCTTTAGCAGTATTCTTCGTTGTCTGCCCTCTCTCAGACTCTGCTTTCTCAAGATCGTATTGTTTTCCTGCAAGCTCGCCTGCGGTGTTAACCTGATTAACGTTGCCACCTCGGCTCTCTGCCTCCATTCTTGCCTTGGTTACTGCTCTGAGTCTTTTGTCCGTAATCGATAGCAACTCATTTTGCTGTTCTAGCTGAGAATTAAATTTATCAGCCTCTTTGCTTACGGGGATTTGAATACTTGAGGAATTGAATTTGTCTTTAGCTCGACTAGCGAAATCTAAAGAATTACCCAAATGATTCATCATTCCCGCAGCAATACCGGCCTCTTCGCCGTCTCGCTTCAGAAGCTCAATGCCGCTTTGAAGTGTCCCATTTAATTGAGCACGAAGAATGCCTGTTTTACTGATGGTCTGACTTAGTTTTGTTTCGGCGGCATCTACCTTACCTGCTTGTATATCGATGTCGCGCTGAATACTTGCGTAATCCTCTGCAACCGACTCTGCACCTCGGATATTTGCAGCTTGTTCAATGAAAGCCTTCTTCTGTTGAAGGTTGTCCATTTCAGCTTGCAAATCAACGATGGCATCCTTCTGGTTGATAATCGATATTTCTGCCTTTGCTATCTCGGCACCTAGCTGAGTGCTGTTCATCTCCTTCATTTTGGAAATGACCGCGTCGAGAGAATCGGCGAACGCAATGCTCTCTTGCTTGGCTTGTTGTGCCTGCTGGTAATAATAGAAAATAGCCGCCCCAGCTAGCATGGCAGCGCCTGCCGGTCCACCAACTAATCCAAGAGCACCTTTCGCAAGAGAGACTGCACTTGCATAAGTTCTAGTGGCTACTGATGCTTGCGTTGTTGCCGCGGCCAACCTAGTTTTAGCCGCAGCCTCTGCATTGTCAGCAGCAATAATCTTTGATTGGATCGCTGCATATTCTTGCTGGTAACTTACATTCAGGCCGAGCTGGCGATTAACTGCAGATTGTGTTGCCAATGCCCTTGCTTTAGCTTGTTCCGATGCTTTTATAGCCTGAGCGTTAGCTATTTCAGATTGAGCGGAAGCCATGACAGCTTTTGCGGCTTTGTATTCTTGAACCTGCTGATTAACGGTAGCGGCGGCGTCAGTAACTTTTGCCTTAGTGGCTAAGTAAAGAGCGCCAACGTAGCGAGAGCCCATAACGCCTGCCGCGATAGTTAACGCGCCTGACAAAACATCTATATTCTGGCTTAACGTAATTACGACATCATTGAATATAGAAACACCAGTTTTGACTGAAGATGACTCCCCAAAAAACTTGGTGATATTGTTTCCTGCGACCTGAAGAGCCTGAGAGATAGTCGTTGTTGTTTGCGCAAATTCGCTACCAATTTTATTGCCCTGAGACAGTAAACCATTAACAACAACATCAGTGGTTAATTTTCCCTGAGCAGCTAGGCTACGCATTTCACCAGTTGTAACGCCTAAAGAATCCGCCAAAGCAACTATCAGCCTGTTGCCTTGCTCGTTAACAGAGTTGAACTCTTCTCCGCGTAACGCGCCGGAAGCTAAGCCCTGAGATAACTGAATAATTGCGTTTTCAGCCTCTTGTGCTGTTGCGCCTGAAACAACAAATCCCTGATTTATGATTGTGGTTAACTTAGCAAGATCGCCCGCACTGGTTCCATATTCTCGGGTCGCCCTTTCTAATCTTGCATATAGTGATGCCGTCGCATCAAGACTAGACCTCGTAGCTTGAGTTATGTTGAATACTCGCTCAGTGACCCCTACAAGGCTTTCCCCTGCTCTAACTGAGTTAGCTAGTTTGTTATTTAAGGACGTCCATGCATCTGCATATTGAGCCACTGCTGAAACTGAAAGTGCGGCAGTTAATGCGCCAGCTATCTTTGTAAGCGACGCGAATGATTTACTTGTGTTGTCTACCGTCTTGCCAGTCTTCTCAAACTGGCTGTTCATCTTATCCAGGCGATCGTTAACTTTCTGTTGCTCGCTAATGAGCTTTGCAACATCCATTTGGACGGTGTAGACGATATTCCCGACTTCCTGCTCGCTTGCCATTACGATCTCCAGACATAAAAAAACCTGCCGGAGCAGGTTGTGACATTAAGCGGCCTTAGCCGGTAACTTCTTAGACTTGACCAGCCTTCTGCGACCAGAGAGCAATTCAGCCGTTCGTTTATCATCCGCGTCGATCACCGCGTCATACTCTTCCTTCGTGAACCCTTTCTCTTCTGGATACTTAGCTTTAAGCATAAGCTGGAACTCTGTCATGGTTAGCTGTTCAGCTTCGCCTCTAGGCATGTTGAAATGAGCCCGCGCCGCGTTTATATAATCGACCACTCGAAACTCTGCTGAATACTCATCTTTGCTTTCATGCTTTTGTAGCTTTCTGAGCTTGGCCTTACCGATAACACCATGCTCGATTAGCTCACGCGCAATGATGATTATCTCCCCAATCCCCATTTTGCCTTTGCGGTAGACGACACCTTTTTTACCGGGCCTCCACTCTCCAATCAGCAAGGTTAAATCATCGTCACAGCACGCCTGCATTATGCTCATTGCTGTAGCCAAGACGGGGCGGCCATATACGGGAGTCTTTATTGTTTTTAACAGCCATTCAGGGACCTTTCCCCATGCATCAGAGGCTTGTGAAATTAGCCTAAAAACCTCAAATCCATTCATGGTTGCGTGCGCAGCGACGATTTCAGACGGGGATCCGATTCTTGCCATGGCAACTAGGGAAGGCCGAAAGAAATAGTCCCTCTCACGGTCTGAAATAAGCATTTCGCCAATGTCGGTGATCGGTGTCATGTGAATTCCTTGTGAGCAGTATCGAGGGCATCATCGATACCCTCTGTAGTGCTTACTAAGCAGTTACTGTTGCCGCGTATACCGCAGACTTTGCGCCGTCGGTTGTGGTGACAGTAATGTTTGCCGTACCTGCGGCCACGCCTGTTACCGTTACCGTAGTTCCAGAAAGTGTTGCCGTCGCCTTTGATGGAGCTGATGACGTTACCGTGTATGCTTTATTGGTTGCGCCAGCAGGAGCTACATCAACCGTAAATGTGGTCGTTGCGCCAACGGCAACACTTCCACTGGTCGGAGTGACAGTTACACCCGTAACAGGAACTTCCTCTTCCAGATATTCGACAGTATCAGCGTCAGCCACCTTGAACTCGCCGGAGTAAGTTGCGATGTCAGATGCTCCGAACTCGCCAGACCATGAAGTCGCAGCCATATAGCCTTGGAGAACTACAGCATCTTCACCGGTGAAATCAAACTGAACCCAGTAAGTAGGCTGACGGCCAGATTTGGTTTCTGCCAATAGCTCTTTGGAAAGTTTGATTGGGCCAAAGTCGGTTGGCTTATCGCGCTTACGCCACTCACCATCAAAGCTGATCGTCAGATCCATGTTAGTGACAAGGTTCTCAACCAGACCCTTGGTATCGTCAGCCTCAGAAGTAACAGTGTTCATTGAATAGTCGATTGACTTGGTGGTCAGAGCGCCCATGCGCACGAACTCTGATTGTTCTGGGACTGTATCTGGGCAGCCTTCGGCAAGACGCAGAATAGCGACGCGGCCAATTAACTTCCCGTAATCATTCTGGCAATCTGCCATGGTTACTTACCTCTTTTGTTGGAAATAAAAAAGGCCGCCATAAGGCAGCCTGTTAGTTTTGAATGTTGTTATGCTGTGCAGCGGAACAAAAGTCTGATGACAGTTCTTCCCTCTTCCGTAGGTATTGGCGTTGGCATCCCGCCGAGATTGAAGACTGAATTGAGGCAAGAGTCCTCGGGGCTGTCTGTCACATGATCTAGAATGTCCTGTGCACGCTGAACTACAGTCTGAGCGTCATTCTTAGCGCTAACGAGAACAACCTGAACATTATCATCAGCACTCAGGTCTTTAACGCGTGGGGTGCCACCATTTGGCTGAAATACCATGTACTTCATGTTCCCAGTGTCACTCTTCTGCTCTACCCACTGCACCATCTGCACTTTGTATCCGTCAGTTAGCCCAGCATCCTCCAACCATTCGCGAAACTTAATGAAAACTGGTGTGCTCATAGGCTCATTTCCTTTTTCATCACAGCATCAATCCTTGACCGAGATTCTTCAAATGACAGCTTTAGGAATTCCTTCTTGGCCGTGGAGCGCCTGAAATTTTGCTTAACGTTGGGGTCGTGTACATACTGTGCGTAGCCAGCGGTATACCCAGCCT
Organism: Obesumbacterium proteus; assembly: GCF_001586165.1. Lineage (NCBI taxonomy): Bacteria > Pseudomonadati > Pseudomonadota > Gammaproteobacteria > Enterobacterales > Hafniaceae > Obesumbacterium > Obesumbacterium proteus. The sequence continues at coordinate 1,881,924 of NZ_CP014608.1, read as the reverse complement.
CGCCGATTAGCTTAGTTCCCTTTACATCAACGAATGAGTATCTGCTGTTTATCAGGTTTGACGTATTACCGATCGGCGTATAAAGCGCGGTTAGTTCCATGCCCACATAAAGGCCAGAGTACACCGCCCGAACAGCCTTTTTCCCCTGAATATCACCAATAAGCCTACTCATATTGGCTTTTGCCTTAGCGATACCCTTCACCTTAACGCCCATATCAGACTCCGGTTATCAATGCATAATCATCAGCAACGCGATCAAATGTGTCCGCATAGCGAATGATGTGCTTAATCTCATCGGCACCGGCGTCGATAGGGTTGGCCTCGGTAGAAACTCCGATCAGCAGGTAGTCACCCTCTTTAGCTTCTGCGTACTCAGTCCAAACGGTATCTTTCACCACGAACTCGCGGCCAACATCGGCATTACCGCGTTTAGAGTCGCCCCCATAGTCGCATGCAATAGTGAAAGGTGCGGCGAATGATGGCTTATTCCACTCATCAGTTCCGATGCTACGCCAGATTGTGGCTTGTGCGGTATAGCTCCAATTTGCAACGCTGCTCATCACAAACTCCAATTGATAAAGCCATTGACACATTAACCGCACCACTCATGCGGGAGCCTTCATCGTGGTGTTTAGTGTGTCTTGCTGGCATTAAGTAGCCGTTTAGTGACTCACCCATAACGTATTGAGAGTCATATTTTAAGAGGCCGCCAGTTCTTGTCATTCTCGCCACCTCTCGACCTTTGCACCGCTATCACGAATGCGCTTGCAGTTAATCACCCATTCACCTGATCTGTTCACATAGCCGGTGGTTTCACGTCCGGTATCGGTGAGAACCCATACGCGGGCGAAAGGTTTCGGACTGCGCTCTGTTACCTCAATCCACACCATCAGCAACCTCCGACAACGAGAAAGAGGCCAACACTGTTACCCGCACTAATCGGTAGCTCACTAGTACATCCGTTGGTATCGAGTTTCGCCAGCGAGTCTCGCAGCCAGGTGATACTGTCATCACCATACTCAAAGGAACGGGACGCACCAGACGGAGCACCCTGCGATTTAATACGGCGAGCACCAGAAGATGTAGCCATTAATGCAGCCGCATACATCAGGATGAGTTTTGCGGAGCAATCGTCATATCCCGCACCATTGAGGCACGGAATAATCTTGTTCACGACGCAGAGAATCGGCTCCAGTAGAGCTTTAGGTATGGAATAACCCAACTCACCGAGAAACTGTTGCACGTCTGCCGCTGTAATTGGGTTAACCATAGTTATTTACCCTTTTTCGATTTGGTAGTGGCTGGTTGCTCTGGTTGCTCTGGTTGCTCTGGTTGCTCTGGTTGCTCTGGTTGCTCTGCAGGATTATCGCCTGGCGTCGCTACTTCAAGCTCCTGCGCACCAACTTCTGCCACGATAGATACTCGACCAGCGAACGCTGCCGGTACATCTACTGCGACGAACTCGTGACCAACCGGAAGTTGCTGAAAAACACCATCAATCACTCCCCAGCAGCCAGCTTTCTCGACTTTTAACTTTTTCATGATCTCTCCCGTAGAAAAGGGGCCGAAGCCCCTTAGCCCTGTGCGTTGAATACTTTCGAGCGGCCATTAAAATCGCGCTTAATCTGCAGACCGACAGCACTCCAAACCAGAGTGTTGTAGTTGTCGAACGGATTTTGGCGCGGGATCATGAAGGTGCCCACTGGGGCCGCAATGCGTGTTTTGATGTACTGAGAGTTGCGCACATAGGCAATGAAGTGGTTGCCAGTCAGCTTGAAGGTCTGGTTAACAGACTCAATACGGCCGTAACGCAGGATATACTCCAGCACTGTACCTTCTTTAAATCCAGCAGCGTCGGAATATGGCTTGTTCAGGTTACGCATGATGTCAGGAGAGGCCCACAACTTAACCTTTTCCTGTACGTAATTGTCGTCAAGCAGCTTAGCAAACGGACCAGTGAAGAATGCGACGGTCTGGTCAGGTGTTGAGGTGGTCAGGTCGATGTTCAGTCCAGATGCGCTTAAATCTACTTGATTGGTATTAGCATGGTTGGTAATACCCGCGCCGACGTAACCTTTCACCTTCACCTTAGCGTCACCCGACAACATATAATCAGCCATGTCCTCACGGATGGCGGCAACATGCGCCTCCTGATCATCAGCCATAGCGTCTAGGTTCTCTGACTGCATGCCGTTCCACTCACGCCATTCGCGGCTATAGCCAGTGTTGAAGATTGGGATTGGGTCGCCAGCTTCATCGTAGATGACTTTATCCAACTCTTCCGGAACGTGACCGGTGAGGGTACGGTGAACCTTACCAGCATCACTTGATACTCGATACAGGGCGGCGGTCTTACCGATGGAGATCGGCGTACCAAGACCCAACAGGTCATCTAGCAAACCATTACCTTCGTCGTTACGGAATACGCGGGTAGTGATATTGTCCACTTCGCGCCAGTAATCTTTGGAGATCAGCGCCGATTGGTTAACCTCCAATGCACC